>JABSRU010000034.1 GCA_013214965.1 Gammaproteobacteria bacterium
TTTCCCGTTTCAGTGAGGCGCATTATAGAGAAGTTCAGTCCCTTGGCAAGGGCTTTTTTCGATCTTTTATTCGTTCGCTTAGATTTACAACAAATAGCAGGATTTAACGCCAAATTTCGATTAATATGAGGTTAAATTATAGAATTAGTTAGGATTTAACAATGAAAGCTGTATTACGACATTATAAAGGCATCTATCCAACACTCGGTGAACGTACTTATATAGATAGTAGCGCTGTTGTTTGTGGTGATATTCATTTTGGGGATGATTGTAGCGTTTGGCCATTTGTCGCAATTAGAGGTGACGTTAACATTATTCGGATCGGTCAGCGCACCAATATCCAAGATGGCAGCGTATTGCATGTAACACGTATTAGCGAGAACAACCCTGCTGGCTACCCTTTAATTATTGGTGATGATGTCACTATAGGGCATAAAGTGATGTTACATGGTTGCCAGCTTGGTTCACGGATCTTAGTCGGGATGGGTGCAATCATTATGGATAATGTAATAGTTGAAGATGATGTCTTTATTGGTGCCGGTACCTTAGTACCACCAAATAAACGATTAGAATCTGGTTTTTTATACGTTGGCAACCCAATGCGTAAAGCTCGACCGCTAAATGATAGCGAACGTAGTTTCTTATCAAAATCAGCGATTAATTATGTTGAGCTAAAAGATAACTACTTAGGACAACTTTAACTTAACCACAATTCACTCTTATCGTTGAGATGCTCATCTTCAATCGCTTGTTGAGCATCATCTTCGATATCAAATTGCATTAATAGGCATTGCTCAACGATTGTTTGTTCGTTATCACCAGCAGCTCCTATTTTATCGAGATAGCTCTGGGTTAAAAAACATCGAATTAATGCTCCTGCACTTTGAGCACTAAAACAAACCAATTGTTGAGGTTGATCCCAGTGGAAATCGTCATTAAATAATACGTTTTGATTCATATCATTGCCCTTAGGCTGGCTAATACATCCTCGGTCGCAGGGGTAACACCACGCCATAATCTAAAACTTTCGGCTGCTTGCCCAACTAGCATCCCTAAACCATCGAGCCTTGTTGGCACCCCAAGCTCTCGCGCCCAAGCTAAGAAGCATGTTTCTTGCGCGTCATAAACCATGTCATAGCAACATTGAGCAGTGGAAATTACCGAGCGATCTATATTTGGTAATTGATTAGATAAACTGGCTGAGGTTGAATTAATAATAATGTCATAACTATTTTCGAGTTCATTTAACGCAACAGCTTCGATCGCCCCTGCAGTTTTAAAATGATCACTCAGTAACTTTGCCTTATCAAATGAACGATTGGTGATGGTTAAACAACTAGGTGATTGCGCTAGTAAAGGTAAAATACAACCTCGAGCTGCACCACCGGCTCCAATCAATAGGATTTTCCGCCCTACTATCTTGATATTATTCGCTAGAATATCACCGACTAACCCTTGACCATCAGTGTTATCGCCAATAATAGTGCCATCATCTTTAAAAGTTAACGTGTTAACAGCGCCCGCAGCCTCAGCACGTGCAGACAGCTGATCAGCAATCAAAAACGCTTGTTCTTTAAAAGGTACGGTAATATTACAACCTTGGCCACCACTCGCTTTAAACTGCTCAATAAATGATACGAACTGATCTAACGCCACCAATTGTTTTTGATAATCCATTTGCTGTTTAGTTTGTATCGCAAATTGACGATGGATCAATGGTGAACGGCTTTGTTCAATGGGGTTTCCAATAACGACATACTGATCCATCTATATTACCTCTACTGTTCGCTGTTTTGCTCTGTTTGATTCGTTTGTTGAGCAATTAACTGTGCGACTTGTTGTTCTAATACGACCAATTTTTCTCTGGTGCGCAATAACACTTGAGTTTGCACATCAAATTCTTCGCGTGACACGACATCGAGTTTATTTAGTTGCGATTGTAGCACCTGTTTGGTTTTTGTTTCGAAATCATCAGCAAAGGCTTTAAGCCCTGGCGGTAGAGAACCCGTTAGTTGGGCTGCAATTTCTTCAAGTTTTTGAGGGTTTATCATAATTACTCCTTATTTTGAGGACTATTGTACCTAATATCAGGTAAAATTCGCTAGTCCAAGTTTAAGAGAATTAATATGAAGCTAAATCCCCAACAAAATGAAGCGGTTCACTACATTGACGGCCCTTGCCTGGTGCTTGCAGGTGCTGGTAGTGGTAAAACTCGCGTTATCATTAATAAAATCTCTTATTTGGTGCAAACTTGTGGTTATAAAGCACGTAATATTGCGGCCGTAACCTTTACCAATAAAGCAGCACGCGAGATGAAAGAACGCTTAAGCCAAAGTTTAGGTAAAAAAGAGGCACGAGGTTTAACCATCTCGACCTTCCATACCTTGGGTTTAACTATCATCAAACGCGAAATTAAAACCCTGGGCATGAAAGCGGGCTTTACTCTGTTTGATGGTCAAGACACGTTATCACTACTAAAAGAGCTAACCGATAAAGAACTTGAAGGTGATAAAGATCAACTTAATTTATTGCAGGGAATTATCTCGAATTTTAAAAACGATTTAATTTTACCCGAGCAAGCGATCGCCACTGCCGACTCAGGTCAAGACGTTTTATATGCGCAACTTTATAAGCGTTACCAAAATCAATTAAAAGCCTATAACGCATTAGATTTCGACGATCTCATTATGATGCCCACTTTATTACTAAAACTTAATAGTGAAGTAAGAGAGCGCTGGCAAAATCGTTTCCATTACTTATTAGTCGATGAGTATCAAGATACCAACACCAGTCAATATGAAATGATCAAAATTCTAACGGGCACCCGTGGTAAATTAACCGTGGTTGGTGATGACGATCAGTCGATCTACTCTTGGCGTGGTGCAAAACCACAAAACCTAGTATTGCTACAAACTGATTTTCCTAATTTAAAACTGATCAAGCTAGAACAAAATTACCGCTCGAGCAGTCGAATTTTACGTTGCGCCAATATTTTGATCGACAATAATCCTCATGTTTTTGATAAAAAGCTCTTTAGTACCTTAGGTGAAGGGGCTTTATTGCGGGTTATTTATGGGAAAAATGAAGAGCATGAAGCTGAACGCGTTGTCGCAGAGATTATTCGTCACAAGTTTATGAACAAAACCGCCTATAGTGAGTTTGCCATCTTATACCGTGGTAACTTCCAATCTCGGATCTTCGAAAAATCCTTAATGACTAATCGAATTCCCTATAAAATCAGCGGTGGTACTTCGTTTTTTTCCAGATCTGAAATTAAAGACATCATGTCATATCTCAAATTATTGGTTAACCCTGACGATGACACCTCATTTTTACGGGTGGTTAATTTACCCAAACGTGGCATCGGTGCCGCGACGCTCGAAAAATTGGGTAATTATGCCAACATGCGCCACTTAAGTTTGTTTGCGGCTAGCTTTGAATTAGGCTTGGAACAAACCCTTCATGGTGAAAAACTAGTGATATTGCAACGCTTCACCCGCTGGTTAGTTGAGTTAGGCGATCAGGCTGAGCGAGGCGACCCGCTCGAGGCAGTTCGTCAAATTGTTCGAGATATTAACTATGAAGATTGGCTGTACGAAACTAGTCCCAGTGGTAAAGCCGCCGAAATGCGGATGAAAAATGTCAGCCAGTTGTTCACTTGGGTCAGCGGAATGCTCGATGGTGATGATCTTGATGAACCGATGACCTTACCTGAAGTTGTCACCCGTTTAACCCTACGTGACATGATGGAGCGTGGCGAAGAGGATGAACAAGCCGATCAAGTTCAGCTAATGACGTTACATGCCTCAAAAGGACTAGAATTCCCGATCGTCTTTATGGTCGGTATGGAAGAAGGTTTATTGCCGCACCAAACCAGTATTGATGAAGATAATATCGAAGAAGAACGCCGTTTAGCCTATGTGGGGATCACTAGAGCACAGCGGGAGTTGATTTTTACTCAAGCTAAAGAGCGACGTCAATATGGTGAAGTATTTAAACCAACAGGCAGTCGATTTTTAGATGAGTTACCCCAAGATGACTTAGAGTGGGAATCTCGCAAGCCGAGACCAACCAATGAGCAGCGTAAAGATACCGCAAACTCTGCGATTGCTAACTTACGCGCCATGCTAAAAAAATAGTAAATCACCAGAGTTCAGGTTAAATAAAAGGCCGTTATCATCGATAACAGCCTTTTTTAATTTTAAAGGTGAATCTTTTAAATCGAGTTTGTCATATGCTCAATAGCGGCTTTAAGTTCATCATCACTACAAGCCATACAAGTCCCCTTAGGAGGCATTGCATTAAAACCTTTTAAGGCATGGGTAAATAATACATCCATGCCTTGGGCTTTACGAGGGGCCCAAGCAGCTGCATCACCCATTTTAGGTGCACCGGCAGCGCCAGTACCATGACAACCAATACAGGTCGTATTATAAACATCTTCACCAGAACGAGGACCAGTTGGTACTGCAGCAACTTCTTTAACTGCACCAGCAAGATAAACGTTACCCACTGGCTGAATACGTTTTAAAATTTCAGCGTTAGTCTGTTCACTGGCATGAGCCACAAACGACATAGCTAATGCGGCAGTAATGCCCATTACTACTTTTGATACATGAATGCTCATGTGTTAAACCCCTGACTATAACTATTAATATTTCATTGCTCGGCGTTATTATAACTTGATAATTAGCCATGTTCATAGTCTAGCGCGCGCAAATACTTGTAACAGTGATTAAAAACAAAGCAAGCTGAGTTATTTTAAAGCGATTAGCATGTTTTTTTGAATTTATAGTAGACGAGTTCCAATAAAATCCTTATTATGTGCATCCGCATTACGGATATGCGCCCATAGCTCAGCTGGATAGAGCGTACCCCTCCGGAGGGTGAGGCCAGGAGTTCGAATCTTCTTGGGCGCGCCATTCGCGGAAAATTAAGTATTGGTGGCTATAGCTCAGTTGGTAGAGTCCCGGATTGTGATTCCGGTTGTCGTGGGTTCGAGCCCCATTAGCCACCCCATTACTTAAAAGCACAAAAGAAAATATGTCGGTGATTAGCGCAGCTTGGTAGCGCATCTGGTTTGGGACCAGAGGGTCAGAGGTTCGAATCCTCTATCACCGACCACTTTTTCTTATCCTTGTATTACCCCACCCAAAACACTATCAATACCCATAAACTAATTTAGATCTATTTATCTACATTGAATTAGGTTTAATACCAGGTTTACCAACAGCTTTGAGTTCACTAAAAATAACCAGTTCACCCCATTGTTGAAATGACATCATGCCCGTGTTTAGTTGGTAGTAACCACTAACACCCTGATTATGTAATTGGAGCTCGTTAGGAAGCCCGCCATTGAGTTTTTTCCCTTGCTCGGTCACGACAGCCCAGAAGCCACCTTCTAGCTCAACATAAATAACCTTGCCAGTAAAAGGAATGACTGAGCTAGCTAATTTCGGCTGTGACACATCAATACTAGGGGCTTTGGACATGGTAGTTTGCTCCTGTGCATTACAACCGACTAAAATAAAAGCCAATAAAAAAATCAATTTATTCATCTCATTCTCCTTATGATTACATCAGCTAACTAACCGATGTAATTACGACATCCATTAAAAATTAAACAGCTACGATTTCTGAACTGTGAGTTATTTCCACGTTTTTTTCAAGCATTAATGCCACTGAACAGTATTTTTCAGCCGACAAGCTAACGGCGCGTTCTAAGTGCTTTGAACTAATGTCGGTTCCCGTCGCAATAAAATGAAGGTGGATCTTAGTGAAATAACGCGGTGCATCATCACGGCGTTCAGAGGTCAGCTCAACCTTAACACCAACGACATCTTGACGCGCCTTTTTCAAAATACTGACGACATCAACCGAACTGCAAGCACCAACCGACATCAGGACCATTTCCATTGGGCTAGGTGCTTTTGAATCTTGGCTATTGCCATCCATAATCACTTGATGACCAGACGCTGATTCGCCGATAAAAGTTTCGTTTGCTACCCAACTTACACTTGCTTTCATTGTGCTATTACTCTCAATTAAATAAGCGCTAACAATAACACAATTCCAAGGTTGCATAGCGCAAACTCGCCGCAAAATTATTGAACGATATCTAGCCATTTAACCTTTTGTTGATTATAATCGAAGGTCACCTAAGTCGATGGAAGGACAAATTAGTGATTAAATTTAAACGAATTCTTATTATGATGCCTATATTGCTCGGAGCTTCAGCCATCACCGTATCTTCGGTCGATCATCATTCATTAATCATCAAACTGTGTGAGAAGAATAATGCGGCGATGTCATGTAACAGTGTTAGTGATACATTAGATTGGCTAGATTGGATATCTGGAAGTTCTTCGACTCAATTCCACTTCATCGATTTATTGGAGTTAATAACGCCTTAATCGTTAAGACTTAGCACTGTACAACGCTAACACTTCATCAACCTTGAGTCGCTTTCCTGCTTTTTGACTAATAGTTCTTTTCACTGATTTTATCGTTAGTTCCGCCTGCTGATATAAGTCTCGCGTTAATGGTAAATCATGGTTGCTAATTAACACCGAAATATCTCTTTGCATTGCATCAACTGATACTTCGGCCAACTGTTGTTGATCAATCAGTTTAAACCCCTGACCAGAATAACTGGTAAAACTAGCGGTTGGCGACAGTGGTGCATAAGGCGGATCGCAATAAATGACATCACCTGACTGAGTCCGCTTAAATGTTTCTCGAAAGCATTCGCAGGTAAAAATCGCTTTTTGTGATTTCTCAGCAAATAACCATAACTCATTCTCTGGAAAATATGGTTTTTTATAGCGACCAAAGGGAACGTTATAGCCCCCCTTCAAATTATAACGGCACAAGCCATTATAACCATGACGATTCATATACAAAAACAGTAACGAGCGCTCAAAGGGATCGACACTTAAATTGAATTGCTTTCTGATCTCATAGTAGCGTTCACTATCATTATTATCAGCGGTAAATAATTTTCTTACTTCTGTAATATAACTCTCAGGATCAGTTTGTAACAATTGGTAAAGGTTAATTAAATCTTGGTTGACATCATTCAGTAAATACTCAGAATAGTCCGTATTAAGAAAAACAGAACCAGCCCCAACAAAAGGTTCAACCAAGCGGTCCCCTTGAGGCAGTATATTTGAAATGTCTTCCATCAAGCCGTATTTACCACCGGCCCACTTTAAAAATGCACGTTGCTTTTTCATTAATTTAACTATTATGTTCCGTTACAATTGACGCTGTAATATTTCAGTTTGGATCGCTTTAAATGACTTAATCCATGGTGAAAAAGATCTTAAATCGGCAGGTATATTGCGCAGCACACTCTGTGCTTGAGCCCTATCAGCAAAACTTCCGTAGAGTAACACAAACCATTCTTTATCGTTACGAATTGTTTGATAGATATAGACATTAGGCTGGTTGTTTAGCCGTAATACGATCCAATCCAATACAGCACGCTTACTATAACCACCTAACATCAGTGAAACGTTAGATGAAGTAACCTTAAGCAGATATTCTTCGTCAAAAACATAGTTATTATGCGTCTCGATAATAGCGTTAGCAACCTCATCATCAACGGTCTGATCAAGCGTTAATTTTTCCTCTGCCGGAGTTTTTTCGACAATGCCAACAGGTAAAGGAATACTAACAGGCTGATCAATGTTAACTTCAACTTCGGTGACCAATTCAGGCTCTTGAATCATTTGTGGCTGTTGCTTAGGCAGTGAGAATGTTTGACTCGGTAACTCAGAGCGAGCATCAATCACTCGAGTCGTTTCTTTATCATTATGATTAATCCATAAAAATACCACTAAAATCATTAAGATAAGAACCACTAATAGTGGCATCAAAAAACTCGGACGAGGTTTTACAGTCAACTCAGTGTCATTATAAATTAAATTTTTCGGTGATATTTTCTGCGGCTCTAAACAAGCAAGATAGTCATCCAGTTGACGTGTTGACCAATCAGGATGAATCGCGCTTAAAAACGGTTTAGCTTCACTAGCAGACAGATAACCCAAGGTATACTCAGATATTTGCCCCGAGTCCGATATTGAGATATCTTCAGATATAGGTTTACCACGCTTTAAATCACCAACCAGCAAGATATTCAACTGATAATTAGAATGCCCCCTAATAAACTCATTAAAACTACCAAGCAGTGAATTAACCATAGACTGTGACATATAATCGGCGTTATCAATTAAAATTAATATCGGCGTTTTATAATATTGACTAGCATAACTTAATGCTAACTCCAAAGGCTGGTTCAATTCAGATAAATCATCGGTCGCTAATTGACAAATAAGCTCCCGTTGAAAATCATCGGACTTAAAGTTTTTTTGGCATTTAATGTTCACTAGAAAAGTATGGTTAATCTGCTCAATCAACAGGTTCGCGACAAAACTTTTACCAACACCAGGGCCACCGTTCAACACGCAAAATTGACTACCAGTATTGATGATATATTGCAGTCGAGACAATAGCTTTATTTGTGGATCCAGTTGAACATCCATCACCGACAAACCTGAAGCGTTACCTGACATAATCAACTAGTCGCTAACAATGACTTGCTTTAATGTCTCTTGCGTCACATTGGCTACCAATTCTGCAGCACCAATACTTGTTGGTAAAACAAAACGAAGTTGACCAGCAATCACTTTTTTATCGATCGCCATATGCCGTAAAAACTCAGGAAGTTGCATATCATTGGGGTGTTTTGTTGGTAAATCATATAACGTAATCAGCTGCGTTATTAAGTCCTGCTCGTCAGAGGCTATTAACCCCATTTTCAGCGACGTTTTTGCAGCCATGATCATGCCAACCGCAACGGCCTCACCGTGTAACCACGCACCGTAACCTTGCTCTGACTCTATCGCATGACCAAAGGTGTGTCCCAAATTAAGCAGGGCACGTACTCCATGTTCCTTCTCATCACAAGACACAACTTCAGCTTTGATTTCGCAACATCGAGCAATAAGATAGGTAAGCGATTGGCTCGACAATTCGGTGACTTGCGATTTATTTTCACCTAACCAGTCAAAAAAATCACGATCCCAGATAATTCCATATTTGATAACTTCAGCCATACCAGCTGCAAACTGATTCTTAGCAAGGGTATTAAGACAGTTAATGTCGATATACACCGCTTTAGGCTGATGGAATGCGCCGATCATGTTCTTGCCCAGAGGATGGTTTACTGCAGTTTTACCACCAACACTAGAATCGACTTGGGCTAACAACGTCGTCGGCAATTGAATAAAATCAACTCCCCGTTGATAACAAGACGCAGCAAAACCGGCCATATCGCCTATAACACCACCACCTAAGGCGACGATACAAGTGTCACGACCATGTTGATGTTGCAGTAAACCATCAAATATTACATTAAGCGTTTCCAATGTTTTGTACTGCTCACCATCAGGAAGGATAGTGACATCAACCTGCTTACCAGATGACTCAATTGATTTTTTGACTTGCTCTAAATACAATGGGGCAACCACGGTGTTAGTGACAATCATTACTTTGTTAGCATTGATATGACGAGTTAGTAACTCACTATCCACAAACAAATTTTGACCGATATAAATCGGATAACTGCGATCACCTAATTGTACCTTGAGCTGTTTCATGCGATTAGAAACCCAATTTATCAATAATTTCTTTTGCCACTAGTTTAGCGCTTTGCTCGTCTGTGCGAACAGTTAGATCAGCAATTTCTTCATAAAGAGGATTTCTGATTGCTGCTAATGCTTCCAACACTTCACGAGGCTTGTCCGTTTGTAATAAAGGACGACGTTTATCCCGTTGTGTCCGTGCTAACTGCTTATCAATCGTTGTTTCCAAATAAACCACAAAACCACGTGCCGACAAACGGTTACGCACTTCTTTAGTTAAAATAGACCCACCGCCAGTTGCTAACACGATACCTTGCATTTGGGTTAAATCATCGATAACGCCAGCTTCACGTACTCGGAAGCCATCCTCACCTTCAACGTCAAAAACCCAAGAGATTTCAGCGCCAGTTCGCTCTTCAATTTCATTATCGGAATCAAAAAACTCCAAGTGGAGTTGTTGCGCAATGTGTCTGCCGATAGTGCTTTTACCTGCACCCATAGGACCAACAATATATATATTTCGTTTCTCAGCCATTATCACTACATTCTATAAAATCAACTTCGCAGAATTCAGAACTCTGCCCCAGCCTTAACCATTAATATTTACTCTTCATAATGAATAAATATCTTTAAAATGCTTTCTAATATTAATTAAGGCGAATTTAGCCGCGTATTATCTCAGCAACTTGATAGCAAACGCAAGGGGTGAAAGGTAAGTTTTCTCGAGATGTTAAGCCGACCGAGAAAAAATCAAGGTCGGCACGATGTTATTAATTCCTTTTATTGCGCTCAACCACGATACGAGGCGTCACAAAAATCAATAATTCTCGACGTTCAGTCACATCTTTCTGTGTTCGAAATAACCAACCTAGAAGAGGAACATCACCAAGTACTGGTACTTTCGACACAACTTTTGAGAGTTCTTGTTGATAAATACCACCAAGTACAATCGTTTCGCCATTATCAACTAACACTTGAGTGCCAATCTCTTGTTTGTTGATAGCGACGGCCTCACCGGTTGCGGTCTTCACTGTATCACCACGTGTATCTTGCGTAATGACCAAATCTAGAATAATGCGATCGTCTGGCGTGATATGAGGGGTCACTCTCAGCGCCAATACAGCTTGCTTAAACGTTACCGTTGTCGCACCACTAGAAGCAGCAGATACATAAGGTATTTCAGTACCCTGCTCGATATAGGCTGCCTTTTGGTTAGAGGTAGTAATACTAGGTCGTGCAATAACCTCACCTTTATTTTCACGCTCTAACGCGCTTAATTCAAGGTCAAGTAATGTACCATCGGCCAGTTTTGCCACTTGAAATGCAATCGTTCCTGCTGGTGAACTAACAGGTAAATTCACATTTAAGCGATCATCCAATGCAGGAATAGAACCTTGTCTTGCCGTATTTGCTCCGGTTAAGTTACCAGAAAGTGCTCCATTGGTCACCGTATCAGTTACGCCCCAACGAATACCAAACTCTTCATTCACATTGTCAGTAACCGTCACTATTCGTGCTTCAATCACCACTTGTCTTACTGGCACATCTAACACTTCAACTAAACGTCGAACATCGTCTAATTTTTTAGCGGTATCCTGAATTAATAGGATATTGGTTCGTTCGTCGACCGCAACGCTACCTCGTTGTGATAACAATCGTGATTTACCACTATCGAGCAATCCGGCAATGACCCGAGCCTTAGCATAATTAATTTGTAAAAATTCTGAATATAAAGGCGCCAACTCTTCAACATTTTTATTGGCTTGAAGGTCTGCAGCTTCACGCTCGATCAACTCTTTTGCTGGAGCAACCAACAGAATGTTGCCATCAATTCGTTTATCCAGTCCCTTTAGTTTCAATACAATATCTAGTATTTGATCCCAAGGCGTATCTTCAATCCGTAACGTGATATCGCCCGAAACGTTATCACCAGTCACTAAGTTAAAGTCGTTATAGTCAGCAATAATTTGTAAGGCTGTTCTAATTTCAACTTTCTGAAAGTTAAGCGACATTCTCTTACCAGAGTAGACAACTTTCTTTTTATGAGCGACCCGCTTAGTCCCTTTTTTAGGTGACTTCACCGTTAGGATAAATTCATTGCCCTCCTGACGATGTTCAAATTGAAATGCTTTACTCATTTCAACAACAATACGTACACCATTTTTTTCTCTGAAGGTTTCAAATCGACTCACTGGGGTTGAAAAATCCATCACATCCATGGTGTATAAATCACCCTCTGCAATATCAGATCCCAATAACTTAATAATTAACTTTCGTCCATTTTGAGTAACATCAGCAACTAATGAACTATTATCAAATTCTATTTTTAATTCACCATCTTTGCGACTGTTTAATCTAAAATCAATCGACTTAACTTGGTTCAGCGATGTTGCTCTAATCGTCTCAATTTTCGCTTTGGCAATATCTGATTTTTTAATCTTAATATTTTGCTCAATCGGGACAATATTAGCTTTATCACCAATAATAACGACATACATATTATCATGAACAAGTTGTTGGTATTCAACAAGGTGGTTTAAATTTATTGCAATGCTCAATGCGTTAGCGGTTGATTTAAGCGATAAACTTTTAACACCAGAGCCGTTAATCGGTAAGTTATTTAGTGCTAAAGAGCTTGATGCCCCAATAAAATCAAGCACTAACTGAGTCGGTTTAGCAACAATATGGCTTTGAGGTTTGGTAATCTTAGAATCAAAAATAAACTCTAACTTAAGTTGGTTTTCAACCATATCGCTATACCTAACATCGACTAGCTCCACAGCTTGCGCCAGCATCGGTATCGAAAGTACAGTCAACATTAGACTCGTCATTAATTTTTTAGTAAATGCCACCATTGTCTCCTTGGCAAAATTTAGTTGGGCTATGCACCGGTAATTTATCAATTTATTTACTATGTCATTCATATCTTTTCTTTCAACTCATCACCAGAGATTAAAGCAAGGCTATTACTTCTTTCCATCCAACAACCTGAACCATCCGGAACAACTTCCATTAACTCAATTTGCTGCTCACTAACACGAGTAACTTGACCATGAAACAGACCAATATAGTTGCCTTTTTTCACTTTGTAGACTTCGCCATTAGCGGTCTTAACTAAGGCCCATAAATCTTTTGATAAACCTAAGGATCCCATCATGGTTAAATTTTCAAGTCCATAGGCTTCAAGTACCGACTTATTGCGCTTAACATCCGGTTGTAAACAATCGCGAGATTGCGTGATGACATCAATCGTTAGTTCTTGTTGTGGCTGATCAAAAGGACTGCGCAGAAATGCGGCGCTATATTCAAAATGAATAAATGTTGATGGCTCAGGTATGCTTTCTATATCATTGCCTTTCGTCACTTTAATCGACGTAACGAATTGCTCAACATCACTAATATCGTTAGAGCAACCTTGAACAATAAATAGTAGGGTTAGGATAACAATATATTTCACTTTTCAGCCTCCATTTCTTTGTAACGATAGGTTTTAGCCACTATCTTTAGCTTCAACTCCTTTGATTTTTCTATCGCTGTGATATCAAAGTCATGCAAGCTCACTATTCTTGGCAGATTGGCGATTTCACTCACAAATCGGCCAAACTCATGATAGCGCCCCTCAACATCGATATCGAGCGGTAACTCAGTATAAAACTCCTTCTCCTGCTCGTCCCCCCACGTAATAGACACGATTTTCAATCCAGAGTGGGTGGCGACAAAGGTAATATCATCTAGCAAACCAGGTGTTTCATGCCCTGCAGGTAATTTCTTAAGCATGGTCGCTAATTGTATTTCTAATATTTCCATTTGGGCGCGATAATCACCTAAGTTAGCCGCTAAACTATGTTTCAAACGATAAGTCTTTCTTAATGTTTGTTCTTTCGCTGTTTCTCTCTCTAAGGTGCTTAACTCATCATTGACAAACAGGTAATAGCCTAGTCCTAATGTAAAAATAGCCACCATCACAATAAAGAACATCTTGACTGAATTAGGCCATGAACTCGGATTCTCACTATCTAACTCTTGCAATTCGGTTAATAGTTTAATTTCCATCGTTATTCTCCTTTTCAGTCCGTAAATTGATATCTACTCGCATTGAGAATTTACTCAATCCCCTTAATTTTTCTATTGCGTTATTAGTATCATTATCAATTTTAATTTTTTGCAACAATGGGGTGCTAAACCACTGCGAAGTTTCAACATTACGAATAGTATTGGCTAAATGATTATTCGACTCACTCAAACCACTAACCCATAAGGTATTACCGACGCGTTCTATCTTATCGAGATAAACACCAGGAGACACTATTTTTGCCATGTTATCCATGAGATAAGTCGGAAGATTTCTTGCATTTTGTAATTTTTCAATCAGATCCATTCGTTTTTTCAAGTTATCTTTCGTTTCACGAATATCTTTTATTTCTGAGATTCGTTGCTCAAGGATTGCTGTTTCTTGAACCAGAAAATTATTTTTGGCTTGTTGCTGTTCTATTTGACTACCAATGATAGATATCACGACATATACCAGTAAACAAGAAAATAAAGCAGCACCACCCATAAAACCATAAAACTCATTAAGGCGTTGCTGCTTAGCTTCTTCACGCCAAGGTAATAAATTAATTGAAGGCATTAGCTAAAACTCCTTAACGCTAGCCCGCAGGCAACCATAAATTTAGGAGATTCTTTAAGCAGCTGTTCCGATTTAACATTATCTGCAAAAGAACAATTTTCGAATGGTTTCGCTACCATCGCCGGAATTCTTAATTCTTCAGATAACAAGGTACTAATCCCTTCCAAGAAAGAGCAACCACCCGATACAACAATATTCTCAATATCATTATTACCCTTAGAGGTTGCGTATATTTGTAAAGTTCGGCGGATTTGTTGAATCATCGACGTTTGAAATGGCGCAAGTACTTCAAATACGTAATTACGTGGTAATTCATTATTGATTTTAGCCACTTCCGCTTCATCATAATTCATGCCATAAAACCCAACAATCGACTGAGTATATTGTTCACCACCAAATGCCTGTTCCCGAATAAAAACAGTTTCACCATTCTCAATGACAGCTACCGTTAGCATTGATGCTCCAATGTCGACCAATGCAATTGGTGAGTCGCTTGCCCCAATCGGTAGCTGACCTTTAACCAACTCATAAGCACGACCAAGAGCATAACCTTCAATATCCATTATCTTGGCATTGAAGTTGCCAATCTCTAGCGCACTAACCCGAGTTTCAACGAGTTCAGTCCGTGCAGCCGTTAATAAAACATCAACCTTGCCAGGATCTGATTCATTGATTTTAAGCTTTTCAAAATCGATATTAACTTCATTAAGCGGGTACGGAATTAGATTATCAGCTTCCACTTCAATTTGAGCTTCTAGTTCATCATCTGTCTGAACCGCGCTTAAATAAATGGTTTTAGTAATCACTCCGGAACCTGACACGGCGACAGCAGCATCATGAAATTTATGAGGAAACCTTTTTCTTAACATTTTAAGAACGGCGCCAGTTGCTTCGACGTCATTAATAGTATGGTCAACAATCAGGCCTTTACTGATAGGTAACATCGCAAACGCTTCCACTTGATAACCAGTATTAGATTTTGCAAGTAGAACGGCCTTGACCGAATGAGAGCCAATATCGACACCAATTAAATTCGAGCTGCGAGATTTAAAAAAACTAGATAACATTGCTTCCTGCCATTATTATAAGAGTCGGTAGATTATTACCTTATGTCACTTAACAGACAGAAGGTCTTATTGAACAAATTAAACACCAGCTAATCTCTATGAAATAATACTTAAAGGTCATTAAACTAAGTAAAAGCCTAACTGATTTAATTCCAGACAAATCATTTTAATTTAGAGTTTATACTGATTTTATTGTTTATTATAGTATCCTTACTAAAGAAATTTCATATTTCACACTAACTTACACCAATATTATTATAGGAACAATGCAATTGAATGCTTTAGTACGAGTCATTAGGTCTATTATTTTTCTGGCTATTTTAGGTGGCATGTCAATTCTTGGCTTATATTTATATTTTTCACCAGATTTACCTGACGCGAGCACCCTAAAAGAAATAAAATTACAAACACCATTAAAGGTATTTACCTTAGATGGGAAACTAATTTCTCAATACGGAGAGAAGCGTCGTACCCCTCTCACCCTAGAACAAATTCCAAAAAAAATGCAACAAGCATTTTTAGCCATCGAAGATTCGCGCTTTTATCAACACCCAGGTATTGACCCCATTGGCATCACCCGAGCTGTTTTCAGCTTAATCACCACCGGTAAGAAAAAACAAGGAGCCAGTACCATCACCCAACAGGTTGCTAGGAATTATTTTTTAACCCGGGAAAAAACCTTTACCCGAAAGATTAAAGAAATCTTTCTAGCTTTAAATATAGAACAAGAACTAACCAAAGATCAAATACTACTGGCCTATTTAAATAAAATCCCTTTAGGTCATCGTTCATTTGGCGTTGGCGCTGCTGCTCAAGTCTATTACGGTAAAAACCCTGACCAACTGACTTTAGCGCAAATGGCGGTAATAGCAGGACTACCTAAAGCCCCTTCAACGCTAAACCCGATCCGTTCACCAACACGCTCAAAAGCACGCCGAAATTTAGTGTTAAAACGGATGCTAGTACTTGGCTACATTAACAACGATGAGTTTGAACAAGCATTTAATGCCCCAACCACCGCTAAACGTCATGGTGCCCAAATTGAAGTCTATGCACCCTATTTAGGTGAAATGGTTCGACATTGGATGGTGAATAAGTACGGAAAAACCCAAGCTTACTCTAGTGGGTTTAACGTCTATACGACTGTGCCTTCACATCTTCAAATAGCGGCACAACAAGCAGTAGCAACTAATATCTATGATTATGATTTGCGCCACGGCTATCGTGGCCCTGAGCAACAACTATGGCAAGATAAAGAATATTCTAACTCAAAAGTGTCTTTACCAACTGAGCCATTAAGTACGACTGAAATAACAGACTACCTAAGCCAAATAAAATATTATAAGCAACTACAACCTGCCGTTGTCATTGCGACAGAAAAACAAAGTTTAACGGCTTTATTAAGCTCGGGAGAGCAAATAACAGTACCTTGGCAGCACATGAAGTGGGCAAGAAAATTTATTGATGACGAGCATCAAGGCTCAGCGCCTACACTCGCCGCTGATATTGTCACAGCAGGCGATTTAATTCGAGTTATCGCGGTTAAAGACAGTTGGAAGTTAACTCAAATCCCTCAAGTCAGCAGTGCGTTGGTTTCTATTTCACCTCGCGATGGTGCGATTATGGCGATTGTTGGCGGTAATAATTTTGCTGAAAGCCAATTTAATCGTGTGACACAAGCGAAACGCCAAATTGGTTCAAATATAAAACCTTTTATCTATTCCTATGCGTTATCGAAAGGCTTTACTCTCGCTAGTATTATTAATGATGCCCCAATAACAAAATGGAATAAATCACAAGGTTTAGCCTGGCGTCCGAAAAATTCACCGCCCATATATAATGGCCCGACTCGATTACGACTAGGGCTGGCACAATCTAAGAATGTGATGTCCGTTAAACTCATCCGTGAATTGGGCATTAAAGGGTCAATAAACCATTTAACTAAATTTGGATTTAATAAAAAAGATTTACCCTATGGTGAATCGTTAGCCCTTGGCTCTGCTTCTATATCACCATTAGATGCAGTAACTGGCTATGCGACATTTGCCAATGGCGGCTTTAAAGTTGAACCTTACTTTATTGATCGCATTGAAAATCAAGATCAACAAAACATTTATCAAGCTCAACCATTAATCGCCTGCTTAGCCTGTGAAAAGTCCAACTCAACCTCAGAGCATAATAACATTGAGGTTCCTTTGTTTGAAGATTTTTGCTGGCTACCAGCAGATCGCTTAGCACCTAGAATTATTAGTGAACAAAATGCATTTTTAGTTTCTGAAATGATGCGCAGCGTCATCAGTGGTGGCGGTAATTGGTCGAAAGGTACTGGCTGGTCTGGTACTGGGTGGCGTGCAGGCGTATTAAAGCGACGTGATATTGGTGGTAAGACAGGGACCACTAATAACTTAAAAGATACTTGGTTTTCAGGGATCAGTACTAATTTAGTGGCGACAACGTGGGTTGGCTTTGATAACCCAGGCCGTACCCTCGGCAAGACTAGGAAAAATGTTAATCTTGGAAAAAACCAAGTGAAAGGTAAAGAAGCTGGCGCTAAGACGGCTCAACCACAATGGATAAAATTTATGGCGGTTGCGCTTAAGGATTATCCTGAGCAGAGTATTTATATCCCGGAAGGCATTACCACCGCTCGTATTGACCGGGCAACAGGCTTATTAACCACAAAAACCGATTACAGTTCGCGTTTTGAGTACTTCATCACCGGCTCTGCGCCAACAGAATACATCGAACCAACACAACCGACAATTTTTAATGATTATCTAGACTCCGACCGGCCAAATAGTGACTTTGAAGATGATATTTTTTAAATATTGATTGCCAAGCCTCGCGTCAAAAACATAGAATACTCGCCCTTTTGTGTGGTTCAAATATAAAAGGGCTAATACCAATTTGATTAAGTTTGTGATCTTGTTGTGCGCTGGAAGAATTAATGAATGCAAGGTGCTTGATTGAGCAATAGCAAGCTATTGGGATTGAAAGCAACGTAGTATTCGTTGATTTTAACCAGCACAAGTGGGCAATCATTTAATCAGATTGGTATAATACCAACGACAAGCTGTTTCACGGATAGAGAATCGCTCACCCCAAGGATAGGGCCAGCACATATGAGCGAGACTTGTTTGGAGTTTAAGAATGACAAATTTAATTTATGACATCATTGGCATGTCAGGTACGATATTGGTGGTTGGTGCATTTTTTCTATTACAATTAGAAAAGCTGTCACCAACATCATTAGGTTATAACATAATGAATTTAAGTGGCGCGATATTATTGTTAATAAGCTTGTGCTTTAACTTTAATTTGGCCAGTGTTGTTATCGAATTTTTTTGGATTGGTGCATCATTAATTGGTCTTTATAAGTACGCAAAGGCCACTAAGGCTGCCAAGACAGCATAACAAATTATTGCTCTGCCGTCATAACAGCAGAGCAATAATCAAATCAATGATTAGCTAACGATAAATTCCATCGCCACTTCGTTACAATCATAATCGGCAGGACAGCCGTCATAATCTTTAAGCACTTGATCAGGTAAGCTGGCGCTGGCCACTTCATTAAAACCAAATTGATTAAACAGCTCTGGCGATTTAGTCAGTACAATCACTTGTGCAACCCCTAATTCACTCGCTTTCGCCAACATATGATCAATCAGTCCTTTGGTGTGCTCAAAATATTCTCCGGTATCAATCCCTAACGAACGGATTTCAGCTAAACCGGTACCATAAATATATAATGACGCACAACCCACCATTTTTTCTTGTTCATCTTCAGCGACGGAGAAGTCCAATATACTATTTAAGACATCAAAACGACTACGGGGTAAGATCTCACCTTTTTGTGAACAGCCCTCAAGAATAGCCGTGATACTATCGACATCTGATAATTTAGCCGGTCTGATATTCATTAGCATGGCTTTGTGTGCATTCAAACGCTGTTGGACATTTCCCATCGCATTTTTCACTTGACCATCGGCAGTGCCACCAACAACCTCAGGCGAGGTAAACTCATCACCCACACCACGCTGTCTATCTAATGCTGACATCACACTCGATAACGATGTACCACCTAACACTTCACGTTTAGCTAAACATGCATCAATGGTTAAATGCTGATAAACATCCGCTTCAATCACTGATGAGAAGATTTTCAGCTGTTCTAAAGTAAAATCTTCTAGTGGTAGTTGTTCAGCAATTGCAGCAACCACTACCTCTCCAACAATATGATGTGCTTCTCTAAATGGAATATCTTTTGATACGAGATAATCAGCCAGTTCAGTCGAGTTAGCATAACCCTGTTGCGCAGCCGCTAGCATTTGAGGCTTATTGGTTTGCAATCCTTCCAATACCAGAGCAGCCATCGATAAACAGTCCCCCCAATTATCTAGTGCATCAAATAATCCTTCTTTATCTTCTTGCATGTCCTTATTGTAGGCTAAAGGCAGTGCTTTTAATGTCATCATCATGGCACTAAGCGAGCCAAATACTCGGCCAGTTTTGCCACGAATAAGTTCGAGTGCATCTGGATTTTTTTTCTGCGGCATCAACGAAGAGCCCGAAGTCACATTATCAGCTAACTCGATAAACCCTGCTTCGCCGGAATTAAAGAAAATTAAATCTTCAGCCATCCGCGATAAATGCATCATCGAAATGCTAGCGTCAGATAACAGCTCCAACACATGATCGCGATCCGACACTGAATCAAGGCTATTTAATGTCGCCTGTTTAAAGCCTAAATCTCGGGCTAAGGCATGGCGATCGATCGGATAAGCCGTGCCGGCCAATGCGCCAGAACCTAATGGGCAGCGATCTAAACGCGCTGCGGTGTCACGCATTCGACTCAAATCACGATCGAACATTTCAACGTAGGCCAAACACCAATGACCAAAACTAATCGGCTGAGCTCGTTGTAAGTGAGTATAACCAGGCATCACAGTATCTTGTTCACGAATAGCTAAATCTAGCAGTGCCTGCTGTAATTTAACCATAAGTTCACTCAACTCAACGGCTTGCTCTTTACACCATAATTTTAAATCAGTGGCAACTTGGTCATTTCGACTACGCCCAGTGTGAAGTTTTTTACCGAGATCACCCACTTTGTCGATGAGTTGCATTTCGACCCAACTATGAATATCTTCGGCATCGCTTTGCAATATTTTCTCTGGATTGTTAACTACTAACTCCCCTAACTCATTCAATGCCGCTTCCAGTTCTTGCTGCTCACTTGCAGTCAAAACATTCACTTGCAACAAGGCACGAGACCAACTAATTGAACCAATAATATCTTGTTTTGCTAAACGATAATCAAATCTTAATGAATCATTAAATGATTTAAACCGTTGATCTGCTGGTTGTGAAAAACGTCCACCCCATAAAGCTGCCATTGTTATTCCTTACTTAATTTTTAACTTAATAAACTAATCATTACTGCATTTTGTGCATGCATTCTATTTTCTGCTTGCGTTAACACCAGCGAGTTTTGGCCATCAAAAACATCTTGAGTTACTTCCTGTCCAATATGGGCAGGCTGGCAATGCATAAAGTAACCATCACCTAAAGATGTCATCAATTGCCGATTAACCTGATAGGGCAAGAATTTTTCTTTTATCTCATCATAATTTATCGCATCACCCATTGAGATCCAAGTATCAGTGTAGACCGCATCGGCCCCTTTTGCTGCTGATAGCTCCGTCGAGAGTAATAACGAACCACCGTGAGATTTTGCCAACGCTTGGGTATCTTGCACTACCTTACCATCGGGGAAGTGTCCCTCAGGACAGATCACCACCATTTCAACGCCAGCCAATGCCGCAGCAATCATCAATGAATGGGTCACATTATTACCATCACCAATATAAACTAATTTAATTAGACTCAAATCGTCAAATTGCTCGGCTAGGGCTAAAAAATCGGCTAATGCCTGACAAGGATGATACATATCACTCAATGAGTTGATCACCGGCACCGAGCCAAATTCAGCTAAATCTTCCACCGTTTTATGGCTAAAAGTACGTGCCACTATACCATCGGCCCAACAAGAAATGTTTTTGGCAAAATCAGCCACTGACTCACGCTTACCTAACGCACCATTATTTTGATCCAAATAAACACTATGGCCGCCAAGCTTAGCGATACCAATATCGAAACTAACACGGGTTCGCAGCGATGGTTTTTCATATAAAGTCACCAAACTTTTGCCAACCAATGCCTGATTAAATTTTTCTGGGGTTGTTTTAACTTGTTTAGCTAACTCAATTAATCCTAAAAATTGCGCTTGGGTTAAATCCTTTAGGGTTAAGAAATGTGAAATTTTATCCATAATTATTCTCTATTTAAATTTAATTTGGCTCAATTAAGGTGCCACATTTTTTACCATTGATCAGTGCGATTAATTGCTCGGGTTGCTGCCAACTGGCGATCACAATGGAATCATTAAGTTCATTTGCCGTTGCGAATGCCGCTTCAACTTTCACTTTCATGCCACCGTCAATCACCCCACTTGCCATTAATTCTAGGGCATATTGTTGATTAAGCTGATTAATTAGCTGCTTATTTCCATCTAACACCCCGGCAACGTCAGATAACAACACTAGTTTCCCTTGGAGCAGCTGAGCGATTTGTTGCGCCGCCTGATCAGCATTAACATTGAGCAGCTCACCGTTACTGTCACAAGCTATCGAACTAATAATCGGTAAATAATCCTTAGCCATCAAAATCGTTAGCAAGGTATTTTCTAGCGGTAAACATTGACCGACCTGTCCAAGCTCAGGACTCACCTGACTAGCACTAACCATATCACCATCGCCTAAACTTAAGCCAACCGCATTTAACTGATTAGCCTTAGCTCTAGCGACTAGCTTTTTATTAGCCGCACCGGCAAGCGCGCCCGTCACTAATTCTATTTGATCCGGTGGTGTGATCCGTAAACCATCGAGTTTTTCACTCTTAAAACCCGCTTGATTTAGCCAGCTTTCCACTAAGCAACCGCCGCCGTGAACTAAAACAATTGACACTCCCTGCTGCTTAATTTGAGCAATAACCCCAAATAGCTGATTTTGGGCCTCAATAGATTCCAATAGTGCCCCACCAACTTTAATAATCAAAGGTTGTCTCATCGCAATCACTCCTTTAAACCAAAATGAATGAGTAGACACTGTAACCCTTGAGCCGCAGCTCCTTTAAGTAGATTATCAATCGCTGCAACCACCACCAAATGATGACTGATTGGATCAAATTGCCACGCAATATCACAAAAGGGGGTGCCCGCCACCTGATCGATCTTAGGCCAACCGGTTTTACGCATTCTGACCATCGGTTGATTGTCATAAACGCCATAGGCTTGGTTGATCATTTGTTCTGTAACATCGGGATTGAGCTTGACGGTGATCGTCGCCAAAATACCGCGCTTAAAATTACCTAAATGCGGCGTAAAAATGACTGGCGCACCCAATTGGGTTGAAATTTCAGGTTGATGGCGATGCCCTAACACCCCATAGGGCGTTAAACTCACTTCACAAAAACTATTGACCATCGATGCTTTACGGCCAGCTCCAGTAACACCACTGACCGCGTTAATGACTGGCCACTGATTAGAGTCGAGCAAATGATTATGCTGTAATGGTTTTAATGCCAACAACGACGCAGTTGGATAACAGCCAGGTACTGCAATTAGTTTGCTTTGTTTAATCGCCGCTTCATTCCACTCCGCCAAACCATAAACAGCTTCGGTCAATAACTGTGGATATTGATGTTCAAAACCATAAAATTGGCTAATATATTTAGGATCGCTAAATCGATAAGCACCCGATAAATCAAATACTGACAAACCAGCGCGATAAAAATCGGCGGCCAATTGATGACTAACTTCGTGACTCGTCGCTAATACAACGCCATCACAGGACTGTTTAATCTCAGTAATTGCCGTTGATGACAATCCTTGAAGTTGGTAATTTAATACCCCACTATACTGAGGGTATAATTCACAAAGTGGTTTATTTTTATCTTCACTGCCCTCGGAAACATAGATCCCAGAGACAGTTAATAGAGGATGACGCTCAACCAACAGACACATTTCAGCACCTGTGTAGCCGCTAGCTCCAATAATGGCAATATTGATCATAGATAAGGATTCACTGTAATTGATAATTAAATATAGAATGGCATAGAAAAAAGCCGACGAACAATAGGGACTACACCTATCGTCGTCGCAAAGGTCTTACATGATATGAAGAGATGTATTGGGTCATTTGCACTTTTCTGAAAATAAGAATTAAGGCAAAATTGCCAACAAGTCCAATATAACCACATTAAAATATTTATGCAACAAAAATGCATAAGTATTGATAATATTTATTATAAGAAAATCTGATAATGAAAAATATTTTAATCATTGGGAGCGGTTGGCTTAGTTGGCCATTGGCACAACAACTACAGCAGCAAGGTCATCGAGTTATCGCAACCACTACTAATGTTGATAAAGCACAACAGCTTAACTCAACGCTGCTGCCCGTCATCCAACTCATCGCACAACAAAAACTCGCACCTGATCTGATCAATAAACTCGAAAGTCACGAAGTAATGATTATCTCAATTCCCCCCAAACGTGATGAAAATAATTATTTTTATCAACTAGAGCAATTACTTAAACTTGGGAAAGCCATCAACATTCAACATATTTTATTTATCAGCTCTAGTTCTGTTTATGGTGATAGCACCGGAAAGATCAGTGAGATTAGTCCAACAAAAGCCGTAACGACATCCGCAATCGACATGGTGAAGTTTGAACACTTAGTGCTAGACAATCAGAATAAAAATAGTGTGTTACGCCTTAGTGGCTTGATCAATTCGATTCGTCACCCCGGACGTTTTTTAGCAGGAAAAACAGCGGTTATTAATCCAGAATCCGTCGTTAATATGATCCATCAACAAGACTGTATTGGACTCATTAAATCTATTATTATGCAAAATAGTTGGGGTAAAGTGCACTTGGGATGCGCGCCTAGTCACCCAACTAGACGCCAATTTTATCAAATGGCCGCTGAACAGCTAACATTGATCCCACCACAATTTGAGAATTTTGGCGGTCGAGAGTCCAAATTGATCGATAGTAGTGCAACAGCAACATGGTTAAAATACCAATATCAGTATCCTAATTTAATGAAATGGTTAACCACAGATCCTAAGCAGCAATAATTTTTTGGCTCAGATTAGGCCTAACACCAATAGCATGACAAATGGCGTAACTTAACTCTGCACGATTAAGAGTGTAAAAATGAAAGTCTTTTACGCCTTCTTTGGCTAACACTTTAACCAAGTCAATTGAGCTACTCGCTGCAATCATATTACGGGTGGTTTGGTCGTGATCTAAACCATCGTATAATCGATGCATCCAAGTTGGAATCGAGACGTTAGTGAAGCCAGAAAATTTTTGTAATTGCTTAAAGTTAGTCACCGGTAGAATGCCTGGGACAATATCCACATCGATACCGGCGGCTAATGTTCGATCTCTAAAGCGCAAATAAGTGTCAGCATCGAAGAAAAATTGAGTGATTGCGCGGTTAGCGCCGGCATCTATTTTACGCTTAAGATTAATGATATCAGCTTGCGCACTACGGGCATCGGGGTGAGTTTCGGGATATGCAGCCACTGAAATATCAAAATCAGCCACTTTTTTTAATCGCGCGACTAAGTCTGCCGCATAAATCTGGGGCGCACTTTTAGCATCATCAGGCACATCGCCACGCAGCGCAACAATACTTTTAATTCCTTGCTGCCAATAGTCTTTGGCTAAATCATCAAGCTCTTGGCCCGTAGCATCAATACAAGTTAAGTGTGGCGCAGCAATTAGATTAGTTTGTTGCTGAATTTTAGAAATCACCGCATGAGTTCGGTCACGCACGCCACTATTCGCCCCGTAAGTCACCGACACAAATTTCGGATCAAGACTTTCAAGCCGCTTAACACTATTCCACAGGGTTTGCTCCATCTCAGGAGTCGAGGGTGGGAAAAATTCAAATGAAACCCCCAGCTGATTTTTTAAATCAGTTGGTAATTGATTAAACGATTCGATGTGTTGCGCGTGATGAATAGCCATAGTTTTCCCTTAGTACCTCAATTTAGAACAAAAATAGACGTTTAGCCGTCTAGATGGGTAAACTATATCTTGTTCAAAAATTAAGTCAATAAAAATCCGAAATTATGAGGCGGTCATTATTTCCTATTAAAATTCAGTTTATAATACGATAATCGTTTGCATTAACCGACTAAAGTACAATTATCTACCCCCTATTTTCTTTTATGCTAAAAGTCAAATTAAAAAATTCACCACAAACTTTGATCGTTTTACCGACCAAAATTTACCATCGATTCAAGAACCCTTGCGACAAGAATTCAGTGAAATTATTTATGATAAATAACGGCACCAAACGGATGTTTAACGATCCCAACGGCATTCGTTGTGGTCGACATACGGATAAATTTTTATTGCAAACTTACAAGCGAGATACTGGCGAAATTATGCATGATTTTTCCGTCCCGATATTTGTTCAAGGCGAGCACTGGGGAGATTTTAGAATCGGCTTTAAAGCAAGTTAATTGCAGCTATTGCAATTCTAAATTTAACTCAGCCATCAGTAGTGGATGATGCTTAGTTAAATTTTCACTGATCTGCAATTGTAATTGCTCGTCCTGCTGGCTAATGGATATCTCTTTGACCCGCGCGCCCTGATAACGGCCCGTGATAATCACTGCCAAGCGCAGAATATTCATCAAACGCGTCGCAACAGCGATACCACACCAAGCTTGTTTGGCTAATAAACCGAGTTGAATTGAATTTTTATAATTAGCAATTAATCCACTAACTAGGCGTTGTTGCTCAATACTAAAACCGGGCATCGTCAGGTGATTAATTAAATAACCACCATGCTCATTCGCATCTAAATAACGAATCGTTAAACCAATTTCATGCAACATTGCACTATAGTTGAGTAATTCGAGATCTTGATCTTTAAAGCCACCTAACTGCACCGCAAGCGTCAAAGCGACTTGACTCACTTGCTCCGCTTGAATGATATCGATGTCGTATTGCTGCTGTAAAGTTTTGACCGTGGCTAATGCCAAGTTATCCACTTGCGGCAATGCAATTAGCTGGGCGATTAACCCTTCACGTAAAGCGCCGCCAGACGCCACCATCACATCGATAGACAACTCACGAAATAACATAATGAGTATTGCTAAACCACTGGCAAAAACCGGCTTACGTTCTTCTTTTAACCCTTTAATATTAAGGTTTTTCTGGCAACCGCAGTCGATGGTCTGTTTAAGTAACAGTTCTAGTTTTTCGAGGGTTATTTTTTCATTCAAACCTTGGAAAATTAACACCTCTTGAACAGCTTGAATAGAACCAGAAGCCCCGAGTGATAACTGCCATTGGTGAGATAGGTAATCAGATTTAACGGGCCCGAGTACCGCAGCAGCCGCTTTAATTGCATGCTCAAAATTACTAGCACTAAGCGCTCGATCACCAAAATGACGATCTAACCAACTAACACAACCCATATTTAAACTGTTTAATATTATCGGCTCAAAACCCTGGCCTAAGATAAGCTCAGTACTCGCGCCACCAATATCAATAATAAGCCGCTTACCTTCGCCGCCACTAGTGACTGCCATGCCATGATAAATGAGTGAAGCCTCTTGATCGCCACTAATAATATCAATAGGTTGACCAAGAATTTCATTAGCTCGATCGCAAAATTCCTGAGCATTAGTGGCTAACCGCAAAGTCGCTGTCGAAACAATTTTTATATTATTTACTGGGATTAACCTTAACCGCTCAGCAAATAAGGCTAAGCATTGCCAACCTCGCTCCATGGCTTCTAAACTGAGATCATTAGCTGGATTAAGCCCTGCAGCCAGCCTTACCTTGCGTTTAACTTTAGCAATAGTATGGGGAACGCCATTTACATTGCGCACTATCATCATGTGGAAGCTATTAGAACCAAGATCTATCGCCGCATAACAATCGCTAAATTGAGTCACTAATTTATCCTTAAAAAAAAACGGCACCCGCAGGGTGCCGTTATTGTTGTCCATCAATTATGAGTATTGACGTTCTCGATGATGATCACGTTTATGCTGGCCTTTAGGGCCATTGTGACGCTTGCTAAAATTCTTGTTGCCGCCATCTTTTTTACGTGGTCGATGTTGCTTAACCGGTGCTTTGATATCGGTTAATAATGCATCTTGATCATAATTACTCACCGGAATTTGGTGAGCGATATACTCTTCGATTGCTGGTAAGTTTAGTGCAAATTGCTCACAGGCAAAACTAATTGAATGGCCAGAAGCACCAGCACGGCCAGTACGGCCAATGCGATGCACATAATCTTGCGCATCATCAGGTAGATCGAAGTTAAAGACATGAGTTACATCAGATATATGCAAACCACGAGCGGCAACATCGGTCGCCACTAAAATATCAATATCACCACGAGTGAATTCCTCAAGAATTTTTAAGCGTTTTCTCTGCGGCACATCACCAGTCAATAAACCAACCCGATGACCATCGGCGGCCAAATAGCCCCAAACCTCTTCACAACGATACTTCATATTAGCAAAAACAATGGCTTTATCTGGCCATTCATCTTCCATTAGCGTTAGCAATAATGGAATCTTATCGTCATTGGATGGATAAAATATTTCCTCTTGAACATTCGCCGAGGTTTTTTGTTCAGGCGCTATCTCAATGTGCTCAGGCTCATTCATATTATCGTAGGCTAACTCACGAACCTTAAAAGATAATGTCGCTGAAAATAACATATTTAAACGCTGCTTAGCTTCAGGCATCCGCTGAAAAATATAACGAATATCCTTAATAAATCCTAGATCAAACATCCGATCCGCTTCGTCTAATACAGCCGCTTGAACACAACTTAAATCAATAATGCCCTGCTTCATAAAATCGATTAAGCGTCCGGTCGTTGCCACAACAATATCAGCACCCGCCTGAACATCAGCAATTTGCTTATCGTAACCATCACCACCATACACCAATGCTAATTTCAAACCGGTTGCTTTCGCTAGTGGCATGGAATCTTTATGAATTTGGATCGCTAACTCACGCGTAGGAGCCAGAATGATGGCACGTACTTGATTTGATTTTTTATTTTCAGCAGCAGGATGAGTTAATAGGTGATTAAATGTCGCCACCAAAAAGGCTAATGTTTTACCAGTACCCGTTTGAGCCTGGCCAGCAATATCTTTACCTTGTAATAAAAACGGCAAACTCTCTGCTTGAATAGGTGTACATTGAGTATAACCAACCGAAGATAAGGCGCTTTGTAACGAGTCAGCCAGATCAAACTGCTCAAATTTAGTATCTGTTAAGTGTGTATTTTTCATCAGGCTAGCATATCAGGTCTTTTGTAAAAAAACTGAATTGTTTCAAATAAGTTGATTAAAATAATAATTAGGGGTTGAACATTGTCTTCAATGCCCTCATATTTGCATTATACCGAAGGAGATATTCCTTTGATTAATTTAATTCCACGGAGAACATTATGAGCGACACTATTATTCAGCTAACTGACAGCAGCTTTGAACAAGATGTATTAAAGTCAGAACTTCCTGTTCTAGTTGATTTTTGGGCTGAATGGTGCGGACCTTGTAAAATGATTGCACCAATCCTTGACGAAGTATCAAAAGAATTAGCGGGCAAGCTAGTTATTGGCAAATTAAACGTTGACCAAAATAGCGAAACAGCCCCTAAATATGGGATTCGCGGTATTCCAACCCTACTTTTATTTAAAGATGGTGCGGTTGCAGCGACTAAAGTTGGCGCTCTTTCTAAAACTCAATTAATTGAGTTCGTGGAAGAAAATATCTAAGTATAATGACTAATAAAGGTACATTTTACTAAAATGTACCTTTATTTCTTTACCCTATCTAAATTTGATGCTACTTTATTCATCGAAATAACTTCGCGCCTGTCAATACTGACTCAAGTTTGACACTCCTATATCCAATAATTTAAATAAGTCGAAATGACTTTTTTCTAAAGACCCTTCAAATATGAATCTAACCGAACTGAAGCAAAAGACGATTTCTGAGCTTTTCTCAATCGCCGAATCGATGGGACTAGACCACTTAGCCCGTGCCCGTAAACAAGACATCATTTTCGCTATTTTAAAAGCACATGCAAAAAGCGGAGAAGACATCTTCGGTGACGGCGTTTTAGAAATACTACAAGATGGCTTCGGCTTCTTACGTAGTTCTGACGCATCTTACCTTGCTGGCCCTGATGACATTTACGTTTCACCTAGCCAAATTCGTCGCTTCAGCATGCGTACTGGTGACACTATCGCTGGAAAAATTCGTCCGCCAAAAGATGGCGAGCGATACTTCGCACTACTTAAAGTACGTGAAGTTAACTTTGATACCCCAGAAAACTCACGTAATAAGATCTTATTTGAAAACTTAACGGCGATTCACCCGACTGAACGTTTTCGTTTAGAACGTGGTAACGGTAGTAAAGAAGATTTAACCGCTCGTATTATTGATTTATCATCACCGATTGGTAAAGGTCAACGTGGATTAATCGTTGCACCACCAAAAGCTGGTAAAACAATGCTACTACAGAGCATTGCACAATCAATCGCGACTAACAATCCTGAAGCTTACCTGATGGTATTGCTTATTGATGAGCGTCCGGAAGAAGTAACAGAAATGCGTCGCCTAGTTAAGGGAGAAGTTATTGCTTCTACCTTTGATGAACCAGCAAGTCGTCACGTACAAGTGGCTGAAATGGTCATTGAAAAAGCCAAAAGTATTGTTGAGCACAAAAAAGACGTGGTTATCTTACTTGATTCAATTACCCGTTTAGCGCGTGCGTACAACACGGTTATTCCATCATCAGGTAAAGTATTAACTGGTGGTATTGATGCCAACGCTCTACACCGTCCAAAACGTTTCTTTGGTGCAGCACGTAATATCGAAGAAGGTGGCAGCTTAACTATCATCGCTACTGCGTTAGTCGATACAGGTTCTAAAATGGATGAAGTTATCTACGAAGAATTTAAAGGTACTGGTAACATGGAACTGCACTTAAGTCGTAAGATTGCTGAGCGTCGTATTTACCCTGCTATCGATATTACCCGTTCTGGTACTCGTCGCGAAGAGCTATTAACTAAGCCTGACGAACTACAAAAGAACTGGATTATCCGTAAAATCGTTCATCCAATGGGTGAAGTTGAAGCGGCTGAGTTCCTTATTGACCGCTTAGCAATGACTAAGACCAACGATGAGTTCTTTAAATCAATGAAAAGCCCAAAGGCTAAGTAATCATTGATTATTAATGAAAAAGGAGCCCAATGGCTCCTTTTTTTATATTCGCAACCGAATTGATATCGTCAAGTTAAATATAGCTAATACCAATCTGATTAAATCTGAAAAATCTCAGCGGTTAATTCCACTTCGCTGCATAATGTTTCTTTATCGAGCAAAATTATCGAATCGCCTTTTTCCTCGATAAGTCCCTGAGTTTTAAATTTGCGTAAAATTCGAGAAAAAGTCTCTGGGGTAATATTTAATTGGCTCGCCAAGACTCGCTTCGGTTCCTGCAACTTTACCTTATTATTGTCAACCCCTTGCAACTGATACAAGTGACCAAGGTGCAGCACTAAACGTTGACTGGCATTAATGAAGGTTAATTTATCGACATTGTTGACTAAAGCGAATATTTTGGTGCTCATAAACCCGAGTAACTGGCAAGCGAGCTTCGGTGAGCTCTCAACAATCGACAATAACACCTCACGTTTAACCACCAACAATTCAGTCGCCACTTCGGTCTGCGCATTCATCGGATAACTAGGTGTTGGTAAAAACATCGCCATTTCTGCAATCCAACCGCCCGGAGAGAACAAATGAAAGACTTTCTCGTCACCTGCAGGTGTTACTCTAAAAAGTTTAACCTGACCCCGCTTTACGAGGTAGAAGTGAGTGGCGGGATCATCTTTAGTGAACAGCATTTGATTAGCAACCAAATGAATGGTTTTGGCTGAATCTAACAATTGCTGCTGCTGCTGATCATCAAATAAACTCAGTAAGTTTCGAGCACCTTTAAACGAATGAAGCATGGGACAACCCTTTTTAATTGTATTATTGCTAACAAGTTACGCATAGTAGCCTATTAACATTTATCAATTATTGATCGTTATCAGTTTTATTGCAGTGTTATTCCATGATCATTAGCCGACAATTTTGCCAGCTTTAATAACTTGCAAGCATGGATTAACCCCAAATTGATAAGACAACTGGGCAGGGTGTTCAATATCCCACAGTACCAAATCTGCTTGCTTACCTACTGTTAGCGACCCAACGTTTTCAGATATTCCAAGTGCTTTCGCCGCATTAATGGTCACTCCAGCTAAGGCCTCAAAGGGGGTCATTCGAAACAGAGTGCATGCCATGTTGAGCATTAATTGTAATGAACATAATGGTGAAGAACCGGGATTCGAATCAGTAGCGATAGCCATTGGCACCTTATATTGACGCAACAAATCAAAAGGCGGTAGTTTGGTTTCTCGTAAAAAATAAAAAGCCCCTGGTAGCACAACCGCAACGGTGCCAGATGCAGCAATCGCCTTAACTCCCTCTTCATCCAGATATTCAATATGATCAACCGACAATGCTTGATAGCTAGCCGCTAACTCACTGCCACCCAAATTAGACATCTGCTCAGCATGGAGTTTAATCGGTAAATTATGCTTTTGAGCCGCATCAAATACCCGTTTAGTTTGCGCTAGACTAAAACCAACAGATTCACAAAACGCATCAACTGCATCCGCCAGGTTTTCAGCAACCACTTGCTCAATCATTTCACCGCAGACTAAATCGATATAAGCTTCGGGAGCATCTTTAAACTCAGGCGGTAAAGCATGTGCCCCTAAAAATGTCGTTTTAATATCGACCGGATGATGTTGTGCTAATAACCGAGCGACCCGTAACATTTTTATTTCAGTCGCGGTATCTAAACCATAACCTGATTTAATCTCAACCGTGGTGACTCCCTCTTTCATCAAGGCATTCAATCTATTTTTAGCCCCCACGTAAAGCGTTTCTTCATCGGCTTGACGTGTCGCTTTCACCGTAGACACAATCCCGCCACCAGCATTGGCAATATCTTGATAACTTGCACCCTCGAGCCTCATCTCAAATTCACTGGCTCTGTTACCACCATACACCAGGTGAGAATGGCAATCGATTAAACCAGGGGTTATCCAACCGCCCTTACCTTGATAAGTCGGGGTCGCTAACACATCGAATGATGGCAGTTTCGCTCTAGGGCCAAGCCAGGCAATTTTGCCATCTTTAATCGCAATGGCAGCATTTTCTATGATCCCATAATCATCATTATTGATAGTGGCAAGATTAACATCAAGCCAGACGCTATCGAATTCAGTGTTATTTATCATAGACATAAAAAACCTATTTTTTATTTATCAAAAATTTGAATAAATAATACCCGCCAGCACTTGTATATACAAGTTTAATGTGAGATTTTATAAAGCATCTTATAATTAACCTCAAGCTAACCCGATGGCCATTGCTAAATTCGAACAAATTAAACAATTCATTTATCGCCAAATTGAAATGTCAGTGTGGCCAGAGAATTCTAAAGTACCATCGGAGAATGCCCTTGCCCAGCAATTTAATTGCAGCCGTATGACTGCTCGGCGCGCACTCACCGAATTATGTGACACCGCCGTATTAGTGCGTAGTCAAGGTCGAGGAACTTTTGTTGCCACCCTAAAATCACAATCGTCAGCATTAGAAATTAAAAATATTAGTGATGAAATCCGCCAACGTGGTCATCAATATTCAGTCAAAATTTTACTGCTCGAACAGCGTGAGGCCGATCAAGAAGTCGCAATCACCTTAGGGCTTACAGCAGGTGACACGGTTTACTTTTCATCTCTCATTCACTTAGAGAACAAACTACCGGTCCAACTAGAGCACCGTTATGTCAATCCTGCCATGGTGCCAAACTACTTAACCAATGATTTTAACTGCTTAACGCCCCATGAAATATTAAGCAAAGCAGCACCTCTGACCGAGGCTGAACATATTATTGAAGCAACAATGCCTGTACAAGAAATCATCAACCAATTACAACTTGCACCCAATGAGCCTTGCCTTGAGATAAAACGTCGGACGTTTAGCTCTAAAGGCGTGGTAAGTTTTGCGCGATTAATCCATCCAAGCAGTCGCTTTAGATTAGGTGGCCGCTTCAACGTTTCGACATAATTTAAGGATCATTAGCTATGAGTAATGATAATAGAATCGATAACAGTCGCGTGATTCACGCGCCAACAGGCACTAAGTTAACTTGTAAAAGCTGGCTTACCGAAGCACCCATGCGGATGCTCATGAATAATCTCGACCCCATGGTTGCGGAACACCCACAATCGTTAGTGGTTTATGGTGGGATTGGTCGTGCAGCTCGTAATTGGGCATGTTATGACAAAATTATTGAAACACTGCAACGTTTAGAAGATGATGAAACGTTGCTGGTGCAATCAGGACAACCCGCCGGCGTATTCAAGACACACACCAATGCACCGCGCGTGTTAATTGCTAATTCAAACTTAGTCCCTAACTGGGCTAACTGGGAGCATTTTAACGAATTAGACCGTAAAGGGTTAATGATGTATGGCCAAATGACCGCAGGTTCTTGGATATATATTGGCTCTCAGGGCATTGTTCAAGGCACCTACGAAACTTTCGTGGAAATGGCACGTCAACATTTCGACGGACAAGCTAAGGGCAAATGGATCTTAACCGGTGGCCTCGGTGGTATGGGTGGTGCACAGCCATTAGCAGCGACCATGGCAGGTTATTGTATGTTAGCGATCGATGTCGATGAAACTCGTATTGATTACCGGATAGAAACGGGCTACGTCGATAAAAAAGCCACCAGCCTCGACCAAGCATTAACCTTCATTAACGACGCTATTGCCCAAGGTGAAGCAATTTCCGTCGGCTTAGTCGGTAACGCCGCCGATGTGTTTAGTGACTTAGTTGATCGTAATGTCACTCCCGATATAGTAACCGACCAAACCAGCGCCCATGATCCACTTAATGGTTATTTACCACAGGGCTGGACCATGGAATATGCCGCTAAACAACGCCTAGTCGATGAAGCCGGTGTGGTTAAAGCCGCTAAAGACTCAATGGCAGTCCAAGTTAAGGCTATGCTGACTTTTCAACAACGTGGTGCGCCGACGGTTGATTATGGTAATAACATTCGCCAAATGGCCTATGAAGCGGGTGTTGAAAATGCGTTTGATTTCCCAGGTTTTGTTCCCGCTTATGTCCGTCCGTTATTCTGTGAAGGCATTGGTCCATTCCGTTGGGTTGCTCTGTCTGGTGATCCTGAAGATATTTATAAAACCGATCAAAAAGTCAAAGAGCTGATCCCTGATAACCCACACCTTCACAACTGGCTTGATATGGCGCGCGAGCGTATTCAATTCCAAGGGCTACCAGCCCGTATTTGTTGGGTTGGTTTAAAAGACCGTGCCCGTTTAGCGACAGCATTCAACGAGATGGTTAAGAGTGGTGAATTATCTGCACCAGTGGTTATTGGTCGCGATCATTTAGACTCTGGCTCGGTAGCTTCACCGAATCGTGAAACAGAATCGATGCTTGATGGCTCTGACGCAGTGTCAGATTGGCCATTACTGAATGCCTTATTAAACACGGCCAGTGGCGCAACTTGGGTATCATTACACCATGGTGGCGGTGTCGGTATGGGCTTTAGCCAACACTCTGGCGTCGTCATTGTCGCTGATGGCAGCGACGAAGCTGGCGAACGGATCAGCCGCGTGCTGTGGAACGATCCGGCAACGGGCGTCATGCGTCATGCCGATGCCGGTTATGAAATAGCGCGCAAGTGCGCCGCTGAACAACGTTTAGATCTTCCAATGATTAATCAACAAGTAGAAAAATAATGGATAAATTACAAATTACCCCAGGTCTCTTGACCTTAAGTCAGTTAAGACACATTAGTCGTCATCCGATCTCGCTATCCCTTGCTCCTAGTGCGACCGCGGCCATTAATAAAAGTGCTGCTGTGGTACAAGATATCATTGCTGAAGATCGCGTCGTTTATGGGATTAATACTGGCTTTGGCTTATTAGCAAATACTCGTATTCCGAAAGACAAACTCGAAGAGTTACAGCGTTCGATTGTACTATCGCATTCTGCCGGTACCGGTAAATACATGAGCGATGCTACGGTACGTTTAATGATGACATTAAAGATTAACTCATTAGCACGGGGTTTTTCAGGGATCCGCTTAGTCGTTATTGAAGCATTAATGACATTGGTCAGTGCTCAGGTCTATCCTTGCGTACCGGAAAAAGGTTCGGTGGGTGCATCGGGTGATTTAGCACCACTGTCACACATGAGTGCAGCGTTATTAGGCGAAGGAGAAGTACGCTTCAAAGGCCAACTGATGCCAGCAACTGAAGGCTTAAAAATAGCCGGTCTCGAGCCAATGATCCTGATCGCTAAAGAAGGATTAGCATTACTTAATGGTACACAAGCCTCTACCGCTTTAGCCTTGGAAGGCTTGTTCCATGCTGAAGATCTGTATGCCAGTGCCAGTGTGATTGGTGCGATGAGCGTAGAAGCAGCCTTAGGCTCTCGCAGCCCATTTGATGCTCGTGTTCATGCTGTACGTGGTCAGCAGGGTCAAATAGATGCTGCCGCTATTTATCGCGACTTGCTAACGGACAGTAGTGAACTATGTCAGTCACATCAAAACTGTGACAAAGTGCAAGACCCTTATAGCTTACGTTGCCAACCTCAAGTGATGGGTGCTTGCTTAACGCAGTTACGTCATGCCGCTGAAGTATTACGGGTCGAAGCAAACGGGGTAACGGATAACCCATTAGTCTTTGCTGATGAAGGCGATATTATTTCTGGCGGTAACTTCCACGCAGAGCCAGTCGCTTTTGTTGCGGATAACTTAGCCTTAGTGATTGCTGAAATAGGCTCAATGTCAGAGCGTCGTATGGCGTTATTGATCGATAGCAGCATTAGTAAATTACCGGCATTTTTAGTCGATAATGGCGGTATTAACTCTGGCTTTATGATTGCACAGGTAACGAGTGCTGCACTCGCCAGCGAAAACAAATCATTGGCTCACCCGGCATCCGTTGATAGCTTACCAACCAGTGCCAACCAAGAAGATCATGTTTCTATGGCTACGTTTGCGGCACGTCGTTTACGCTATATGAGCGAAAATACCCGTGGCGTATTGGCCATTGAATACTTAGCAGCTGCCCAAGGCATGGATTTTAGAGCGCCATTGTTATCGACTGCAAAAATTGAAGAAGCTAAATTAATTCTGCGTGAAGAAGTTGATTTTTACGATAAAGATCGCTACTTCTCGCCAGATATTGAAAATGCGACCACCCTATTAAAGCAGGCCGCTTTAAATCATTTAATTTTACCGAATATGCTCGCTAGTTTTTAATTAACCTTGGTTAATTATTTCTGGTAAGCCAATATAATGTCCTTGGGCAAAATCAACGCCGATTTGCTCAAGGCATTCTAAGGTCGCTGCATTTTCAACATATTCCGCAATGGTTTTTTTATTCATGACATGAGCTATCTCGTTAATCGACCGGACCATCGCATAATCAATGGCATCGTTTGCCATATCCGTGACAAAACAACCGTCAATCTTAACAAAATCTACCGGTAAATTCTTTAAATAGCCAAACGACGACACACCACTGCCAAAGTCATCGAGGGCAAATAAACAGCCCCGTTTTTTAAATTCATCAATAAAACGAGTCGCACCCGCTAAATTTGAAATAGCGGCTGTTTCTGTTATTTCGAAACATATCTTATCCCCAGGAAGACCGTAGCGCTCGAACTGAAAAATCACATATTCTAAAAAATCTTCGTCGCTGAGTGAATATCCCGACAAATTCACCGCACAATGAGCCATTTCATCGATCTGACTCGCCGGGCTAGCTAACCACCTAAACGCATTTAAGACCACCCATTCATCAATCCGAGTCGACAAATGGTATCTCTCTGCCGCGGGCAAAAAGGCATCGGGTAATATCACTCGGCCGCCATCATGCAAACGAATTAATAGCTCATAACTTGGCTTTTCATTGTTAGGGCCTATTGCCGAAATCTTTTGAGCATATAGACAAAATTTATTTTCCCATATCGCGTCTTTTATCCGCGTCGCCCAAGCCAATTCACCACGACGGCGACTAATGTCCTGATTGCTTTCTTGATATATATTAACCCGATTACGGCCTGCTTCTTTCGCCGTATAACAAGCCTCATCGGCAGCGCTCATGATTTTAGTGATAGTATCGGTCTCGCTGTTAATAATCGCGACACCAATACTGACCCCGATTGAATAGCTGGTGTTCTTCCAAATAAACTTATAATCGTGAATCAGCTGACGAATAGCATCTGCAATATTAATGGCCTGTTTTAAAGAGCAAAATTCCATTAAAATTGCAAATTCATCACCGCCGAGTCGTGCCACTACATCGCTCTTACGCACTTTCAGTTTTAGTATTTCAGCAATGTTTTTAAGTAAAATGTCTCCGGCTAAATGACCACATGAGTCATTGACCAATTTGAACTGATCTAAATCGAGAAAACATAAAATATGCTCAGTGTCTTTTTCACTGCTGTTGTCGAGCAACGCTTGTAAAATCCGCTCAAATTCATGACGGTTTAATAAATCAGTCAAGGAATCATGGGAAGCTTGGTAGGTCAGTTTCTGCGACAGTTTATGTTTTTCAGAAATGTCTTCGGAGACAATAAACAACTGAATTTTCTGCATCGGTTTTTCGACAACTCGAGCCGACTCCTTAACCCAGATCACCTTACCTGACTTATGGATTTTTCGTAATTCCCAACTGTGGACCCTTTGCTGCTCTAATACACAATTATTGATATAACCAACTAATTTTTCTTGATCCTCATGTTGATATAGCTCAATAACATCACGACCGATCAGTTCTTCGACCTGATAACCAAGTTCTTGAGCGCCAAAGACGTTGGCCGAGGTAATAATAGACTCTTCATTGATGGTAAAGAACATTGATGGCGTGTCATCATACATCGACTGTAAGCGCTGCTCACTGGTGGCTAATGCTTGTTGAATTAATTTAAGCGGCGTTATATCGCGAGCCGTCACCGCAACACCAATAATATTACCATCGGCATCAAATGCAGGGTTATGTTTCCCTTGAATCCACAATGGCTTACCATTGGGACCCGATCTAGTAAACTCAGTCACAGATGACTTACCATCCAGCAGTGAGGCATCTAAACTCTTTTTTAATCCACCGTAAAAAACTTTATCACCATGAAGTTCGGCCACCGTATGGTATAGGATTTGCTCCATCGTTTTATTAAACTTTTGACAATACGCCCTATTCAATGCCTGATATCTGTAATTAGTATCAATAAATGCCATTAAATCATCTGATGATGAGAGTATTTCATGATAATATTTCACAAAATCTTTATTTTTTTGTCGCTCAATTTCATAGGATGCCCTCTGGGCAAACGCTTCCAATATGGGCAATATTCGGCTCGCCTGATGAATCGGCTTTTTATTGACAATAATAATTAAGCCAAGTGGATTATTATTTGAATCAAAGAGAGGCGTCGCAATGTAACCGCTAGCATTAGTATATTGCAATAATTTAAATTCAGGAAACAGTGTTTGAACGTCAGTAGGATACGATCTTGATTGTTGCTTTATCACCGTTTCGCAGGGTGTATTAGCCACTGGATATTCGATTGGCTCTAAAAATTCGCCACGGTGATAAACCGCATGAGATTTTATCATTTGTTGATTAACCGACAACCGACCAATTAAGGCATAATCAACATCAAATATATCACCAATAATCTTCGCTAGCTGCGGAAAAAAATCATCACCAATTGGTAAGCGGTACCCTCTCGTTAAGGCATCAATCGAGTTTTGAGTGCGGCAACGTTCAATTTCCACTCCTGTGCGCGCGGCATAGGAGAGTAAAATAGTGCGCAAAGTGCTGATATTATTATCGATAGTTTCAGAATCCATCACCGCAATGAAGCCAATAATCTCGCCATTAGTGCTTCGGATTGGTACCGCCATATAAGACGTGATGTTGTGTTGAATAAAAAATGGATCGGCGGGAAAGATGGATTGTGCATCATCAGCATGGTAATAATCCTGCCCAGAAAACATCAATTCACAGGGGGTACCTTTAATATCATATTCAATATTTTGGACAATCCGATCAGTATTCCAAAATGCCAATGATTTAACCACATCGGAGCTCATATCATAACATTCAGAAATAATCACAAAACGAACATTAAGCATCTTCGCTAAATGTTCGGCCATCATTGAAAAACAATGGGTAACCGGTATTGAAATTAACTGTTTCATCAGTAATTGGTAGTTGGTCGTATCAATAATTTTATTGGTACTATCATCTTGCTGTGTTGGCATTAAACCGTCCATGTTATGGATTTTCATTTTAAATAAAATTAAAAGCTTCTTTTATACTAAAGTTAACATCCCGCTTTATTATTGCAAGCCTCTAAAGACCAGTTATCCCTGCACTCTACTTGAAAAACGCCATCAATTATTGACTGAGTCGATATCCTCTCTAAAATAGATTTTCTCAGCTCACATAAAGATTATAAAAAGAAAAGGAGTAAAAACTGATGTTAACATTAAATATAATTTCTGGATTTTCCGATATAGATCAAGATAATAATCGGCGAGTAGCAAGCCATAAGAAATATTATGACCAGTGTCTTTCAGCAATCTCAGAGTTAGGAGTTAAGCCGACAATTTTAACCATTGATCCGTTAGCGATCGATTGGTTCAGTGAGCTAGAAAAAAATCATTTTCGTAGTGGTTGTGCCCCAATTCAAGCACTGCACCGCGCTCAAGAACTGCTCAACCAAGGACATGAGGCTATTATCATCAGTGGTTTTGATCCATTAAAAACTGGTTATGATCGCGACCAACGCCATCAACTGATGTCAATTTATGATCCAGAAACTTCCATTGCCGATCTTTATAATCAATTAGCTCAGCAATTTATTGGGCAACATCATACAAACGACCAACAATTTTTAACACTGGCCTCAGCACTTTTTGAAAACTACAGCCAAAGCCACACACTTGCCCACCAACAACAACGCGCTCACTTTTCGCCACCAGCAGCTAAATGGTTTAATCATGTGACGGAGCTATTTCGTGGGGTTGATTGCGCCAACCCTTTGGTTGATTTTAATGGTCGTTTATTATTATGTAGCACAAATTTAGTTGAACGGTTAAACCTTAAACCATCTACTGTTGTTAATGTCGCAGGGATTGGATTGGGGTTATTAGATATTGATGAACCAAAGCAGTTAGCGTTAATCGCACAGTATCAACATTTACAAGCTGCTTACCAAGCGGCATGCCAGCAAGCAGCCGTAAATTTTAAGCAACTAGTCTCTGATAACAACGCGTTGATGGAAGTTTATACTTGTTATCCGGTTGTGCCTTTGGCTTTTTTGATCAATACCGGAATGGTCACCTCATTATCGCAAATACCTGAATTTTTAAATCAACATTTAATCACGGTAACCGGTGGGATGAACTTGGCCAGAGCACCATGGAATAACCCAGCGCTCAATGGCTTAATTACCATGTACCATCAATTAATGGATAGTCCACAGCAATTTGGTTTAGTCCATGGTAATGGCGGTATCGGCTACCGCCAAGGTATTGCGATTCTAGCCACGGAATAACTATCTATCAGTAGGATCGGCATAAGGGATCATTTTCAGTTGCTGATCCAACGTGGTTGAAATGCCATGATATAACTCCAACAATTCTGGGTTTAAATCGGCATAAAATTTATCGGCTGGTAAATAAAACAAGGCACGGTCACCATGATAGTCAATCACATCACCAGCTTGTTCAAAGGAAAAACCAAAACGATTTAAACGTCGTCGTAATTTTGGTTCCATCATCACAAATGCCGCATCATGGTGGCAAGAGTTCAGTAACTTCAACGCGGCCAAATACAGGCCAATCGCAATATTTGGAAAGTTTCGACGCTCTTCTTCGGTAAATACATACCCAACGTCACCATCAATCTCATTAACAATAAAAGGTTGATTAGCTTCATTACGGCGACGACGGAAACTATCTGGTACCGCCAGTCGAGAAATTTCACCAAAACTACCTCTTGAGTAGCCGCTTAAATCCACGACATCAAGGCGAATACTTTCTAAACAATGATCTTCAAATGGCGTTTTTAAGGTTTTATCATTCACAGGAGGAATAACAATCCGAATACAACCAGCAAACGTTTTAGTCGTAATATGTTCTAATAGGCAGTAATAGGAATAATTATCGTATTCGTCAACTTCCATCGCATCTGTTTTCTGCGCTTCCCAACCCAACTCTTGACAATAGACCTCATGACGGATTTTGAACACCGCTTGTCTAAGCTCTTTGGTGTTAGCAAAACGCACTCGAAAATATTTATGAAAATTTTCAGCTAAAGAAAGGGGCGCTTGATCCTCTTCTTGACGGGGAACATGTTGTGTTTCTGAGCCCATATCATTTCAATCCTATTAAAAAAATAAACGACTAAACCTAAACTAAGATAATACGCCTACGAACACTAGTCAACATTCGATGAGACAAACATTTCAATCTAAAAGCGGATGATTATCAGGTAATTGAGCAATTAACCATAAAACTAACCGATGTTTTATATTAGGACCATCTTCTTTATCAGTCGGTAAAGGTTTGATTAACTTGTCTGTCACCAGCAATCGATAGATACATTCCACTTTATCTTTATTCGAGACCCCTTTGTCAAAATCAGCATAGCCGCGCTTTTTAGCATAGCCGGCACCGATTTCCATCGCGGCTTTAAATAACTTATCTTCATTCTTATGTTTTTTCATCGCTAACCTCTATTAATTTTTATCAATACCTTCTTTGGTCACCTGCCATAGGGAATTGATTAATGGATTTTTTAAACGTTTCTTTAAGGTACAAATACCCACTTCAAAGGGGGCTAATTCAGGCGACACGCTCAACACCTGGATTAAATGTTGGAGCGGACTATTATCTAATACAATTTTTGGGACAACACCAATACCAAAGCCCAAACTAACCATGCTAACTATCGCTTCATTGCCTGCTACTTCCGAATAAATGAGTGGACGAACGTTTTTACGCTTGAACCATTGGTCTAATCGCTTTCTACCAATGCCCTGTTCAGGCACAATCATCGGTAACTCAGACCATGGCATAAAAGCAGCCGGGTGACTAGCGATTTGCGCCTGCACTTCACAACGTTTGGTTGGAGCAATAAACACCAACGGCGATAGGCCTATTGTTTGAAATGCCAGACCCGCTGGCATAACATCAGGCTTGGCCGCAATAGCCATATCTTCGAGTTCATTGATAATTCGACTAACCGACATCGCGACATCGCCGGTACGTAATTTAATTTCAACCCGCGGAAATTGTTGACGATAACGGGATAAAATTTGATGTAAAAAACTATGACTCGCGGTAACCGAGCAATAGAGTTTGAGCTCACCTAATAATTCATTTTGATGAACGTTTAAGCTAGTTTTAAATAAATCCCATTGCGCCAAAGACGTCACGGCATATTGCACGAAGAGTTGACCATGATGGGTTAGTGTTACCGTACGATTGTCTCGTTCAAATAACATCACCCCTAATCGCTGCTCTAAACTCTGAATATTTCGACTTAAGGTTGATGCACTGACATGACAGGCCTCACTAGCCTGCGCAAAATGCAGTGATTGTGCCAACGCCAAAAACATCTTTAACTGTCGATTATCCATCACACCCGAGTTTATGTTGCAAATAATGCAACACAGTAGCCCATATATATCATTTTACGCAAGGCAATATTTATTTTATGGTAAATGCATCATCACATTACGTGATCCATTATTTATAAATTATTTAGGAACTCATCATGGCTAATAATTACTTCAACACCTTGCCTCTTCGGGAACAGCTAGCACAATTGGCCAAGTGTGACTTCATGGACATCTCAGAATTTAGCGATGGCGTTCAAGCACTGGTTGGAAAAAAATTAGTCATTATTGGCTGTGGTGCCCAGGGCTTAAATCAAGGTCTTAACTTACGTGACAGCGGCTTAGACGTATCGTATACCTTACGTGCCGATGCGATCTCACAGCAGCGACAGTCATGGAAAAACGCGACCGAGAACGGTTTTGTTGTTGGCACCTACAAACAGCTAATCCCAGAAGCTGATGTAGTATTAAATTTAACCCCGGATAAACAGCATACGTCAGTGGTTGAAGCGGTAATGCCGTTAATGAAGCAAGGTGCTTGCTTAACCTATTCTCATGGCTTTAACATTGTTGAAGAAGGAATGAAAATTCGCGAAGATTTAACCGTTATCATGGTCGCACCTAAGTGTCCTGGTACCGAGGTTCGCGAAGAATACAAACGCGGCTTTGGTGTACCAACATTAATCGCCGTTCATGAAGACAACGACCCTCAAGGCAACGGTTTAGCATTAGCAAAAGCATATGCCGCTGGTACCGGTGGACACAAAGCGGGTGTGCTAATGTCGTCTTTTATCGCTGAGGTAAAGTCTGACTTAATGGGTGAACAAACCATTCTGTGTGGCATGTTACAAACGGGTTCGATCTTATGTTTCGACAAAATGGTCGAACAAGGTATTGATGCGGGTTATGCAGCAAAACTGATTCAATACGGTTGGGAAACAGTAACTGAAGCGCTTAAGTATGGCGGCGTGACCAATATGATGGATCGCCTTTCAAACCCAGCAAAAATTAAAGCTTTTGAATTAAGTGAAGAATTAAAACAGATCATGCGTCCACTGTACAACAAGCACATGGATGACATTATGGGTGGTGCTTTCTCATCAGGCATGATGAGTGATTGGGCCGAAGATGACGTTAAATTACTGACCTGGCGTAAAGAAACTGGCGAAACTGCTTTTGAGAAACAAACAGCAGCTGACATCGAGATTTCTGAGCAAGAATACTTCGACAACGGTATTTTAATGGTGGCGATGGTTCGTGCCGGTGTTGAACTCGCTTATGAAACAATGGTTGCCGCTGGTATTAAAGAAGAGTCTGCTTATTATGAGTCACTTCATGAAACTCCGTTAATCGCCAATACTATTGCCCGCAAAAAATTATATGAAATGAATGCAACCATTTCCGACACCGCCGAATATGGTTGTTACCTGTACAATCACGCGTGCTTGCCATTGCTACAAGATTTTATGAGCCGCATTAACATTGATGTTATAGGTAAAGGCTTGGGTAACAACAGCAACGGCGTTGATAACGTTCAGCTGATTGCCGTTAACGATGCACTACGTAATCATAGTGTTGAGAAAATCGGAAACACCTTGCGCGGCCACATGTCTGCAATGAAAAAGATCGTTTAATCATAGTGTATTTAGGAATAGCCAGTGAAGTTTAACTGGCTATTTTGTTTTTATACCCCTACTATTATTTGACCAATTCAATCGAAGATTAATTATCGAGTTCGTAGGGAAATGACTGAAATACTCATTGAAACACTCATCGCCGTTACATCGATCAGCATTTGTCTCATTCTATATCGATCCGCTCAGCGTTTTAAAATAATGAATCACTCAGGCACCAAGCTAGTATTAGCTGGGTTTTCGATTCTGTCTTTAGGTTTTTTCATTGAATTTACCAATCATTATGAAACAATTAAAACACTTGAAAATATAATCGTAGACACAACGTTTGGCCAATTCATTTGCTCATTGTTAGGATTTTTGCTGTTAGCGTTCGGGTTTGAGCGCTTGTTGCCAATAATTCTTGAAGCTAAGATCAGCAAAGACAGCTTATCAAAACTAAATAACAAGCTAGAAAGTTTAGTCAATTTACGCACCATTGAACTTCAAGAAGCCAACCAACAGCTTAAAATCGAAATTGAACAACGTGAAAAAACCCAATTACAGTTAGATCATCAACGACGTCAAGACGCCTTAACTCAACTACCGAATCGATATGCGTTACTTGAATATCTACGTCATGAAAAGAAACGAAACCAAGGATTGGAACAACAAAAATATCACGCGATATTTCTCATCGACATTGATAATTTCAAAGCAATCAACGACTCATTAGGCCATAGTTTCGGCGACAAAGTTCTCATCGCCGTCGCTAAACGTTTAGCGTTTAACTATCGCAGCCAAGATTTTTTATGCCGACTCAGTGGTAATCAATTTTTATTAGTGCTACCCGACTTACCCGGCGATTTACAGGACATCGAACTCAATAGCTACAACACGGCCACCACGATGCTCGATATTATCAGCGCACCATTGAAAGTTGACGGTCAACACCTTAAATTATCTGCTGGTATTGGGATATCTGTTTTTTATTACGACTCAATGCTCAAAGCAGAAGACTTGTTAAGACAGGCTGATATTGCAGTTTATGATGCCAAAGATAAAGGTAAAGGCTTGTTCTCATTCTTTCAGCCAGAGATGCAGAAAAAAGCTCAAAAGCGTTTAGGTCAAGCTTTTGAATTACATCAAGCCATTCAAAATAAAGAGCTATTTTTACACTATCAACCACAAGTTGATAACAGCAAAAATATCATTGGCTTTGAAGCGCTTTTACGCTGGAAGCACCCAACTTTGGGCATTGTCTCACCCGATGAATTTATTGCCTTGGCTGAAGAGATTGGCGTTATCGACCAATTAGGCCGTTACATTTTACACCTTACCTGTCAGCAGTGCTGCAATATTTATAATCGCAATGATCCTGACCGCAAAATCAAAGTGGCGATCAACATCAGTCCAAGTCATTTTTTACAACCAGATTTTGTGACGCAAATTAGTGAAATAATCGTCAATTACGATCTCTCAAAAATTCAGTTAGTACTTGAGATAACTGAAGAAGAAATTATTAGTGATATTGAAGACATCACCCAGAAAATGACCGAATTACGCAAACTTGATATCAATTTTTCACTCGATGACTTTGGCACCGGGTACTCATCATTAACTTATCTCAAACAACTTCCAATCGATACGGTCAAAATAGATAAATCATTCATTAATGACTTAAGTGAAAATTCCGATGATGCCTCTATCGTCAGTGCGATATTAATCATGACCAATGCCCTCAAAATCGATGTGATTGCTGAAGGCATTGAAAGAGAGTCACAATTTGAATTTTTAAAGCAGCACCAATGTCAGTTTTATCAAGGTTACTTTTTTGGCAAACCACAAAGTATTGATGATCTCATTGCCTCCGGTGAATTTAGTTATCGCACCAAAAACAAATTCAAACCAATTAGTTAATTAAACGATGTAATTTATTAAAAATAAGCTCACCATCGACTCGAATACCATTATGTTCATAATCACTTGAAACCCAAGTTTTGATTTGGCCAATAGTCGCAACCGTTTCAAGACTATAATTAATATCAACATACATATCATTAAAGTAAATGGCGGCTGCCACTGGCACGGTGTTATTTTTAAGCTGCTCAAGATCGTACAACACTGGCCAATCTGTTTTCTCGCTTAATAAATCAGCCGCTTGTTGTAGTGGAATTAAATTAACCAATTGATCAAACATCCACGGAAAAACCATTTCGCCGGTAAACAAGAATTGTTGTTCACCACCAGTATAATTAAATGCTGCACCTTCTTGTTGGCGTACCTGATGGGCCGCCCATTGCGAAGACGATTGCTGACAATAAATTGATTCATGCAAGATCGCAAAAATAGGGTTAGTGTCATAATCCAACATATTCATCATCTGATGCTTAAACACATAACTGAGTTCTTGTTTGCCATCGACTTCAACAAACGCTTGTTCCAATAGATAAAATAAGGCTTCATGACCGCCGGTAACCCCAAGATTTATCCCCAATAACTGAAAGTATTCTACGGTTAGTACTTGGCCATTTGGAAAAACCTCTTGCTTAACCATCAAATGATCAGCGACCGCTTTGGCATATTGATAAGCCTGTGGAAATTGCTCGAAAAACTGATTGTTTTTAGTCTCGACTCGCTGATAAGTCGCGCGGTAAACATCTGTTGCTTCCCGAGTCAGTGAAGGTAAGCCACCGGTAATAAAAGCCTGTGTTAAGCCCTGAGGCGCACTCGATAAATAACGCAACACACAAAACCCACCAAAGCTTTGCCCTAAAATCGTCCACGTTTTCTCGCCAATTAACTGTTGGCGAATCAACTCAGCATCGCGCACAATATTATCAGCCCGAAACAACGCTAAATACTCCGCCTGTTGCTCCGCAGTACTAAAGCTCGCTAAAGTTTGCGCGGTCACGGGGCTACTTTTGGCGGTTCCTC
>JABSRU010000035.1 GCA_013214965.1 Gammaproteobacteria bacterium
TCAAACTCTTCAATTAAATTTGATTTTTTACGTTCGTTAGAACGACTCAATGAATACTAGCTTAACCTCTTCTTATCGTGAGATAACAAGTGTTACGCTTTTCATAACTACAATCTATTGCTAGATTGTTCGTGTGAGCATATTCGTTAAGTATTTTTGATACTTATCGTCAAATGCCCACACAGTTTATTTGAATACTAATTATTAAAGAACGTTTCAACTCGACTAACCTTTCAGTTAGGAGTTACGCTTAGAACCCTGTGGTTCGCTGCGTTGGATGTGCATAATACGTCAACGAGGTTCCAAGTCAACATTTATTTTGTAAAAAATTTATTTTAATAGGATATCTCCAGCTATTTAGATTAATACATCATAGTAAGCATTCATTTTAATGCACCTAACAATGTAAAGAGCATCAAAGTCTCAGTTTCTGGCTATTACTTAACCAGTCAATATTAAATAGATAAAAAACAATCATTTAATTAATTACGTTTAATCTGCAATTTAATTATCACCTAAAATGTTTCGCTAAAATCCGTTTAGCATAGTAAAAAATCAATTTTTATAACAAATTAACAACATTTACAGATAAAGATAGCTATTTTGATGACTATTACATACAAATTAAACTAAAGGACAACTCAAACTAGCCAGTTGTCTAAAATATCTCTATTATATGTTGTTTAAGTTTCTATTTTTCTTCATTAATTTGGATTGTTTTTATGAAATCAACTAAGTTCGTTCCCTTTATTGTTCTTTTTGTTTTAGCCGTTGCAGGATTTTTTATATTACCTATGGTCAATGAAGCGTTTGCTGCTTGTGGTGCAGTCTTCGCGATCGGTATTATTTTAGGTGGCATTACCGTTTCAATGTTAACACCGTCCACATCATCATCTAGTGATGATGAAGAACGTCAAACCTTGTACGTTGGCAATCTTCCTTACCGCGCTAACGAAACCATTGTTCGTGAATTATTTGAAAAGTACGGCAACGTTTATTCAGTACGCCTAGTGAAAGATAAACAAACAGGCCGTCGTCGTGGGTTTGGTTTTGTTACAATGAACGCCCAAGGTGCTAAAGACGCTATGGGGTCATTAAATGATAATGAATTTCAAGAACGCGTATTAAAAGTACGTGAAGCTAAAGAGAAAACCAGTTTAGAAGACTCAAGCCAAGCTAGCGAGTAATATAAACTAGCTCGCTAAACCCTTCTTGTGCTAGAGATTGGTTTAAAGAGTCATCTTGATAACGCTCAGTATAAAAAGCCCGAAAACAGATGTTGTTATCGGGTTTTTTTATTAGAATAGAACAGACGCGCTGTGCAATGGCTGCTCCTGAGTCGATTAATGTAACATTCTGCGGTAATACCTGCTGCAATTGATTTTTAAGTAATGGAAAATGCGTACAACCTAATACCAATGTATCGACCGTGTTTTGTAATGGCTTACAAATTACGGTTAGTTGGTCTAAATTAATCGCATGATTCCTAAAAACAGATTCCGCCATCGCCACCAGTTCATTAGTCCCTACTTTAATTAAATGACAATCTGGCGCATGTTCATTGCTTAAACGTGAAATATAGTCTCGAGATATCGTACCTTGAGTCGCTAATAACCCAATTACTTTATTTTTAGATTGCTGTGCCGCTGGTTTGATTGCAGGAACAACGCCAACCACAGGTATGGATAATGCTTTTCGTAAAGCAGGTAATGCGATAGTACTAGCTGAGTTACAAGCAATAACTAATAACTGGGGCTTAGTTTTATTAACCACGTCGCTCATCAATTCAACCAATCGTTTTATTAATTGCTCTTCACTAAGGCGTCCATAAGGGTAATACAAATTATCAAACAGATAATCGATAGATACTTGAGGCAGTAACTGCTTTATTTCTCGCACAACACTAATGCCGCCGATACCTGAATCGAATATTAAGATTTGTCCTGCCAAAAGGCCCATCCTTTAAATTATCTGCTAGTTGATAATTATCGCAAATAGGCGGCTGTTGACAAGTTTATTATGAATTTAAAAAGCGTTGATTAAAATCATTAAAGTTTTGTGCCTTGTTAACAGTAACCAAACCATCCATGAGCTCAATCTGCTGTTGGGCAACATCGTTCATCAATTTTTTAAGGTTTTCCCCCTCAAATAAAGCATCGGACTGTTTAAAAATAGCGGCTAAATCTTTAGCATAAGGGGCTAATGTTGCAATTGGGGAATCTTTACTTCCTTGGCTATAATGCTCGATCACTGATATTTGCTTCACTTCTTTAAAATCAAAAGAAAACTGAGCTATTTGCTGGTCATCAAACCCTAGTTCCTGAGCTTGTTGCCAGGCTTTTTCAACATCACCGTTGAAGAACTTGTCCGCAAGCTTAGTAATATCTTTAATTAAATTGGAAACTGCTTTTAGCTCTTCTTTATCTAAAGTGCCTTCTACTTGGAAACTAAAGGATTGATATTGGTTAAACTCAATATTCTTAGAGTTTTCACCATCCACGATACTTTGCCGCTGCGATAAACTAGTGAAACGACTAAAGTTGATATTAATTTCATCACCATCTTTAGTAGTAATGGCAATTGATGCTTGCTCATCCTCGAATAAATCCAATTGCTGCTCAGAGACATTAATACTCGACACTTGAGGAGAGAATAATTGCTGTTCGAGATCGGTCATTGAGTCTTGAATTAGCTGATAACTTTTATCGATTCCCTGTTCTAATTCTTTAGTGTATATATCAAATCCCTTAAGCTCATCTCGTGCTTGTGAAAAACCTTGATCGATACCACTTCGCGCCTGACTGAGTAATTCATTGAGTTTATCATCACTAGCACCACTTGCTTGAGCCCCGATAATGATTCCAGAAACAAAATCCATGACATTTTTAGCCACGGCTTCAAAATCAAATTCAAAAGGCTTAATCTCAATGATGTCTAAATTAGCCCCTTTTCCTTCTTGAATATTAATGGTTTTACTTGAATGGAGCTCATAAGAGAAAGAACTGTCAATTGACAATTGTTGGTTTAGGGAGGCTAATAATGTTTTGGCACCAATCATTAATTTCTGATTAGTATCGAAAGTTACGGTGACAGGATCTTGTGCTCCCCTAGTCTTAGCGACAGCATCACTTTGAGATTTACTTTTAATTACCTCACGATCTTTATCCTGTTTTATCTGATGGTTAGCAGAATTTTTTACTGGATTAATATTCATGGAGGCACCTGTTTTGTTGATTAAGATTTTGACTATAATAAATTATCGGCAGAACTGTACAAAACTTAAGCCATTTTGTTCACAATTTATTCATTTTACACTGGACAAATCCCACCATTAACTTAGAATTTGCGCCCTTAATTTAAAGTATTTGTGTAGGAACAGCAAAATGATCCCAGGTCAAGTTGACGTCGCCAATTATCAGCAGCAATTATCAGAAAAATCCGAGTTCTTGGTGGATCGTTTTAAGCAATTTAACCCGCCTAGTTTAGAAACTTTTGCCTCTAAACCTTCTCATTATAGATTGCGGGCTGAGTTTCGAGTTTGGCATCAAGATGAAGATCTTTACCATATCGTGTTTGACTCAGAAACCAAAGAGAAGGTACGGGTTGATCAGTTTCCATCTGCTTCACAGCTGATCAACGATGTGATGGCTGCAATTATGATCGAGATAAGGGGTAACAAAGCGTTACGCTTTAAATTATTCCAAATTGATTATCTGTCGACTTTAAGTGGTCAAATCACTGTCTCAATGCTATATCATCGTCAACTAGATGAAGAGTGGCAGCAAGAAGCGCAAGCGCTTAAAGCACGTTTAAATGAAAAATTCGATTTGCAAATTATTGGGCGCGCCCGCAAACAAAAACTTTGTATCGGCAACCCTTTTGTAATCGAAAAACTTCAGGTAGCCGGTAACGAGATAATTTACCAGCAAGTTGAGAATAGTTTTACTCAGCCAAATGGCGGTATCAACCAAAAGATGTTGGAATGGGCATTAGATATCACCAAAGATGCCACCGGAGATTTATTAGAGCTTTACTGTGGCAATGGTAATTTTTCATTGGCACTTGCGCCTAATTTCCGCAAAGTACTAGCGACCGAAATAGCCAAACCTTCTGTCGAATCAGCACAATATAATATCGCAGCCAATAATATTGATAATGTCACTATTGTGAGAATGTCGGCTGAAGAATTTACCGAAGCGTTAAGAGGTAAGCGTGAATTTAAGCGTTTAGAAGGTATCGATCTAACCAGTTTCGATTGCAATACCATTTTGGTTGATCCACCACGGGCGGGTTTAGATAATAAAACGCTGGAAATGATTCAAGGTTACGACAACATTATTTACATTTCCTGTAACCCTGATACTTTAGCGGATAACTTAGGTGTGTTAACTCAAACCCATCACATCACCCGCTTTGCGTTATTTGACCAATTTCCCTATAGCCACCATATGGAATCAGGCGTTTACCTCACTAAAAAATAAACGCCGATGAAGCAGGATTGTACCAATTTGATTAAGTTTGTGAGCTTGTTGAGCGCAGAAAAATAAATGAAAGCAACACTGTATTCGTTTACTTTAACCAGCACAAGTGGGCAATAACTTTGTCAGATTGGTATCATTTATCTGGATTAAATAACCCTGTTTTATGCAACATATAAAAGATAATTCCCATGCAAATCATTAGCGGTAAAAAATTACTGCCGATCTCTGGAAATGAAACACGAATAAATACCGAATACCCTAGAGCTCCAACCAAAAAGCTGGCTGCGGTCAATAATGGTATATCACCTTCTAGTGCGCGATTTTGATACTCACTCAACATACAATAGAAAGCCAAACCACAGGCAATTAATGGAAAAAAGGAAAAAGCAACTTGCTCTAACGTAACCCCTGCCAGCGTGCCATTGGCACCTGCGCCAGCGATTAAAGAAAACAGTAAAACCTTTTTATCTTGTGATGAAATACTACTCATTAATTTCTTCTCCTTGTTGTTGTTTCTCGTGCATCATATACGAACCAGCGGCGATCATATTTAATTGGACGATCATCCGCTCTGCTAAACCTTCTCTTGCTTCTTTACTCATATCTAAAGCTTCAGAACCTGAGTTAAAGACAATAATTAACATTGCCTCACATTGTATTGTAGCCAATGATTTATTAAGATCAGTATTATGAATCAAATAATCGGTGAGTTCTTCAACAAAATGACGAATTTCTCGGTTAACCGCTTTACGAAAAGCCGCAGAATTGCCAGAACGTTCCTGCAACAATAACCGGAATACATTTGGGCATTGTTCGACGAATTCCATAAAGGTCTCGGTCGAAACCCTAATCACACTGCCCCCTTTGCGAATTCGTTGCCGAGCTTGACGCATCAACTGGCGCAACATCAACCCCGCTTCATCAACCATGGTTAAACCTAATTCGTTCATATCTTTAAAGTGACGATAAAACGAAGTTGGGGCAATCCCTGCTTCACGTGCAACTTCCCGTAAACTTAAATTTGAAAATCCATGCTCAGCAGATAATTGATTAAATGCAGCGTCGACCAATGAACGACGCGTTCTTTCTTTTTGTTGAGCTCGAATTCCCATTGGGCTTCCTATTAAATTTACTATTACTTCCTAGAATACGCGATCCTTTAACAGATCGCACAAATTATTGCTCATGCTGGCCAAAACAAACGAGGCTAAAAGGATTGTTAGCTTGAGACTTTAACGTTAGTGCTTTCAATGCCAATAATAAATAAGCATAATATAACCATATCCCATTCTAAAACTAATTCGAGAACCCTACATGTTTGACGATATTCGCCCTTATCGAGATGATGAGGTGGTGGCTGTACTACAAAGGTTAATTAACGAGCAGGCTTTACAGTCTTCACTGGCCAGTTATATCATGCCGAAGTTTTATCGACTATTTCCGACCTTAAGCCGTTGGTTAATGAAAGCTTCCATGAAATTGCGTCTCAAACAATTTACGACCATTGACGCTATTCAGTTAGAAGTTGAACGTTATTTACATCGATTAATTAAGAAGAGCACCGACGGTTTTAGTTTTAATGGCTTGATCGAGTTAGATCTAACTAAGCCGACTCTTTTTATCAGTAACCATCGCGATATCGCGCTTGATCCGGCATTAATTAATTTAGCATTATTCAAAGCAGGGGCGAGTACGGTTGAGATTGCGATTGGCGACAATTTACTGAGTAAACCATGGGTCAGCGATGTCATGCGCTTAAATAAGAGTTTTATTGTTAAGCGAAACGCCAAAAACAAACGTGAAATGCTCAATAACTCTAAAGATCTGTCGCGTTATATTCATCATACCTTAACGGACAATGTCCATAATGTGTGGATAGCACAGCGGGAAGGTCGTGCAAAAGACGGCATCGACAAAACTAATGTCGCATTAATCTCGATGTTATTACTCAATAGAGATCGACAACAGCCGTTATCACAATATTTAGCACAATTAAACATTGTGCCGGTGTCCATTGCTTATCAATATGACCCTTGCGACTGTGATAAAGCACGAGAATTAGCAACCATTGAAACAACAGGTCAATACCAAAAGCAAGAAGGCGAAGACTTAAAAAGCATCACTCAAGGAATTCTCGGGCACAAAGGACAAGTGCATATCGAGTTTGGCACTCCGATTTTGGGCGACTATGAAAACAGCAAGGAAATTGCGACAGAAATTGATCGTCAGATTATCGCCAATTATAAATTGTATGACAGCAATATTGCCGCTGACGCTTTAGTCAAAGAGCCAACGAAAAATATCCCAATCCCTGATTACTTATCTAGCCGATTAGCCCAGTTAACCCAGCAACAGCAACGCTGGTTGCTAGCAATGTATGCGAATCCGGTGTCGTCCAAGCATAACCAAACGATTTAAGCTTTGGGATCATCCTTATTGTGTTCAATCGATGTTGAATGATCCTTGCTGCTAAATTCACCTTCAATAATATCACCATCGTCATTCTTGCTCGGTCCAAATCCTTGGGCTGAGAATGGAGATGCATTGGCAATGACTAACTTAGTGAGTAAGTAGTTAGCGATCGGCTTACGCGTCAATGGCGTAAGCAACAACAGCCCTAAGCTATCGGTTACAAACCCCGGAGTCACTAATAAAACACCTGCTACGGCAAGCATAATTCCTTCGAGCATTTCTTGCCCCGGTTGCTCGCCACGTTGAATTTTCTGCTGTGCTTTAAGCAATGTTTGCAAGCCTTGGCTACGTACTAACGAGGCGCCCACCGCCGCAGTAAAAATGACTAAAGCGATAGTAGGTAACAGCCCAAACACTTCACCCACTTGAATTAAAATAGAAATTTCAACGATCGGCACAACAACAAAGATTAAAAACAATACAATAAACACTATAACCTCACAAACTTAAGAATTTGTTAAGAAAAAATTGCCAACTTAGCAATTAAATCAATTCGTTCTCTTTAATATTGGGGTAAACTAGCAAAATTCAATGTGAGACCTTAATTTTAAATTTTGCCCCAAGGGAAAATGATGACTGAATTAATTCAAGTAAACTGTAATTGTCCTGATGAAAACATCGCACTGGAACTGGCTAATGCCATTGTTGAACTAAAGCTTGCTGCTTGTGTCAATATTGTCAGTAATATTAAATCCGTTTATCGCTGGCAAGGTAAAATTGAACGTGATATTGAAACTCAACTGCAAATAAAAACCAGCAGCGAACTGTATGATGAATTAGAACAACACTTAATACGTTTACATCCCTATGATGTCGCAGAAGTCATCGCCATTCCAATTGTTAATGGCAATCAAGAATACATTGATTGGCTTAAAGGTAATTTAAAATAATGTTGACAAGAATTTTCACCGTATTTCTTTTAATCCTCCTTAGCCATCTTTTTAGCAACGTCAGCTTCGCTAAAATTGATAACCCGTTTAATACCACAGGCAGCTTGTTCTCTGAACAACCACAGTTTTTACCGGTGGAGCAGGCCTTCCAATTTAACTTTAGTCAACACGATGATAAAATTACCGTCAGTTGGCAAATTCACGAAGGCTATTATCTCTATCAACAACGTTTTAAAGTCACCAGTAAAACGGCGACCATTAGCCCGTTAGTATTTCCTATTGGCAGCGATCATGATGACCCGTATTTTGGTCAACAGGTGGTGTACTACCAGAAAACGGCGTTTGATTTTAGTGTCGACCCAACGGTTCAATCCCATGAAATTGTCGTCACTTATCAAGGCTGCGCCGATGCCGGCTTATGTTATCCACCCACTAAAAAAACCATTTATTTCGATCCTAAGTTTTCGACCACTGCCACTACTCCCGTCAGTAATACTCCAGCGCCCCCCGCAGCATTAAACGAACAAAGTGAACTGGCACAATTACTCAGTGGTAATAGCCTCGGACTAACCTTGCTGTTATTTTTTGGTTTAGGCTTGGGCTTGGCATTTACACCTTGTGTGTTCCCGATGTACCCGATTTTATCCGGTATTATCGTCGGTTCAGGCAATCAACTGTCGACACGTCAGGCATTTTTATTGTCGTTTATTTATGTTCAAGGCATGGCACTGACTTATTCGGCGCTGGGACTAGCAGTGGCGACCGCTGGCTTGCAATTTCAAGCGGCCTTCCAGCACCCTGTCGTGTTGGGCGCGTTAGCGATATTGTTTACCGGATTGGCGCTCTCGATGTTTGGCGTGTTTAACCTGCAATTACCAAGCGCTTGGCAAAACAAGCTTAACAACATGTCGAACCAACAAAAGGGCGGCCGTTATACCGGCGTCTTCGTGATGGGGATGATTTCAGGCCTAGTGGCGTCACCTTGTACCACCGCGCCATTATCTGGTGCGTTGCTTTATGTTGCACAAACCGGTGACTTGTTATTAGGTGGCATTGCCCTATACGTCTTGAGTTTAGGCATGGGCGTCCCCTTACTCTTAATGGGTACTTCAGGGGGTAAATTACTACCGAAAGCTGGCGCTTGGATGGAAGTCATTAAAGGCATATTTGGCTTTATGCTACTGACTGTGGTTATTATTCTACTCAGCCGCTTAGTCAATGAGTTAGTCGCTAACACTGCTTGGGCTGTGTTATCAGTGAGCTTTGCCGGCTATTTAATCCATCATAATAATGTCACCAAAATCAGTGCTAGTAAAAGTATTCGTCATACGATTGCTTTGGTTATCTTAGTGCTAGGGACTTTATTCGGACTTAAACCGTGGCTTGGTTTAACAGCAACATCTGCTGAACAAATTAGTGAGCAACAAATTGAATTTATTCAAATTAAAGGCTTAGTCGAGCTCGAACAACAGTTGGCAGTAGCGCAAGCCGACGGCGTGCCCGTGATGTTAGATTTTTATGCCGATTGGTGTATTGCTTGTAAGGATTTTGAACATGAAACGTTTTCCGATCCCTTAGTCAAACCGCTACTAGGAAAGATGCGTTTACTCCAAGCCGATGTCACTAACAATGATCAATTAGATATTGAACTGCAGGATAAAATGGCCGTATTAGGCTTACCTAGCATTTTAATATTTGATGCCAAAGGCAATGAATTAAAACAACTGCGAGTGGTTGGTTTTCAACCACCAGCGCAGTTTAAAGCGATTATCGAGCAAGCTTTTTAAATAATCTGCAATCTGGGTTAAGAGACTTACCATGAAATATAAAGATTTAAGAGACTTTATTGACCAACTTGAAAAATTGGGTCAGTTAAAGCGGATTAGCCAAGAAATTGATCCTTACTTAGAAATGACTGAGATCAGTGATCGTACCCTGCGTGCTAAAGGTCCAGCGTTATTATTTGAGAACCCAAAAGATTCAACTATTCCAGTATTAACCAATCTGTTTGGCACGACTGAACGTGTCGCTTTAGCGATGGGGCAAACGGACGTTAGCGCCCTGCGCGATGTCGGTGAATTAATGGCGCAACTTAAAGAGCCAGAGCCTCCGAAAGGGATCAAAGACGCTTGGTCGAAACTACCGATGTATAAGCAAGTGCTTAACATGCCAACGAAACGGCTACGCAGTGCGCCATGTCAAGATGTGGTAATCACCGGCGATGACGTAGATTTAACCATGTTGCCGATTCAACATTGTTGGCCTGGGGATGTCGCACCACTCGTGACCTGGGGCTTAACCATCACCCGCGGTCCGCACAAAGAACGCCAAAACCTTGGGATTTATCGTCAACAGTTATTGAGTAAAAATAAGTTAGTGATGCGCTGGTTATCACATCGTGGTGGTGCTTTAGATTATCAAGAGTTCCAACAAACTAATCCCGGCGAACGCTATCCAATATCGGTCGCTTTAGGTGCAGATCCAGCAACAATCATCGGTGCAGTAACACCTGTACCAGATACTTTATCGGAATATGCCTTTGCTGGATTATTACGGGGCTCCCGTAGTGAAGTGGTTAAAAGTATTAGTAATGATCTCGAAGTGCCAGCCAGTGCTGAATTTGTCCTTGAAGGCTACCTCGAGCCAGGTGAAATGGCACCTGAAGGTCCCTATGGCGATCACACGGGTTATTACAACGAAGTTGAAGAGTTCCCAGTCTTTACTGTTACCCATATTACCCACCGTAAAGATCCTATTTACCATAGTACTTATACCGGACGCCCACCCGATGAGCCAGCCATTTTAGGGGTTGCGCTTAATGAGGTCTTTGTCCCTATTTTACGTAAGCAATATCCTGAAATCGTCGATTTTTATTTACCGCCAGAAGGCTGCTCTTATCGGATGGCTATTGTTACGATCAAAAAACAATACCCAGGCCATGCTAAACGCGTGATGATGGGCGTATGGTCATTTTTACGTCAGTTTATGTACACCAAATTCGTGATTATCTGTGATGATGATATTGATGCCCGTAATTGGGATGATGTGATCTGGGCGATTACCACGCGAATGGATCCTGCACGCGATACCATGATGGTAGAAAACACCCCGATTGATTATCTAGATTTTGCTTCCCCGGTTGCTGGTCTCGGATCAAAAATGGGCATGGATGCAACGAACAAATGGCCAGGTGAGACCACCCGAGAATGGGGTGAGCCAATCGAGATGACTCAGGAAATAAAAAATCGGGTCGATGACATTTGGGACGAATTAGGTATTCTGCCTAATAGTGAGTAAACATCGGGCATAATAGCCAGTATTAAAGCTGGCTATTTTACGGTATCCTTGACTAAAATCATTCTTCTTCAAGGTATTTTAATGTCAGAAATCAAATGCAGCGTTGAGCGCTTAGAGCCTTTCAACGATTCTGTTTATCATGTGGTATTACGACCAGAGCAAGACTTCGAATATCAAGCTGGTCAGTACTTAATGGTTAAAATGTCTGACGACGACAAACGACCATTTTCCATTGCCAGCGCGCCAAGTGACGGCAACCTAATTGAACTCCATATTGGAGCATCAGAACGTCATAGTTATCCAATGCAAGTCATTGAGCGGATGCAACAAGATAACGAAATTACTATTTTAGCCCCCCACGGTGAATCCTATCTAGTGACCGATAATCAACGTCCGATTATTTTAGTCGCTGGCGGTACCGGCTATAGTTATATTCGTTCGATTTTACGTCAATTGATTGCGACAGGCGACCAACGTCAGGTGCTCATTTATTGGGGTTGTAAAGACCTGTCACACCTTTACTTATTCGACGAAGCGCAACAATTAGCGGATGAAAATGCCAACGTCACTCTTATTCCAGTGATTGAAAATCCGGCCAGTGATTGGCAAGGGGTTAGCGGTTTAGTTCATCATGCTATCTTAGTGGATCATGCTGACTTATCTGGCCATGACATTTATGCTGCTGGCCGTTTTGAGATGGTTGGTGCCATACGTGATGCTTTCCTTGAACAGGGCATGAAGATTGAACACATGCACAGTGATGCGTTAGCTTATTTAAAGTAAATGACTGACCTAAGGAGGCTACTTTTTTAATTTTTAGCCTCCTTATTACTCCCGTAAATATAGAGATAATGCAAACCAAGGGTTAGCCCTCTTAATAACATAAAGCACAAAAAAGCCAGCCACAGGCCGTCATTCTGCCAATGCTGCACTAACCACCACACCGTAAAGAACCCCAGACAAGCAATCAGCATTGAATTACGCATTGCTCGGCTGCGAGTTAGCCCGATATACACGCCATCCATTAAAAAGGATAACCAAGCCACACCACAAACCAGCACTAACCAAGGCAAATACTGCACTGACAACTGTTGAATCGGCACGATATCCGTTAACCAGCTAATCCAAGTTTGTCCCCATAGCCACAAACATCCTGAAAAAGCTAAGCCAATGAAGCCACACCACCCTATTGCCACCCATACCACTCGATGCTGTTGTTTGAGATCGTTTTTGCCATGAGCCCGTCCCACTAAGGATTCTGCCGCATAAGCAAAACCATCTAAACCATAGGAAGCAAACATAAACAAGTTGAGTAAAATTGCATTAGCCGCGACATACAAATCACCAAGCCTTGCTCCCTTCACGGTAATGAAACCAAGACATAACTGCAAGGCTAATGACCGAATAAAAATATCACGATTTAGGCTCAATAGACGCTTTAATAATGGCTTTTCAATCCGCAACAACGCTAATGACGTTTGCTGCTTAATCATTGGATAAAGCACCACCAGCAATAACAACAAACCGCAATAATCAGCAATGACAGAAGCAATCGCAGCACCCGAGACGCCCCAGCCCAGCTGCACCACGAAAAGCAGATCTAAGCCAATGTTAATCAAATTAATGCATAATAGCTGATACACCAACCATTTAATCCGACGACTCGCGACCAAATAACCCAAAATAACAAAATTAGCTAAGACTGCCGGTGCAGAGAAAATGCGAATATCGAAATAAACCTGACCATAATACGTCACCTCTTTACCCGCGGCGATCACATAAAAAATAAGCTGTTTAACCGGCCCTTGAAACAGTAACAATAGCAAGCTAACCACCATCGCAAACCACAGCGAATGGAAAAAATACTGCCAAGCAAGTTTTAGATCATTTTGACCCAGCGCCTGAGCAATCACTCCCGTCGTCGACATACGTAAGAAGCCACATAACCAAAACAAAATGCTGATGATCATGCTACCAACAGCAATACCACCTAAATAGTATGCGTGATCGAGATGACCAATCACCGCAGTATCCACCAAACCAAGTAACGGCGTAGTAATGTTTGAAAAAATCATAGGCAGTGCTAACATCAATAGCTTGCGCTGCTGCTCAACTAAAGCGACAATATTCAATAATGTTATTCCTTTGAGGTTTCTATGTGGTTATCTAGCGGGCGAATCATCGCCCTGTTCTCTATTTTAATGATCGCTTTTTCGAATAAAGCGGCCGTGGTATTACAATATCATCATGTTAGTGATACCACACCGACATCAACAAGTATCTCAGTTGAAATGTTTGCCGTCCATATGAGTTATTTGGCCAATAACCAATACCAAGTGATGCCTTTAAAAGACATCATTAGCCAACTCAAACAAGGAAAAAAACTAGCGCCCAAAACCGTCGCGATTACTTTTGACGATGGTTACTTAAATGTACTAACCCACGCAGATCCTATTTTAAAACAGCATGAGTTTAGTTACACCTTATTTATCGCGCCCAATGAAATTGATAAAGGGCATAAGAACATGCTCAATTGGTTACAAATAAAATCATTGGCAGAGTCCGGAGTCGACATTGCAAACCACAGTAGTGAACACTTACACTTAAACCGTCAGCTAACCGATGAAACAATCGATCAATGGCAACAACGGATCACTGATGACATCGAACAAGCTGAATTAAGCATTATCGCTCACCAGTTACCCAGCTTAAAACTACTCGCCTATCCCTATGGTGAATATAATACTGAGCTTCAAAATTTAGTCAGTCAATTAGGCTATGTCGGTATTGGTCAACACTCTGGTGCTTTATCTAACCTTTCTGATTTTACAGCACTACCTCGTTTTCCAGCATCCGGTCGTTTCAGCAACATAGAAACCTTAGCCGTTAAGTTAAAGTCTTTAGCCATGCCGGTGACTAAGTTAGTGAATGCCAACCCACAATTAGATCAGCATCAACCACTTGTTAATCCGCCAATGTTAACAATTAAACTTGATACTGAAGATGTCGACACCAGACAACTCCATTGCTACATATTAGGACAATTAGTCGAACCTAAATGGCTAAATAAGCAAACATTCACCATTACCGCGACCAATGCTTTGCCTATAGGACGTTCTCGTTATAATTGCACCGCCCCAAGCTACAGTGACAAGGGTTATTATTGGTTTTCACAACCATGGATAAATCGTAATGCCGATGGCAGTTGGTATCAAGGATGATTCTACTCGGTCAAGTTAACAATCCACGGATGGCACAAGCATTTATCGATCATTTATTTACGCAAAAGATCGACTGTCAGCTTCAGCAACAAGGCGAACAATATGAATTATGGTTAGTGAGCACCAACCAACAGCAACTTGCTCAACAACAATTCAACGAGTTTGTGGCTAACCCTGACAATCCTAAGTATTTCGCCGCCTCATGGCAAAGTGCCAATCCACAAATCAGTGCCGAAGATAGCTCAAACGCGACCATGGAAATTTTAGTCAATTTTATTCTCCATGCGGGTCCGGTAACATTAATCACCTTTGCTGTGGCAGCCTTTATCTATTGCACCTACTTACTTGGGTTACCCACCGTATACCAAGCGTTTTCTTTTTTCCCCGAATTAAATCTTGAAAACATCACTGAAATTTGGCGCATATTCACTCCAGCCTTACTGCATTTTTCTGCGCTACATATCGTGTTTAATTTATTAATGTGGTGGTATCTCGGTGGCATGATTGAAAATAGACTGTCATCAGCTAAATTATTAAGTTTGTTAGTGTTAGCAAGTGCGCTACCTAATATTTTGCAATTTTATCTGACCGGTCCCACCTTTGGCGGTTTGTCGGGCGTTGTTTATGCCTTGGTTGGTTACGTCTGGTGGCGGGATCCTAAGGCTGGATTATACCTACCCCGAGCTTATATTGGCTTTATGTTAGTGTGGCTGGTGCTAGGGTTTCTCGATGTCTTAGGGATGAAGATAGCCAACGGTGCTCACCTTGGTGGACTCATCGTCGGTTGCCTACTTGCTTGGATTGACAACCGTAAAAATCATGATGAAAAGCTTCGTTAAGTAACCATTCAGCTATTTCCTCTCAAAATGATGGCGCGATTTGCGTAAAATATGAGGAATATATAATGGAAAAATATGGAGCAGAATTTTTCGGTACGTTTTGGTTAGTCCTTGGTGGTTGCGGTAGCGCCGTATTGGCGGCCGCCTTTCCAGAGGTTGGCATTGGTTTACTTGGTGTCTCCTTGGCCTTTGGTTTAACCGTGTTAACCATGGCTTTTGCAATCGGTCATATTTCTGGTTGTCATCTCAACCCCGCCGTTTCTATTGGCTTGTGGGCTGGCGGACGTTTTCCAGCAAAAGAGCTATTACCTTACATCGTGTCACAGGTTTTAGGGGCTATTGTCGCCGCAGGCGTGTTGTATCTGATTGCAAGTGGTAAAGCAGGATTTGAGCTCAGCGCAGGCTTTGCATCTAATGGTTATGGCGCGCACTCACCTGGTCAATATAGCATGGTAGCGGCTTTGATTACCGAAGTGGTCATGACGATGTTCTTTTTGTTTATCATCATGGGTGCCACCGACAAACGTGCGCCACAAGGCCTTGCTCCTATAGCGATTGGATTATGCTTAACCTTAATCCACTTAGTCAGCATCCCCGTCACTAACACCTCGGTTAATCCAGCGCGAAGTACTGGCGTTGCTTTATTTGTCGGCGATTGGGCAGTATCACAATTATGGTTATTCTGGGTTGCACCAATCATTGGCGCAGTCTTAGGCGCGTTAGCTTATCGGTTTATTGGTAAAGAAACTTCATAGCATTATACAATAACACCGTACCATGCTTAAATTGGTACGGTGTTGATCAGATTAATGATGTAAATATTTAGTAAACAACAAACGTACAATTCGTTTTTTACCCGTCTCTTGTTCAAGCAAGTCATTAAGAGTTTCTAAACATAAATCTCGAATTTCCAGTTTCCCAGCCATCGATTTTACTTTTCCTTCTGTTTGCTCACCCAAAATTTCAACCACAGCAGCACGTAACAAAGGAGCATGATGCTCAACGATCGCTAAATCAGTAGGATTCTTCACCATCACTTCCATGGTAAGACGAACGAAGCCAATTTTTTTACTCTTGGTAATATAATTAGTTGTGATATCAGGCTCAAATGCAAAATATGCATACTCATCAACTGCTTCATCAGCTGCGTAACTATTATTCACAAAAAAAACTAATGTAAAAACAATCAATAAATGACAAATTCGTTTCATTACTGGGGAGTTTCCTGTTTATTTTAAACTTAGCTTAAATAGTAAAGTTATCCGCATCATATAGCAATTTTTAATCTATTAACTATTACTTTTTAAGCGAGGTTATCGCATAATACGATGTCAATTCCAACTAAGATTATCCAGTGAACACTAGAAGCTACCGATTCAATGATACGTCGTTAACCCCACCGTTCCAAGGTGGCTGTCACAACCAATGGTTCGACCCATCCTCAATCCAATATCAGCAAATAGCTTTAGGCTTGAAACATTGGTTATTCGATCGAGGTTCACTAACCAGTCGATTAAAGAATCATTGCCAAGAGTTTTCGGTGGTGGTGTTAAATAATGAGCTGATTCATTTGTCCACCACTGAAAAATCGCTTTTTTCCGCAGCTGACTTGTCCATTAACTGTCGCGAAGTATTATTAGTATGCGATGGCATACCACAGGTTTATGCTCGAAGCTTAATTCCCGTCGATACGATGTTATCAACTAATGTCGGATTAAATGAATTAGGGAATAATTCATTGGGACAAATTTTATTCCAAGCACCACATGCCCATCGCAGTGTCATTGAGGCAACGTGTTTTCAGCCAGGCTCAACGATTCATAGATTATCCGGCGAACTCGGTTTAAACACTGATCAAGAGTTGTGGGGAAGACGCTCTTTATTTACCTTAACTCAATATCCACTATTAGTTTCAGAGATCTTTTTGCCCGGTTCTCTCGCTTATCAAGAGACAATATAATGATGACATCAGCTCAACTGAAAGGGTTTATTTCCCTGACGCGTTTAGATAAACCTATCGGGATATTATTGCTATTATGGCCAACATATTGGGCACTATGGTTAGCGGCAGAAGGCATGCCCGATTGGCCAGTGTTGGTGGTATTTACCTTGGGTGTGGTATTAATGCGAAGTGCTGGTTGTGTCATCAATGATTATGCTGATCGTAAGATCGACGGCCAAGTAAAACGAACTCAACATCGACCCATGACCACCGGACTCATCAGCCCAAAGCAAGCATTAGGATTATTTTTCGTCTTATTAATTATCGCCTTTATGCTAGTGCTCACCATGAACAGCTTAACAATAGGGTTGTCATTTGCCGCAGTGGCATTGGCTGCCTGCTATCCTTTTATGAAACGCTTAACTCATCTACCACAAGTGGTACTCGGCGCCGCTTTTGGCTGGTCTATTCCCATGGCTTTTGCAGCACAAAGCAATGAATTACCACCAGTTTGTTGGTTATTATTTGCCGCTAACTTAGCCTGGACGGTAGCCTATGACACTTTTTATGCCATGGTTGACCGAGACGATGATATTAAAATTGGCGTGAAATCGACCGCGATTTTATTTGGCCGTTACGACCGAATCATCATCGGATTATTACAAACAACAACCATCTATTGCTTAGTTAAAGTAGGGATCGAATTAAATTTATCACTCTACTATTACGTTGCAATAACCGTTGCCGCCCTACTATTTGTTCACCAACAATGGCAAACGAAAGTTTTCAACCGAGCTGCTTGCTTTAAAGCTTTTTTGGATAACAATAAAGTGGGTGCGGTTATATTTATCGGTATCTTTACCAGTTATGTCTAGGCAATAAAGAAGGGCCATAACACTAATAGCGTTGGTTCTGGTACAGCTACACTTACCTTAATACTATCGATGAAGTTCCCCCTGTATACCTGTTGTTATAGCAGTAAATCTAACTCGAATATCATTGCCTTTACTGATAATTGATACGACCGAGCTATTATCATACACTGACCACAGTCCCACACCTGATGTATACGAGTTGTTAAATAATTCAAAATCATCAACTGTACCAAAACATTATCGAAACCCGCATCTAGAACGGTTTAATTTACTATCTCATCGCCATTACGACCACGATGAGCAAAACTAAAGTCAAGTGCCTCGCCAGTGCTGCCCTTTGTCTGCAAAACAGCAAATACGTCATTAGTTTTCCAATCACCTAAATGACTTACTAATGCGTACTGACCTTAAAAATTAACACTTTCGAAGCTCTCAGAAATAAGGCCAGCATTAGCGACTGAAGTACCAAGAACGAATAATAAAGCCCCGATTTTTTTTCATGTTATATCCCTATTTAATTTTAATTACAAAATTCTTCCGTGAAAAAAATGGGTAAAACAAATACTCACAACAACATTTTTACATGTGATTATTTATCATTTAATTCACCGATAAATAGTACTTAATCTGAACTCGGGATAAAGAGCTTTGTATCAAGATGAGATATAAGATGTTTTAATTTTAAAGTGTGTAATTAAAAACAAAATATCAGCTCGTGTGACCCAGTGTTTCGAATAAAAATAACGCCGATAACCATTTAAATAGCGTTATTGGGTAAAGTTTCTTATCCCGAGCTCAGGTCACTTAACTTAATGATATCAGTTTAGTGTATAAAAAAAGGCTCAGTATCAACAAAGTTGACATTGAGCCTTTCAAGCTAATACTAAGGCATGTTACTTAGTAGCTTGCTCTTTCGCGACTTCAATTAACTCAACTTCAAACACTAATGTAGAGCTAGCAGGAATCGTCGGTGTATCACGTTCACCGTAAGCTAAGTTTGCAGGGATAGTAAACTTAAATTTAGCACCGGGCTTCATTAGTTGAACGCCTTCAGTCCAACCAGCAATAACACCGTTCAATGGGAATGTTGCTGGTTCACCACGATCGTATGAACTATCAAACGGTGTACCGTCAATTAAAGTACCTTTGTAATGCACTGTCACTTTATCTGTTGCTTTAGGGAAGTCGCCTTTACCAGCTGTTAATACTTCGTATTGCAGGCCAGATTCAGTAACTGTCACGCCTTCTTTTTTCGCATTAGTATCAAGGTAAGCTTGACCATCAGCCAATACTTTAGCACCCGCTTCTTTAGCTTTCGCTTCAAAACGTTCGGTTAATTTTTTACTAAATGCTTCTAACGTTGCTTTAACTTGCTCTTTATCTAGTTGTGGCTTACCAGATAGCGTGTCTGAAACACCTTTAGCGATTAAAGTACGATCAATCACTACTCCAACCTCTTCCTGCTTCTTAACGCTCAGCTCTAAGTATTCAGCCATCGAAACACCAATCGCATAAGCTGCTTTTTGCTCTTCATTCTCTAAATTAATCTGAGCTGGCGCTTCAACTTGAGCCGGTGTTTTTTCTTGTGATTCGTTACAAGCAGTAATCGCTAACAAAGACGCTGCAATGGCAGAAATTTTGATAAGTTTGTTCATGAAAATACCTTTTTAATCATTAATTGGACTACATGTCGCAGTGGATACACTACTAATTATTCTTATTAGGGGGTATGTTATGCCATAACATTTAACCTATATACAAGCGTTTTAATGAATTTAGTGTTGATTCGCATACTTAATAACTATTATCATCACCTAATCTAGTTTTATTTACTTACTCGGAAAGTTTATCATGCTAAAACCGCTATTTTACTTTGCTTTATTATTGAGCTTATTAGCCTGTAGTCAACAAGATACCCCTGACAAATATTGGCAACATGCAGGCAGCGGCGCATTGGCTGCTAATATTTCAAATGACGGCACTTTAGCCTTGGTTTCATCAACTGCCCACGGGTTAATTTTGTGGGATTTAACCAACAACACCCAACGCCATCGTTGGCAACAGCAAGGCGATAACAATTTAGTGTTGTTTACCGATATTTCAGATAACAATAAATACGCAGTATCGGCTGATAAAAACAGTTTTGTCGTGTGGGAGGTTGCCAGCGGAAAAGCTCTCACCTTTACCAAAATACGAGAATCGGCAATCCGCGATATTGTGATTGCTAATAATGGCCAATTATTAATTGGTAAAGTTAATGGCAAGGTGGTCCATGTTGATATTTTTAGCGGACGCAGGATCGAGTTTTTGGGTCATAGCGAAAAAATCAATAGCGTTGATTTATCACCAAATGGCCGCTATGCCCTCAGCGGTGGTAATGATTATAGTGCGATTCTATGGAATACTAAAACTGGACAAGTGATTCAAAAATTCACCCACCCGAGTAGAGTATCTAAGGTTGTATTAGACCCCAAAGGACGCTACGCTTTTACCGCCGATTCAAAAAAATTATCGGCTATTTGGGATTTAAAAACCGGTAAAGAAATTAGTCGACTGCAATACATGTCCCGTTCTCGTATTTTTAGCGCCGTGAGCTTTAGCCGCGATGGCACTCAATTATTCACTGGTAACCCAGGTCGTTTGCTCAACCGTTGGGATATTAAAACCGGTAACCAATTACAACAATGGCAAGTACAGCCTCGGGAGAATTCAAGACCTCCGAGTTCGGTTATTTATTCCATTGGCGAGGATAAATCAGGTAAACTGATCACTGAAAGTAGCTCTGGCTATGCCGAATTTTGGAGCTATCAGAAAAAAGGTAATAATGAATGAACGAACAGCATCGACTTGACGAGTTAGAAATGAAAGTCGCCTTTCAAGAAGACACCATTAATGTGTTAAGTGATGAAATTGCATCTCTTAATGAAATACTTGACCGTCAACGCACTCAACTTGAATACATTGCAACCCGTATTGGCGAAATGAGCGAACAGCCAACGGGTAGTAGCCAAACAACAGAACCACCACCACCACATTATTAAAACCAACTATCACTCAGGTTTAAAGATCCCGATAACATCCCCCGGGGTTTGAGCGGCTTTGGCTACATCGTCGCTAACCTGCGATTGTTGATGATGACATTCAACGCATTCAATTTTTTCAACGTCGTTTTCCATATACAGCATAATACTATCGACCGCTTTACAATGGGGACAAGTTGCGCCAGCAATAAAGCGTTTTTTACGTTGTGTTGACATCAATTATTCTCCAGAAATGTAGCGCATAATAGTATCATATGGGCTATTATCCCTTCACTTTTATTTTAGATTTATTGTCAATGATAGTCATTAAAGATCTGCAATTGCTACGTGGTGGCAAAACCTTACTAGAAAACGCTAATGTTACGGTATATCCGGGCACCAAAGTCGGTTTAGTCGGCGCTAATGGTTGTGGTAAATCGAGTTTGTTTGCCTTAATTCGCGGCATATTGCATCAAGATCAAGGTGATTTTTCTTATCCATCACAATGGCAAGTAGCTTGGGTTAAGCAGGAGACACCATCAGATGACACCAGCGCCCTCGATTATTGTATTGATGGCGACATTCAATATCGTGAATTTGAACAACGACTCAAAGCAGCGGAAATAGCCGATGATGGTCATGAAATTGCAGAAATGCACGCCGCCATTGATAATATTAATGGCTACAGCGTCGCCGCTCGGGCCGGTGAATTATTGCATGGCTTAGGTTTTAGCGATCAGCAACTATCATCGCCAGTATCAAGTTTTTCTGGTGGCTGGCGAATGCGTCTGAATTTGGCGCAAGCTTTATTGTGCCGTTCCGACTTACTATTACTCGATGAACCGACCAACCACCTCGATTTAGATACCGTACTATGGCTTGAAAAGTGGTTACAAAACTACCCTGGGACTTTAGTACTCATTTCCCATGACCGCGATTTTCTCGATAATGTCGTCAATCAAATTGTCCATATTGAACAGCAGACGGCCTTTAGCTATAGCGGTAATTACAGCGCATTTGAACGACTTCGTAGTGAAAAGTTAGCCTTACAGCAAAGTATGCACGAAAAGCAAGTTAAAGAGCGCGAACATATGCAGGCTTTTGTCGATCGCTTCCGCTACAAAGCAAGTAAAGCCAAACAAGCACAAAGCCGCTTAAAAGCTCTGGAAAAATTATCACTCATTGGCCCTGCTCACGTTGATAGCCAGTTTACGTTTAAATTTTTCGAACCGGATCAATTACCAACCCCTTTAATTCAAATGGAAAAACTATCCGCTGGTTATGGTGATATCGAGATCCTAAAGTCGATTAAACTCAATTTAGTACCTGGTTCACGAATTGGCTTACTCGGCCGTAATGGCGCGGGTAAGTCGACACTGATCAAGTTACTCGCTGGAGAAATCAAACAACAGGCAGGTAAACTAATTCGTGCTGGCGATTTAACCATTGGCTACTTTGCCCAGCATCAGCTGGATGCTTTGCGGAAACAAGACACCGCCTTAGAACATATGATGCGATTAGCGCCAGATAAAAGCGAACAAGAACTACGGAATTATTTAGGTAGCTTTGGCTTTAGTGGCGATTTAGCCACCACGGCCATTGCGCCATTTTCCGGTGGTGAAAAGGCGCGCTTAGCCTTGGCTATTTTAACCTGGCAACGCCCGAATCTGTTACTGCTAGATGAACCCACTAACCACCTTGATATTGAAATGCGTTTAGCGTTAACGATGTCGCTGCAAAATTATTCAGGGGCGATGGTGATTGTGTCTCACGACCGTCATTTACTCAGAGCAACTACCGATGAGTTTTATTTAGTTGATAATCAGAAAGTCGAACCTTTTTTAGGGGATTTAGATGATTATCACACTTGGCTAAGCGAGCAGCAAAAAGAACAGCGTGCTGCTGACCGATTAGCTATTTCAAATAATAAGCCAACGGCCAAAAACTCCGGTCCAAAAATTGATCGCAAAGAACTAAAACGCAAACAAGCAGAATTTAGAGTGTTAATTCAGCCTTTGAGAAAGCAGTTCAATAAAATTGATCAACAAATGGAACAACATAACGGCTTACTCATCGAGATTGAAGGACAACTTGCCGACACTGATTTGTATCTCGCCGAAAACAAAGCTAAATTATCGCCCTTGTTGCTCAAGCAGGGTGAACTAAAATCTAACCTTGAAGATTTAGAGATGCAATGGCTTGACCTGCAAGAGAAAATTGAAGACCAAGAAACAGCCTTTGCGCAAGCGTGCGGTGAATAATGCAAACTGACCTTCGGGTATTACTGACCGCTGAAGAGTTATGGCAATACTCCCTCAGTCATTATCCTAAAATTGACACACTGCTACTCGAACTACAGGACAATTATCAGCTTAATATTAATTTGTTTTTATTATGTGGCTACGCGCAGCAACAGGGCTGCGCGATTGATGAACTGCAACTGGCTCATTTAACCAGCCAATGTAATGATTGGCAACAGCAACTCATCGCTCCATTTAGGGTATTAAGACGTTCATTAAAAGCATCGTTATCCCATGAGCAATATCAATCAATGCTAACCATGGAGCTAGCACTCGAGAAGCAGCAACAGCAACAGCTGGTGTTAAGCTTACCTGAGCTGCCAACCAACAATCCTGAAGCACAAGCTAATATTTTAAGCTGTTTAATCTTTAGTGGTGTCGCGATCGAGACATTAACGGAGCAACAAATGACTCAACTGATGCTGTTAAACCACTCATGTTGATTTCCAGCTCATTTAAGCCCGCTTGGTGGGCTCGAAATGCCCATATCCAGACTATTTTTGCCGATGTGTTAACCAAACGTCGCCATAAATTCCCGTTGACCGAACGTTTAGAGTTACCAGATCAAGACTTTGTCGATTTGGTCTGGACAAGTGAATTAACTAACGATTATGATGGCTCATTAATTGTTATATTTCACGGACTTGAAGGGTCAATAAAGTCCCATTACGCCTATCGGCTGCTAGATAAACTACGCCAGCTTAAACGGCCTGCGGTAATGATGCACTTTCGCGGTTGTTCAGGCGTGCCAAATCGCCTCGAACGTGCTTATCATTCTGGCGAAACTAACGATCCACGATTTTTTATAGAACACTTAGTAAAACGTTATCCCCATTGTAAAATCAATGCGGTAGGCTACTCATTAGGAGGTAATGTGTTATTAAAATATTTATCAACATACCGAGCAAACCCTTTAATTAATCGCGCAGTGGCTATTTCACCACCGCTACAATTGGCTGCCTGCGAAAAAAGACTGAAACATGGTTTTTCTCGCGTCTATCAGTTTCACCTCCTCAAGCGGATGAAGCGTAATTTAACAGTAAAGTTAGCCACCATGCCAAAACTCGCGACAATGCTTGGTTGCGGTAATGATATTTCAAAAATAAGTACCTTCCATCAATTTGACAGCTTAGTCACAGCGCCATTACATGGTTTTGATAACGCAAAACATTACTATCAACAATCAAGTGCATTACCATTACTGGTCAATATTACCGTGCCAAGTTTAATCTTGCATGCCAAAGACGATCCTTTTATGACTGATGATGTTATCCCACGATCTGAGCAATTATCAGACAGTATTGAATACGAATTGGCCCAGCGCGGTGGTCATGTCGGTTTTATTGGCGGTAAGTATCCATGGGCACCGCAATTTTATATTGAACAACGAGTGATTGAATTTTTTAACCAAGCAAATAGAGCCTCTTTATGATCATTCCGTACCAGCAACTAACGACTGACACACTCGACTCCTTACTCGAAGAACATGCCCTTCGAGAAGGCACCGACTATGGTGAAAATGAAGTGTCTTTAGCAGAAAAAGTCGAGCAGCTAAAACAACAACTGCTCAGTGGTTTCGTTGTTATCGTTTACTCAGAATTACATGAATCCGTTAATTTAATCAAAAAAAGCGAACTAGATTTGACCTAAGTACCCATTGTTTGGTTATATAGCCAAGATCTTAATTAAAAACGTAAGGGAACGACATGTCTGAGCTTCATCCGATTATTGCAATCACCGGTTCATCGGGTGCGGGCACTTCAACCTCAACCACCGCCTTCAGGCATATTTTTAGAAAGCTAAAAGTCAAAGTTGCTTATACTGAAGGGGACAGTTTCCATCGTTTTACTCGCCCAGAAATGGATTTGGCGATTAGAAAATATAAAGAAGAAAATAAAAACATTTCATACTTTGGCCCCGACGCTAACGATTTCCCTTTACTTGAAGGGCTATTTAAAACCTATGGCCAAACTGGCAATGGTGAAATTAGACGTTATCTTCACACGTTTGACGAAGCAGTACCTTACAATCAAATGCCTGGGACATTTACCCCTTTTCAACCGCTAGAGCAAGATTCCGATGTCTTATTTTATGAAGGGCTACACGGCGGCGTAGTGACCGAAGATTGTGATGTGGCTAAGCATGTCGATTTATTGATTGGCATGGTGCCGATTGTTAATTTAGAGTGGATTCAAAAGATTATTCGAGACACCCACGACCGTGGTCACACCCATGAAAAAGTGATGGATTCCATTGTCCGGAGTATGGATGATTATATTAACTTCATCACGCCACAATTTTCTCGCACCCATATTAATTTTCAACGAGTTCCAACCGTCGATACCTCAAACCCTTTTAGCGCAAAAGATATCCCAAGCCTTGATGAAAGCTTTGTGGTTATACGTTTTAGAGGAGTTAGTACTGCCGATTTCCCTTATTACCTCCAGATGATTGATGGCTCATTTATGTCTCGGATTAATACGTTAGTGGTACCAGGTGGAAAAATGAAGCTGGCAATGGAGTTAATTTTAACCCCAATTATTGGTCAAATCATTGAAGCAAAACATCGTGCCCATCAGGCATTATTAGACCCACGTTAACGGTTGAAATGTACCTGGCGCGAAGCAACTTTGTGAAAATTAAGGTTGCCAGTGATACGAGTAAGCTCTTCGCAGGCACAGCATAACTCAATTAAATGTTCATTTGGGCTGTCACAACAAAAAGATCTAATATCCTGCCATGGAATAAGATCGACCGATTCGTTGGCATTCATTAAGACACAGCCAGTGCTCAAATAAACCAGCACCAACGCTTGCCAAAAGTAACGTAAAGCCAGCTCTTTATCATCAATATAAGGCAACAATTCACCCAACGCTTTAATCGCGACAATGGCTTGTAATAAGGTAAAGTGCCCAGTCATTTGATAAGCAGAGACAACCGCTATTGCAACGATATCGAAATTAATTTCTTGCAGTTGACTTTTCTGCTCATGATAGGCGGGTATCGCTAAAATATTAGCAATTCGGTCCACCGTATTTCCTGCCGGAAATCGATAGTGAGAGGTCGCTTTAGTAATAGTCCTTAATAAACTGCCTGGTTTTTTATTAACCGCTCCTTTAATCCCACCAACATCTAAATAATAGACCCGCCAACAAGCCAGCGCGAAAGCAATTTCTGATAAGTTTTTCGTTTTTAATGCTGAGGCCAATCTGGTCATACAATAAAAACTGCCCGCTGCCACACCAGGCATTAAGGTAGGCAACGTTTTAGCGAGTGTTTTATCAATACCTATTTCGGTCAATGACTCCAAATATAACTGCTGAAAATTTTTAAACTGTTGCTCGATTGGATTTCTATCATCATCACTACTCGTTATTGAAAATCGTTGAACATAGTGCTGTTGTGATGACTTTAACTGGATTTTGGTAGCCCCCATTTCATCGAGTGCCACCAAAGTCATCGGTAAATGGTTAAACAATCGACGTGAGTATACCACTGGGTAGTGAGCGCTTTTGACAATAAGCTCAACGCATACATTTGAAATCATAACACTCCTTAAATCAGCTAAACTGCAACTGAAGTCCTCTCCATTCACACTTAAATTGTAGGACATAAAAAACAACTATGCCCTAAAACTTAAAGGAAGCGGTGATGTTAGGGATTACAAATGATGCATTTACTTGATTTATTTAATTTCATTTCTCGAAAAGACATTGTCGAAATATCAGCCATTAAGACTCGCCCAACCAGTGTGGTGCCAATCCCGGTTAACATTTTTATTGCTTCTGCCGCTTGAATCGAACCGATAATACCAACAATGGGTGATAAAACACCGGCTTCCATACAAGACAACTGTTGCTCACCAAATAAATGACTAAAACACTGATAACAAGGTGAGTCAGCATGATAGTCGAAGCAACTAACCATTCCTTCCATCCTAATTGCAGCGCCTGAAATTAATGGTATTTTCAGCTCAAAACAGACTTTATTTAAGGCGACACGGGTGGCTAAATTATCGCAACAATCAACCACAACATCATGGCGTTCAATCGCTTGATACAGTGATGTTCCAACTAGCTTGGTGGTAATAATATTGACCTTAATTTCAGGATTAATTGCCGCAATCGCCTGTTGCCCTGACTGTGCTTTATTATCGCCAATATTGGCGGTGGCATGTAATATTTGCCGCTGTAAATTAGATAATTCAACCTGGTCAAAATCCACTAGGGTCAACTCACCAATCCCAGCAGCGCCCAAATATTGCGCCGCTGCACATCCTAAACCACCAACACCAATTAATAAAACCTTGGCTTGTTTTAGTTTTTCTTGGCCTTCGATATCGCAAGCGGGTAGTAAAATTTGTCGACAATAGCGGGTCATTTCTTGATCTGACAAAATCTCATTAATCATTGAAATAACTCATCAAATAATTCAACGATAACGGTTTCGTTAGCGGCAACCGCGCCACGTTCTTGCTCAAGGACAATAAAGCAATTGGCCAGACACAAGCTACTCATCATGCCAGAGCCTTGATGGCCAGTTGAACTAACGATGAGTTTTCCTTGTTGATCGGTGCTGACAAAGCCTCGTTGAAAATCGAGTCGTCCTGGTGATTTTTTAATGGCGTGACTCAAAGTAGCAGACATTCTTAATGGCTTGATTTCGGTTGCTCCACTAAGTTTTTGTAAAGCGGGTTTGGCCACCTGATAAAATGTCACTAACGCTGACACCGGGTTACCCGGTAAACCAAAGAAAATACTGTTAGGAAATTTACCATAAGCAATCGGTTTACCTGGTTTTATCGCCAACTTCCAAAAATTAATTTCACCAAACTGCTCCATGATTTCTCGGGTAAAATCAGCTTCACCCACCGACACTCCGCCAGAAGTAATGACGACATCAGCGGCTCGGTCTGCTCTTTCAAATGCTTCACGAATGCTAACAGGATCATCAACAATGACACCTAGATCAATAATATCGACATTTAAACGCTGTAATTGGGCAATTAAACCAAAACGGTTACTGTCATAAATCTCGCCTAGTTGTAATACACTACCTAAAGGCTTTAATTCATCACCCGTTGAAAAAATAGCGACTGATATTTTTTTAATCACCTTAACGTTGGCACAGCCTAAAGTCGCTAATAACGAAATGTGACGAGCACTAATTTTTGTCCCTTGGTGTAACACCACTTGACCCACGGAAATTTCTTCACCCAGTGTACGAATATTACTGCCCGGTTTAGCGCTACTGTTAAAGCGAATCTGGTCATCTTCAGCGCAAGTTTGCTCTTGCATAATTACCATATCAACATCATCAGGTACCTGAGCACCGGTCATAATCCGAATGCATTGTCCCGTTTTTACCTGTCCCTGATATGGCGTGCCAGCAAAGGATTTTCCGACCATGGTTAGGGTATCACTCACCGCCAAATCAACAGCATTGAGCGCATAACCATCCATCGCCGAATTATTAAATGGCGGTACAGCCAATGTCGAAGCAACATCAACAGCCAAAATACGCCCCAAAGCATCAGCTAAAGTAACCATTTCGCTCTCGGTACTTGGGGTTATTGACCCTAACATTTTACTTAACGCTTTTTCCAATGGCATTAATGGTTCTTTAATTGAATCGCAATCACATGAACTCATCATCGATCTCAAATTTAGAAATATTACCGCCTAGTAAAACACATCTCAAAAATTTGTGAACAGGTAAATTGAATAGATCCTATTGAAGATCAAATTAACAGCCATTTTACAGCAATAACAATTACAATTAACGTAAATGATAATCAATGCTATTAAGGGTGATATTAAAGTGCTAGATTGAATCCGTTAACAGAAATGATAACACTTTATTTACTAGTCTAGCGTTACAACAGCCCGACCACACAAACTAATGTTAAATAACTAACTTAAGGGTTTATTTAAATCATGAAAAAATTCATCCCGTTACTTTTACTCGGCCAACCAATATTTGCCGAGGCTAACACACCGGTGTTATACGTAGAACAATTACAACTACAATCAATCGGGGCAGAGCAATGTTCAACAAAGTTCCGTCCAATTAATCGCTTAGAAGCTCAGGTATATAAAAAACAAATTCTTGCCAAAATGGGAAAATGGCAAATCACCTCACTCGCTAACGGTTGGGTGCTCATGGGATCAGGATATTATGGCGAAATAAAACGCGATAAACCTGCGAGTAACGCCTGGTGTTACCCAACACAGCCGAACGATGAGATTCCCGAACTAGCTACTCTTTATGTTGAAGCTGGTACTAAGGATCAAATTGAATGGAACTTACTCAATAACCAACAAGCCTTTATTACACCAATCTCAAATCTAGTGCATCAGATGGGATTTTCATGGGTTGGTGGTAACCGCGGTAAATACGTTGGTGAAGCAATGGACATCACCAGAATAAGTGATAGTAAGTGGCAAATGATTGGCAATAATGATGGCAGCTGCTCTGGCTATCGATGCGATGAAAAAACAGCAATAACACTGTCAAATTTTGAATATGTCATGGATACTAACTCATTTAAAATTACCGATGATATTGAATCAACCAAAAAAGATTTAATTCAGACAGTTGTAGTCCCTGTGATCAATAACACCTCTCTTGAACAAAAATATGCAATTGATTTATCTTATGATAAGCAAATCAATTGGTCTAAGAGTGACACCTATGGTATTTCAGAATCAGTCACCTTAACCAACACTTGGAAATCTCCTTCGGTAACCGGCGGTATTGATACTGGACTGTCAGTAACGATTGGCGCTAATCAATCTTGGTCATCGACTAATGGCGGGGTTGAATCGAAGAAAATTACCCTTCATGCGACTCCGAGAGTTCCAGCATATAGCAGTTTAAATGCAAAAATTGATTTATACCGTTCTAGCATCTCTTATCCTTATGAGTTTGATGCAACTATTTCTTATGATATCGCGATGAAAGGCTTTATGAGATGGTCAGGCAATGGCTTGCTCACTCACCCGAGTGACAGACCGACTTTCGAGGCTAATTTAGTGATTGGTCGTTGGCAAGGTAAAGACACTAATATTCAATATCAGTGGGAGCATCGCTATATTCCTGGGGTTAATAAATTATGGGATTGGCCTTGGATGATTAAGAACACGGGGTTAAACAACATGAAATATTGGTTAGCTCATGTACTTAGACCGAAAAAAACCACCTTAAGCGGTCATTTTTACGCTGAAAGTCAGTTCGCCGGTAGCGTCTATTATGGTGATGAAAGACCACTAGCATCAGCACTTGCCTCCAGCAGCAACAGACAGCGTCGTAGTGCGCATTCTACCAGTGCTCCTTCAGCCAGTGAATCTTTAAAACAACAGCTAGAAGATGCCGGCCTTAAAAATGTCACCGTCAAGATCCGACTTATAAAATAAGTCCAATCAGGATAGTTTTGAACTTTGCTTCAAAACTATCCGTTTAACCATCAACGTATACCTATTGCTATTTAAAATGAGCATTAAGGTGCAGCTCATAAGCAGATTCAATCCAGCTAGTATCACCGGCAATCACATCGTCCGCATGAAAGGTTGGGACTTGATGACGAATACTCAAGTAATTATTAGTCATGATTAATGGCTGTAACACATCATCAATATGCGGCGCGTTTTTAAGCACTACGCCTTTACCCAGATCACTACTTTTCATATTTGAAGTAGTGACAATCATAAACTTATTCGCCGGAACCTGACCACCTTCGCCATATTGCTCAGTAATGGTAAATGTTTTTTCATATTGCAGTACTTCACCAAACCATTTGATCATCGGTGCTGGCATATTGAACCACATAATAGGGGTAATATAGATAATGGTGTCAGCCCATAGCAGTTTATTCAACTCGCGATTAATATCCAAAGTATCTTTAGTGACATCAGACACTTTAATCTTGTGGCCTTTATCTTTGAGGTTTTTTTCAGTTAAATAGGCTAAAAAACTATTCAAATGCCCCTTGGCATCAAAAATAGAATAACCTGCGGTAATAATTAATACGTTCATACTTGCTCCAGTTAATGAATCAGAATCGCTAGTTTAATACTTGTGACAAACTTTGATAATTGCTTTAATAGTGAAATTATTATTCACAAAACCTGAAGAATATGAACAAAATAGACAACATGGCTTTATTTGTCCGTGTGGTAAAAACAGGCGGCCTAGCTGCTGCAGGACGTCAGATTGGGCTATCACCGGCGAGCATGACAGCACGTATGAATGCATTAGAGCAGCATTACAACACTCGGCTACTCAATCGCACCACCCGTAAAATTTCATTAACCGACGCCGGTCAGCGCTTTTATCAAGCTTGCTTACGTGTTTTAAGCGAAATGGAAGCGGCAGACGCTAGCCTGACTAGCGATCAAGCCTGTTTGTCGGGCCAACTTCGCATCACTGCCACTTCAGATTTCGGACGACAGTTTGTCGCACCAGCCCTAGTTAATTTTGTTGAGCAACATCCGAATGTTAAACCCTATTTATATTTAACCGATGGCGTGATCAATTTGATCGATCAAGGTTTTGACCTTGGGGTCAGATTTGGTAATTTACCCGACAGTAATTTAGTGAGCCGTCATTTGGCCAATAACCGCCGAGTACTGGTCGCCTCAGCAGCTTATCTAAAGCGCCACGGCACCCCACAACAGCCACAAGATTTACAACACCATCAATGTTTAGTGATGGAACGGCTCGGTGAACCACTCAATGAATGGCAGTTTAGTACCGATACAGGTCGTCAAACGGTGAAAGTGAATCCGGCTTTTGTCAGTAACGACGGCGCAATTATTCGCCAATGGGCGTTAGCTGGAACAGGTATTGCTTATAAATCAATTTGGGATGTAAAACATGATCTCGCTAGCAAGGAATTACTAACGGTATTAGAGGATTTTAGCTTAGGTTTTCAAGTGAGTGATGATAACCAGACTGGATTACAGCTAGTCTACCCAAGTCGCCAGTTTGTGCCAAGGCCAGTCGCTGGGTTTATTGATTTTATAAAAGAATATTTAACAAAAGAAGAAAAGGGAACATAACTACCCCACACAATAATGAGGTAATTATACCAATCAGATTAAATTATTTATAATCTAAGCAGCGTTAGTACTTTCAAAAATTTTATCGGCAGAAGCAGCAACAAAACCAGTGTACTCTTGACCGTTTGCTAAGTTATAACGTTGAGCAAACTCATAAAAACATGATGGGATTTCTAAATCACCATCACTAAAGCTAACAATCGCTTTATCGGCCATGGTTGAAGATTGCTTCAATAGCACCTCTTCACTGCCTTTAATTTCGCCACCGGCCATATTCAAGGCATAACCCGCTTGTTTAAGCGTATCGTTCACTTGCTCTAGGGTATCAAACGTAGTTAAGGTATTAACATGTACGGTAAAGTGATTAGCACGGTAGCCCCAGGCTGCTGTCCATGCGGCATACTCGCTTTCTTGCAATAAAACTTGGTATTGCGCTTGGCTAACTTGCCAAGGTGCACCGCCATAAACAAACCCGGCAGCGCTAGTGACTGACTCATCAACTTGTGCCACTAACTCAGTGACAATCTGTTGCAACGACTCTGAACATTCAGCAACTTTCAACTCACTAATGAAGACCTTTGGTTGACGCGGATCGCTATGTTCAAAATGCTTAGCATTAAGTTTTTTCGCTTCAAAATTATATTGGCCTTTCTCTTCATAACCAACCGCAATAAAATGTGCTGCTAACACGTCTAAATTAACCGCTGCTAAGTCAAAAGTCCGGATCGCAATATGATCATTCAATACCGCTTGATCCTGACTTAATAATTGATGAATTTTCTTTGCAGATGGGGTTACCTGCAAATATTGCTGCCATAAATTGTCAAACAGCCCGTTAACATCATTGTGCATTACTTACTCCTGGGTAGGTTACCCATCTAAAATCAAACATAAAAAAGGGGTGGCTAATGCCACCCTTAACTAAAAAAACTTACTGAGCTTAGAACTTAAGACCTGGGACCAATGTCGCTGGCATAACCACTTCTTCAGCTTCCATTGAAGCAACAGGGTAAGCACAATAGTCAGCCGCGTAATAAGCACTAGCACGATGATTACCACTACCACCAACACCACCAAATGGTGCCGAGCCGCTAGCGCCAGTAATTTGCTTATTCCAGTTCACAATACCGGCACGAATACGGTCGAAGAAATATTCGTAATCATCACGACTATCCGCTAATAACCCAGCTGACAAACCAAACGTGGTATTGTTAGCTAACTCGATCGCTTGATCGAATGAGGTGTAACGGATCACTTGTAACAATGGACCAAAATGTTCTTCATCAGGCAATTGTGCCGCAAAATCAGTCACATCAATTAAACCTGGTGTCACAAAGCCAGTACCAGCAGTATGTTCAAGCTTGATCAGTATCTTAGCACCTTTGCCAATCAACATATCCTGAGCAGCAACCATCGACAATGCCGCTTTTTCAGAGATCATTGAGCCCATGAAAGGTTGCTCTTCATCATTATAATGACCGACTTTAATCGCTTTAGTCACTTCAATTAGCCGAGCGATAATCGCATCGCCAGCTTCGCCTTGTGCAATAAACAGTTTACGAGCACAGACACAACGTTGACCCGTTGTAATATAGGCAGACTGGATAATGTCATGGACGGTTGCATCAACATTAGCAACATCTTTAACGATAAGCGGATTATTTCCGCCCATTTCTAAGGCTAAAATTTTACCTGGCTGACCAGCAAATTGCTTATGCAACAGGTGACCAGTGTTTGAGCTACCCGTAAAGAACAAACCATCGATTTCATCGTGGTTAGCAATCGCAATGCCCGTTTCAACTTCACCCTGAACCAAACCAAGTACGCCCGCAGGAATACCCGCTTCTTGCCATAATTTAACCGTTAGTTCACCAACACGCGGTGTTAATTCACTTGGTTTAAATACCACGGTATTACCCGCAAGTAATGCAGGTACAATGTGACCGTTAGGTAAATGACCAGGGAAGTTATAAGGACCAAATACCGCAACAACACCGTGTGGCTTATGACGGATAAATGCCTTCGCGCCTGGTGCTGGATTTTCTACCGTGCCAGTACGTTCATGGTAAGCTTTGATTGAAATAGCAATTTTACCTGCCATGCCAGCTGCTTCAGTACGAGTTTCCCATAATGGCTTACCGGTTTCTAATGCAATAGCTTCAGCAAGGTTTTCTTTGTTTTCAGCCACTAGCTCCGCAAAACGTCGCACAATTGCTTCACGTTTGTCAAAATCTAGTTGCGCCCAATCAAAAGCAGCTGCGCGAGCAGCTTTCATCGCCAGATCCACTTGAGCAGAAGTCGCTGTTTCACCTTGCCAAATAACATCATTAGTGGCTGGGTTAACTGATTCCAATGAATTACCTAAACCGGCAAGCCATTGACCATTAATAAATTGTATTGAATTCGACATCTAATTTTTCTCCGAATTTATAGTGCTAACACGCGAATAAAATCGCCGTCGGTCACCTTCAGCGCATCTGCATGCTGCTGAGTTAAAATTGCTATATTGTTGTTTTCATCGACATTAATATCAATCTCTGTCGCTCGGAAGTTTTTCAAGTCAACATTACAAGCAACATGACCAATGCCCTGCTCGACTTCACCAACCTTGACCGTCATGCGGCGGCTATCTTTCACCGCTTTGATCTGATCAAGTTGACATTCAACCGTTGGGCCGGCATCAAAAATATCGACATAACCACGATGAATAAATCCTTCACGCTGTAATAATTTTAAAGCGGGAAGTGTCTTATGATGAACTAGCCCAATAACGTCTTGCGCCGCTTGGCTCAATAAATTAACGTAAATAGGGAAACGTGGCATTAGCTCAGCAATAAATACCTTATTACCGATCCCTGATAAATAATCAGCGGTCGGAAAGTCCATGCCAAAGAAATGCTCTTCAAGCCATTGCCAGAATGGTGATGTTCCTTCGTCGCATGACACACCACGCATTTCAGCAATGACAGTTTGACCAAAACGTTCACTAAATTCGGCTAAAAACAAAAATCGAAAACGTGATAATACCCGACCATTACTGCCACCACGTGCACATTCCTTAAGGAATAAAGTACAAAGTTCAGCCGCGCCAGTGTAATCATTACACAGCGTGAGAGTCTCAATGGTGTTATGCAGCTTTAGCTCTTGAGAACTGTGCACAACTTTACCTAGATGGTAATGATAAAAAGCACTTTCAAGTCCAACAGCAGACTCTAAACCACTGGTACCGACAACTTCGCCAGTCTCAGTATTTTCCATCACCAACAGGTAACCTTCGTTACCAGGTTTATCAGTGTCTGTTGCAAAAGACTCAACAGAGTGTGCAATGCGTGAACGCAGTAATTGCTCATTAGTCGGTAGCGAGGTAAAACCAACGCCAGAATCATGGGCAATTTGCATTAATGCTGGATAGTCAGCTTCAGTAATTGGGCGAATGACCAACATATGAATTTCTCCAAATAAAGGCAGAAAAGAAAATAAAGGCTAATTAATTAGCCTTTAGTTTTTCAGATTAAGCGTTAACTATTTTCGCAACAGCTTTTTCGAAACGAGCCATACCTTCGCTAATATCAGCGTCAGGTATAACTAATGAAGGAGCAAAACGCACGATGTTAGCACCAGCCACAAGAGCCATTAGGCCTTCGTCAGCAGCAGCAACCATAAAGTCACGGGCACGACCTTGATATTGCTCGTTAAGTACCGCGCCTAGTAATAGACCTTTACCACGAACTTCAGTGAATACATTGTATTTAGCATTAATTGCGGCGAAACCAGCACGGAACAAAGCTTCTTTGGCTTTAACGCCGTCAAGTACTTCAGTGGTGTTAACTGTATCGAATGCTGCTTCGGCAACGGCACAAGCTAGTGGGTTACCACCATAAGTTGAACCGTGAGTACCAATTTTAAGGCTCTTTGCAATAGCTTTAGTTGTTAACATTGCGCCGATTGGGAAACCGCCACCTAGTGCTTTAGCAGTCGTCATGATATCTGGAGTCACCCCCAAATCCATGTAAGCGTATAAAGAACCTAAACGGCCAACACCTGTTTGTACTTCATCAAAAATCAATAAAGCGTTGTGTTGATCACAAAGAGCACGTACGCCCTTAATGAAATCGCTGGTTGGGCTAACTAATCCGCCTTCACCTTGTAGAGGTTCGATCATCACAGCACAGGTTTTATCAGAGATAACCGCTTTAAATGCTTCTAAATCGTTGTAATCAACGTGAGTGATCGCGCCAGGCTTAGGCCCGAAACCATCAGAGTAAGCAGCTTGACCGCCTACTGTCACGGTGAAGAATGTACGACCGTGGAAACCTTGATTAAAAGCAATGATTTGATCTTTGTCACTGCTGTAATTATCAAGTGCCCAACGACGTGCTAATTTAAGCGCAGCTTCGTTTGATTCAGCACCAGAGTTAGCGAAATAAACTTGATCGGCAAACGTTGCATCGGTTAACTTTTTAGCTAAACGTAAAGCAGGTTCGTTAGTCATCACATTGCTTAAATGCCAAATTTTGTTTGCTTGCTCAGTCAACGCCGTCACTAATGCAGGGTGACAATGACCTAAACAGTTAACGGCAATACCGCCAGCAAAATCGATCAATTCGTTGTCATTTTGATCCCAAACTCGAGAGCCCTGACCACGTACAGGGATGATATTTGAAGGTGCGTAGTTTGGCACCATGACATCATTAAACAGTTCACGAGTTACTTGCATTTTCTCTGACATAGAGTTAATCCTCTTGATAAAGACTTTAAGCAGTCTATTAATTAGTGATACGCCAATGTTTCTAAAACTAGGCTTAATTTGTCGAGGGATTATCACAGAATAGTTGCCAGATGTCTCCTGCATTGCTTGTTTATTAACCTGAGCGGAACGTAAAAAGGAGAGGTTCACTAAGCCACCAATTTTATTACTGCATAAATAACCAATATCTATCCCTAAGGCATGACTAAATAGTCAAATTTTCGAATTAAACAGTCAGCAAAAAAAAATCACAATTAAGTGATTTTTTTTTCATTTTATGGCAAAAATAGTAAAATTAAACTTCAATCGCTGGCACTTTTAAAAATTTAACCTTATTAAGCATTCGAATACTATCGGCATTAAGCTGATAATATTTTAAATAAGCCGATGCTTGCGCTTTATTCATTAGCTCGGCCTTAAACATTTGTTTGAATACCGCATAAGCGCGTCCCTGTGCAATTAACCGCGCCGTTGGACTTAATTCATCCATCGTCATCGCATTAGAGAGCTGTTCGAGGGTATTGCCCAATGGGAGATGAGATAACTTAAACGCCTGCGCCAGCCGAAAGCTAATTTCAGCGCCCCGTAACGGTAAAATTTTATCGAGCACAGGGGCCGCGGACTTAATTTCAGAGATCCGATCACTCACTTCAGAGGACTCCCCCTCTTTAGCTAGCTTATTCAGGTTTTTTAGTTGAACACTAAAACACTCGTCAATTACATGTAAAATATAAATTGCACCAATTTCATGAAAAATTGCCTGCATATACACTTCATTAGGATTACCAATTTCCTTCGTTATGGATAACTGTCGAGCAGCTTCGGCAGTAATTTGAATATGCATCCATAATTTTCGAGAAGTTTGGTTAAACTTACGACCACTATCTTTTAATGCTTCATGCATCACTAAGAATGGCATTAATAGCCTCAAATGATCGACCCCTAAAAAACTCAAACTTAATTCAGCATCTTTAAGCTCTAATGATTTACCTGACGATTTCTGGCCAATGGAGAATCTATTAAGCAAGGTCACCATATTTTGCATTAAGCCACGATCTTTAACGACCAAAGGCTTAAGGCGAGAAATCGACGCTGCCCGTGCATTCAGCACATTCATCGCTGACATCAAGTTTTCACTAATGGCAAATCGGCGCAGGCTTTCGGCATCGAGATTTGTTAGTTGAGCCTGAGCGGTGTCCTCTACCGTTTTAAATAGTTGCGCTTCCAGCGTTCGAAACAAATCTAAACTCGCCTGACGTTCAGCCTGGCGCTTTAACGCCGGGCCTAATTCAACATCAAGCAAAATACGGTTGTCAGGAATTTCACTATCAACAGCAGGTTCATTAGGCTTTAATAGCACTTTACTGACTAAATAACGATAAAAGGTATGGTCTAACTCTTTTATTGAGCTCGACTTAATTCCTATTTTTTTCGTGATCGTCGCTTTAGCAGCAGATTGCTCTTCTAAAGTCGGTTCTTCATTTGTTTGGTCCTTACCGAACCCTTTATTTAAGCGACTCACAAAGTTCCCTTTATTTTAAATTTTGTTCAAATAATTTAAAGATTCGACGATACTCGTCAAGCCAGCTTGAAGGCTGTCTAAATCCGTGAGGCTCGATCGGGTAGATAGCAGTTTCAAACATTGGTTTTTCTAATTCAATTAAGCGTTGGACTAATCTGACACTGTCTTGAAAAAACACATTGTCATCAAGCACACCAGACATAATCAATAGCGGTTTAGTTAAATTCTGAGCATATTCAATAGGTGAACTACGACGATAAGCAATATCGTCATCATTGGGCGTATTTAGGATATTAGATGTATAACCAAAATTATAATGAGCCCAGTCAGTGACTGGTCTCAATGCCGCGCCCGCTTGAAATAAATCAGGCTCTGTAAACAATGCCATAAAAGTCATGAAACCGCCATAGGAGCCACCATAAGTTCCGACACGTTTAATATCAACTTGGAAGTGACGCCCTAAATAATTAACACCATCTTTTAAATCTTGTACTTCAGGCGTGCCCATTTGACGATATATCGCGGTACGCCAATCACGGCCATAGCCTTTCGATGCACGATAGTCCATATCCATCACCACATAGCCTTGCTGGGCGAGTAAATTATGGAACATAAACTCACGATAATAACCTGACCAACCATAATGTGAATTTTGTAAATAACCAGCGCCGTGATTGAATATAACGGCAGGATACGAAGAAGCTTTAGCGGAATCAAACCCCTGTGGTAAATAAATTTTAGCGTAAATAGGTGCATCAACATGACTTGATGGCACTTTCACAATACGAGGGGCCTGCCAGTTATATTGTGCAAACTCTTCACTAACGGTCGACGTTAACCTCATTAAAGGCCGCTCGGTGTTTAATTCTTTAATATACAACTCAGGATGTTGTAATAATTTTGAATGAGTGAGTAATAATTTATCTTGCTGTGGGCTTAACTCATAATCAGTAACACCTTGTAATTGTGTTAACGCTTGCGATTTAGCAGAAGCTGTCTCGACTCGATAGATCTCATACTGCCCAGGATGGGATTTGTTAGCCTTATAGTAAATAAAACGTCCGTCGTTTGACTGAGTTAAATTACTGACTTCAAATTTACCCTGAGTAAGTGCTTGAGACTGTCCAGTGAGCGATGTCACATACAGCTGTGAATAACCGCTTTGTTCTGACAAGTAATACAACTTGTTTGAGTCATTTAACCAACCAAATTCATTAAAGGTATAGTTGACCCAAGCATCATCGTGCAATCGGTGTAATGTCTCTAACTCAGCAGATTTAAAGTTATAGCGGGTTAACCAACGATCTTTATTATCGATTGCTTCAAACATAATGGCTAATTCGCTGCCGTCTTTATTCCAGGCAATCGCGCTTTGATCCCAGCCCCAGTCTTCAATTAAAGTAATACGACGTGCCGATTTTTTCGACTGATATTTCTTGTTTCTTTTTTTAGCATTTTCAGCTTTGACACTCGCTAGCACATCTTGGTCGTAACCGGGAAGTGCCGACAAATCGATAGTATTTTGGCTGCGGTTAGCGATATCGATTAACACAAACTGCTGATCTGGAGGGTTATCTTCAGCAACACGGGCGCGTACTAGCACCGGATCTACATAACCGGTCGCGGCTAAATAATTTGGCATAATGTCATGTTCGCTGCGCCAATCGTAATCTTTATCTTGAGTCACCACTAATAACTGCTGACCGTTTGGCGATAAACTTAACGCGACGAGTAGTTGCTGTGGATCAAGATAAAAAGGCGGTTGCACCAGAGTGTCATTTTGATTATTTAATTGGGTTTTTCGTTGATGACGCAATGCTTTGTTATGGTGTTGCAGAGCAACATATTTAATTAAACGGTGTTGCTGCGCACCAATATAACTCATGGCTTTTTTAGGTGCGCTTGGCGCTGTCGCAAATACCACTTCCACCAATAACTCACTCAAGCCAGTTGTTAAATTCAAACCATAAAAAGCATTGCCTTGGCGGTATGACAAACGACCATCGTTTAAAAATAGCGGTTGTGACTGAGTTTGACTGTCACGGGTTAACTGACGTATGTCAGCGGTGACTAAATCCTTAACGAATAAATTACCTTTAAAGGTAAAAGCTTTTAGGCTGCGCGCTTGATTAAACGCTGAATCACGTTGTGTTGCCAAATGCTGTTGATCTAAACCCAGCTTTTGAGCTTGTTTTACATTAATTGGTTGCTGATAGTAATCAAAAAACGGTGAACCTTCCTGCTTTAAGCGATAAAAAATCGATTGATTGTCATCATTCCAATGCCCACGACTGGGTGCTGTACCCATCCAAGTTGGATCGGCCATGATTTGTTTTAACGTTAATGGTGCGCCGCTGAGTAATGGCTGGCTCGCCCTTATAGCTTCAAGCGATTGATTTTTCAGGGGTTCACTCAAGGTCTGTGGTAAAGAGGTCAATGCAGAACAACCACCTAACCCTATGATTGCGCTAACTAACAGCCAATTTTTCATCGAACTACCTATTTATTATTGTTGATGGGTCTTTTTATTAGAATAAAATTGTATGCATTATCGTGCTGAATTGCCATTTTTAATGTGTTTTTTTCAGATTAAACTATAATTAATTGTACTTTATATTGGCAACGATAATTTACAATGGCAAACAAAAAATCGACTCCATTCTTTACCAGCGACAAGCTCAATTTAATGCTCGCCCTTTGTGCGATCCTCATTTCATCCGCTTCTTTTTATGCTACTTACCTTCAGGCCGACGCTGCAAAAAAACAAGTCAAAGCGGCCACTTGGCCCTGGTTAACCTTTAACACGGGTAATTACAACGGCGAGGAGAAAACAATGGAAATTAATTTTACTATTAAAAATTCAGGAGTTGGTCCAGCCTTAATTAAGCAATTTAATTATCACTATCAGGGGGAAACATTTCAAAATCCTTATAAATTATTTGCAGCATGCTGTATTAAACAACAAAGCTTAACCGCGATAATTAAAGAAAAGGATACAACAAAATTCATGATCCTCACTAGCCATGTCAATAAGAGTATTCTTGGGAGTGGTGAAGAGATTCAGTCCATCTCCTTCGCTAAAGGAACCTCCCCGGCTAATCATAAGTTTTGGGATAAATTGGAGAGCGAGCGCAGGAACATAAAAATGAGTGCCTGCTATTGTTCCCTACTTGATGAATGTTTCGTTATCAAACAGGGAGAGGATGTGCGCCAAGTTGAATCCTGTGCTAACTATTATTCTCAATGAAGTTACTGAGCAACGCCAATCCTTGCTCAGTCATTACCGACTCGGGGTGAAACTGAACACTCTCGAGAGCCAACATGCGATGGCGCATTGCCATGATTTCGAGCCCTGCGGGACCACTAATTGATGCGGTCACTTCAAAGCAATCAGGTAACGTCTCGGGTTTAACCACCAGCGAATGGTAGCGTGTGACGCGTAAAGGATTAGGCAATTCATTAAAAACGCCCAATCCAAGGTGATTAATTAACGATGTTTTACCATGCATCACTTGATGAGCGCGCACCACATCGCCACCAAACACCTGCGCTATCGCTTGATGCCCTAAACAAACCCCCAAAATAGGCAGTTTTCCGGCAAAGTATTCAATCGCTGCTAGTGATATTCCCGCCTCGTTTGGGCTGCAAGGTCCCGGTGATATCACCAAGAACTGAGGATTAAGCTGTTCAATTTCATCAAGGGTAATTTCATCATGTCGATAAACCATCACCTGCTGACCTAACTGTTGAAAATATTGCGCAAGGTTATAGGTAAATGAATCGTAATTATCAATAATTAAGAGCATGGTACGTCGCTACCTCTGTTCTTTTCTACCCACAGGGTAATCATGCCAGCACCACAAGCGGCCACTAAAAAACTCAGTGATAATGGGATCATCGTATGATTAGAAAATTGCGCGATGACAATGGCGATAGTGGCAGCAATTAAGGTCGATAATGAACCGACCACCGCAGCGCCAACACCAGCCAAATGTCCTAAAGGTTCCATCGCCAATGAATTTAAATTACCGAACATAATACCCATCGCAATAAAAGCGATGACCAAATAACCAGTGGTCCAGCTTAACGGTGGCATTCCTTGATTACGTAACGCTATGATTAAGAATATGAGTGAGCTCACCAGCAGTAATAAACAAGCACGCAACACCATATATTGCATGCCTTTTTTAACCACCATTTTGCCATTAAAAAACGAACTGATCCCAATCGCAAACGCTAAGCCTGAAAAATACCAAGCAAAGGCATCGCCTAGCCCATAGGCTTGCTGAAATAATTGTTGTGACGATCCTAAATAAGTAATAAACGCGCCAGAAACCAAGCCTGCGGTTAAGGTATACCCCATTGCCACACGATGACAACAGACTTCAACAAAGGTCGACCAAATGACTTTAGCCTTAAAAGGCTTACGATGTTCGGGTTTTAAGGTTTCAACTTGCCGCAGTGCAAACCAAATGAGCGAAATGAGCCCGATGGCCAGAATGGCAATAAAAATCATAGGCCACGGCGCGAAATACAAAATACCTTGGCCTATTAATGGCGCGAGCATCGGCACTAAAATAAACACCACCATAATAAATGACATAATCTGTGCCATTGAACGACCGGCATATTGGTCGCGAATAATAGCCATGGTTAGCACACGAGGCGCA
>JABSRU010000036.1 GCA_013214965.1 Gammaproteobacteria bacterium
AAATTTTTGTTGAACGTTGCCCAAACCGCCTCTTTGATGAGCAAGCTTATCTGGATGTCGGTTGTGAATTGGTAGCGAATAATAGCTGGTCTCAAGCGCCTAAAGAAGCATTTATATTAGGTTTAAAAGAATTAGAATTAAAAGATTTTCCAATCATTCACCGCCATATCTACTTTGCTCATGTATTTAAGGGGCAAGATGAGGCAGCGCAGATCCTCAGTCGCTTTAAAGCCGGTGGTGGTGAAATTTTAGATTTAGAGTTCCTAGAAGATAGTGCCGGTCGTCGTGTTTGTGCCTTTGGTTTCTGGGCTGGTTACGTTGGAGCGGCCATGGCCGTGGCTGGATATTATCACCACGCCAAGACACAAGACCGTTTTCCTGCTCAGGTGAGTTATGAAGATAAAGAGGATTATCTTAAGCACTTGCGCTCAGAAATGGCCGACGGAGTTGCTAAACCTAAAGCGTTGGTCATCGGTGTCAATGGCCGCAGTGGTAAGGGTGCTGTTGAACTATTTCGCGAGTTGGGAATAGAAGTGACTCGATGGGGCCGAACGGAAACACAAGCGGGTGGTCCTTTTACCGCGATTAATGACTTTGATATTATGGTTAATTGTGCTTATCTTTCACCTGGCACCTTACCGTTTGTAACGAAACAAAGTTTAGGCTATTCACCTAAAATAACAATTATCAGTGACGTTAGTTGTGATCCTAATAGTTCGGGTAATCCAATTCCAATTTATTCGGCTATCACTAAGCTGCTTAAACCGATGATTGAATCTGATGTTACAGGTCTATACATTCAAGCCGTCGATCATTTGCCGACCGTGTTACCAAAAGAAAGTAGTGAAGATTTTTCCGAACAATTACTGCCTTATCTACAGGAATTAGTCCAAGGAACTGACAATTCTGGTGTTTGGGCTAAAGTTCGAGATTTCTATCAGCGATCTATTTGTTAATAAATAAACTTACGTCAAGCTTACCACCAAGGGCATGAGCCGGCCAATTGACGCTTTTTTTTATGTTTCTCATGGGCTCTCAAACGTGATGTTATTCCCCAGTGTGACCGCTTTTTCTATTCCGGCTGCGCCAGCTCGCTATACTGATTGTGCGCGAGCAATGGGCATCGCAACCGAGCAAGATACTAACGAAGTGGCTAACAATAAACTGTTGGTGAGCTGCAAGCGCTTAATGACGAGCTCACGGTGCCAACCCTAGAGCAGTTTGGGATTGACCGCGAGCCTTTCTTTAGCGTTTGTCAAACCATGGCACAACAAGCCTTAGTATAGTGGTCGCCGAGTAATAATTCGATTGAGCCTTCAGTGAGAGAAATGGTATCAATCTATCAGGGCTTATGGGATTAATCAGGCGCAATCGTCAATGACTTATTACGGCTAAGGTATTTACGCACCAACACATAAAACAAGGGGGTGAGTATCAACCCAAAAACGGTGACCCCAATCATACCTGAGAACACCGCGACCCCCATTGCTTGACGCATTTCGGCCCCTGCACCCGTTGCTAATACCATCGGTAGAACCCCCATGATAAAGGCGATAGAGGTCATTAATATTGGCCGTAATCGCTGATGACTAGCTTCAAGCACCGCTGCAATGGTGTTTAGGCCTTGTTGTTCTTTTTCCCGGGCAAACTCAACAATTAATATCGCATTTTTGGTCGCTAATGCGACCAGCACAATAAAGCCTATTTGGGTAAAAATATTATTATCGCCGCCGTAGATAATCACGCCAGCAATCGCCGATAACAGGGTCATTGGTACAATTAAAATAATCGCCAGTGGTAAGCTTAAGCTTTCATACTGCGCCGCTAATACCAAGAACACTAATAACACCACTAACGGGAAAATATACATCGCCGTGTTACCTGCTAGTTCCTGCTGGTAAGTCAACTCGGTCCATTCATAGCTCATACCTTGCGGTAGTGTTTGTGCGAGAATTCGTTCCATCGCGGCCTGTGCCTGACCTGAGCTATAGCCAGGTGCCGGTGAAGCATTGACCTCGGCGGTAATAAAGCCGTTGTAATGCATCACCCGATCGGGTCCGGCGGCATGGCTAATGTTAATAAATGAGGCCAAAGGAATCATTTCACCGCGATTATTACGTACCTTAAGTTGGCCAATTTGCTCTGGCTCTTGGCGGAAATCATCAGCCGATTGGACATTAACCTGATAGTTGCGACCAAATTTATTAAAATCATTAACGTACATTGAGCCAAGATAAATTTGCATCGTTGAGAATATATCGCTAATAGCAACGCCTTGTGCTTTCGCTTTCTCTCGGTCGATATCGACATCGATTTGTGGGGTATTTACGGCAAAACTGGTGAACGCGCCCGTGAGTTCAGGAGCTGCCCATGCTTTACCGATCACTTCTTGAGTTTTAGCCAGTAATGCTTGATACCCGAGATTACCTTGATCTTGAATTTGGAGGCGGAAACCGCCGATATTTCCCATACCGTTGACTGGCGGTGGTGGGAAAATTGCAATAAAAGCATCTTCAATAGTGGCAAATTTTCCATTAAGCGCTCCAGCGATGGCACCAGCGGATAAGTGCTCTTCTTGTCGCTCACTGAAGGGCTTCAAAGTCACAAAGACCACGCCAGAACTTGGGCTATTGGTAAAGCCATTGATGTTTAAGCCGGGGAAGGCAACAGACGATTCAACACCAGGATACTCTAGGGCGATACGTGACATTTCGCGTATCACCGCATCGGTACGATCAAGTGAGGCAGCACCCGGTAGCTGAGCAAAGGCCACTAAATATTGTTTGTCTTGGCTTGGTACATAACCGGTAGGAGTCGACACAAACAGTTGGGCGGTTAACGCCAACAGGCCAAAATAAAGTACCACGACGATGCCTGCACCGCGGATCACCCGTTTAATACCACGGGTGTAAGCATTGCTGCTCCAATCGAAAAATCGATTAAAAGGCTTAAATAACCAGCCAGAAAACAGCCGATCGATGATCCGACTTAATTTGTCTTTCGGGGCGTTTTTACTGCGTAATAACATGGCCGCAAGTGCTGGGCTAAGTGTTAATGAATTCAGGGCTGATATCACCGTTGAAATAGTAATAGTGAGGGCAAATTGGCGATAAAATTGACCGGTTAATCCCGACATAAATGCGGTGGGAATAAACACGGCCGCCAGGACCAAAGTGGTGGCAATGATCGGGCCAGTAACTTCTTTCATCGCTTGTTTAGCAGCGGGCATTGGCGCGAGCCCATTCTCGATATTACGTTCGACGTTTTCGACCACCACAATGGCATCATCGACCACGATACCGATGGCTAATACCAAGCCAAATAATGACAAGGCATTGAGTGAAAAACCCAAGCCATGCATAACAGCGAAAGTGCCAATCAATGAAACAGGCACTGCCACTAAAGGGATAATAGCGGCGCGCCAATTTTGTAAAAATACCACCACGACAATAACCACTAGTGCCAGCGCTTCGAATAAAGTGCTAATGACGGCTTCGATTGAACCACGAACAAAAATAGTGGGGTCATACACAATGGAGTAAGCAACGCCCTCTGGAAAATCTTTTTCCAGTTCAGCCATTTTTGCACGCACGCCATCTGAAATGGCAATGGCATTAGATCCTGGGCGTTGAAAAATGGGGATAGCCACAGCTTCTTTGTTATTAAGTAATGAGCGTAGAGCGTAGTTGTTCGCGCCTAATTCGACGCGTGCGACATCAGACAAACGAACGAGCTGTGCTTGCTCACCAACATGAATAATAATATCTTCAAACTCTTGCTCTGTGCTTAAACGGCCCTTGAGATTAATTAATAATTGGAAATTATTTTTTGCCGACGGTTGAGCGCCAAGGCTGCCTGCCGCGGCTTGTTGGTTTTGTTCTCTAATCGCATTAACTACATCCATTGCGGTCATATTTAAGGCCGCGACCTTTTGAGGATCGAGCCAAATCCGCATCGAATAGTCACCAGCACCAAAAATTTTAGCATCGCCCACGCCTTTGACTCGCGCTAGTTGATCTTTAACATTGAGCTTGGCGTAATTCGATAGATACAACATGTCATAACTATCATCAGGCGAGGTTAAATGCACGACCATGGTTAAATCTGGCGATGATTTTTCAGTAACAACACCAAGGCGTTGCACTTCCTGTGGCAAACGCGGCAAGGCACGGGCGACTCTGTTTTGGACTAAAACTTGTGCGGCATCGACATCGGTACCTAATTCAAAAGTCACGGTCAAACTGAGACGGCCATCAGAGGTTGCCTGTGACGACATATAAATCATGCCTTGAGTACCGTTAATCGCCTGCTCCAACGGTGTTGCTACTGTATCGCCAATCACGGTTGGGTTGGCTCCAGGGTAGCTAGCACTCACCACAATGGTTGGTGGCACGACTTCAGGGTATTCGGTAATGGGAAGTTTAAATACTGCAATTGCACCCGCGATCATGATCATTAAGGAGATCACGCCAGCGAATATCGGTCGGGAAATAAAAAATTGTGAAAAATTCATGCTAATCCCTTAATCATGAGTCGCTGAAGAGCGAGGAGTGCGTACCAATTCGACAGGGGTTTGAATCACATCGACGCGTTGTTGTAACTGTTTTAGCTTGGCAATGGTTGTGTCATTGGCCATTGGCACCACCGTAGGATCAACCGTTATCCCAGGGCGAATACGCTGTAGTCCATTAATGACAACAGTATCTCCTGCCTTAAGGCCTTGGCTAATGAGGCGCAAACTCTGCTGCTTTTGACCTAGAGTCACGGCGCGATATTGCACGGTATTGTGCTGATCTAAGATCATCACAAATTTGTTATTAAGATCAGTTCCAACGGCTTTATCGTCAATTAATATTCCTTGATAGCTGGCGCTGCCAATTAATTTAATCCGTGCAAATGAACCAGGCGTGAAACGACCATCAAGGTTGTCAAATACTGCTCGAATACCCATGGTGCCGGTCTTCGGATTGATTTGATTGTCGATGAAGTTAATGTGACCACTATAAGGAAAACTATTATCAACAGCTAATCCCATGAGCACTGGTGATTTATGCTCACTGGCTTGTGGGCGAGAGCCCTCACGGATCTGCTGACTATATTTTAAATAGGTGCGTTCATCAACATCAAAATAAGCGTATATTTTATCGGTGGATACCAGCGTCGTGAGCTCGCTTTGTCCTGCCGTCACATAATTACCCTTGGTGATTAATGCCCGTGATACACGACCGCTAATAGGCGCTTTGACGGTGGTATAACCGAGCTCGATTTGCGCAGCACTCAAGGCGGCTTGACGCGCTTGAACACTCGCTAAACTTTGCTGGTAACGTCCTTGTCTGTTATCTAGCTCTTCTTGCGAAATAGCTTGCGTCTTTTTTAACCGCTGACCACGTTTTAGCTCTAGCTGAGCCAAAACACTGCGGCTTTTGGCGTCAACCACTTCGGCTTGGAGACGGTCAACTTGTGCGATAAAAGCGCTCGAATCAATTTTGAATAACGTTTGTCCTTGGGTTACTAACTCGCCTTCGGCAAAAACTACTTGCTCAATATAACCTGATACCCGCGGGCGTAGGGCAACGGTTTGTGGGGCTTGTAACCGACCCGTAAATTCATCCCAAGGAGTAACGCGTTGGCTAATGACTTGCGCTACGCTCACTTTTGGCGCTGGTGGTGCAGCGTGCGTAGTTGGTTGACTATCTGTTGAATCGCAGGCGCTTAAAAGGATAATCGCTAATAGACTAACAAGTGATGAAGATATAAAGGTTTTATTCATGATGTGCTCTGATCTAATTTCTATGACGGCATATTACTGCTGTTAAAACATCAATAATAATCATTAATTGATATCTAATTCATAATAAATAATGATGAATAGATAATAACTGGTCACTAAAAGCATAAGATACTATGATGTATTGAGTAATTATTGATAACTTAAATGGTGATAAGGTGCGTCCACAAGATCTAAATTTGTTGGTGATATTCGATTGTGTCATGACTGAAAAGTCAATAACACGAACGGCTTCACGCCTATCAATGACCCAACCAGCGGTCTCAAATGCGGTGGCCAGAATGCGGGCTGCATGGAATGATGAGCTATTTATTAAAGATGGTCGTAATATTCAGCCAACTAACTATGCGATTAATTTATGGCAACAAATTAAAGAGCCACTTCGTGATCTGTCGCACGCCATCGATCCCGACGATTTTAATCCGTTAACCGCTAAGCGAACTTTTCGGATTGCGGTGTCAGATATTATTGTTGATAGTTTGTGGCTAGAAATGCGCCAATTTTTTGAGCAGCATGCCCCTGGCATTAATCTGCATGCCGTCCCGTATCGAACCGACCATGTACAACAGGTGCTTGATGATGCTGAAGTCGATTTAGTGATTAGCGGTATTACGCCGCAAGATCCCAGCATTCGTTCTAGTCATCTATTCGAGACCTGTTTTGTCTGTGCCATGCGAAGCGATCATCCATTGGCGAATCGTGATTTAACCGTTGAGGAATTTGCGGCTGCAGATCATTTGCTCGTGTCTTTTTCGGGGGACAGTTTTGGCTTAACAGATCGGGCGCTACATCAACATAATTTAACTCGACGAGTCGCGATGATCGTTAATAATTTCTCATCAGCGGCGCCATTATTGATGGAAACCGATTTAATATCTATCTTACCAGCTGGGGCTATTTATCAACATGTCGAAAGTGGTAAGTTGGCGGTGAGCCATAGCCCGGTTGATATTCCACAATCGGCCATTTCGATGTTATGGCATAAACGCCAAGATAACGATGCCGGGCTTAGTTGGCTACGGACGCATATCGAAGATAAATTCGTGCTGCGCTGGCAGAAAAACCTTGAGAAAATATATACCTATGCTTGCAAGCAATGATGAATACACTGTTAATAACTTATATTATGTATCTGGATAGGATTTTTTTTGTTCCTGTCTTAGCGCAGGGGGACTAAGTGCTAGGCGGTGAATTTGTTGAATCTAATGAACGAAGAAGCGCTAACCGAAGAGGATCCAAGAAATGTTGATCCGGTTGCAGCGAATGGCTGTTATATTATGCCACGTAGCTCCAGACTCAGTGTTAGCTATGAATTTTAACCTCCATAAAACAAGGCAGGTAATTAATAACCTGCCTTGTTTATTAATTAAAAACTATAAACCAAACCAAGATTAACCGTACGGCCTTTGCCTTTAATATTCCAGCCGTTGAAAGTATATGATTGACTGGCGTGAGGGTAATAGTTGCTGTTAAACAAATTCTCAATCCCAGCCGATAATTGTACTGCACTGTTTAGTGCGTAACTGGCCGAAGCATTAACGACGTTATACGAGGAAACTGGCGCGGTCTTTCCTTTGTATTTTCCGTTGACGGGTTCAAAACGTTTACGGCTTTGCACGCCAAGGTAATTTATCGCTAAACGCAGTGCTTCTGTTGCTTGATAATTAGCATAAGCAGTTAGCTTCGGAGGATTAATTGAACCTGCATCGAGGTAGCTGTCGGTTTCTTTGTTTTTCCCTTCTGACCAGCTATAGCTAATGCCTGCATCAAGTTGATCGGTTAGTGTGATATCAAGCGCCGCTTCATAGCCCCAAATCTTTTGTGGTGAGCGTTCGAGACGATAGGTTTCAGTGGCTTCGTCAGCAACCATGTTGCCACCGTAGTTATTGGTTGAATAGAAGACCGCCATTTCTAACCGGACATTATCAATAACGCTACTAAAACCAATCTCTGAATTTTGGACAATTGACGCTTCAGTATCAAGTTTATTTAACTCAGAAAATTTAGCATTTCGTAATAAACTACCGATGTTCGCAATATCAAAACCTTCTGAATAGCTAATAAATGGGCTAAAACGCTCGTTATTACTGTAGCGAACGCCAATGTTATAAGTCGTTGCATTATAATCGAGAGTCCCGCCAGTAACTGCAACAGGCACGGTACACTTTTTGCCTGTTTTACAAATCATTAGGGTGCTAAAATTTGCGACCCCAATTTCGATCGACTCTTGACGCACGCCAGCTTTTACCACCCAGCTATCGTCGAAGATCAATTTTGCCTGCAAATATCCGGCAATATTGTCCATGTCCATTTCCGGTGTCCACATCCGGCCATCGACTAACGGTTGAGCGGTAATATCATTTAAAATATCCGCGCCGTAAATAAGTGTTGCAGCGACGTTATCGAAATCAAAGACGCTATTAAAATTAAGGCGCAGGCCGGTCTTTTCTGAGGTAATCATTGATTGACCACCGGTGAAATTTAAATCTTCGTCTTTAAATTTTGTCGAGTAGAAAAATACATTTTCAATTTTTTGCCAGTAGGCATCCGCCGTAAAATCGGTGTTGCCGAACACTTCCATGTCACGGTATTGCAGTTTGACGTTATGGTTGCCACGAGGACCCTGAGGATCACCGGCACTCTCTAGATTGTCGACATTTTTAATCGCATAACTCTTAACGCCTTTATTAACATTACTGTGAACTGCAATGTAGTCAGAGAGTTGCTGACCTTCGAAATAGTTATAGCTAAACTGCACAGAACGTAAATCGTCGATGTAATAGTTTATCTTAGTGAATAAATTATCTGATTTGAAATCCGACAGACCATATTGTAGCCCTAAGACATCACCTTGTGCATCGCGTACCACGCCATTTTTGTCACTGACTAAACTGACCACATAATCAAATTTTCCGAGCGTACCATTTATCGCCACATCAAGGCGACGCCCAGCACTGTCTTTAAATTTTACCGCTGAAAAATTACTACTGATAGCCGCTCGTCCGGCTAATGCCTTTTCACTGTCGGCTTTTTTTGTAATGTAGTTAATGATCCCGCCTGCAGCGCCATTCCCATAAATTGAAGTGGCACCCTTGATCACTTCAATCCGTTCAATAACACTCGGATCGAGAGAGCGAATACCTAATTTGCCATTACGTAGTGGTGTCGATTGCGGTACACCATCAATCATCACTAAAATATTACGACCTCGTAGTGTTTGCCCTGAGTTACTGTTAGAGCCGGTGTTTGGCCCCATACCTGGTACGTGTAGCGCTAGCATTGTTTGTAATTCAGCGCTGGTCAGTAGATCTTGAGTGATGGTTTTATTATCAATGATCGAGATTGATGCCGGTACTTCATCAAGACTCTCTTGCATCCGGCTACCAGTAATAACAATCCGTTCAATATTAGTGATATCTGCTGTTTTAACCGTTTGCTGTGCCGTGACAGCAAAACTGGTACTAACAGCAAGTGCGATAAGTGAGTAGTTTCCAATGTTCATTAGACAATAACCTTTGATAATTAAATTGATGCAAATGATAATGATTTTCATCTTTAATTCAAGGGGTATTTGAGTTTTAAAAGGATAAATAACGAACTAAATCAAGTGAATACCTTAAAAATATTATGCGATGGTTTAAATGGTATATCATATCCAGATGGTTGCAAAATTAATGGAATGATTTTGAACAAATTAACTCGAATATTTAAAGCAGTAAAACCTGAGATTATCAATAGTGCATTGAAACAAGAAATTATTTTGATTATGTTTGTTTCAATTGTTTTATTGATTATCGCGCAACAAGTTGATGCTTTTGAAATGTTGGTTAAGTTTGTGGTTCAGTATGAAACATATGAAATTATTACCTTAGTTTTGGTGTTATCGTTTGCTTTTTTGTTGATTGCGATTCGAAATGTTAAGTACCTGCAAGCCGAAGTGAAATTACGATTGGCCAGTGAAGCTCAAATCACGCGATTGTTTTTTTTGATCCATTAATAGAGCTACCCAATAGGACAAATTTGTCAATCATGCTGGCCGCGCCAACCAACTAGGTGCGGTGCTATTTATAGATATTGATAATTTTAAACAAATTAATGATAGCTATGGCCATGCACTAGGTGATGAATTACTGCGTTTGTTTACTCAGCAAATACAAAAACAACTCAGAATTGCCGACACTTTAGTTCGAATCGCAAAATGCTGAAAATGTTATCACGACCCAAGCTATCATTTCATTGGCCAAAAATTTAAATTTATACATCACTGCCGAAAGAATAGAAACACAGCAGCAGTTTGACTTTATCAAAGGTACCCAATGTGATGCGATTCAAGGGTACCTATTAAGCGAACCCTTGAGTGCGACACCATTTGCGATATTACTTGCGGACGAATCAAATTTACAGTTAAGAATGATGAGTAGATAACACCGATTGTCCCTTTAACTGCCAGTATAATAACGGGGTTACCGTCGCCAGTAAAAGGATCGCGTACAGCATGTTTATACCTAACCCCCAGGCTAGCATCACACAAAAAAGACAGCCCACCATAATTAATGGTCGATTTTTCGATGGTAACAGCTTAAATGCTGCCATCATCGACGCGAAATAAATCACCACAAATACCCCATTCGTCCAAGCAATTAATACTTCAATATTAAGATTAAACTGCCAACGAATCACTAATACCATGGCCATAATAGTTAAGACTGTCGACAAGGAACGACTGGGAATATTATGTTGATTTAATTTCGAAAAGTACCGTGGAAAAATGCCTTGTTCGCTAAAGTTCCACAATAAACGGGCAACGCTTGCGGTGTAAACATTAACGGTCGCTAGTCCACCAGCTATACCTAACAGGCCAATCACCGGAGTGCCATAATCACCTAATAGCAAATTGAATAATGTGATCATCGATAACCCTGAGTGAATTGGATTCTGTAATAGTAACCACGTGCAGATGAGGTAAATACAGCCAACAATTAGAGTGCCGATCATCATCGCCGGAATAAGGTCTTTTTTAGGATCGCGAAAATCATCCGCCAAATGGGTCATCGCTTCAACGCCTAAAAAACTCCAAAAGGCAATGCCGATAGCACCAATAATGGTCTCAAAATTTAAAGTATTATCGTAGTGGATATTGATGGCTGCTAGATGTTGAGGAGATAAATAATTTGCGCCAAATAACAAGCTGATTACGGCTACAATCATCAGTGTTAAACCCAGTTGCAGCTTGGCTGAGGTTTTGATGCCACGAAAGTTCATGATGTATAATAAGAGCAACATCGATAGTTGACTGACTAATTGCGCCATTGACGACATTTCAATCATGGCATCAACGAACTGATAGGTCATTAATATACCTGCGGTTGCTCCTAACGGAACCACCAGTAAAAATATAATGCCAATGGTTCTTCCTGCAATGCGGCCAAAGGCTTGTTCAACAAAAAAAGCGGGGCCACCCACGTGAGGATAAGCCGACGAGAGTCGACCAAAAATTAATGTCACAGGCACAATAGCCAAAATTAATATTACCCAAGCCAACAATGCCCCAGAACCAGCCATATTTAAGGTTATTTGCGGTAAAATGAAGACACTAGTGCCCAGTAAGGTGGTTGCCATTAGACCAGCACCTTGCCAACGGCCAATTTTTGATTTTAGATGACTCATAAATATTGCTCATTAACTATTTGAAGCAGCTATTTTATCTTTATTAGTGATTTATAATTACCGGAATTGACCTGCAAAACAAGGTAGATAACCGTCATTATGCCGGATATTTGTCTTTTTTCCGGTAAAATGTCGGTTTGGTTGCGCTATGATAGTTAACATCAATAGCACCATTAAGATGAGGACATTACTGATGGATAAATTTGATCAACTAATCATTGCTCAATTGCGAAAAAATGCGCGGGTGAGCGTGTCATATATCGCAGAATCAGTGAGTTTATCGCGTTCGGCAGTGTCAGATCGGATCAAAAAAATGGAGAAAACTGGGGCCATCCGTGGTTATCAAGTCTTGCTGAGCGAGTCACAAAAAGATGGCGTGTCAGTTTACTTTGAAGTTCAGCATCAATGCCAGCGTTGTGCAGATGTCGCTCATATTTTTAGAGCAATTCCCGAAGTAGTTACCTGTAGTGGAATTACTGGTGATATGGATCTACTGGTGTTTGTTCAAGCTGAATCAATGAGAAGAATCCATCAAATCCGTGAACACTTAGACAGTCAAATAGACATCACCAAAATTAAAACCCATGTTGTAATGAGCGAGTGGATTTAGCATTTCACTGTTACCAACGATTATCTTTAATAATGGTTTTTGCTTGTTGGTGGAACTTTGGCAGTTGTAAAATGGCTTGTTTATCCGCAACCAATTTGCCCCAAGAGCTTAGTAATGGGCTCGGTGACATATCGGCTCTGATTGGGTATTCATGATTGAGTTCGGCATAGAATTGTTGCGCGATGCTGGTGGTCAAAAATTCAATAAATTTAATCGCATTTTGTTTATTTTTAGCAGCACTAGTAACGGCAGCACCACTGATATTGACATGGGTGCCGGTATTTTCAGCATTGGGGAATATAATGCCCACTTTTTGATAAACATCGCGATCGTTGGCCTTTTCACTACTCGATAGCATGCCGTAATAGTAGCTATTGGCAATCGTTACATCACAGCTGCCTTTGGCTATAAGCCGCAGCTGATCACGATCACCACCTTGTGGTCGCATCGCTAGATTACTGACAAATTCTTCGGTCCATTGATTAGCCCATGCTTGACCGTGATGATGAATAAAACTTGCGACCATCGAGCGATTATAGAAGTGACTGCCCTTACGACTGCAAAGTTTACCCTGCCATTTTTTGTGGGTTAAATCTTGATAGGTTGTCAGTTTGCTCGGATTAACCCGTGATTTTGAGTAAAAAATTGCCCGAGCTCTAATTGAGGTACCAAACCAGTAATGTTCAGGATCTCGTAAGCTTTTTGGGATGTTATTGATTAATATTTCAGATTGGATCGGTTGAATGATTTTTAATTGCTTGGCTTGCTCTAAACGTGCGACATCAGTGGTTAGCAGTACATCGGCAAAGCTATGTTGGCCATCATCAATTAATCGTTGCATTAAGACATTAGCTTTACCACTAACGACATTAATTTTGATCCCAGTTTGTTGGGTAAATGCATTGATTAAAGGATTTATTAGCTCGGCTTGGCGGAAGGAGTAGATATTCACTACGTTTTCTACTGCGGCACTTGTATGCATCGGCAATATCAGGCTTAACAACAAAATAAACCTATTCATTTTATATTCTCTCTGATAATGATAACCGTTTGCATTTAAGCATTGTTTAACTATAATGTACAGTAGAATTTAGCCTATATATTTGGAAATTTCGGTGAAATTACTTGCTCGTTACTATGCGGTGTTTTTGGTTTGGTTTTTTGGTTTTATTTTGTCATATGCGATGTTTTCTACTGTTCAATACTATGAATCACAATATAAAAATCACGTTTTCAAAAGCTCTTTCAATGACAAAGTGACTAGTTTAACCCAAGCGGTTTCCGCGATTGATAAGGTGTTCTTTGCCACACAAAGCCTGCTGACTGTCGTTCCTCAATTAACTAGTCAGGGCTTCTCCCAGCTAGTGAATAAAGAATTTTTATCTCACACCGGAATGCAAGGGCTGCAATGGGCGCCATTAGTGCTAACGAAGAACTTAGCCAGTTTTGAGTTGAAAGTGCGAGCGAGTGGTATTTTTGATTATCGTGTGTATCCAACGCAAGGCAACTGTTATTCTGCTTATCGCAATGCCATTTTTCCGGTGTTGTTCGCGGAACCTTTCGATACCATTGGCCATAAACTAGGGCATCAACTTAGCAGTGATTGTGACATTGCCAACAGCATGGCGGAGGCCATTCGAAGTAAAAAAATCACCACTAGCCAATTTATTACTGAAAATAATGCGTCGGGACTGCGGTTACTTAAACCAGTCTTTTCTGCCGATGGTCAATTACGAGGTTTTGTTGTTGGTATTGTGATGATCAATCGTCTGGTTGATACCTTATGGGGCGATATGATGGCTGAGGATAATTATCAGATTGTTATTTTTAATGATGCCGATAAGAAACAGCAGTTATATCGATCGCAATGGCGGGAAGATTGTGCCGAGGATTGCTCATCGCAAAGTGCCTACCTACAGATTGAAAGCAGCATCCCATTTGCGAACCAATTATGGCATATAGAATTTAGTCAACGAGTCATTAATTCTCGAGATGTTGTATTACCTTACGCCAGCGCATTACTGATTTTATTACTGGCACTTGGGCTGAGTGTTTATTTATGGATGAACTCCAATCGGATCCGTTGGGCTCATAAATTGGTTGATGAACGTACCGAATCATTACAATATCAAGCCAGTCATGATGAATTGACCAAGTTATATAACAAGCAAACACTGACCGATATTTTAACTAAAAAAACTAAACATATCACCAACAAGCCCTTTAGCGTGTTGTTTATCGACCTTGATCACTTTAAAAAAATAAACGATACAATGGGGCACTTAGTTGGCGATAAGCTACTGAAACAAGTGGCAAAAAGGTTAACCGAAAGCGCCCGAAGTCACGATGACATATTTCGATTTGGGGGCGATGAATTTGTGGTTATTCTTAATAACAATTCCAATAAAGTGATGGTCGATAATGTTGCGAATCGGTTGTTAAGTAAATTAATCAAGGAATATAAAATTGATGGTGGTTGCTATCGAATTGGTGCAAGTATCGGGGTCTCGATCATCGACGACCTTAATACAAATTGCGATACAATTATTCGAAATGCAGATATTGCAATGTACGAAGCCAAAAATAGTGGTAGGGGACGAGTGATCTTTTATCATGACAACATGTACAAAAAAATTGTTAACAAACAAGATATCGAAGATTCATTATGCCTAGCAGTGGTTAATAAAGAATTGCGATTACACCTGCAACCTATTTTCTCAAATCAGCAAGTGTTGATTGGTTTTGAGGCGCTAAGTCGGTGGCAACATCCGGAAAAAGGGTTGGTGATGCCGGATCGTTTCATTCCGATTGCTGAGGAAAACGGTGTTATTCATCAAATTGGTCATTGGGTTATTGAGAGTGTTTGCGCCCAACTGAGGGATTGGGTTGATATTTACGGGGTTAATAATTGTCCTTACATCAGCATTAATGTTTCACCTTATCAATTGGCAAAATATAATGTTGTTACTGAAGTGAAAACCGCTTTAGCGTTATATAAGATCCCAGCTAAACTGTTAGCAATCGAATTAACTGAATCGGCTTTAATTGAGAATAAAGCAACGGTTAAAGCACATTTGATGGAGTTGCGAGAACTTGGTATTCGAATTTTTCTAGATGATTTTGGTACCGGATTTTCGTCGTTGTCGTTACTGCAAAGTTTTCCGATTGATGTGATCAAAATCGATCGTAGTTTCATCAGTGGGATTAGTGAAAATAACAGAGAGTCCAAAAAGTTAGTCACCGCAATTATTAGCATGTCTGATGCATTAAATATGGCGATAATTGCCGAAGGGGTTGAAGACAATTTAACCCTTGAATGGTTATCAAGAATAAATTGCCAATCAATGCAAGGGTATTACTTCTCCAATCCGCTTGATGCTGAAGAATTGCCGACCTTTTTGAAGCGGCATCTCGTACCAATTATTGGCGCTAGCTCCATTGTCTCATTTAAACAAAGGGCCTAGAGATTAATATTAGCGCTTACGTGATTTCCAGCTATTAAACAGTGCGATCAATAAAATATTTAAGGCTAAAAATGACAACCAATAAACGCCCATTAATGCCGGAAATTCGCCACTAAGTAAGCTAATAAATGAAATCACTAATGTTAGCCAGCCGCCAATGCTAAAACATTGCTCCTGGCGTGCTGACAGGCTGCGCTTAAAGCTATGACGAAAATGTTTGGTCATCGCCATCGACAATAACCACAGTGCCACAAGCTGTAATAGATAACTTAATATCATCTTAGTTATTTCGTCCCCGTAACCAACAGTAAAAAATTAAACTAATCGATCCCGTGGTAAGCAAGGCGAGATCAACCCCAAGGTAAACCCAGTTATTGTATTGCCAGGCTTGCAACAGCCACTGCGGATTCAGAATAAAATCGACGAAGGGTAACAGGAGATAAGCAATCGCTGTTATTAATAACAACTCGAGCCAAGCACGTTGCGCAGGGCGAATAAAGCTGTAAGTTAACGCAGCTAACCAAGTAAGTAAAAACACCGATATTTCTGCGTCTGCCCGTTGTGCTAAATTAAAATCCAGCAATCGGTTGGCGTAAAAATAGCCAGCAATGGCAAGAATTAATCCGATAATACCCGCTATATTGAGGCGCTCGACTAAATAATGCCCGAGATGACGCTGTTTTACTTTGGCTAACCGCTTGTTAAGCCACATAACCATGCCACTAGCAATTAATAAACAGCTCGCACTGCCCATGAAAAATAACAACCAACGTAAACCCGCAGAGGCAAACAAAGCCTCATGTAAGCCATAAAATATTCGCCTTAACATTCGTGCGGTACGTTCGGATTCTGCGCCCGTTAATGCATGACCGTCAACGGATGAAAAAGCCAATACCTGGGTTTTATTAGATAACGACATGCTTTTATGACGGGAGACCACAATGCGACCATTCGCATCAAAAGGCAGTTCGTAGCTAATGCGTTTTATCGCATTTTGTTCCGGCCACTGTTGCTGCACTTGCGCTAAAATCACCGTAAAATCAGTGATGGGCTTGGCTGCAATATTGGCTGGGATTAACGCTGGCAATGAAGTGCTGACTAGGGCGTTTAGTTCACGAGATCCTTTGTCATAGTGATGATCCATGCTCCAGGGCATATACATACTGATGTAGATAAATAGGGCGCTTACGCTTAAAATAAAGCAAAAAGGAATAGTGATAATACCGACTACCGCATGTAAATCCGTTAAGGTTTTAAGTACGTTATTTAAGCGCACGGTAAAAAAGTCACGGAAAAAACGGCGGTGAGTAAAAATACCACTAAAAATTCCTACCAACATCATCATGGCCGCGATACCAGCAAAGTAACGGCCACCATAATCACGTAATTGCAATGTATAGTGAAAAGTTCTAAAGAAGTTACCGCCTTGGGTATCTCTCACTTCAATCGGCTGAAATGATTGACTGTCTAGGGTTTGAGAGTGACGAATATTTTTAGGCTTATTAGCCATGGTCCAAGACAGTTTTAAATGATTATTACGGGAGGTCGCTAAATTGATTCGCCAATTGATGGCGCCTGAAGCGTCGGTATTCAGTCGTTGTAATGACTGGTTGATTGCCATTGATGACACTGGTTTACTGCCTAACTCAGGTTTCATCCATTGGCTGATCTCATGATTAAAATAGCTTAAGGTCCCGGTGACAAAAATAGCCAATAATAGCCAACCTAACACCAAGCCGCTGTAAGTATGGAGCCAAATCATGGTTTTTCTAAAATCAGGTTTCATTAAATAGTCCCCCAAAAATGAAGTGCCATCAAAATCACGCAAGCCATCACAATATCACGCCATGCTAGCAAAGCACTGCGTTGGCAAAAAGACCAAATAATTGCGATAAAACCAAAGAAATAACTATAAAGTGTCGCGAAGTAAACGGCGTCAGCTTGGAGTGATCCAAACAGATTAATGAATACCGGCACCATGCCTAAGCTGCTCGCGATCGCAAAACAATAAGCGCCCACTGTTGCTGCTAAACAACGGGCGGTAATCTCTAATTGATAGTGACTGAAAAGTTGCAACACCTTGATCCTAAATTGTTAACCACATAAAAAAACCGACAATAGTAACGAAATAAATATCATTATCATTATCGGTTGGGTCATTCTAGCAGATTCTATATTTAGATATACGGCTTAAAAGTTATATCTGACGGTTAATTTGGCATTGCGGCTGTCGCCAGGTAAACCACCAATGTAGAGCGCCTTCGAATAGTAAGTTTCATCGGTTAAATTACGAAGATTTAACTGAATGTTCCATGCTTCAACATCGTAGCTAATACCGGCATCTAGTACCGTGTAAGCGTCGATAGTTGAAATCGGCAAACCAAAAGCGGTCGAGTTAATGGTGCGCTCGCCAGTGTAAGTGACGCCAACACTAAACTTAATCGGCTGCTCTAATGGGCTAAACTCTTGACTATAGCTGGTCCATAGGCTCGCGAACTTTTTAGGAATACCCTTACGTTGCCCAGAAATCGGAGTCTTACTTTGATTGCGGATTTCGACAGCATCTTGATAAGTGGCGTTAGCATTCATGGTCCATTGGTCATTAATCGCTAAGTTCAGATCAAATTCATAACCCTTGGTATTATTCTCATTGTCATATTTATATTCTGGAACATCAACATTGTACTCAGGATCTTTAATGTCATCGTTAAACAAAGGATTACCACGGCGCAAGTTTGTTTTACGGGTTTCAAAATAAATAAATGATGCTAACAGTTCTTCATCAAAGGCGGTAAAACGAATACCAAGATCAAACGACTTTGATTCAGAGTCTGGCTGATTATTTTCTGCATAAATTCCACCCAAAATACTCGACGCCGTGCGGCCTTTCGAAAAGTTAACAAAGGTCGCAAAATCGTTAGTGATCCGATAATTTAATCCAACATTATAACCAATGCCTGAATCTGAGAAATCTTGCAATGGCCGATCTTCAGAGCTCGGGTAATCGTTTTTCTTGTTGGCATAATCTTGAGAAATTTTAGTGTGGGCTAAACCAAAACGTCCGGTCACAAAGTCAGAGAAGTAAACCACTTCTTGGAAGCTAACACCGTAAGATGTCACTGACTTATCGAAGTTACTCTTGAGGAATGGCTCTAATTCTTCAAAACTTTTATCGCTCCAGTTAGGATTGCGAATGTCCAAGATATAGGGCATTTTACCATCGCGATCGGCATCCCATACTGACCAATTTTTTTGTGCCATCTTACGTTTTTCATAGTTAGCACTTAATAAATGCTCACCTTCAAAATCACCCAAGCTCCAACTGGTGCTGAAATCAGCAAAATATTGCCAGCTGGTTTCATCAAGTTTGCTGCGACGATACTCTTGGCGACGGGCTGAAAACGGATAAATCACATCATCAATCACCAGTGGTGCGCGCGGGTTAGCATTGGTCACACCACGACGGTTCCAATAAACATAGTTATAAGCACCGGTTTGACGAACAAAATCAGATTTATAGTTGCGGAATTGGAATTGCTGACGCAATGAGCTGTTGATATCAAAATTGATTGTATGATTGACTTTAAAGCGAATTTCTTTGCCTTCGTTAGGTCGTGATACCGGTGAAATTAAGCCTTGGCTGCCCAAATCATAAGGCTTTAAGCCATCGGTTGCTGCAATGGAATTAGCCAACACAGTCCGTTGTTCTTCCGTTAGCTGCAATCCTTTAAAGTAGCCAGCTTTATCAGCGGTCGGCGCAACCCATGTCGCATCATTAGGCAGATCTTGCCAAGTAATATCGGCAGCGGCGACAGCCACACTATCGAGATTAAATATGCGTACTGGGTGACCAATGGAATCGACTTGGTTTTTATCATCAATATAGGCGGTTGAAACAATAAGCTCTTGATCATGAGTTAAGTTAAATCGTAATGAACCATAAAGTTCGTTACGTGCTGAACTAAGCCCACGGTAACCATCGCTTTTTTCACTGTTCGCCACTAAACGGTAGGCGACGGTGTCGTTAATCGCTGATGTTGCATCGAACATAATACCGCGATTGTTCCATTGACCTAGCGTCGCTTTGACTTGATAAGCTTCTTTGTCTTGGGGCTTCTTTTCAACCATATTGATCACGCCGCCAGCAGAACCAATACCATAAAGACCCGTTGCTGGTCCTTTTAAAACTTCAATACTTTCTATATTAGTCGTTGAGCGTGTTGGATTCGCAGAATTGCTGCCTAAGCCAGCGCCGCCATACATACCATCGTAGGTATAATTGGCTCCTAAACCACGAATTTGTAAATTATCACCAATGCCGTAGTTATTACCGGCTTGTGATAAACCACTGACGTTACGTAAACTGTCTTGTAACGTTGCCGTGGCTTGTTCGTCAAGTAACAGTTTATCGACCACGACAATAGCCGCAGGAGTTTCCATCAGACTCATGTTCGATTTAGTCGCAGTACCAGAGCTTAAAACTAGTCGATTGTGACGACCATAAACGGTGATTTTTTCAATTTCTTGTTCAACTAGCACCAAATTATTGGTTGGTTTAACTAATTTTTTAGCTTCAATTTTTTGTAATTTTTTCTTAATCACGACATCAGTATCTGAGACCCAATGTGCTTCAAGATCAGTATTTAGCAATAATTTAGACAAGATCAGTTGAACAGATTCTTCGCCATAAATCGCTTTAGCCTGTAAATTTTTTAAAATGCTATTACGCGCAAAAATTTGAATATCGCTTTGCTTGGCTAAACTGGTTAATGCCGTAGCCAGTGGCTGTGATTTAATGTTGATAGCTGTTGCAGCCATTGCTGACGTTGATACCGCAATGGCAAAAGCGAGTGCGCTAAGGTTTAGTGAGTTGTAACGTAACATGGGTTACATTGCTCCATTTATTAAAGGTAATGAGAATTGTATGCATTTACTTTAATAGACGGAACAAGTGATGAAAAACCGTAAAAATATTTACATTAATCGTATTAAGTTATTTTTTATGTTTAATTTCAATCCCATACCTTGAGTGATTAATGTCAATGCTTGATAGGGTTTATCCAAATTGACCGAACCTGAAACGGGTTCATTGGCTAATGAAGGATCCATTAAATAAATTTTTTCTGATAAATAAGGTTGCAGTTGCGCTAATACATCTTTTAAGCGGCGATCGTTAAATGTGAGCTTAGCTTGGCGCCAATCGATATTCGATTCATTGATTGTCACGGGTTGCCATTGGCTAGAAAACTCAGTTAGATAACCTTCTCTAACGATTTTAGACGTCGCTTGATAATCAATTTTCACTTGGTGTTCCGTTACATTAAGTTGTACAAAAGGGCGAGTGTTGACCGTAAAAGCCGTGCCTAACGCAGTAAAGGTATGATCCTGATAGTTCACCACAAAAGGGCGTTGATAATCAGAGATCACGTTAAAATGAGCATCACCGGTCACCAGGGTGATGATGCGGTGTTGATCAGTGATATCAATCGACATTTTACTGTTGGCGTTGAGCAATACTGTGCTGCCGTCACTTAAGGTGAATGACTGCGGCTGAGCGACCGTGGTTTGATAATATAATGTTGGATCTAAACTATTAATCGACAGCAAACTAATTGCAACACCACAAATTGCGGCGGCGGCGGCTAATGTTTTTTTTCCAAAGTTAACCGAAATAACCGATGATGGCCGTGGTTTTTCCGCTGGCTGATTGGTCGATAGGCTCGATATTTCCCCCAAGGTTTGCCATGATTCTGCTAGCTCATCATAGATACGTTGATGTCGCGATGACAGATTAAGCCAGCTAAAAAGATCATCATGATCATTAAAATCCACTTGAGATTGTTTGACTAACCATAGCGCGGCTTGTTGTTTTATTTGTAGTAAGTTATCGCTCATTTCATCCATGCTCCTGAGCTATTTCACTGCACATCACCAATGAAATCGCTAAATTTTTTTCAACCCAACTTAATGATTTACCCTTGTGATCGGCAATTTGTTGATTGGTCCAGCCCTGAACGCGACTTAAGGTTAACAGATCTTGTTTTTCTTCAGGAAGTTCAGACAAAGCCTGTGCCATTAGTTCAATATAATTTGTTTCAATAGTCTGTTGTTCAGGGCTGGCATGATGACATTCAGCTAAGGCAATATGTTCCTCTTGACCTGTTTCAAGTGCACGGTCGGGCTTGCGGCTGTTATCAATAATCAGGTTACGGGCCATGCTAATGACATAGCTTTTGGGATTAGTCAGCTCTTTACTGTCAGATAGATGATGTAGTTTTAAATATAAATCTTGCAGTAAATCGACCGTTAAATCTGGGCATTTAACTTTATTTCTGATGTAGTTGAATAGATTTTTATATTCTTTTTGGAATAAAATTAATGCATGAGATTTAGAGGCAGGCATAAACAGGGCAACCAGATTAAAAAGTATGCTAATAATAATGATTAGTATTATTAAATAAAGTGATGGAGATCAAGGTATTGGTTAAAATGATTTAATATTTGTGAATTTGACTAAATAAATTGAATTTAATTATTATTATTGTGTTAAATCAGTTAGTTGAATAGTTGGTCTATTTTTTGCTGTTTAGGGTGGAACTTACTAAAGGAATAACAATAATGAAAAAAACTGCAGCAGCATTACTTATTTTAGCGCCATTATCACTTGGCTTAACAGGCTGCGTTGTCGCCATTGGTGATCATGACCGCGATCGTAATGGTGATCATGTTCTGAGTGATCATGATCGTCAATACGAAAATCGTAAGTATATTGCCAAATTAATGCTAAACACCACCATGTCGACCATTCAAACCGATTTAGGTGTTCCTGATTTTAGCGAAAGCTATGACAAAAATGGCGAAATGGTTCAGGTATTATTTTATCGTACGCAGCGCGTTCACAAAGATGATTTAACCACTCGTGATGAATGTACGCCACTGATCTTCAAACAACAAAAACTAATGAGTTGGGGCGACCGAGCGCTGATTCAACTGTAATTAATTCGTTAGTGAAAAGCGTTAAGCACCCATAATATTTTGTCCGCACACGCGAATTAAATTGGCGCTAACACCTTGTGAATAGGGGCTGGCGAGAAAGGCAATGGTTTCTGCAACATCTTGCGGTAAACCACCTTGTGAAAGTGAACATAATCGTCGCCCTAATTGACGAGGAATAAAGGGAACAGCAGCCGTCATCTCTGTCTCTATAAAGCCTGGCGCCACAGCATTGATTGTAATTTGCTTTGGTGCCAATATCGGTGCCATCTGTTCAATCATCCCAATGACACCCGCCTTAGATGTCGCATAATTCGTTTGGCCAGCATTACCACCAATCCCACTAATCGATGACACACCAATAATACGGCCGGCTTGAGCAATGATATTATTATTGAGTAAATACTGATTAATTCGTAAAATACTGGTCAAATTAACATCCATTAACAACTCCCATTGTGAGTCATTCATGCGCGAAAGCATCTTGTCGCGCGTTACGCCTGCGTTATGAACAATAATATCAAGCTGTTGATTATTATCTTTAACAAATTGAGCAATTTGTTGTCCGGCATCGCTATCGGTAACACTTAATGGCAGCGAGCTGCCTTTAATGTTATCCATGGTTTGCTGTAACTGTTGCTGCGAGGCTGGTGTGTCTAAGCCAATAACCGTGGCACCGTCTCGGGCTAACACCTGAGCAATGGCAGCACCAATACCTCGTGCAGCACCGGTCACTAAAGCGACTTTACCCGCCAATGGTTGCTGCCATGTTAATTTGTTCTCAATCTGATGTTGCGACACCGAAATAACTTGGGCATTAACATAAGCGCAGCGGTCCGACATTAAAAAACGTAACGGTCCAGCGATTGAATTGCTTTCTGAGCCCGATGCTAATAATAAATTTGCGGTGATGCCTTTGCGTCCAACTTCTTTCGCCAAAGACTTTACAAAGCCTTGGAGGCTGCGTTGCACAATGGTGTGCTCGGTTGATACTGTCGCTTGAGCAGTTAAACCAATGACCGCAATTTTTCCATTAGGGTTTAATTGCTTAAGATTAAGATTAAAAAATTGATAAAGGCTTTTGAGTGCGGTGGTCGTGGTAATCGTCGTCGCATCGAAAATTAAGCCATTATACTTGGCACTTAAATTATCAGCTTGGTGAACATTAGTATCATTGAGCGCACTTAAAATCGCTGTCGTGGTGGCTGATTGAACGTTAGACACCAAAATGTCTGTTACTGTTTGCTCAGGGGTTTGATTAGCACGACGAAGTAATGGTGGCACTGGTAGCCCTAACCCTTTACACAATTTTTTACCAAAATAAGAGTTAGAAAATTCTAAATAGCCATCACTCATGTCATTAACCTTATAAATAAAACAGGTAAGCAGACTAGCGTGTTTTTACCCTTAGTTCAAATGATAAATGGCGTTAAACACTTTCGACAAATACAGTTGTTTTCTCTCACGTTTATTGCATTTTTTGGCTTTTTGTCCGCCAACTTGATGCCAAAGCACCAACACTGAACTTGCCCCTTTAGCGCGCCGCATTGGTTGTCTTGTTGACATTGAGGGCACAGCATTTCTTGATTCTTTAGTTGTTTTATCAGTACCGCTAAACGCGCTATCTTGATATTGGAAAGTTGGCGATAATCAAAATACGGACACACAATAACGCGGTGTTGCTCATTGATCGCGAACTCGTTATCAAGCCAAGTCAGTGGCACGTTTAATTGATTGGTATTGACAAGTTGCTTGGCATAAGTGCGACCCATAATAATATGAATGGTATTTTCTGAGGTGGTGAGTATCGGTGGCGTAAATAACAACGCGGTTGCAGAGCTTCGCTGTAGCAAATGCTGATCACGGTAGGTTTGCCAAGTAGAGGCTTGCTGCTGAAATTCGAATAACTGTGGATCTAGCGCAAACAATAATTTACTGTAAACGTTAAACACTTTACGCCAGCCATTGCCACATTGTTGACCAATAGTACTTAGCTCACCTTGGCTTAACGATGTCATATTGTTTAAAGATAAATACTCAGTAAGCGGCGGCTTATTAGCAATGTACACGACAAAAGAAGCGTTAGGGCTCCCTAAGCCGATGGGTAAGCAGTTAGTCATGTCTATTCGTTCTTGGCTTTAAAACTAAAGTGTACCAATCGCGGTGTTGAAAAAAAACAATTCGATTCAATTATTCGTAACTATAATTGGTCTCAGAGAAGTACCCATTTTTAATTGAAGTGTTAGGCAAACAAATGAAAGCAAAAGTGCTATTCAGTGTCCTACTTATTGTCTTTACTGCATTGTCAGTAAAAGCTGTCACTATTAATGACGATGTATTGCCCAGTGATGTGGAGCGACATGGTCAAACTCCGGGTATCTTACTGACTGATAATAAAGGTAGTATCAGTCATCAGCCAGACTTGTTAAGTCAAGAAGAGCGGTTATGGCTTAATCAGCATCATAAGCTACAAATAGGCAGTAGGCGTAATAATTATCCACTGAATTATATTGATAATGAGGGTCGGCAGGTTGGTCTTCATGTTGAATTGATCCAATTAATTAATGACAATCTAGATGCCGATTTTTCAATCAAACATTATCCGATATGGAGCAAAGCCTTTTCAGCGATGAAAGAAGACCGAGTGGCAGGAATATTTTCATTATCACAGACTAAAAAAAGAGCTCTATATATTGATTATTCACCAGCTTATTATTATATCCATTTTGAAATTATTACCCAAAATTCTCGCGACGACATTCATCAGTTTAATGACTTAAACTTCCATCGTATTGCTGTCTTTAAAGGGAATGTTATTGATCAAATGGCTCAAGAAAAGCTATCCTCAGCCCGTTATCGTTACATTGATAACGAGGAGGATGGTTATCAAAAATTGATGCTAGGTGAGGTCGATGCGCTTATTATACCTGCCGTTGCCGCGAAAAAACTGAGAAAATATCATTTAAAGGTCGCCGGCACGGTTTATAACCAAGCCGGGGAATATAGTATTGGCACGTTAAAAAAACACCCAATGCTCGGGCAAATTATAGCCAAAGGAATACATTCAATCCCCTTTGCTCAACTGAATCAGTTACATCAAAAATACAACCTACAGCACCCAGAACATTCGATTTTTACCGAATCAGAGTTACGTTACATTAGCGAGCATCCGATAGTAAAACTTGGGCTAGAAGAGTGGCCACCGGTTATCTTTTCAGGACAAAAAAAAATCTTAAAAGGTATTGCCGGCGATTATTTACAGGAGATAACTAAAATTTCTGGGCTGTCCTTTGAGGTGATAAAAGGCGATTGGGCGGATTTACTGAATAAGTTAAAGCACCAGGAAATCGATTTTATCCCCGACGCCTATTTTAGTAAAGAGCGTACAGAATATGCGTTATTTGGTGATTCTTATTTTGAGCTGGCTTCATCGATTACCGTTAATAAAAATAGCAACATTACTACCTTTGAGGATTTAGAGAACAAAAAAATCGCTTTGGTGGATGGCTATACTATGGTCGATATCATTGCACGGCAATATCCAAAAATTAAGATTGTGTTGACCGCTAATCTAGCAGAATCTTTACTCATACTCAGTAGAGGTGAGGTTGATGCGACATTTGGTGTTGATGTTGCATTACTACATGCGATCAATAATACTTTAATTCACAACGTAAAATTTATAAATCAAACCAAATACTCGGCAGAGTCGCTCCATTTTATGTCACGAAAAGACCGCCCTTTATTACATTCCATTTTAAATAAATCTCTGTTTAGCATTCCGCAGGCAAAAAAAAATGAAATAATCAAAAAATGGACAGTTGAAACCGAACTCAAAAAAGTCATTGATATTGCGTTTGGCATCGGACGGGAGCCCTATAGCATTGATCACAAAAAACAATTACAAGGGATTGAATTTGACTTGCTACGACGTGCTTTTGAAAGTGTCGATGTGCAAATTCGTAGTACTCACAAATTACAGTTGGAAGATTTAAATACGGTTTTATCAGAGTATCCGAGTTTAGATGCAGTAATCACGTTGGAGCGCTCCAACAATCAATATTATTATTCAGACTACTTAATTGAGTTTGATAATGTCGCCATTACTCGCTCATCCGATAATCTTAAAATAACAAATGTCTCAGATCTTGAAGGAAAATCAATCACAGCATTTGAAGGCTCATCAAGACTGTTAGGCTCTGAATATCAGCGACTATTTAACCCGAAAGATCGGCCAAGTGATTATTCCGAGGTGGTATTTAAGCATCAGAACTTTACCAATCTTGTCAATGGCGTCGTTGATGTGCTAGTGATTGATCGTAATATATTTAAGTGGCATGCAAAAAATGCTAACTATCATTCTTTTTCATCATTTACATTCCATAAAATTTTTTCACAACCATCGCGCTTATATGTGGCCTTTCGAGATAAAAAATTACGAGATATTCTTAATGCCGAGTTAAGAAAATTTCGGCTTAATGGCGAGTATCAATACATTATTGATGATTACACTCAAGGATTCATTGCGAAGAAAATTGAGTTCAACACTATTATTAGCTCAATTACTGCAGATCTGATGGCTAATTATCAGTTGGTCGAATTAAAACGTGTGCTTAATGATGTTGCTGATTTACCTTATATTCATGATATTAAATTTTATGATATTAATGGTCAATTGATCCATCGTACTTCTTCCTCTGACAGGCGTTTCTATAATCAAGAAAACAGTATCGATATACTATCAAATACCCCGATTAAAGAAGGAGTACTCAAAGTATATTTTAATGATTTGATGGTTGATAAACAACTGGTTAACTTGTTATTGATTCCTGAGCTCTCTTTTTTTAAAGGGTATTCAAATTACAATTATGTTCGGGCGCTATATCGGCGATTAAACATCCTCGACCAACAATTAGTTTTTACCTCAGCAGAGCAAGAGTATTTAGATAGTCACCCTATTTTGTCTTATTCAGAAATAGACTGGCGACCATTATCGGTGATAGAGCCGAGTGGTAACAGTGGGATGATTTTTGATTATATGAGCATTGTAACGGAAGGAACGGGGATAGAATTTGAGTTTGTCGAGATGACTTCGTGGGCTGAAATGTTAGCGGCATTTAAAGCAAAACGTATCGATTTTTTACCGAGTATTTCAACGTCGCTTAAGTATAACAATTTGGGTTCGAAAACCGATGAATACATGAGCTTTAACTTCGCGATTACCATGGATGAAAATGCTCAATACACGGACAAAATTGAAGATTTATATGGCCAAAAAGTCGCAGTGGTCAAAAATACTAGTGCGTTTCACTATGTGAATAAATTTAAGGATCGGTTAACAATTATTGTGGTGCCGACTTTAAAAACTGCATTAAATTTGTTGGGTGAGGGGCAAGTTGCTGCGGTTATCGATCATTTCGCTATTATGGTTTATCAGTTAACAAATGTTTATCAAGACTTGAAAATTGTAGGGCTACTTGATGCCTCATATTCTCATCGAATGTTAGTGCAACCTGACAACCCTATTTTACTGTCAATATTAAATAAGGTGATTGGCTCGATGAGTGTCGAGCAGCATCAAATCATCAGAGATCGTTGGATCAAGCTTAAAATCTCGACCGCGACTGATTATCGGCTAATTTATCAATTGGTTGGTATTTTTCTTACTATTCTGATGATTTTGATATTAATTCTCAGAAAACGAGCAATTATTAGTCGTGAAATTGCACACACGAACCAAAAATTAAACGTAACAGTGGCGGCATTAAAAGAACAAAAAAGTGTTTTTGAGACATTATTTTATGATACCGCTGATGGTTTACTTTTAACGGTCGATCAAATGTTTATTGATTGTAATAGTGCGGCATTAAAGATGCTGGGCTATGGTGCTAAAACTCAATTGTTAAATCAAAGTGTCGTTGAAATTTCGCCTAAATACCAACCTGATGGCGCATTATCAATGGATAAATGCCAACAAATACATCAAGAGTGTCTCGTCAATGGCAGTGCGAGATTTGAATGGGTTCACCTTGATATAAATAACCAAGAGCTGTGGCTAGAAATAGTACTGACGCGTATCGTCTTAAATAATCAGGATGTTACTCATACGGTGTGGCGTGATATTAATGAGAAGAAGCAGCTTGAACAACAAATCCTCCATCGGAATGAGGCTCTTGAGGCATCTAATAATGAATTAGAGAATGCGATTAGTGAGCTTAAGGAAACTCAACAGCATTTAGTCGCATCGGAAAAAATGGCCAGTTTAGGCGGCTTGGTGGCCGGAATTGCTCATGAAATTAACACCCCGGTTGGTATCGGTTTAACCGCGATTACTCATTTTTTAGAAACAACCAAAACGTTAGAAAATAAATACCAAGAAAAAAAAATGTCACAACGGGATTTTGATCAATATTTAGAGCAAACAGTCGAAGCCGCTAATATTATTAATCGTAATTTGGAGCGCACCGCAGATCTCGTCAGAAGTTTTAAATTAATTGCGGTAGATCAGTCCTCTGATGAACGAAGAACCTTTAATGTAAATACCTACATTAGTGAAATACTAACCAGTATTCATCATATTACTAAAAAATCTAGGATGAAAATTATCGCAAGTTGTGATGCTGGTTTAGTGATCAACAGTTACCCTGGTGCTTTTTCGCAAATTATTTCTAACCTTATTATTAACTCATCGATTCATGCTTATCCTAATAATGAGCTCGGTGAAATTTTGATTACGGTTCGCGAGGTAAAAGGGGCTATTCACTTGGTTTATCGTGATGATGGGGTTGGTATTTCTGAAGATAATATTGGGAAAATATTTGACCCATTTTTTACCACTAATCGAGAACATGGTGGTAGTGGCTTAGGATTAAATATTATTTACAATATTGTGACTAATCAATTAAAAGGAAAAATTGAGTGCACCAGCAAGCAAGGTCGCTACACCCAATTTTTAATTGTCTTTACCTCTAGTGAGGATAATCAATGATGCGATTGATGTTAATAATAGTTTGGGTATTACTTGCTTTTAATGCAAATGCTCAGGATATCGGCGTTGAGACTAAACAGTCTCCGATTAAAATTGCCTCATTAAAAGATTTCGCGCCATTAAGTTTTGTTGACCAACAGGGCAATCCTCAGGGTTTTTTACTCGATTATTGGCGCTTATGGGCAAAAAAAGTAAATCGTAGTATTGTCTTTGTCCCAATGACATTGCATGAAAGTAAATTAGCGTTACAACAAAAGACCGTGGATATGCACATTGGTTTATTCAAATTCACAGCGCTACAGGATTATATTGATTTTGTTGCCCCAATTTATCCGACTAAATCCCATATTTTTATTAAAGCCAGTAGGCGGCCTTTAATGACTAGCATGGATGATCTCAATGGCAAGAGGCTTGGAATTGTTACCGGATTTCACCTTAATCAATATATGAAACAACATTATCCATTGATTAAGCTTATAAATTATATCAGCTCTAAAGCGTTGATCGAAGCACTTGATAACGGTGAAATAGACGCCTTTGTAAATGGGTCGGTGCTGACTTGGTTTCAAATGGTGAAAGTAATGAATTTTCATCAATACACAAAAATTGCAGATTTTGAAGTCATTACCCGGCTACATTCGGTCGTGGTTAAAGGGAATTCATCATTATTAACACTGATTAAACAAGGGATGTCTACAATCTCAGTTAATGAAATTACTAAAACTGAAAATAAATGGATCATTAACGAACAATTAAGAGCATCAACGTTAACCAAGAGCGAACAGCGTTGGCTTAGAGAACACCCAAATGTTGAGATAGCGACTACATTTGATTGGCCGCCTTTTATATTTCTGGACGCGAAGGGCAATGATGCTGGCTACAATGTTGACTTGATCGCCACCATCAATAGTAATATTGGTAGTAACTTTAAGGTAAAGCGTTATCGCTACTGGCAAGACGGTTTAAATGATGTAAAAACCAGCAAAATAGGAGGGATTTTATCATTATCTTGGAGTAAAGAGCGCGCTAAAAATTTCAATTATTCGTCAACCTATTATTTTGACCTTCATAAAATTATCGTCAGAGTTGGAAACCGTAACATTAAAAACTTTTCCGACCTCAATGGTCAACGAATTGCGGTGATAAAAGACTATATGATCACTAATATGCTTAAGCAGGATATGCCTAGCGCTAAACTTGTTTATGTTAATAACCCTGAAGGTGCCTATAAAAAAATCGCAAATGGTCAAGCGGATGTTGCATTATTTTCTCACCCCAATCAGAAAGTACTCACTCGCTATGGCTTAAAAATAACGGGAAATTTTTACACCAAAGCGGGTGAGTATGCGATTGGTAGCTCGAAAAGCAACCCGATATTGAGTTCTATTTTCGCTAAAGGTGTTAACTCAATTACCTCACAACAATCTGAGCTATTGTTAAAAGAATGGTTCAATAAGTCACAAACTCAATCATCGATATTCAATGCTGCAGAATTGCACTATATCAAAGAAAATCCACAAGTGATCGTCGGCGCAGAGCTGTGGCAGCCCATTGTATTTAGTGATGGTCGAGAGGTCTCGGGTATTGTTGGCGATTTATTACGTCAAGTGTCTAAAATATCAGGACTTAAATTTAAGCCCATCGTTAAGCCTTGGATTGAGCTAGTGACTGACTTTAAAGCGGGGGAGATCGATTTACTACCGGCGTCCTATATGAAAAATCGAGAAGAGTATGGTTTGTTTGGTGATGGTTTCATTAATATATCCTCATCAATTTATCGATTAAAAGACAATCAAACGATTAGCTCGTTTGAAGACTTACGGGGGCTAAAATTAGGGATAACGGCAGGCGATGCTGCTATTGATTTTGTTAAACAACAATTTCCAACGATAAACATAGTCACATTCTCTAGCATTAACGATTCTATCGATTTACTGGTTAAGGGTAAAATTGATGCAATTTTTGAAATTAAAGCCGTGATGGACCATATACTAAGTAGTACGTTGACTGGGCAGATCCAAGAAATAAAACAGTATGAAATATTTGATCGAAAACTCTACTTCTGGTCAGCTAAAAAACAACCATTACTGCAATCAATTTTAAAAAAATCGATGAATTATATCCCGGAATCCTTAAGAAAAAACATTATTAAAAATTGGCTTGGCGGGGCAGAGCATAAAAAATCAATCAAGGTTGTTTTTGGGTTGGGTCGAGAGCCATTCACGCTCAATAAAAGTCATTTAAAAGGGATTGAATACGATCTGTTAAAGCGAATATTTGATGCCAAATCAATCGATATCTCACAAACCAAAAATTTACCACTGGGGATGTTAAATAGCGCACTAAAAGACTATCCAGAATTAGATGCCGCAATAACGGTCAAGAAAAATAAAAAGGGTTATTTTTATTCTGATGAATTTGTGCGCTTTAATAATGTGGCGGTGTCGTTGAGGGAAAACAAATTTGAATTTAACAGTTTAAGTGATTTGAAAAATAAGCAAGTGCTAGCGTTTACAGGGGCGCTGAAATATCTCGGCCCGCAATATAATAAAGTATTTACAGCGAGTCAATATGACGGTTTGTATCAAGAAATCACGTATCAGCGACAACAACTAGATGCTCTTATTAACGGTAACGTTGATGTCATCATTATTGATAAAACGATTTTTAGTTGGTTTTTATCGCAATTGGGATATCGAACCATGGATTCATTCCAGCTAGATGATGTATTGGTTAATAGCATCAATAGCTACAGTGTCGCATTTCGTAATCGCCACCTACGGGATACTTTTAATGAAGGTTTAGCTGAGTTGAAAAAATCAGGTGCATATCAACATATTATTGACGGTTATGCTCAAGGGCTTGTGATACCTAAAATTGAGTTAACCTCGATAATATCCTCATTAGTCGCTCCCTTTATTTTCGGTGACGAACAAGATCGAGTTAACTTAATTATTAACAAATTCTCTAAATTATCCTATATCGACAACATCGAAATATTTAATAATCAAGGAGAATTGTTACATCAAACGTCGGTTGAAGCATTTAATTTTTATCAACAGTTTGATAGTTTCTCTTGGCTCAATAATGTGACCGAAAAAGTGGGTTTTATTCGAGTGTTTTTTAATGATAGTGAAGTGAAAAAACAATTAATTAGTGCGAATTTAATGCCTGATATTGATTATTTTAAACAGCACCGAGATTATCAAAGTATTAAAGAAATTTATCAGCGTTATGGTTATTTAGAACAAAAAATCAATTTTAATTTACAAGAGCAAATGTATTTAAATCAGCAACCCACATTAACCTTTTCTGAAGTGAACTGGTTTCCGTTAGCGATGATAAAGGATAATAACTTTAGTGGCTTGACCGCTGACTACATGAATATTGTTGCTAAAAAAACCGGGATAAAATTTAAATTGAAGCCATTAGAAAATTGGATGGAGGTTGTCAAAAATTTCAAGAACAAACAGCTCGATTTTTTACCGGGAGTCGCAAACCTTGAGCAATATCACGCGATCGGTTTATTATCGGATCAATATGCCTACTTTAAATTTGCGATTGTGATGGAGGCTAAATCAGCCTTTGTCAGTGACAGTAATGACCTTAAAGGTAAAACGATTGCGCTCTCCAAAGGGAGTAGTGCTTATTACTACATTAAAGAGAGGTATCCCAGTGCCACTGTTATTGATGTAACCACGATTGAACAGGCATTGAGTATGGTTCGCAGTGGCAGTGCCGATGCTTTTGTTGAGCACCTAGCCGTGGTGGTTAATCAATTGGAACATGCTTTTAGCGATCTCCGGATGGTTGGCTTGCTTGATTCTGGCTATTCTCATCGAATGATGGTTCAGCCAGATCAAAAAGTGCTATTGGGCATTATTAATAAAGTTATCGCTGCTATTCCATTGGCTAAACACCAAGAAATTCATGATCGTTGGATCAAAACTGAAATTAAAACCGCGGTTGATTATCGGATGTTCTATCAATTGATTTCTGGTTTTTTATTGATACTACTGTTGATTTCAGTCGTCGTGAGAAAAATAGCCCATGCTAAAAAAGAAGTGGAGCGGGCACATTTAGAGTTAGAACGCTCTTTTAGCAACCTACAACAGACCCAGCAGCATCTCGTCGAATCAGAAAAAATGGCCAGTCTTGGCGGTTTAGTCGCTGGGATTGCCCATGAAATTAATACGCCAGTGGGTATTGGCCTGACCGCAATTACCTATTTTTTAGGGATTACTGAAACATTAGAGCAAAAATACCGTGACAAAAAGATGTCACAATCTGAGTTTGAAGAATATTTAAAATCGAGTATCGAATCGGCTCAAATAATCAACCGTAATCTTGAGAGAACGGCTCAGTTAGTGCGAAGTTTCAAACAAATATCGGTTGACCAAAGTTCTGACGAGCGGCGGTTATTTCACGTCAAAAAATATATTGAAGAAATACAATTAAGTATTTTTCATCTCACTAAAAAAACCAATATTACAATTAAAGTCGATTGTGACGAAAACTTGATGATTGACAGCTACCCGGGTGCTTTGTCACAAATATTGTCTAATTTTATGATTAACTCTACTATTCATGCTTATCCTAACAATGAGTACGGCACTATTTCAATTAAAGTAGAAGAGCAAGATGGCGTAATTAAACTAACCTATACTGATGATGGCGCTGGAATTCCGATACAAAATATCAAAAAAATATTTAATCCATTTTTCACCACTAATCGTGAAAATGGTGGTAGTGGATTAGGGTTAAATATTATTTATAATATCGTGACTAATCGCTTAAAAGGGAAAATAGAGTGTCGCAGCGACGTTGGAAAATATACCGAGTTTATGATTGTTTTTACTCCATTAAATAGAGGGAGTTAGTTTGATGTGGCCAAGAATGTTGTTGATTGTACTATGGGCTTTTATTGCGCCTGTCCAGAGTAAGCATGTTGAAGATCTGCCGTTAAAAATTGCAATGATAACCAAGGCGGTCCCATACAGTTACCTTGATCAGAACAATAAACCACAAGGGTTACTCATTGATTATTGGCGACTTTGGGCGAAGAAAGTGCAACGAGAAGTTGAGTTTGTACCTTATCGTTGGGCAGAGGCAATACTTGCGCTCAAAAATAATCAAGTGGATATTCACATGGGGTTGCTTGAACGCGGTGTTTTTAGAGAATACATTGATATTCTCGATGCGATCTACACCACTAAATCACATATTTATATTCCCACTAATAATCCCGATAATATCGAAAATATTAATGATCTTAAAGGTAAAAGACTCGGCGTGTACGATCGATCTTTTTTCGACGCTTTTATCACTGAAAAACATCCTGACATTGAAATTAAGCGTTATCGATTATTAACTGGATTTGAACATGCGGTTGACAATAAAGAGATAGATGCATTCTTGAGTGAGTCAATGACCACTTGGTTCCATTCGATTTCAGCCTTGAATTTTAATCAGTACGTGAAGTTAAAAGACTTTAAAGTGGTGAAAGACTTAAAAGCGGCGATTAGAAAAAATAGACCTTTACTCAAGAACTTAGTGTTACAAGGGATGGCCAGCATTACTGCCGACGAGATGCTGAAAATTGAACGAAAATGGATTTTTAGAGAACAAGACCGCACCGTTAGTAGCACCACAGAACGTTTAACGAGTAAAGAGCGACAATGGTTACTCACGCAACCGATTATTGAAATTGGCAGTGAGGATAACAGGTTCCCTTTTTCTCATTATAATAAAAATGGAGAACTGGTAGGGTTTAATATCGATTTAATTCAGTTCATGAATAAGAATTTAAATACAAATTTTGCTTTGAAACGCTATCCAGTTTGGTCCAACGCCTTACTAGAAGTGAAGGCTGGAACGCTGAGCGGAATCTTTTCTTTATCGTGGAGTGAGGAACGCGCTCAAAAAATTAATTTTTCACCTGTATATTCTCATTCTCCCCACAGTTTAATTGTTAGAGAAAAAGATCAACGTGTCAAAGAACTCCATGATCTAGCGGGATCTCGAATTGCAGTGCTAGAGCATCATTTGGCCACCGAAATCCTTAAAAGTAAGCTCCCTAACGCAATTTTTGTGTTTGCCCATTCACCGGAAGAAGCTTACCAGATGATTCAAAACAACGAAGCCGATGCATCTTTATTTGCCTTTCCCAGTGCTGAAATACTGCATCAATACGATTTAAAAGTGGCAGACTTGGTTTATACCAAAGCTGGAGAATTTTCAATAGGGATGCCAAAATCAGTACCTATGCTTAAAATCATCATGACAAAAGCAATCAATTCGTTAACGACCAAGCAAAAAAACACCTTGTATACCAAATGGTTTCAATTGAAAAAACACTCAATTTTGACCAAGTCAGAATTGCATTACATTCTACACAACCCGACCGTTGTAGTCGGTATTGAGCATTGGCCTCCTATTATTTTTGATGCGAACATCGGTCAAACATCAGGAATTATCGGTGATTTTTTGACTGAAATTGAGCAACTAACAGGGCTTGAATTTATCGGAATTAAAGACAATTGGCAATCGCTGTGGCAGCAATTTAATAAACATAAAATAGATTTACTACCAGCGACTTTTTTTTCTGAATCTAGAGAGCAGAAAGGCTTATACGGAGATAGCTACTTGCAGTTAGGTCTGTCTTGTTAATCAATAGTAAAGATAATAATCTTAAATCATTGGCGGATTTGAAGGGGAAAAAACTGGCCCTTATTGAGGGGCACTATGTGATCGAAAAAATAAAGACTCGCTTTCCTGAGATTGATATCGTGATGACGTCAGGAGTGTCTGACTCAGTTAGCCGTTTAATTAATCATGAAGTTGATGCTGTGTTTGGAGTGAATTCGGTATTATCTAGCGCTAAAACAACCAGCTTATCTAAAGGGTTAGAATTAATTACGCAAAATGATATAAAACCACTACCTTTACATTTCTTTACTGAGCCGTCGAAACCGATACTGCACTCAATTTTAAATAAAGCATTAACTTATATCAGCCAAACGAAAAAAGATAACATCATTCAACATTGGCTGGGAGAGGATGAACTGAAAAAAACAGTGAGCATCGCTTTTGGTATTGGCAGCGCACCCTATAGTCTTACTCAAGAACCTTGGCGAGGAATTGAATATGACTTAATTAAGAAAATTTTTGGAGTGAGTCAGATCAAAATAGAAAGCGCCGAAGACATGTCCAAAGAATTATTGCCGCAACAACTACATACACAGTCTCAATTTGATGTTATCTCCTCAGTAGCCATCCAACAGCCTCAATATTATTATTCCGATAAATTTGTCACCATGAGTAACGTAGTTGTTACCAAAAAAGCAGATCACTTTAAGATAAATAGCTTGGTAGATCTGATTGATAAATCGGTTTATGCATTTTCTGGTGCGCTAAATGAACTCGGGCCTGAATATTTTAATGTATTTAATCCCGAGTCATATAAAGGAAGTTACCAAGAATATCGGGTGCAAAAAAATCAAGTATCAGATTTCTTATTAGGCGATGTTGATGCAATGATCATTGATCGAAAAATATTTTATTGGTATGCGAGAATTAATGGTTACTCATCATTTGAAAATTTTGAATTTCATGAACTTTTTCCGAAAGAAAAAGAGTTTTATGTTGGGTTTAAACAGCTGAAATTAAGAGACATATTTAATAAAAATTTAGCGGCGATCAAAAAAACAGGTGAATATCAGTACATACTTGACGAGTACAACAATGGTACCGTCGTACCTAAAATAAAATTGACCTCGTTAATTTCAGCGATACTCGCCCCTTTTATTTTTAAAAATAATCATCAAGCCATAATATCATTAACCAAGAAGTTAAATAGCTTACCCTACATCAACAAAATTGAAGTTTATAACAAGCATGACAAACTAATCCATGCCACGTCAACTCAAGAATATCGCTATTATAAACATGCTGATAGCTATAGCTTTGTCTCTAAAATTTGGACCAAAGTAGGTAGTATTAAAGTTTATTTTGAGCAGAACTTAGTGGTAGAGAATTTAGGGGGCGATGACTTAATTCCTGACATTAGTTTTTATGATGATCAAAAAGAAAAATCACATATCACAGAAGTGTATAAAAACTTCAGCTATTTTAGTAATAAAGTTAACTTTAGCACCGAAGAAAAACGTTATATTGCAACTCACCCGGTACTAAAATTCTCTGAAGTTAGTTGGCAACCGCTCTCTATTGTTGCAGAAAGCGGAAACATCGGATTGATTTTCGACTACCTTCAAATATTTTCTCAAAAAACCGGTATTCAATTTGAACTCGTGCCTGCAGATAATTGGCCTCAAGCCGTTGAAAAATTTAAAGCCAACGAAATAGATTTTTTACCGGGGATCACCAAATTAAAAAAATATACAGATATTGGTAAAATATCGGATGAATATGCCTATTTTAATTTTTCAATTATCATGAATAGTGATGCATCTTTTGCTGATAGTATTAGTGATATCAAAGGAAAGAAGATTGCACTAGTTAATGATACTTCCGCTTATCACTATATAAAAACCTATTACCCAGATGCCTACACGGTAGAAGCACACAACGTGACAGAGGTACTAAAAATGATTCAACAGGGTGAAGCCGATGTCGCGATAGGCCACCTCGCGGCATCGGTCTACCAACTAGAAAATAAGTTTAGTGATTTAAAAATAGTTGGCATTCTCGATTCTGGCTATTCTCATCGCGTGTTGGTGCAGCCCAACAATGAACTATTATTGTCGATTTTTAATAAAGTGATTAATGATATACCGATAGAACAACACCGAGATATTCGCGAACGCTGGATGAATCAAAAAATATTAACCGCGGTTGATTATCGGTTGGTTTATCAGATAGTGACAGGTTTTCTATTGCTACTATTTTTGATTTTACTGGTGGTTAAAAAACTGACTAATGCTAAAAAATATGTCGATAAAACCAATTTAGAGTTCCAGCGTACCATTGCCGACCTAAAAACGACCCAACAGCATCTAGTCGAATCAGAAAAAATGGCCAGCTTAGGAGGTTTAGTTGCTGGTGTTGCCCATGAAATCAACACTCCGGTCGGCATCGGCCTGACTGCAATTACCCATTTTTTATCGATTAATGACGAATTAAAACTCAAGCATCAACAACAAAAAATTTCCCAAAAATATTTTGAGAAATACCTCAAAGACTCAACCGAGTCGGCCAATATCATTAATCGTAACTTAGAGCGTACGGCTCAATTGGTCAGTAGTTTTAAACGAATATCCGTTGATCAAAGTTCTGATGAATGTCGAACCTTTCCGGTCAAAAAGTATATTGATGAAATATTATTGAGTGTTAATCATGTGATAAAACGTTCAAAAATTGATATCCACATTAGTTGCAGCGACAGCCTAAAAATAAACAGTCACCCAGGGGCGATGGCGCAAATTTTGACTAATTTAATTATTAATTCCTCGATTCATGGGTTTCCAAATAATGCTAAGGGCAATATTTTTATTGATATTACTACCGATCAGCAACACGTAACACTGACTTATCATGACGATGGTTGTGGTATATCGGGCAAGAACTTAAATAAAATATTTGACCCTTTCTTCACCACCAACCGTGAACATGGCGGCAGTGGACTCGGCTTAAATATTGTGTACAACATTGTTCACACTCGTTTAGGCGGAACGATCATGTGCACCAGCGAACTTAATGAAGGGGTTAAATTTGTGATTAAATTTGACGTTGATATTGTGAGCCAATAAGTTGTGGGTACAAATTGGTGCAAACCTATGGTGCCAATGGTTTGCTTAACTCACCATTTTGTTGATGAACGCTACGAATGATAAGCATAATGATTGATTGAATATCAGGGTACAAATTGATATAAATGTGCGGCGCTCAGACGGAACTGTAAAATCTGGTTCATGGGCAAATAAATCAACTTTAACCAGAGAGAAATATTGTGACAGATTATAACCAGCAACTACAAAAAATTAAATCGCAAAACGGTTTTATCGCAGCGCTAGACCAAAGTGGTGGCAGCACCCCAACAGCACTAAAAAGTTACGGCGTTGACAGCAGTGCCTGGACTAATGATGAAGGCATGTATAGCGTGGTACATCAAATGCGCGCACGGATCATGACCAGTCCAAGCTTTACTGGCGAGCGCGTGATTGGCGCAATCCTCTTCGAAAACACCATGGACCGTGAAGTGGAAGGTAAATCGACCGCCGAGTATCTGTGGAGCGTCAAGCAAGTTGTGCCATTCTTAAAAGTAGACAAAGGCCTAAGCGACGAAGCCAACGGCGTGCAATTATTAAAGCCAATGCCACAACTTGACGAATTACTGGCTAAAGCCAAAAGCAAAGGCATTTTCGGCACCAAAATGCGCTCGGTAATCAAACTAGCCAACCAAGCAGGCATTGAAGCCGTGGTTAAGCAGCAGTTTGAAGTGGCCAAGCAAATCATTGCCGCTGGTCTCATGCCAATTATCGAACCAGAAGTGGACATTAACAGCAGCGAAAAAGCGCAAGCAGAAGTGATGCTACAAACAGCAATCCTAGCTGAGTTAGACCAGCTAACAAGCGACCAACAAGTGATGCTAAAAGTAACCCTACCAGAAGTGGTTAACTCATACGCCGCCTGTATCGCTCACCCGAACACGGCAAAAGTAGTGGCATTATCTGGCGGTTACGATCGCGATCACGCCAACGAACGCCTAACAGCCAACAAAGGCATCATCGCTAGCTTCTCCCGCGCCTTATCACAGGGCCTATCAGCCCAACAAAGCAGCGAAGAATTCGACGCCACCATGAACACCTCAATCGAAGCAATTTATCAGGCATCTAGCACGTAAAGCCGCTGGTGATTGTGAAGTGAAAAAGCCAAGAGGAGACTCTTGGCTTTTTTTGTTAATGATAATTATTTAAACATCTATATTTTTAATATCAATCTGTTAAAGTAGCGCTTTTATTGATTTGCCACATGGATGTAAATAATTCAATGTCAGAAAAGTGCCAATGTGCTGAAAATGCAGAAACTCGGGCGACCGTTAAATTTTATTGTAAAACCTGTTCAAGTGTTATCGATAAAATTCAAATAAAAAAACCTCTAAAAGCTGGTGCAATAGCAGCAGTTCTTGCTTATGGCGGTAGCCAATTTATCGATTATGCAATTACCGATAATCGTTATCCATTAGATGTTGAATATGCGGTGCTCGAAGCTTGCGCCAGCTCGTATAATAAACCAATGGCTTATCGTGATTATGGTGAAAAGAGAGAGCTGTGTTTATGTGCTATGGAAGATACTATGAACGAAATTTCTTACGTGCGCTTTAAAGTCGATGAAAGTGGTTTCTTAGAAGCATTTGAAAATAATGTTCAAAGCTGTAAGTAAAAATAGCCTAAAGAGTTAACTTTAGGCTATTACATCATGACTTATTAATCTCCTAAATATTCGTCGTTATTAGGATTGTGGGTGTCAGCCCAATCATCCATATCAGCGTCGTTATTTGGGTTATTAATATCAGACCAAACGTCTAACTCGTCATCGGACATATCAGATGAATCAGGCATAATTATTTACCACCTTTGGTGTTATTTGCATTCTTAGCTGCAACTGATTGCGCTTTGGCCGCAAACGAACCTTTTTGCGTTTGACCACCTGTTTTTGCTGCATTTGCAGATTGAATACGAGCAGCGGCATCAGAAGTCATCGGAGTTTTAGTATTAGACATTTATTATTCCATATATTAATTAAGTTATTTAATGTGTCCTCGCTAGGACGAGATGAATAATAACTGGAGTGTTTGGGACATTTTGGGACAAAAGAATAGTGAAGACAAAAGAATTACAAGCAGACATTAAATCTCTTATAAAAAAATTGAAATGGTCACGTAAAACCCTAGCGTGTGAAATTTTTTATGAACTAAATGAAAATGGAGATAGTACAGATCTTGCACGCTTTGAAGAAAGCTTAAAAAAATCACTCACTCGTGAGACAACCAAACCAGAGTTGCTACAACGCTATCTTAATATCATTTCCCAGCATCGTGATTTTAAAAAACTGAAAACTATAGTGCCTCAATATCATCAATCAGGGACGTTAAGTAAGGGTATGGAAATAGGGATGAAAAACATTTCAAAATTAATATCTAATATGACTAAAATTTAGTTATATTCAATGGTAGTAGAGTTAACATCTTGATTTTAATTTAATGATCGACTAAGGTGCATTAGCTGAACAAATAAGAGAACAGTTTCCTGACTTTGTAGTTGAGCCTTCGGCTAAAAAGTTAACATTATCTTTAAATTCATTACATATAGAAGATGAATATTGGCCATGTTACTTAAAGGTGACACGTAATGAACATGATGAATCTAATGTCGATGCATACGAAATATCGGTAAGTGCTTATAAAAAGTGTCATGAAGACCTTCAATATATTGCTGTTGGGTTTGCAACTGAATATGGCTTTAAAGTACGCGGTAACTGGCAATATAAAAATGTCATTATTGAAGAAAAAGCATTAGACC
>JABSRU010000003.1:0-861 GCA_013214965.1 Gammaproteobacteria bacterium
ATTGCAGATTCAACGGCACCAATAACTCGGCCAGCATAGTGAGCCAATAAAGATTCGTAAATTAAACCACAGCCAGCTAAGACCGCCATAATAGTAATTAGAATAATATCATCGAGTAAGTGAGGTGAGCGACTAGCGCTTTTTTTTTGCATCAAGATTACACATATTAAGAAGGTAGATATCGCCTCAATTAGCCAATCTGCTGATCGAGGCGGCGAAAGGTTAAGCCATTAAAGCCATTAAAATTAATGCGACGGCAATACTTAACACAAACTCTAAGGTGGCAACGCCAATATTATGTTGAAAATCGACTTCTTCGGTGAGATTAATACGAGACAGGACGATCTTTTTAATCAACGGCACCAAAACATAGAGCAATGTCACCATCAAACTGCCGTATGCTAGCCAGCCTAATATATTGGTGATATAAGCGGTTGGTTGATAGTCCAAGAAGTTACTGGCACCCGTTAGGGTAAAGCCCATCGCAATTAAAAAACCAGAATGACGAATAGCTAACGCTACCTGACCGTCAATCAGTGCTTGTTGAAAACAAGCGCCTTGATTATTTTTTCGATAAGCACGTTCCCGTAACCGGGTAATCACCACCAGTAATGCTTGTGAAATAGCAAAACCAGACAAGATAGCAATTAAGGTATTAACATTCAGCCCATGGGCCCAAATTAGGGTTGCTCGAATAATTAACGCCGTCGTGACTAAAGCCGCGGCATCGACGATAGCAACACTCATGTTGCCTTTCTCAATTTCAGCTGCTTTGTTTAAACCTGGCAGCGCCCATTTATCATGAATAATTCGTCCCGCTTTAATGAGGACTAAGCCAAGTACCCCGTAAATACTCATGCC
>JABSRU010000003.1:961-1489 GCA_013214965.1 Gammaproteobacteria bacterium
AAGTATGGCGCTCATTAATCCAATTGAAAATCATGATTATGTCGATAATTGGCAAAATGCGTTATTACAATATTTTAAAGTAGTGCGAGTTTTTGATGCCGTTACTGCTGATTTAAATCATCATATTGAGTTGTTAGAAGCCTTCGCTCATATTCATCAACCTTGGTCTGATTCGTTAAAAAAATTGGTGATGGAGTTTAACCATGAAGTGGTTCGGCAGCGTCAACGTAGTTGTCAGTTGTGTGCTCAATTGTTGGAAGATTTAACAGGCTATCAATTGAGTCAAAAAGTAGTGACCAAAACTCAAGCACAATCGTTACAACTATTGCTTGAACAACGTTATTATCAATGGATGCGGCAAAGAGAAATGAAAGCCCATGATCAACTTCAAAGTATATTTAGACACCACCAACTGGATCGTGTCAACCATGAATTGATTCTACCTGACGATTTATTTGATACCGATAAATGGTATGGCTGGGGCCTAGACCGTCGTCAACTAACCACCGTTGCCGGTATTGCTGGGGC
>JABSRU010000003.1:1589-2121 GCA_013214965.1 Gammaproteobacteria bacterium
TCTATATAATCTAAACCTGAATCTTGCTCTGCAGTACCTGAGGCGATGACTAATAGTTTTAAATTAACAGTTTTTGCTTCGGTAAAAGTTGCGACCGAAAGTATCGACGATATTAATAACAGCTTTATTCCCCAAAAAATTATTTTGCTACTCATTTTTGCCTCTTATTATTCGTTATGAAATGATAATATTTTAATCTAAATCTGTAATATTTAAAGTTTTTTTGCTATTTAAAAGTTAATTTGACCTTTAAGGCTTGCTTGTTTTTTATTATTGATTCTTTTGTCTTAGTGCTTCTAAATGGCAAATTATTCCATTTGAAAGTGTTATTTTTAATCAAAAAAACAACTTTAAGCATAAAGTGCTTTATGCATCAGACCATTTCATTGTAAAATTAATCCTTATGTTAATTATTTTTTTATTACTTATTGAATTAAGTAGTTTAATTGGCATTCTAGGTTATTGAATGTTAATTAAATTTGGAGTTAAACGTGATAAATGTTTTTTTGGTCGACGATCATGAATTAGTTCG
>JABSRU010000037.1 GCA_013214965.1 Gammaproteobacteria bacterium
ATCTCGGATTTTATCGAGTGAGAAACTGCCACGGCTAGCGCTTTTCCAATCTGCGGGACGGTAATACCAAGCTTTCTTTTTACTGGCGTAACTAAAACCCGCGCCCCCCTCCTTTTTACCTAAAATTTTGCTGTGCTGACTGGTCGAACCAGTCAGCCAAATCCAAGCCCCACAGATCTCAATTTCAATACCCGGCAAATCAATAATCTTGTTTAACGCTTCATTTAATAGATCTGAATAACCAAGCTCACCGGCATCAATTTCGCCTTCAAAATTTTTGAGTGTTTCATAGGCTTGAACAATGACTTGCATCATTTTGTTAGAGCCGCCGCGATCTGGATGAAATTTAAAAGAAGCTTTTTTATAAGCTTTTTTAATATCATTAGTGGTCAAGGTTCCTGTGAGTTCTAGAATTTTTGCAGCATCTTCAATTTTCATGATAAACCCCTGTTATTCGTTAAGTTCAATTTGAGAAGCAACCACCAATAACAAATTTTTTCCGTTATCAAGGTTGTAAATTTTAGGGAAAGCGCCACGGCGTAACTTGCCGATTTCACCCGTAAAACCGCCAGCAATTACAACGTAAGATTTACCGATAATTGGCTTTTGATTTTTAGGGAAATGCTCGTTTAAATAACTTGAAACGAGATCAATAATTCGAGATTGACGCGCCAAATCATCCGGTTTGGCTCGGGCGCAAGTTATCGCTTGAGTTTCAGCTAAAAAACGATAAGCAATAGTTGACCAATAAAGTTTTTCTTTATCGTTCGCGCAAGCGTGGCGGTCAGTGTGATAAATACGCTCTAGGTGTAATATAGAATTTCTAAAGTCGGCTATTTTGGTTTTAGTCTTTTGATTTTGAGAAATATCATTTTGGTTCGCGCTTGAGCTATCCAACGGTGATACGTTGGTCGCTGCTGCCTGGTTAGTAAGACTTGGTTGTTGTGTAGTGGAATGGCTCATAACGTTATCTCCTGGTTAATGTTGGTATCACTTCGGAACGGCTTAAACGTCTTGGCTACTGGCCATCGTTCTGATTGGCAAGAGCGCGGAGCGTTTATATACCCTTGCCGATCAGGTTGTGGTCAGTGACTATTAGACGTTGCCGTTTCCGTGTGGTGGCAACATAGGAGATACAAGTTGAGTCATGGAATGGAGCAATAACCGCTTTAGTCTTACTTTCCTGGCATCAGTGAAATTCTTGGTATTTATTACCTGCAGCTGCGTTTTTTTTGCAGCAGCAGGTAATAAATATGTTATTGCTACCTTGAACCAGCAACAGTTTTATCGTTGCAGGTACAAGGTAGTGTATTTGGTTTTAGCAATAAAAAGTCTGTCTTTAGACCATCATCAGAGTAATTAAAATCGACGGTTAAGCGGCAACATCATGATAGTTTTGGGTGATAAGGTGAATGAGGAACGATTGAGCCTAGAGCCCGACACTATGATGATTTTTAGTTGCCGTCAGTCGATATTCATTCCGGTTAAGCCCTAAGCCTGGGCGCGTACTCTAACGCTTTAGCTTTAGAGTAGGGGGCTGATAACAAATAACTTAGATTGATCGATACAGTCTGTTGGCTTTTTAACAGTCTGTTTCTATCAATCTAAATCAGAAATGTCTTAGTCTTGAACCGCAACTTTTTTACCGTTGCCGGTGCACGATAATGTTGTTAGTTTTTGGGTGGGGTTTTATCCTGAAATCTTTAGAGTTGACCGACTGGCCAAGACAACGGTTTCTATGTTGGCTTGGTTCTGTTTGTCTCACTAGAGGCGAAGACTCGCGGGGAGACTCTACAGAATAACAAAGTAGTTCCCGCTTGTTGGTGGTTAGAACATTTTAATTAGAAAATTTCTTTGGTTGGCAATTTCAGCTAATTTTTCTGGTGTCGCGTAACAAAGATTCTCACAAACTCCGTCGCAAATTCCCGCGCAATTACCTTTAGATTCCAAAAATTCTGACACATCGAGCATCAACGGATTATCAGCATCAATTTCAAACCGCAATGTGTCATAAAGAGTCTTAATCTCTCTAAAACAATCAATCATTTCAATAACGTTTTGACACTCAAAACGGCGGTGAACAAATAAAGAGTGTAAAGTTAAAAAATTGTCATTTGAATTATCCATAATAATACCTCGATATCAATTATAAGTTGTTAGCATTTTGGTAGTGCTAGACCCTCTGTTTACTGTCCATCGTTCTAAATTGCAAAAGCGCGAAGCGATTTATCCCCTTTTGCAATTTTTGATGTGGTCAGTAACAGCTTTAAAGGTCTGCACTATCTCTGTGATATCAACTTAGGAAATATTAATATTTTTATTAATATTTTTATTAATATTTTTATTAATAATTTAATTTTATTCTTTAGAGTCGACCGTATGGTCAAGACAACGTATTTTTGTTGGCTTGGTTCTATTAGCCTCATTAGAGACGAAGACTCGCTAGGAGGCTAATAGAATGACGTAGGACTTCCCATTAATTAAAATTTTGGTTCACCATTTCTATCAAAATAAGTTTGTTTACAAGTAGGGAAACCAGCACACCCATACCAAACTGTTTCTTTTTTTAATTTACCTTTACCTTTAATAGATATTCTCCTTATTAAAGATTTAGAACATTGACCACAATTAAACTTAGTTATATCTAAAGGGTCTGTTGGTTTTGTATCTGGCTTCCCTCTACAATCAGATAAAGTTTTTTTACATTCTGGATAACCGGTACAAGCCCAAAAGAAACCCTTTTGATTATTTGATGTTCTTTTTCTTCGCTTCATAGGTTTATTACAATCAGGGCAAGAATAAGTTTCTAAGCTCTTATAATCAGGTTTACCGGCTTTATCCGGTAAAGAAGTCTTACACTCAGGGTAACGATTACACCCCCAAAATACGCCATTAGAGCCCTTGATTTTTTTTAAAATACCGTCCTGGCATTTAGAACATTTGTGAGTTTTTATTTTAATCTCTAATCCGTTAAGCTTAAGATCATCAATTTGATTACCGATAAAAACCATTAATTCGTTAATAAAGTTTTCAGCGGTATTACTGCCCTGCTCTATCATTAATTGTTGCTCATGCCACAAAGCAGTCATATCTGGACTAGTAGCTATCTCTGGTAATGCATTAAAAAATTGCTGGCCGATAGACGAACTAATAACTTTTTTCCCTTTCTCAATTAAAAATCCAATATCAAATAATTTTTTTATAATTACGTCCCTGGTGCGGGATGTACCAATGCCTCCATGCTCGCCTTTTTTATCTTTGTCTTTATCAACGAGTAGTTTTTTTATGCCTGGATCTTTAATGTATTTAGCGATCCGGGTTAAATCTATTAATAACGATGCCATCGTATATAAAGGAAGTGGTTTAGTTTCTTTATTTAACACGGTTGATTTTTGACAAATACCGATATCTGACTGATTAAGTGATGCTAAATCTAACGCAATAAAATCATCGACCGGCGCGTCATCATCAACCAATTTTTTATAAAGGACTGTCCAGCCATCTTTAAGTATAATTTTACTCGACACTGAAAAAGTATGACCAGCGCAATCTATTGAAATTTTGGTCTCTTGGTATTGTTGTTTAGGATAAAACTGAGCGACATAGGCTTGAGCGATTATTAAGTAAATATTTCTCAGTGGTTCGCTTAAGGTTGTTAGATCAACAATTGCTTCAGTTGGAATAATAGCGTGATGGGCGCTAACATTATTATTGTTAAAGGCGCGGCTTTTAATAGTAGGATCTGTTTTAGTAACAGGCTCGGTAAACTCAATAGCGGTTTGAGAAATTGCCTTAAGCACCCGACCAACATCGGCGTGTTGTTCCTCATTAAGATATTGACAATCACTCCCGTTATAGGTGATAAGCCGGTATTTTTCCCGCAGTTCCTGAGTAATTTTCATTACCTGATCAGGTTTGTAGTTAAATTTCTTAGACGCATCAACTTGTAGTTTTAGCATGTTATAGGGTAAAGGTGGGCTCAACTCCTTAATCTCTATTTTCACATTGGCGATAGTAGCAGTGTTTCCCTGGCACTGTATTGCTATATTATTTGCAAAAGATTTGTCAACTAACCTATTTTTATCATCGATTGGTGCATCATCAGCCGGGCAATATTTAGCGGAAAATTGAAACGAAGAAAATTGAAAATCCCCCATTATGTCAAAATAAAATTGTTTTTCATGATTAGCATTGGCTCGGTCTCGATTAACAACCAAACCGAGTATTGGGGTTTGAACTCGGCCAACACTTAATACCCCATCATACCCACACTCTTGTGCAAATAAAGTATAAGCCCGGCTCATATTAAATCCATAAAGTTGATCTCCAATACTTTGAGCAAATGCTGACTGATAGAGGCCATAATATTTTTTATTATCAGTTAGGTTTGCTAGGGCTCTTTGCACGATCCGTAAATTGTTGTCATTAGTTATAAAACGTTGAACAGGTTTTTGATAACCAACACACGTTAATATTTCATCGACTATCAGTTGTCCATGAGCATCATTATCACCACAATGTACAATAGAGTTAGATTGTTTAATCAATGAAAGAATCGCACCAAATTGAGCTTTAGTTTTACTTTTAACTTTATATTTAATCGGTGAGTGGTAAATAGGTAAATCGTCAAGTGACCATTTTTTATATTTACTGTCATAATCGGCAGGTTCGTATGGTTCTAACATATGACCGATACACCAAGTTACTACATCGTCACCGCACACATAATGCGTTTGATGATGTTCGCCACCACCCAACCCATCTACTATAGCCTTAGCTAAATTTGGTTTTTCCGCTATAAATAACCGCATAATATATGAACTCCTGATAACTAGTTGTTCTATTTATAAGAAAACATTGTGATATAATACTTTCAAATAAAAAATAATACAAAATAGTTCACATTTGAAACAAAAAGGTCCGTTTGTGATACAATTTATATCAAGATTAATTGAGAGGCAAAATGACTTTGATCACTTCAGAACAAATTAAAGCGTGTAGGGCAATTCTTGGCTGGTCAATTAAAGAATTATCGGAGCAATCAGGTGTTTCAATTTCAACATTAAAAAGAATTGAACAAAGAAGTGGATACCCACATTGTCGTATTGAAAATATAGAACAAATACGAGCAACCTTTGAAAATACCGACCGAGTACATTTGCCTGATTCTCGAACCGTTGTTATTATCTACCTTGACGATAAAGCCATTATTGAATAAATAAATCAGGGAATTTCACATACCTGCCCATCGTTTCTTTCCCTGCATTGTTCTAATTCACATTGCTCTCTTTCACTCCAAGTATCATATTGATCACATGTTTGAACGATAGAACCTGGGCCTCCTTCACCTATACAGGCAGCTCTTTGTGCTTCATTTTGAATAATATTACAATCCACAGCAACTTCAGAAGTAACGTTTCCATCTTTATCACGGTTACGGCATTTAGGAGGGCTTTCAAACATACCTAGAGTTGCTTTGTAGACGGCCCATTTAGCAAAAATTATGTCACATTCAGCTGGGTTGGTATCTAAAGTAATTGTGCCAAAAACACATACAACGGCTTCACAGGCTAATAACTCACCTTTTTTGAAAAAGCCAGCACTAACATTTGATGAAAAACTGCTTATTGATATCAAAAATAATAAAATTAATATATTAGATTTTAACATTACAACACCTCTTAATTTAAAATACCGGTTATTAAAAGTTGATTAGGTGTTAACTCTTTTGGCATTGCAAAAACTCTCACACCTTTCGAAATTGAATAATTATCTTTAGTTTTGCTCCATGAAGTAATGTGATAAATGTTTTTCTCTGGCACACCGGCTAATTGCAACGCATCTGATATATAACGAGCTCGTTGAGCTGATAAAATTTCAACCCCAACATTACTTTTTCCGTGACTATGACCGACGATCATATAAGAGCTAGAACCTAGCTCGGTGAGTATTTTTTCAACAATTATTTTAGAATCAATAATCTTTGCGGACTCGTTATAGAAATCAACATCGATATACTGTAAATCAGATATAGTAATTTTTACTGTTGTTGTCTCCTTTTTAGGTGGTTCCATTTCTAGCGCTACCTTTGTAGGAACTTCAGTGAATTTTTTAGCAGGTACTTGTTCTAGTTCATCTAAGATAATTATACTAACTGGTGTTAGTAGATCAGCAGGCATGAGATCGAATTTTTGGCTAAAATCATGCCTCAGAATCCGGTAATCCTGATTCAGTTTAAAAATAGATTCTCTCATCACCATTGTTGATGAACAACCCATAATAACTAATGTAGATAGTCCGACGCTAAAGTATCGTTTAAAAGTCATAATTAGGACTCCTTGTAGCGGATATTAGTTTATTGTCGTAATCAATAACTAAAGTGTTTTTATTACCAATTGCCATTAATAAAGCATCAGTTTTTGACATTAGAAGATTTTTACGTTGAAATCCAATTTTTGCTAATAAGATAGCCTTGGCATCATCAGGAGAATTTCTGCCGATATATACTCGATAGCCTGTTCCCTCTACAATGTACTCAATCAGCTCTTTAACATTTGATAATTCATCAGGATAAACCGTTCTAACCATAAATTTCAGTTCGTTGATTTGAGCAGAGGCAGTATTAATTAAACTGGATAAAAGAAAAATTAAAGATAATTTTTTAATTGATAAATTCATGAAAAACACTCCTGAATGGTTTGATTCTTCTCGATTTCTCAATGAAGATATTGAACGTTTTACCGCTATTAATAGTGATGGTTGGCACAAGTTTTAAATACTTAGCAGCTAGAGGTTGCACTTGAGTACGTGCTGAATTAGCAACTTCAGCTTTGGTGTCTACTTTACCGGTAATGCCCCCGGTTTGTTTGCCATCAGCGCCACTGGATACAATGGCATAAGCCATTACTCCCATAAACTGAGCAAAAAAGTGGTAATTAACCTCGTCTTTAATGCCTCCAACACCTTCATGATCAACAGCTGAGTCCCGTGACATATCAATAACTACATCATCTGGACGTTCGATACTTTTGATTAGATAAGCAACTCTGGCATTAATAGGTTCGTTTACATTAGCCAGTCGTATTACCTTGCCATGAATAACAGAGCCAGTTGGAATTAAGACATAATTCCATTGCGTATCGTAAACATCGTGTGAAACATACGCACGAAATGAACCAACGTAATCAGAAATTAATTTTTGGGCTAAAACGGCTTTAATAACCGTTGTAGTTCCTAACCTTGGATAATTATTTTCAGGATTTGCTTCTTTTGCATTTATTGAATGACTTAATAAAGCGATAGCAACACCATGCTTAAATAAGTTTTTCATTTTTCACCTCCAAATAATTCGTTGATATTTGGCGGCGTCGTTGAAGCATCAATTTCTCCGTTTTGTACCGCTTTACGATATTCTCTGAGAGCTTTTATTTTAACTCTGAGTTTTGCTTGCTTATTAGTAATAGTTTCTTTTGTTTCTTGCTGATTTCCGTCTGACTTAATAGGGTTATTTGTTTTATAAAAAGTGCCTTCTCCTATCGTACTTTTTGATGCTAGTGATTGGTAAACTCTCGATTGTTCCAATTCGATATACTTTTGATAAGCTGACTTTTCTTTTTCTTCAGTACCTTTATTCCTATTATTTCTTGAATTCCTGCCCTCTGTTGATGCTTTATATGAAGCGGTTTTACGTGGCGCATAATCCTTTTTTATCGGCTGATCTAATATTTTGTCAGTAGTATTATTATTGGGGCTATTTTGTCCTATACCATTATTAAACCGACTAATAGCCGTATTTTGATTAACACGAATACCGTCTGTAACATTCTCTGGAGCGGTCAATGCAGTAGCAGCCTCTTTCTTATCATCTTCATCTTGTTGAGCAGACATAGAATAAAAAAGAAAGGCAAATAATCCAGTTAGCATAACCCCTGCTACTAGAAACCAGCGTTGTAGACCTGACTTTAGCGTAGATGGCTTTTCGCTGTCGATATCAGCTGTTGGATCTTTATTTTTCTCGTTAGGTTCAGCCATACTAATATGCTCCCTGCGTTGTATTATCAGCACGGCCGACTTCAACGGTTGAATCCGAATATTTGAGTTTAAATTCGGGAAAGATGCCGGCAATCATATAAAGTTTTGTTAACGGATCAAATTTAGCGTGTACCATTTCAGTCTGCCCCGATAATGTGGCCTCTACCATCATAAGACCTTTGTTATAGTTATAAACCCGAATAAATGTAAAACGACCATCATCATAAATATCAGAAATCAAATTTTTACCTATAAAACCACTACCTTGATCCCAAGTGTAACGGGTATAGATATTATGGCGATAACGACGTAATGCTTTTAATACTGCACTTTTAATTTTATCACTCGTGTTTTTTTTCTCAGTCATATATTTTTCGCGCCATAAACTGGCTAACACGCTCGATGTATCGGTCGGTCTTTTTAAGGTTAAAGCTTTTCTTTGTTTGGATGAAAAAATCAAACCATCAACCAGACGATAACAATTTGATTTAACATTTTTCTTTCGATAAACCTTAAAATCATAACTTTTACCGGACATACCTACAGCTGATAATGAGGTTGATTGACCAAGCTTAAGCTCAGTGGTTGGTTTAATGTAAATATGTGGCCCTGCTGAATCGGTCAACCAAAGTTTACTGTTACCAACAATAGGGTCTGTGTTTTGCATAATGTTTTCAGGTAATTCAATATGCGTGTAATTATTAATCATCGAATTTACAACATGAGTTTGGCCGTCTTCATGGTTTAGCCGGTTACATTCAATAGCGGCAACTGAAGATGATATAAAAGTTATTACTAGAGCGCTCAACATAGTTTTCATAATTAGTCCGTCCGATTAAATTATTTAGTAACTGAGTTATCGTAATTAATTTTTTCTTGAATAATTTCTAGCCCAATTGGATTAGCTCGAAGCTGATCACGAGAGAATCTTTTTAGTTCCTTAAAGTTCTTAAGTCGCCAATGCAAATTAACAACTTCTCTGATTGGTTTTCCTTGCTGAAAACCATCTGAATTAATGGTTGTGCGCTCTATAAATATATTGGTTCGATAAACATCAGAATTACCATTAACAAATACACCAGATGACACATCGAAATGATCGGTAAATCGTATTTCTATTTTTTCAGTGATACCCCTTTTAGTAAAATCTATGGCTTTTTGGGCGGCGTAATATTGCCCTTCGCCATTACCAACAAAACTATTAGCCAAAGTATCAGACATAAAAATCAGGGCAAAACCATAATTTCGTGACATTGCGTGAGGATTAACACCAAATCTTGATTCAACATAATCATGAATATGCTTGTCGATTATTAGCGGAAAATAATCAGCTTCTTCGCCAGATTTTCTAAACTCTATATCCCATGTACCATTAGGATACATTTTAACAAACATCAATTCGGTGTTATTTTCTGCTCGTTCGTTAGCTAAATTAATCAAAAAACCCTGGATAATGTTAAAAACAATAGACAGCAACAAAACAACGTATATTTTGGTATTTATTGAGACTAGTGATGCAGCAGTGCTATTAATTTCACTTGTCGTATCGTCATCTGATACTTTGATAATTGGTTCAATTTGCTCTTTTTTAATTATTTTATCCATGTTGAGTTACCTTATTTTTAAATCATTTTTACGACTGTTGTAGCTACTTTCATAGCTGCATTCGATGCCTTAGAAGTAATACCACCAAATCCCGATGCCATTGCCGCAGACATACCACCGACTGCTAGCATAAAAAAAATACCTATAAACAAATGGAGAATAATTCTATTAGCGGCCAACGAATCAGCTACCGGATTGAATTCTATAGGTGAGTCGAGAACGCCAAATATTGCGAAGAAATAAAGGTAATAAAGACTTAAAGCTATTTTTGCAAAAAGGTGAAAAAACCAAAAACCAAGAAAAATCTGGAACCATTTATCAAATATTTTACGGGTAAACGGTACTAATAGTAGAGGCAGGAATAATAAACCAGTAATTTTAGAAAAGGCGTAACCCCATACTCCCCAGGCATTCATAACAAATATAATAATTTTTAAAATTACCAGGACTACCTGAAATTGAAAGAAAACCCACCATGCCGCTAACCCACTGAATATAGAAATATCCTTTAACCTGATATTTTCCAGTGCTTCTGACATCTTTGCCCCAGCAAAAATCGGATCAGACTCTCCAACAGCTTCAGTTTGAATACCAGAACCAATTGCATCTGCCCAACTCCAAATTTCACTAAGCGCATAGTTATAATTGACGTAAAATCCCCAGGTAAAAATAACGATAAATACGTAAGCGATTAACTCTTCAAGCTCGTATTTTTTTAGCGCCCAGGCAATGGTATGCCAAGCTAGCCCAATAAATGTAAAACCAATCATCATAGAAAGAATATATTTTGATAGCGGTGAATCAGGGTTGTCTATTAGATCCGTTACAAAATCTGAGATAACACCATTTAGTATTTCATCGGCTTTACTCAATTCTTCTTCAGCAAATACGTTTCCCGAAAAAGAAAAAGCGAATAATATAACACTAGAAGATACTAATTTTTTGAGTAGTATTTTAAGTAATATCATCTGTAATCCCTATAATCATTAGGGTTCTGTTTTAATACATAACGCTCGATATACATCGTTTCACGATGAAGAATATCGACAGTAAGCTCTATATTTTCGGTTTTTATATATTTCGGGTTGAAAGAAACATAATCTATTAACCCTATAAGTTCTTTAAGTTTTGCCTTAGCCGTTAACTCAGTCATAGACGCATAAAATTTATCACCAAACTCGGTCGTGCCACGATCAGGGTTTTTTGCATACCACTCTTTACGCAATTCTTTGGTGCATTTGAGTTGAAAATAAAACTTCTTGTGTTTCTCCTTACATTTTTGATGAACTTTATTTGCATATACTTTGTAATCTGCTAATCGCTTAATTCGGTAAGGGTCTGCAACGTGTTCTCTCGGTTTATCACCACGCTTACTAATTCGGGATTCAATAAGTAGTTCATCAAGCGTTTTAGTAGCTAAAGCAGGTAGACTTAAAGTAAGAGAGAGAGAGATAATGATGCTAGTTCTCATTGGTTTCACCTTTAAAAGTTAACACTGTCAACACGGCCTACTTCAGCCTCGTATTTGTCACTGTTTTTTATTTCGAGCTTATCCAATAAATACATATCGTAAGCAAATGATTCTTGAGCTTTGCGATCCATAACATCTTGATTCGACATTTTGAAATTCTTAAGAGTCATATCGTTTTGACTTTTTTGCATGGCAATTTGAAGCTCAAGCTGCATAGCCATTATTTGCAATGTTCTTAACTGAGACTCGTCACCCATTGCTACATTTTCGCGGTCTTCAGCCATACTTTTTTCAGCTTCAGCTAAGTTTTCTGAACGTGACTGAAACGCTTTAACAGCGTAAGCTTGTTCAGTTGCTTCTCGGGATCTTAAATAATGTTGCTCAGCCTGTGCTTTTTGTTGATCACGCATATCGCTACTGTCAAAAACAGTATCAATATCGTCAAAAACATCATCTAAATTACGAATACGTTTATAAATAGTACTAACTTTTTCATCTATATCTATAACGCCATCGTCGGTGTAAATAGCTACTCCCCATTCATTCCACGATGAATCAAGTGGATTTAAAGGGAAATCAATATCAATTTGACCGAGTAGATCTTTCCAGCCATCATTATCAACCAAATCTGCCAATCCTTTTATTTGGTTTAATGCATGTTCATATTCCCTATAAATTTGTTCCATTTGTTGAAGGGTCTGAACATATTCATTAGCAGCTACGGACGATTGATATATACTCTCTGCATAAGTCGATAATTGTTGAATATATTCTAATAAACTTTGTATAAAACTTACGATATCCACCGTTGGTATGCCTGTAGCTTCAGATTTTGGGGAATAAATTGTAATAGGAGTCAATATTAAAAATAAAGACAATACGTAAGCGGCTAATTTCTTCATGATTATTTCCTTTTAATTAAAGTTTAAATCTTGAATCGTTTGTTGAATTGCCTTATCAATATCACTACCATACAATTTTAAATTTCGCTCTAACGTGGTAGCTTCACCGGCAACACTAGTGTTAATAACACGTTGCTCTGGCCCTTCATGTAAATTAATGACCTTTGCAACGCCTATTTCTGGTTGATATATAAATGCTTGTTGTTTTGGTTTCAGGTTTTCTATTGCGTCAAGATATCCCTCTGACAGTTCAAATACTTCTCGGTATACGTCCCTACTCATTTCAGCATCGGCCATAAACCAAAAAGTAGAGGCTGCACTACGAACAGCAGCCCAATCTTCTATTTTTCCTAGCTCTCTTGGATTTTGAGTCCATAACGACACACTACCGTTCCATTTTCCCCAGGTGCGAACGCCATTAACTAAAAACTCAGGCATTCCTTTAATTTTTAAAAAATTATGGCACTCGTCTATATCCAACTCTTTTAAAGAGTCGCGTATATTGGGGTTTTCAAAAGACCGCAACACGCGATAAACAATTTCATTCATGGTAATAGGTAAAGCGATTGGATCGCCTTTCACCCCCATAATGTTATAAACACTAAATCGTCTACTTAACGAGCCAATAGCATCGGTTTTATTATCGTAAATACGGGCATAATTTCCGTCACCGTAAAAACGCGATAATTTATAGGAAACATCATCATTACAATGATCAATAAACGTTGAAAAAGATTGCATTTCCTTAGGTAATTTAAGAGTAGAAAAAAGAGCTTCATCAATTTGAATTTGTTCATCACGGGTAAATTTCTGTAATTCTTCGCTGCTGTTAGATTGAATCATCTGCTCTAGTTGTCTGACAAAATGAGCCCTAAAAGCCCGGTCATTTTCACCATTAGCGATAAAAAATGGATTAAATCCCTGTTTAATTTCATCATCAATTCTAAAAATACTACCGTCATCTTGAAAAAAGTTAGCAACAGCTTCAGTACCTGGATCAATATCTATCGCGGTATATAATCCACCGAATTTCATAAAATGAGTTGCTAATGTATTTTTCAGAAATGTTTTACCGGAGCGGATAGGACCAACTCCAATTGTCATGCTTTTACCGCCAATATAGGGAGTATAATAAAATGGTGTACCATCATTCGACTCAAAAATATAAAACGCTTCTTCTTTTGTTGTTCCCGCAGCTGTAACTTTATCCCAATGCGGAATACCAATATTAGATTTATAATTAAGAGATAGCGCGGCAACCTTTGATGCATTTAATACCATGCTACGTTTAGATTTGAATTGTGATCCCGGTAAAAAACATTCAAAAGCAGATTGTAAACCAGCTGATTCCCAAATTAAATCGACGCCAGCCTGATTTAATGAAGCGCGAATTTTTTTAGCTGTTTCGTTAACTTCAGATGGGTTTTCTGAAAATACAGCAATGTATGATTCAAATTCACCGTGATAATCAGATAATGATTGAGATTGCTGAACTTCAGATAAGATAGATTTATCATGTTCTGACATTGATGATAGCCTTTCTAATTCAGTCTTTTCTTTGCCGAACATCATATCAGCGACGCTTACTTGATTACGTGCAACATCGTCTGTCATTGTTTTAAAGTGTTTTTCTTGATGTTTTTTTTCAAAGCCTCTGTAACGTGACATAAACACATAATTGCCCAAATTGCTTAGTGGCGGGTTAGCGCCGGTAGTCAACAATCCATCTTTAATATATTCATCAGAAAACCCTTTCACCGTCGCTATTCTGACATAAACAGTTTTAAGGCCGCTAAATTTTAAGAAGTTAACACCACCAATATTGACAGGATTGATATTAGCTTCAAAAATCCTACTATCTAATGACGATGAAGATGGATTAGAGGGCAGAGAAAGGTAATCAAAGTCAAAATTATTAAGTGCTTTCATTAACGACCAAGTTGTTGATGAACTCAATTGATGATTATTAAAAGAAGTAAGGTCAAGTCTTGATAAATGATTTTGTATTTCTTCTTGCAGCATTAATTCAGTATTTTTGACATCATCCGCATATGCTAGGTAACTAGCGCGTTCTGAAAAACGAATTTTGATATATTTTCTTGCATCTTTAGATAATGGGGTCGATATTAAATTTTGGAGGAATTCAAAGTTTTTCCAAGAAGTGAGATCCCGCGCAAAAGGTAGCTCTGGCATAAAGTACACTTTTGAGCTATATAAATCTCTTTGGCTGTTTAGAAATATTTCACGACGTTTTGAAACAATATTTGAACGTTTACTATCCCGTTCTTTGATACTCACGTTAGATTCTTTCTGATGAATATAATATTGTGTTAATACCATATCAGGGGGGCTATTTCTGATAATAGAACGTACTAATGCTGTAGAAAATATTCGTTCTCTATCGCCTAATCCTGTTGGGTCAATACCACCTAACTCATAGGCACCAAACATTGATGAAGCCTTTGTTATAAAAAAATCTTTATAACGACCAGCTAAACATGATAAATCCCCTGTTGATGTACTAGTCTTTTTCATGAAATATCTCTAATTTATAAATTGAAGAAAAATATAATCATTGATTAGCTTCTAAATGCGGTTATCCAAACACCAATGTTTAAAATGATGATTATCGCAATAATGACTCGCATCAGTGTACCCATAGCCATAACCATTTTAGGAGCAATAGCCCACAATATTGCAACACCAGCGATACAAAAGAACGAAAAAGCGGTAGCGACTGGGCCATCAATAAAATTAATAATATCCTGTACGAAAGCTGTTACTTTTGCTAATGGGCCAGTTTTCGGTCCGCCGATACTATATTCAGCATAAGCACTAGTGGTGAAAAACACGAAAATTGAAATCGTTAGTATGTTTATTTTTTGTTTTGTTGTAATAACAAATTTATTAAATTTATTCATATCTATACTTCCTATCGGTTATTGAATTTAAAAATTTCTTTAACTTCTATATTTCCATTAGATTGCTGCATTAAAATTTTTAATTTCTTTTCATTAACACCACCTGCTGTGTACATATTGGGTCTTTTTAAGTTATCAAATAATAAAATTAAGGCTTGATCGTCATTTTTGTGAATAACAATAAGGGGAGGGATAAAAATTAGAAAAATGGCAATCGAAGCTACAAATCCAATAACAACGAATGTAATGACAACAAGCGCGACTGTCCCAAGGAATAATTTTGAAGGTACACCGCGAATAAGCCGCTTTTCATACAAGGCTTTGTTATGTTTCAGATTTTCGTTCTTGCTATCGACCATTTTAAATTTCCATTTAATTATATTACATAACTGCTTGGTAATTTTCCGGATTCAAAGCCCGTAAAGGAATTGAACCAACAAATATAATGACACAAAATGGCTCATTAGTGAACTATTTTTACCATTAAAAGGCTTTTTTTCGGTTAATTATGCAATAATAGTCCATTATTCGTAGTTTTCTGAGAATATCCTGAGATTATCATAGCCGAACAACAGGGAAGGGACTGTTTTCGGCCAACTGCGATTTAGCAAGAATTTCATTTTAAGAATAGACGATATTTTAAACTTTGAAGTGTTAAACTTTGAAGTGTAAGTCGTTATTTTGGTCATAACCGAAGACTTTAACCATTTCACCATCCTCGTTAAGTATTGTTATTTCAGTTATACGTTTACCGTGTTTAGTACGTTTCGTTTGGATAAACAGATTAATTGACTCTTTTACTTCCACACCTGCCATTTCAAAATCAATCATGCCCTCTTTGGATAACAGATACTGAATACGCCGAATAGCTTTTGCTGGATTGTTAGCATGTATAGATGTAAGACAGCCATCATGACCAGTATTTATTACTTGTAGGAATGCATCACATGCGCTTGCATCCCTAATTTCTCCCACGATTACCCGATCTGGGCGTTGTCTTAATGTTGTTTCAATCAAATAAGACAAATTAATTTCAGAACCCTCTCTTTTAGGTGCCTCCATTGCAATAACGTTCGGTAGTTTTAAACCAAGTTCTTGCGTATCTTCACATACAATAACCCGATCATCTTTTGCTATAAAACCCGCCATAGCTCTAAGTATAGTAGTTTTCCCAGAACCAGTAGAGCCTGAAATAATAGCGTTTTTCTCTTCATTAACAGATACTTTTATATAATCGGCCATTTCTTGAGTTAGAGATTTATATTTAACTAAATCATCAAACGTTAAAACTGTTTTAGGAGCGCAACGAATAGTGATTGATGCCCCTGTAGGAGTTATTAATGTTGAGGTACAACAAGCTCTGGATTGATCAGGTAATCTAGCATGCAAAACTCCTAACGTTCCTTTATCTTGTCTTAATGCAATAGATAATTGACGTATAAGTCTCATTAAATTTTCTTCGTTTTCAAATGTTGCGTCGGTTTTAATTTTTCCTTTATTATTTTCGATAAATATATTATCAAAACCATTAATCATAATTTCAGTCACTTCTGGATCAATAAAATATTCAAATATAGGTTCCATATAATGCTGTACTAAATTCCATTTATTTTGAACATTCTTTGCAACTTTCCATATTGGATCATACTTCATTATTTTTCTCCTTAATTGAATCAATACGAGGGTAGGGCGCTACACCTGATTTTAATCTTTTTATGATTAGTGTTAGAAAATATGTATTCGATTTAAGACCTCTGACGTAAAAAATTTTAGGTAATTTAGGTTGTTCTTCAGATTTTTTTCTGGTTCGGCGCCATTCACCTTGAAATAATTGATAAAGACGTTTCACTTGTTCTCTTATTCCTGAAAAACCGGGGGCTCTAGCAAGAGACCATAGAGCCTGACGAACTTTATCATCAGTATATCGTTGTCTTATTGCTAATCTAATTCGTTGGTTCCATTGCTTGTAACACGGCCTAGTCATACGCCAAGTTACGGTAGGTTTTGAATTTGGTTTAGGTAATAGAACCAATTCATAATCGTTATCCCAGGTTAATCGTGATTGCTTGTCAGAAATTTGGGTTAGCTTCTCTTGATCATGAACAGTTCCAACACCCTCGGTCACTAGAAGCCACCACAAAAACACATCACTATTTTTTTTAGGGTAAAGATAAAGAAATGCATTAGATTTTTTTAACCGCCTTCGATAAGATCGCTGATTTTCGTTTAAATCAACACCATATTTAGCAGCCATTTTGTCAGCAAATCCTTGTGCTTTATCCCAGGAGACTACCCCTGAAGTATATAAACAATAACCGCGAGTAGCAGCTTGTTGTATTCGCTGCATTACGGTGGTTTTACGTCTTTGGATTGGTGGATCGTACATCATTAATTCTCCAATAAAGTTTTATCACAATTACCGCACATTAAATATAATGAGGGTTTTCCCCAGGCATTAACCTGACAACCAGGGCAGGTGAATTTAACTCTTGTGGGTTTTAAGGGTTGAAAAATAGCTTCTAAATTGTCGGTTTCTATAACTTCAATATTTAGATGGCTTAATGTCTCCTTGACTTGATTAATTCCATTATCTTTTATCAGCTGTTTAATTGCTTGGGTGGGTGGGTGACTGTCAAACCATGAAATTGTTAGTTGTTTACTTATTAAACCATTAAGTGTTTTTTCAAATTTTCCTCCCTCAATAACATAGTCCATCATTTGATCTCCAGTTTTAGAACCTCCGACTTTGCCGGTTGAAGATGGCATCAATCCGATTTGCTCCATTTTGTTACCCCATTCTTTATTGTGGTAACTGCGCCGCCCCGGATTAGCAAAGTGGAATTGCCAGAGGTGCGACATTTCATGAACTAGCGTTTGCATTATTTCTTGGAAAGAAATTACAGCAAAGTAAGCGGGGTTCATTGCTATTTCATCGGTCTTTGTACCGTTGGAATGAACAAACCGGTTAGAAGAAAAATAGCCGTAAGTGCGATTTTTTCTCTGCAATGTGATCATGCAGTGAGGAAGTGAATCTTCAAATAATTCGCGATTAAAAGTATCGTAAGCTTCTTCAAGTTCACTGTATGTTTTTTGGGTCGGGTTCATATCAGCCTCTATACAAGTGTTTTGTACAATTCAAATAAATATAGTTGAGAATTTAAAAATGGTTTGTACAATCCAAAATAATCACACTATCCAACCAACCACAACAAGCCATTTAAAGCCACATTAAACCATTTATTACGATATGTATAGATAATGAGCTATATCAAGCAATAATTAACTATTAATAGCTATTAATGTCTATTAACGTCTTGTTTAAATTTTATACATATTTTTAAAATAAAATTAAAGGGTAATAATAAGATACAGATTGTTAAAAATTCGAAGAATTTTTAAGGGTTTTAAAAGAGATTCCGTGAAACAACGTTTTACGGGGTAGAAATATTAGCGAAATAAGCTAATATTTATATTGCAAACGCTTCGTTAAGCCGCGAAAGCTGGATTAACGAGGGGTTGCTAACCTGCCAAATATGTACAACATTTTGGGGGGCTAGCCACCCCTCACACCGTTTGCTTACTGCTCCCTTTTGGGAGCAATGTCACGCCGCCAGCGTGACAGGTTCATCGGGTGCCACCCGATGAATTATGTGTGTGTCATAGCCGGATGCCCGTAATTGGGCTCGTCCGGCCTCACGACCGCTAGGGGTTGAAATACCCCTTTCGAGTCGATCATTTATGACATTAAAAGAAGATTGGGCGACACGGAAACGGGAACATTGGTGACAATGTAAACCCTGTCGTTAACGAAGTTGGTGAGATTACTTTGGTAATCAAATCCACAATGAGGGATGCTCGAAAGGGTATAACTCATTCCTGACATGTGGGCTGCTGAGTGCGTAGAAATACGTTGGAAAGTGGAGGCGAAAGCTGGAAACTGAGGTACTAATCGGCGCAAGCTGGTTAGATCGCTGTATAGCTCAAGCATGTAATTGCGGCAGAAAGATGTCGCATTCGGGTAAGAAAAGTAAAGCCATTATCAAACTTAAGTTTTGGTAGTTCGAAGGTGTAAGTAATGCAGTGAGTAAGGGAGGTGCTTTGGAATCTCGGCCCCCTGAAATCGAAAATTTTATTTTTCGAAAGTTGTTACAACTAGCTGTAGTTATGAGCCAGTGGCGTTGCTTTTAGACGTTAACGTCTAACGTGGGAAGCACTTCACCCGTTAACCAGGTTGGCACTTGGTTAATTAAGGGAAAGTGTGGGAGCAAGGTGAGTAGAGTAAAAAAACTTTTTGCGATTCGAACGAAGCATTAGGTTGAGTGAGTAATAGAACGACCGCTTAGCAAGCGGTGATCACAAGTCTCGAAAACTGTAGGCACATTACGAAGTAAGCACGAAATTACCTTGGCAGGTAATACAAAGGGGAGGGCTTCACGTCCTCATTTTTTAAACGGTTAAATCCTGAGTTTGGCGACTCAGGTACTGTGTACCTTGGCCGGTACATTTAATCCATTGTAATTAACGTTGATACATTAAATTTAAGAGGAGTGTTTGTAAGAGTCATTTTGACTCGACTTAGCAACATAATGTTGCGACCAGCCCCTTTCCTAACGGAAAGGGGCTACCTACTAGGTTATATACAATAGTAAAATATCGCAATAAATAGCTTATAATAGCTAAAATATTGCTATTTATAGTTGATAACAACGTTAATATAGTTAATAATAGTTAATAATTGCTAACGAGGTTATTCATATGACTGGTGAAAAATTACCACCAACTGTACAATTTTTTGATAATTTGTCCGAGATAACAGCAATGCGTGATCGCCGGTTCTCTGCGAAACTTATTTGGCAAACACTTCAAAAAGAAGATAAATACGACGGTGATTACACATATTTTTGCCGTTTATTAAAGAAAGAATTTAACGGCGAATCTACTGTTAAATCAGGTTCAGAAAAAGTGACTTCAAGCGTATCTATAAGTAGTACGCAGCAAAAAAGTCAATCTATAAAAAGTACACAAAGTGAAACCTCAAAAGGTGAGCCACTAATGTATATGAGCGATTTAGACCAAAAAAAATAAACATTAGAAAACGCATAAATTTATTAATATCAAATATATAAAAAGGTGATCTATCATGGCTACAATGCATATTTCGATGGGTGAAAAAGGCGGGATTGGTAAATCTCAAAGTTGTATTTTTTTAGCGCAAGGTTTAATGAATGCCGGTCGCAAGGTTGCACTGATTGATCTTGATCCAGCAACAAGCGCACTTGTAAAATATAAGGGATTAGATGTAATTGTTATCGACAATATGATTAACCCTGATACCAAAGATATCGATCCCTCACGTTTTGATGAACTAATTGAAATTGCAAATAGCCGCACGGAACTTGACGATATAATCATCGACTCAGGCGCAAGTAATTGCATCCAGTTTTTTAACTATATTGCGCGAAATGATGCAATTGAGCTGTTTGAATTAGAGGGGCATCGGGCGATAATTCATACTGTATTGCAAGGTGGTGACAATCAGGAAACGACACTAAAAACCTTAACTAAAATATTTGAGCTATTCCCCGATGCTAAAAAAATATTATGGGCTAATGAATATATTCACAAAATGAAGTTCCCAGGCAAAAAAGCTAATGAATTTTTGGGGGCCGATGCCATTATGCAACAACCCGCTGCTAAAGCTGGTTTAGGTTCAGTCTTAGCTATTTTTAAACTACCATTCCTAATACCAAATACTGAAGCACCACAAATTAACAAAATGAACGAATTGGGGATTTTGTTTAGTGAAGTGCGCGGTTCTGACATTTTTAAAATTGCCGAAAAGCATCGTTTAGATAAATTTTCAAAAATAGTTTTAGGCCAAATATCTGACGGCATGACTAAAATACTTACCAAAAAAGATGCGGCATAAATTCAGACCTTTTTAAAAAGAATGGCAGTATCAACTGTTCAATTTACAAGGTTTAATTATGGGTACAGTTAAAGAAATAGATCCGTATAACAAGGCTATTGATAATGCATTATTAAAGTTGGCAACTGAATTTAATATAGCCGTTCCTAAAGATGACTATCTGTTGGTTCAATTATTTCTAAACAAGGAAATTCTTAGTGAATTATATAAGAATGAATTCATTAAGTTAAAAACAGAAAATAGTAAAAGCCAAAATAATTTAAGAAAAGCTTCTATCATTTTAGTTAAGCAACACAATTTAAATATCAAAAAGTATGAGCGATTAATTAAAATAATGTTTGCTTCATCAGCATTAATAGCAATTACCGCGACTTTCATTATTGGCTATTTATTGGTGATTTAATTATGACTGAGAACATTTATTATTTATTTAATACCTCATTAGATTATATAAATCACTACCAGTGGCTGATAACATTAATAACAAGTGGGTGTTTAGTAGGTCTAATTTATTTAGGCATTCATCCACTTAACGCAAGAGAAGATGCTACTCAACGCGAATTTATTGCTGCAATATTCCGACGAATTATGTTGATAATTTTGCTGTTAGCGGTCCCTGTACTATTAGCATATGTTTATTTGGTCTCTGTTGAAGTAACGGGAAACTCTGAATATTTCAATAATTTTTTCAAAGAAACAATTTACGGATTCCGTGGTTCTTGGGCTCTGTATGCAGCGATCTTTATAGGTACTCTTACGCTTAAGTTTTTCAATCAACGAATTCTTGAGCCCTACATTTCACATTTAATAAGAAGATTTAGAGTGAAACAATCCGCTGATAAAATGAGTGATATCAGATCGGAATTAGCTAGCTTGGAAGCCAAAGAATTTGATCCCAAAAAACACTTCAAAGATGGTTACATGTTTTTAGGATTCAATGAAGCTGATCAACCAATTTACGAAACAGACGAAGATTTTAAAGAACGTCATCTTAAAATTATTGGGCCTACTCAAACAGGTAAGGGAGTCATTCAGGGTGTCATTCTTTATCAATCTATTCTAAAGGGCTGGACTACCGGATTTTTCGATATTAAACCCGATGATTTCATTTATTCAATCATGGTTAAGGCTTGCAAAGAAGCTGGACGGCCAGCACCGTTAGTTGTAGACCTTAACGGAGTTGGCCCAGGTAGTTATAATATGTTTGCGAATGGTAGTGAGCGAGAAATTATAAGCCGAATGCAAAACGTGTTTAATGTCAACGAAACAGGAACCAATGCAGACTTTTATAATGTTAAGGAAAGGGCTGTTATTTTAGACATTTTTAAAAATGGTTTTGATGGCTCGATGAATGCCCTGGAAGCAGGTTTAAATAAAGAGTACGAGACAACCGAAAAAAGTCGCGCTTCACTTAAGGAAATGAAATTACATAAACCACTTAACCCGAAAAAAGGGCGGGGCTTTAATGTTGATCGTACCTTAGATGCTAGCGCCGTATTTTATATTAAAGGCTCTATAACGGATAAACTTGTTAAGAAAGCACAAATTACCCTGTTAATGGATATTATCCAATCGGTCTTGAGACGAGGCAAACAAAGCCAACATTTTTATCTAGCTATCGACGAAGTAAAGTTTTTAGTGTGTGATATGTTATCCGTTGGTTTATCGACCGTATTAAGTAAAGGAATGAATATTTCTGTTGCTTACCAATCGATGTCTAATTTATTAAACATGGAGGATAAAACACTAAATGCCGAGGCTATATGCAGCGAAATAGAGATTAATACCTTAATTTCTATAGTTTATAAGGCCGCTGATACTGCGACTGCTGAATGGGCCGCTGAACTAAGCGGAACCGTTAACAAGACAATTATCCGTTCAGAGGAAGTTGATTATAACAATATGGGGGCCGAAGCTTACACGGGCCGCAAGCAAACTCACCAAGACCAAGAAGAACTTATTTCTATAAATAAGATGCGCGCTTTACCTAAACGAGTATCAGCGTTGTTTCGTCCTGAAAAGTTGGCAGAAATACTCTATACCTCATGGATACCATTACTGCCTAATGAAATGGTTGATATCACTGATTTGAAAAAAACCGCCCTTGTTAAACCTCCCCAAAAAGAAGTCGACAACAAAGACCAAGTTAGTAACGATACTACCTTAAGCGAGCCAGCTGTGAAAAATACCGTTAAGGATATAGAGCCTGGTCAAGAGACAATAAATGCCGAAGAACCGGCTAATGAGGATTATTCGTTAGATCAATTTATGATAGAAGCAGGGTTGAAGCCAAATAAAGAATAGTGGAAACCACTTATACAAAAAAGTATAAGTGGTTTCAGGTGGCTAAAAAGCCTATTTAAACGCAATATTATTTAAAAATGCGCTGTAGTTTATGAAAGCAACATTATTTTTATCAAGACAGATTTGGCTGTTAGAATCAAATGAATTAGATGCAGTCATGTCTGTTAATGTAACGTCGGCTGATGTACCTCTACCTTCGTTAATAGGCAAATCACACATAGTTGAAGCGAGTAATTGCATTGCTGGTGAATTAGTAACAACCGCACTAACATTAATGAAAGTTTGTTTGTTATTAAATTGACCTGTAGGGATTGCTAATGAAGCAAAAAATGTGCCTTTGTCATTTTTGGTAAAACCTTTAAAAATAGCGTGAGCAGTTATAGAGTAATGATTAAACTTAGGTTTATCACTTGTATTTTGATCAGTCATAATAGACTCCTAAAGGTGTAAGAAAGGTGGTTTAAACGAAATTTCGGTGATCAATTTAGAAACTTCATGAAGATAAAAACCCTCATTTCTTTGTATCGAGTAAATGGTATGAGTAAATTTTCTGGCAGGACTTAAAAACTGAACAAGAATTGATTTAGACAAATTAAATGTATAAATCTCAACTTTGTTGCCGCTTAAATCTTTGTATGAACTAAAAAATTCGGAATCGAGAGGACGATGAAATTCGTCTTCAGTAGAAAATTCGCTAACTTCGACATTAGGTAAACTGGCGATTTTAGTAAAATTTTTGTGAGCATAGACAACTAAATAAAAATCATCTGGTGCGAGTAACATAGGTAAGACTCCTAATAAACATAGTGTCTTACGGCCATTTATAGGCAGAAAAGACGCCTATGAATGGTTTATGTTGGTAATTTACATCTGATCTTTGATTACCGTAATCAGCTCCTAAAATATAGACTATTATTTTCGATTCGTCAAATAGTGTCACAACTGACACAGTTTAGCCTAAATTATATTTACACCAAAGGGGTGCGCTTCGCTCCGATAATGCCGCCAGCGGCAACGAACCGGGCAACCGGCAGGGCCAGTTAGGTAGTTATTTTGCCAGGAGTTTAAATATTAGGAAGGATTCTATTTTTGATAGGTTTGGTTCAGTGGTGTTGTTGCTTATCATGTTTCGTATTTTGATTAACCGCCAATTTTTAGCGCGGCGGTTTACAAAATTATTCCAACGTGTTTGTCCTTGTTTCTCACTCCGGGGGATGTAATTCACAATCAAATAATGGTTATATTTATCGGCACCATTATTAGGGTTGTCCGTTGAACACCCTGGGAGGGCTAAATATCCTTTGCCACTTAGGAAATATCGAGATCCACATTTAATATAATTATTGGCTTTAGCCAGTGGATACATTAGCTTCATGATTTTTACCCTTAAGTGACTTATTACTAACGGTCATCTTAACAACTTTTCTTCGTTCATTGTGAACCTGTTTAATTAAGGCATAATAACCAGCCATAATACCACGGAGCTTAGATTGAATAATTTTTCGTTGTACGTAATATTCTTTTTCCGTAATTAAAGCCATAGATCGAATGTCACCTAATAAAGAGACATATTTATCGAATTCAATAAACACCTTTAAGAACTGAGCATTTTCGGGGCAAATACCACTATTTTTTTGAGGTGTAAAAGCCACATTTATAACTTTAGCTTTAGGGAAAGTTACGCTGAAAACGCACTTGGTTTTTTTATGTTCCATTAACTCAGTTTGGGAAATCAGCTCTTTCTCTAACTCACCAATTTCTTGGGTAAATTTGGTTAGGGTTCTGATTGCTAATTGAGATACTTCTTTATGTTCAGAACGTTTTTCACGATGAACTGAATAAATAACCGAGAAAAAATACTCGCCGTTGACTGACCTTATTTGAGCCTTGGGATCAAGTATATTAGGGTTCCAAATTTTAGTGCTGTACCTGTCTTTTAACTGAAATGATAAATTTGCGTCCATTTTTTTACCTTTTAATAGTTTAACGAATTTAAAAGCAAGTAAATTTAAGCTTCATTAGCTAACTGAATAGTATCATAAGTGAGACAAAAAGACTCACCGTTATAAATTTAGTCATGTAAAATAAACCAACAAAGCTAGCAATAAATAGCTACAATAATTACATAAAAAGCGGTAAACAGCTACAATAAACAATTATTAGCTATTAAAAACTATTACTTACTATTTATAAAGAGTAAGTAAGTGAATTTTAATAATTAATTATAGAACACTAATGAAATTTACGGATAGATAAGATGACTATGAAGCCAGATATCACTTACCTGACGGTTAGACACCAATTAAATGCTATGAATTGCCAGGAGTACGAACTAGGTTTGCTAGATCGTATTAACGATAAGATGATTTGTAGATCGTTCAAAAAAAATGAAGTGCTAAATGCTGTTCAATGGTTTAAGCACAAAAATACCCAGGGACAAGATATTTTCATTAGGCCCAAAGGCTCGATAGGGCTTATTTTTTTTGATGATGTTTCGTTAAGTATTCTCGACCGTATGAAAGACGATGGCTTGGAGCCAGCAATTATTACTGAGTCATCACCACAGAATTACCAAGGGTGGGTAAGAATTAGTAATCAACCTATTGAAAAAAGCCTCGCTACTCATTGCGCCAATATTATAGCCAATAAATATAAAGGTGATCTTAATAGTGCAGATCACCGACATTTTGGGCGGTTAGCCGGGTACTGCAATAACAAGCCTGAACATGTAAATTCATTAGGTAAATACCCATTTGTAAAGTTAACTACTCGCAATGGTCGTATTGCTGAAAAACCTGAAGCTATCATTTTTGCCGCCAAAGAACGTGCCGCAAAATTTGAGTTAAACGCGATTAACCAGGTAGTGTTTAAGCAAGCAAACTCGAACTCGGACGTAGCCAGCGTTATTGCTTATGATCATTATCAGCAATTGATTAAACAATATACCGATAATCCTGAATATGAATTAAATTTAAATGCTGTTGATTGGCAAGTTGCTACTGCCCTGGCGAACGCCGGTTATACCTATGATGTTGTGTTTGAATGTCTGTTAAGTAACAGTCCAAATATAGATCAACGTAAAGGGAAAGGTCGTGGCGCAAAATATGTTGAGCGTACTTTAATTAAATTATTTAATTTATAACGCCAAACGAGCAATATAAGCTACTGTTATTTCTTTGCGACCTCTTAGTGCTAAATTGTTCAAAAAAGGCTAAATTGGCCCATTGTGGTTGCGCAAAGCGCATTTATCAGTAGCGCAGCGACCCCCCCGGTGTAAATATAGAAGATTCTTGTGCCTCAAGGCACTTATCACAAGGCACTTATGTTTTTTTGCGCGATAGCGCATTTCTAAGCGGTAGCTTTCGGTGTAATAACACCACGCCAAAACAAAGATATCCCCGTTATCCTCCGAGCCTTTTTATAAGATCCTTATATAATATTTTTTAAAATCCTTTTCCATAGGGCTAAAAACCTTACTACAGGCGGGTTACAGACGATCAGGTGCAACAAAACGCCGTGAAGCCTGCAACAAAACGCCGTGAATTACCTTTTTTGTTCTAGTGACTATACTATTGAATTATAACATATAAATAAATTTTGGTGTTAATATTCTTAGGAAAAATAACGCTTTAAGCAATTACAACAAAACGCCGTGAAACCTGCAACAAATCACCGTGAAACTGTGGATAACTATCAACAGGTAATATACCTATGTATTAAACGGATAATTTATGTTTAGTGTGTATTAATATATATATAATACAGTAACTTGTGCTGTTACAATAAAACGCCGTGAAGCCTGCAACAAATCACCGTGAAACTGGGGGTAATATTAAATTGGAGATATCCACATAAATTTAGGGTCTTGACATTGCAACATTTGCAACTAATATAACAAAATGTTGCAATCACATTCGGATCTTAATTATGAATCAAACAATTAATAAACTTGTTAAACCAGTAATGGAATCTCATAGTCTAACATCAGCCAGATCTGACTTAAGTCGTGATCAAGAGCGAGTTATATTCTTGTGTATGAGGGATATTTATTTAAAAGGATTTCCGAGCGAATGTGAGTTTACCATTAATCATAAAGATTATGCCGCTATCTATGGCTTAAGCGAACAAGAGGCCAGAGACGATTTAAGAACGGCTATAAAAAACATGAAAGGAAAAACAATTCGTTATTATGAGAACTGGGATAATGAACTAGCTATTACCGAAGTTGATTGGTCTGTAAAAAGGGTAATGGCTATTAAGCGTGGGCAATATAAATTGTTTTTAAATCCGATGCTTAGAGAAATATTAGAGCCTATGGCGTATGATTTGCATTTTACGTTAATGGATATAGAACAAGTCGGTAAAATAGAGTCTAAATGGTCTATAAAATTATATAGGGCTTTGTCTCAATTTAGATCCACTGGTAAGTGGTATATTGCAGTCGATACACTCCATGAACGTTGGTCCGTCCCCAGTAGTTACAGAAAAAATTTCAACTTATTTAGGACTAGAGTTTTAAATCCCGCAATAAAAGAGTTAAGACGCCATCACATTTTTAAAGATGTAACACTTGTTGAGACACCAAATGACGGCAATAAAGTTACCCATCTTCTGTTTCTTTTTTCACCTATAAAAACCTTAGAATAAAGCTTTTGCTTAAGTGATTTTTAAAACTTAACAAGACTATTTTACTGTGATTTGTTTCAATGGTTTTAAAAGCTTCACTTTCAATGATTTTATTTACACTGTGATTTGTTTCAATGCCTCTGAAATGCCGATAAACAGAGCGTCTATAACACTGTGATTTGTTTCAATGCTTCTGAAATGCCGATAAACAGGGCGTCTATAACACTGTGATTTGTTTCAATGCCTCTGAAATACCGATAAACAGGGCGTCTATAACACTGTGATTTGTTTCATCACACTGACAGTGCTAAAGCATAACTGATAGTAAATTTATTCAACTACACTCAGTTAACCTATTTCAACGACCAAAAGATCCAATGGTATAGACATAAACAACTATGCTGCCTGGTGTTATTTCCAACATAGGGGTTTTGCGCCCATCCCCTCGAAATTAACCTTACTTGTTGTAAGTTACTGAAAAACATTGTGACCTTGCTAAAAAACAACTTCAATTAGTTCAGTCAAAAAACCTATGACTTTTTGATAAATTAGTTATGAGGGTACTTTTGATAGTTTTTTATTGCCAATATCATTATGATCGCCTCTATCAATTAGGTAGCACAAATAAAATATAGTAATAAACAAAACAATTACTAACCAATGCCAATAATGGCATTACCCCTAATTTTTCGGTTTTGTGATGAAAAATTCCTTGGCCGATTAAAGCGCCAACACCACCTCCTATAAAAGAAAGGCCATATAATACTGTTTCAGGAATTCGCTCTAATCTTTTAATAAATGATTGCTTCTTATCTAACCAGTACAATAAAATAACCACAAGATTAAGACTAACTAACCAGACACTTATATAATAAAACATGATATGAACGTCCATAAATAAATTTAATTTTGTTAACCCCCCAGAGATCAATCCAGTAATAGTAACAGTCAAAACAAAGGCATTTGCGTACCACTTAGAAATAATTGGTGAGCAAAAAACACGAAGTGAATATCTTACTAGTACCCACATTAAAAACGTACTGATCGTGATTGATAAAATGTTTTCTATTATAAGGAACATAAATTAGACCCCTTATTCTGTTGGTTTGTTTTGGTCACAAGATTTTTCTTGTTTTGCTATATGTTGTTTTTCGCTACTCTCAGCAAGAGAACATAAAATAGAAGCTACCGCCGCCGCAATAATTATCCAGCTACTGTTAAAAACAACTCCAATAACGAGAATTAGAGAAAGTATAATTGCAGATCAACGATATAACGAATTATTGTGAATATTCATTTTAACCATCACTGATTAATTAACCAGCATAGACGGTTTAAGCGTCCTTTTCAAGTGTTATCTTTAAATGTTTTAGCCACGGATTGTCTAAAATCATTCCATTTAATTATTTTATAAATACGACTGGTAAATTTGAAGTTAAAACTTACCATCGGGCAAACTTTATTGTCTCAAAATTCAACTTCGGGCAAACTTTATTGTTCCTAAACAACACATAAGATCACTAAAGGTAACGTCAGTTACCTAGGTAACACAATATTCATGGTAACGATTGTTACCAGTTACCGCCTCTGTTATAATTGAGGGATTAGCAATTATAAGGTGTGCTGGGTAAATAAGTATATTTATATCAGACGTTTAGATAGATAACCACAAGTTCAACACTTAATCTACTAAAACTGGCATACCAATTTATTGTACAAACTTTATTGTACTAAGTTACGCAAGTTACTGATTATTAGTAGCCGTTGTGTAGAAATTTTATTATGCAAACACATAAGGTGAGTAGCATGACAGACACTAAAAACGGCGTTACCTTCGAAGACGTTGAAAAAGTAGCATCGAGAATGCTTGCACAGGGCATTAAGCCAAGTGTACGCGATGTGCGTAAATTGACCGGTGGCCGTAATGAAACAGTTGCCGAATATCTAAACAACTTCAATGCAAAGCGTGATCTTGATGTATCAAAGCTAGCCGATGAAATTGGCAGCAGTGCAATCGGCAAACTTATTGCCAGTGAAGTACAAAGCATTGTTGAGCGCCGAACGTCATCTCTAAGTGAAATACAGGTACGTCAAAAAGATCAAATTGAAGAACTAATAGATTTACTCAAAGAAAATGAGCGGGAATGTAGTGATAGTGTCGCTCTAGCGGTAGCACAAAGCGCCACCGCTATTAATGAGGCGAACTCTAAAATCGAAAAACACATAGATAAAGCCAATAATGCAGATCAAGATAACAGCCTAGCTCAAGAGCTATTATTACAGATTAAAATTGACACTGACACCACTATTGCATCAGTTGAGCTGAAAACCCAAGCACAGATCAAAGCCAGTGAAACTCAAGCACAATCATTAGTAGCAGCCGCAAACAAGCAAACGGATAAAGCAGAATCTGAAACAGTGTCACTACGTGAGCAAGTAAAACTGCTTTCTATAGATCAAGCCAGGCATGAACTTGAAAAAGAACAACTTGCCCAGGCGCAACGCAAGCTTGATGACTTGTTGACAGAACTCGCGGAAATTAAAACCTCAAATGTTAGGTTTGAGTCTCAAACAGCTTCATTAGAAAAAGATGCATTAAGGCTAAATAATGATTTAATAGAGTTTAAAGAACAAGCGACTCAGCTACCTAAAGCGCAAGCACAGCTAGTTGAAACTCAAAAGCAGATATCGGTATTACAACAAGAGTTATCGCAATCAGAGCGAGAAAGAGAATCACTATCAAGAGCTTTGGCTGTTAGCGAAAATAAATAATTCTTTCTTAAGTAACTGCATTGCCAATGTTCGTTTTGAATAAATTCAAATACGCTGCATCGGCCTGTGTTAAAACCAGTAGCTTAGTTTGATTCAAATTCAGGACAGGCTATGTCAAGTTCTGCGCGATAATCAATCATATTTGGTTCGTTACGTGCTTCACAAATACTTACCATAAGTGCGGCAACATCGATAACACGACCATAATTAGATGGTTTACTTTGTTTGCTTTCTTCGTCTATCTGATATGATTTCTCTTGCGCTTGACCTATTGCTAGCACCTCAGATTGGGTTAAAGCTTCACCGTTAAGTGAATAACCATTTTTGTCACACTTAATATAAGAATCATCAACAACGATAGATGATGATGTAGCAATACCAATTGAGTAACTTGAATACCGAGCGTGATCGGTTGCACAACCAACCTTTGGATATTCTCTTGCTCTTTTTGAATTTAAAGCATTCATTTTAGCCACGTATTCATGAGCTTTATTCTTTTCATAGCTAATATAAAATGGCGTTAAAACTGCTACTAAAACAGCGGATAAAGCAATACAAAAAGAAACTACTGTTAATATTCTCATAATAATTCACCTCGATTATTTAACGACTAGCTTAGTCTGATTCATATTTTGTTAATTGAAGTGACTTTTTCGCCACCATCAAGATCAAATGTATTAATGACATTTACACACGCAAGTTTTCGTAAACACTTTAAAAGTACGCAACCATACTTCCAATATAACCAACTAAAAATTGGGTGAGGTGGTTCGGTTTTAAAATGGCAGTACCACGCTTGTTCATCGATTTTAACAAAAGACTTTTTACTGCAAAAATTCATTACTTTCACCTCAAGTATCCTATTGTGTTAATTTATTTGATTTTAACCCTTCTACACAATGGCTAAACTCTTCGACAGAACACACATAATTTGAAGCACTGTTTCTACTTTGCGAATTTCACTTATAGGTAACACCTAGTTAATTCTTATTCAATCATAGTCGATATTAAATAACTGCTAGTGCGTAAAATCTAGTATTCATGATGCTTTTTTACACGATGATCACGCGCTAAACGAGCATAAAAACTGAGCTTCTTACTTTCTTCATTTTCATTTTTTTGATGTTCAAATCGTTCAACATATGAAAAAACAAACATTAATATCGATGCTGCTAATATCATCCATTGACTATCAAAATAAACGCCACTAACAATAATCAAAAGAAAAACAATTTCTGAAATACGGTATAACGAGTTATTGTGAATGTTCATACTAGCCACCTGTTTATGAGTTACCACAACAAGAAGTATAACATTTACGTTATATAACGCAATGGTTATATTTAGTTAACTTTGAAAACTTTTGATTTGCTTGTTACTAGAATGAAATCGCCACTTTCTAACCGCATAACATCACGATCTTGGCTAATTAAGTTGTTAAAGGCATAAGGACTCATAAGATCATCACTCACTAGCGATTCACGCGCTAATTTTCGACTACCTCCATAATAATCATCCACCATTTTAATCAATTTAATTTTCATCTAAAAAAGTACCTCAACAATTATAATAGCCAAATAATATAACAAATACGTTATATCCACAAGTTGACGCGCAGAGTTATTAACAGATTTTGTGGATAAATTGAAAGAGTGACTTAAACAGGGGTGATTTGTAGTATTACGCGATCACCGGCGCGGCCATCGAGTTAGTTTGATTCATTTAATCGTTTAAATAATGTGCTACAATCAATTTTTATACTGATCTCTCAACAGTATATTTGAGTAACATTGCACCCACAGGTTCATTCGATATTTTTGAATGGTGCTAAGAACCTACTTCACCCAATGGGACTTTTATTCCCATTGGGAATAAAAGTCTCTTAATTTTTAGGAGATTGAATATGAATTTTGCAGCTTATAATTCATTATTTAACGATATTAATTATTGTACAAACAAAAGTATGATTTTTAGAAAAACATTAATATTAGGTGATCTATCACCTGAAAATGACAACATACCGCTTGATGTGTTTCCGATATATTCAGATTTAATACACGACGCATTAAGAGGTGAAACTATAGCTAATTTCTTTATAGAACGTATTGATTTTGCACTCAATGTTAACCATCGTTCTAATGATAACTATTTTGAAATGTTATTTAAAAGTGCCTTAGCTGAATCCGTAAAAATGAAGTAAGAAGAATATCATTTTTAACTAGGCTTTTTAGCCAATCGAAAACCACTTTCGCTTTTAGCTTAAGTGGTTTTTTCATGAGTGATCTGAGTTAGTTTGATTCATTATGCAATTGGTCAAAATCATCATTAAATCCAGCCAAACAATGATCGTAAAAGTACTGTGCCGCTTCAAATTCCTCACACCACAATAATATTTTTGAGTCGTGAATACCTTTCATTGCTGTTGCAAATTCAAGATTACCCAGTCGCATTTCTTTACTTGCTTCAAGATAAGCGCAAAAATCATCAGCACATTTAGCAAGGCGCACTGCACGATTGGTTTTATCTTGCACTATTAATGGGTGGTAGGTGGCTCGTAAATGTTTAGGCAAAGCATTAAGTAGCTTTTCTTCAAATAGACTTTCAAGCCGTTTGATAGCTAAACGAGTTTCTTCATCATAATTTTTAGCTACACTGTTAATATCTCCACAGCCAGCGACTTCCGCGCCCTCATGAAATGCAGCTAACATACCGACATAATTAGGATCAGTGTTTTGGTGATTAAATATTTCTTTATCAATGACCGCTATCATGTGGGCAACGATGGTACATTCAAAAGAGTGATTGGCTACGTTATTACTTACTAACGTATGTTGTAACGGCCACCGCAAAATATTTTTTGCTCTAAACCACCACGCTGTGAAATTAATATTCATAACATTCCTCACTCCTACCGTTCAACTAGGGTAGTTTGATTCATTAAATTATTTCTAGTGTGCCTTCTAAGCTCCAATTTTTATAATTTTCGTTTAGGTAGGTTAAAATAAACTCTGAATTCACTTCTGATAATTCTTCGGATTTATATAATAAAATGAGTTCTTCTAATGAAAACGTTTCTAGTGATTTTACAAAATCTTTTTGGATGATAGATCTCGATTTATGGACTTTATACATATATAAAAAAGGGAAAAACAGCCATAGAACCCAACTGCTAAGAATAATATTAGGATTAAAGTAAAAGCCTAATGATAGAACAAGAATGTAGCCTATCATCATCGAAATAAATATCAGACCGTTAGGATCGAAAGTATGTTTATAACTATTAATATCTTTAAATGTTTTCATAGCAACCTCGTTTAATCACCATTTGGCAATTTATATTTAGACCAAAAATTTAATGATAATGACACGCCTCCAATTAGAGCTAAAATCATCCAACTAAAATCCAGTACTTTTATCTCGAAATAGTTGAGTGATAAAAGAACTACCAACCCTACAAATACCAAATCACAAATTGAATCGGTTAGGCGCTCTACCTTTTTATAATTCATTATTTCCTCACTTATTGTTGACCAGCTAGCTTAGTTTGATTCACCTTTCTTACAATTTGATGGTTTGGCGCGAAACAACGAGTACGATCTGCTGAAATTCGCCAGCCACGCTTTCTAGCGGCGGTAGCTACTTGCGTCCATGATTCACCAATAAACTCGTCATTTTCAAGCATGTTAAGCTCTACACAGTCACGACAGTCACAATATAAGTGCATTGTGTAATTTGCAGCTATCAAGAGTTTTTACCAAATAAAACAACAGAATGATCTAACCATTCTTGCAAATCAATTATCAATTTTTTTTGTTCATCATCTGATAATTTGCCCTTTTCAAATTCAATTGAGTCAATAACGTCAACTAAATGATCTTGTAGAGAGCTTATAATTGAAGCTTGTACATCAGCGTTTGAAAATTTAATCATTATTAAAATCCTGTATATAATTATGTTGCATAAATGAGTTTATGATCCGATGCTCGATATTCTTCCCAGTGCTTCGACAGTGCGACAAAACTCCGTCCCTCTACTTCAAACTGAAAAATAAGATTATTTTCGACCATGAGATAAATATCACTATCTGTAAACCAAGGAATATAAGTTTCAACTTCATCGTCATAATCAAATGATTTTATAATCCTAATTTCTCTCATATTCGCCATTATGCTGCCTGGTACTGTTCGTCGCCGTAAGCTTCCCATGAATAGGTAGCTGGCCAAGCTCCGCGAGTACCAGCTTTTACAATGTTGTAATAGCACTTATATTGGTCTGTGTTACAAGGAACAGTTTTTACCCAAACGTGCTGAGGTTTGCCAAGCGGCCAGTCCCAATGATCTCGTACTTCACGCATAAACTTATCAAAATCATGATGACCTTTCGACATCACAGCGTAAGTATCGCTACCAACATTTTGAATTTCTAACGGGTACTTTTTCATCATTGTTACCTCATTTTACCAGACTAGTCTGATTCATCGTTCGCCTACATATTGTCGAACCAGCGACTCAGTTTTTACACGTTATTATTAAAATGATACATACGAACAGCATGAGCTATAGAATCAGCAACATAAACTGCGTCACCATGATTGCATTTATTTTCATCGAGCCAGTCATGTGTCAAAATAGCAGAACCATTTTCTAAATCTTGCATTGCTTGTTTGACCAAGCTATCTTTTTTATCCAATGACATTTCATTCTCCTAGTACGCCAGAGCGATCCCATTAGGCTTAATTCAATAACTACGCAGCAATTGACGATTTAGCCACTAAAAACCCATATTTATATTGTTGGCTTTCTTGATAGCTATCCTCGTTTTTATTGACTAATAGGCCATCCATATAACCTTTAATATAGTTAGGTTCTGTTGGTTCAATACATTTGATTTTGTGAATAATGGGAACCATTTCACTATTTTCATTTTCAATAAATGCAACGTGGCCACTTAGCTTAACTTTCTTACCAACCCAAATTTTGAATTGATGTGGTTGACAATCAATAACGACATCATCTTTAATTATCCATTCTAAAAAATCTTGACCGTTATCAATAAATTTAATTGTTTTCATGGTTAAAATTCCTATGTTTTAGATTATTTCTTATTCAATCATAGTCGATATTAAATAACTGCTAGTGCGTAAAATCTAGTATTCATGATGCTTTTTTACACGATGATCACGCGCTAAACGAGCATAAAAACTGAGCTTCTTACTTTCTTCATTTTCATTTTTTTGATGTTCAAATCGTTCAACATATGAAAAAACAAACATTAATATCGATGCTGCTAATATCATCCATTGACTATCAAAATAAACGCCACTAACAATAATCAAAAGAAAAACAATTTCTGAAATACGGTATAACGAGTTATTGTGAATATTCATTTTAACCACCATTGACTGATTAATGAATAACCAACATAGACGGTTTAACCGTCCTTTTCAAGTGTTATTTTTAAATATTTTAGCCACGGATTGTCTAAAATCATTCCATTTAATGATTTTATAAATAGTGCCTTGCTTTTCAACCACTACCCCAGCGACTTGACCTTCTATCAACTTATTTAAAACGTCTTTAACGGATGATTTAGGCATTTTAGTAACGTTAGTAATAGCAACCCACGTTGCCAGTTCTAACGAATCAATCGCACCTAAAACAAGCCATATACGGTTTAGATCCCCTTTAGAAAACATAGCACCCCTAATTAAATAACAGACGGTTATACCGTCCATTAAACACTTAATTTGTCACGATGTCGAGTTACCCACATTTTCAGTGGATAGATTTGTATAAAATAAAGGAGGGCATTGCCAACGTTCGTTTTTATTCAACAAAACCACATTGAATAAAAGCCGCTGCGTCGGCTCGGGTAGACGACTTACCACGGGGTGATTTGTAGTAGCCCGTAACCACTGAGTTAGCTTGATTCACTTTTTCGCTGTTTCAGCCCGAAACATCGATCAGTTAGGCTATTTTTATTCGCGCTTAAATTTACTTATTAGCCACTGGCCTAATGATATTATTAGAAACAAACTACCAGCAACCACAAAAGCATAAATATATTGAATATAGCCCCAAGCACAAGCTTCTGAGCTACCTTCGATCTCGCATAACCTATAGACATTCAAAATAACAAACGCCGCTGAAGGTACATAGATGATTAACATCGTATTAAAATTTCGCAGCTTGAAGACCACTAATACAGGTAAAATAGCGAGTAACGCGAGTATAATTTGAAAATAATTCACTATTACCTCCTAAAAACTGGTTCGTTCGAGTTAGTTTGATTCGCGTTTTTAGGTTTTATCGTTTAATAAAATTAAACCATGTTAGATAGTACCAATAAATTAGCGGCGAATTACGCCCCTCTTTAACACCATTTCTAATCAAATAACCTCTACCAATGATTAGCCAAGCAACCAATAAAGCTCCAATAAAACACCCAAAAACAAAGAGTACAAAAGTAAAAACAACAAGCATTAAAAGGTATTCAACCACCCTATTATTTTTAAGTTCAAAATTCATCATTTAACTAGACCTCGTTACATGTAACATTGATTCACTTTAATAATTAGTTTTTTAAATTATCGGGTATCATTCCTAATTGAGCTATCATTTTTTCAGACTGTTGCATGGCAAATTCATCATTGCTCTGCTCTGCCCAAGTAGCCAAATTAACAGCCATTAATTCTACTAGTTGTGGCTCTGTACAACACTCAACGAATCGATGCATAACCCCTAACAGATAACTTCGGCTCTTGCGTCTGTCTATTCGTTCAACAGCAGTATCAAAATCTTCACATAAAAAATTTTGACCGTGATATGCCTTTTCTTTATGCGCTACAATAGATTTATAAGGAGATTCAGCGGAATCGCGCATTGCATTATCGGCCATATAAAAAAGAACACTTGCCAATTGCACAGCCGCTTGGCTATCTAAAGTCCAAGAAGCATATTTTTTATCGCCCTGTTTACCGCTTGGAGTTAAATATAAAGCTCTAAAATTCAACGTTACATGATCGTAACCATTTGACAGGACATCTAACGCAGTACCATCTTTTGAGCCATTACGCTTTATGGTTTGCCTGAAAGAAAGGTATTTACCTTTTTTCTTTTTAAAGGGAAAACTCGCGTTACTATTTTCAAAATTAGATAATTCCATGCTTAATCCTTTTTATATAATCAAGATAACGTTGTTTATCCATGAATTTTAGCTTAGTTTGATTCAATAAATTTAATAATAACCGATTTTTTTGCGGCTATTGATGTCCTTTGCGAATTCTACGATCACGGCTTTTATCAGCCATGTGATGATAAAAATCATCAGAAAATTTTTCTTGTTCTTCGATATGATTTTTTTCATAAGTTTCCACAAGCGAGAATAAAACTGAGATAAAAGCTGCGGTAATGCTCACCCAGTTATTATCTATAACAACCCCAATAACGATAATAATAAAGAGTATAATTGCTGACCAATGATATAACGAGTTATTGTGAATATTCATGTTAAGCCACCTGTTTATTAGTTACTTCAATAAACAGTATAACATTTACATTATATAACGCAAATGTTATACACCTTTTAACTTTGAAGACTTTTGATTTGCTGGTTACTAGAATAAAATCACCGCCCTCTAACCGCATAACGTAACGGTCTTGGCTAATTAGCATAAGGACTCATAAGATCATCACTCACTAGCGATTCACGCGCTGAGTTATTAAAAGGTTTTATGGATAACGTTGAAAACTTGGAGTCTAATAAGCAACGCGCTGTTAAGTTATTTGCTGCATTGCCAATGTTCGTTTTGAATAAATTCAAAGCCGCTGCATCGGCTGTGTTTAACCCTGCGACTTAGACTGATTATCACCAGCAACATATTTACCGTTGCATGAACTAATGAATGTTTTAACCAAGCACTGTTTTATCGTGCCTGGTTAAATGAGTGATCCGAGTTAGTCTGATTCATTAGGGGCGATTTGTAGTAGTACACCGTCCACTCAGTTAGTTTGATTCATTTAAACGTGACAATATCCACTATTGGCTATTTAATGTGACCTTACAATTATCAGAATGAACATCACTACTTTTAAATTTGGAATTTTTCATCTGAAAAATTATCCATAGAATTCCAGCTATACGATTCGAGTTCATCTGGATTTAACACACCATGCTTTCTATCTGAATCAAGGGTTCGTGTTATTACATCCCACATTGGCTGTAAACTGCTTAATATTTCGGCCAATTGTAATTTTCGTTGGGTTTTGTTTAAGGTTAAAAAATATGAACTACGGCTTCCTAATTTTTGTTCTATAAAACTTTCTTGGATGCCGATTAACTGTTTATACTGCGCTAAAATATCATGCGATTCTTTTGGAAATGCAGCTTGTAAAATTTGCTCCGTAAAATCCTCTAGTAAATAAATTTGGCACTGATCGTTTTTGCTAGAATCAACAAACGCTAATGCGTACCTCAATAAAGCAACTTGCATTAAAAATGTAGTCCAAACTTGCTCCACTCCATAAATAGTAATTTCATCATCCCAAACCGTTGTTGTGCTTTTTTCTCTTTGTCCTTCATAGGCTTTACGAATATCGTATGCCAAAGCAACGACAATGCCCTCTGAATCTAGCACTGGTGAGTTATTCGCTATATCCATAATGTAGCTATGTAATGGCTTTAAAGTGCCATAATCACCCCAAAGTATAAAACCACCATTTCGTTTACTAATATCAAATTGGAGCATGTTACCTCACCTTTATCTTAAACTAGCCGAGCTAGTTATTGGTAACCCATAAGGTGACAATTAGAAAGCATATAGTGTCAATAAACGATAATTCTAATAGTAATTACTATCAGAATTAATAGTTTAACTTTAATTTAATTGTCATTTTATGCTTAAATTTGCTAGATAAATGTCATCTTATTGTTTAATTAATGTTTTAAGAATACTAAAACTACTGTTTGTATCAAAGTGTTAGGATGCAAAAACATGACAGCTTATGGTTTAAAGTTCAGCTAGTCTGATTCACTTTCAACTAAATATTTACGATGTAGAAATAACAACAAATAACCTATGGTTGTTCCTGCGATAACTGTGGTTGCAAAGTGATATATCGTTAATTGATATTCACCTAAATATGACATCACAAAAGTGCCAAGGATCGCCCCTACCAATAAATAAATCACGCTGTTAATAATTTTCATGTTTTACCTCTCTTTACCGATTGCAGTAGCTTAGTTTGATTCATCTACGGGTAATTTTTTAGATGTTTTTAAATATATAACATTACTTAGAAAGACAAAGATAAGTACATAAGTAATGGGTTGAAATTCCCCATTCCAATTATACACATGGTTAATAAGTCCAACTCCCGCAAGTAGCAAAGCTAAAATAGAACACTTTTTAGTTGAAATTTTCATAAATTTTCTCACTTATTTTGTCGGGCTAGGCTAGTTTGATTCATCACTAATATTTATGTTATCTAAGATTTTGATAAATGGTTTTAAACAGATAAATATGAAAAACAGTAGGTATTGAACGACAAGTTGAGCAGTGTATGGCTCTCCTTTACTCCAATTATCCATACCCCAACCACCCATAGCAGCTATGATAATAAAACAACAAAAGTAACATGATATTGATTTCATAATATTTACCTCTAGGCTAGTTTGATTCACTATCAGATGATGTAGGTATTTGCTTCACCCTAATCTTTTCAAATTCGTTATCAGTAAGTGAAAAAGTTTCTTTATATAGCTTAAGAGAAGTATCATCTTGGCAATTCTCGCAAGTCTGAGCCGTTGGCTCTTGATTTTCGAATTCGGGAAACCCTTGTGTATTTCCACATTTAACACAAAATTTATAACCGCTTTCCATAATCTTCTCCAAGTTTTCAGTTAGTTTGATTCACTATTATTGTTCAACTTATTAGCCTGTTTTTTTAAATCAACAATCTCTCTCCAATGATTAACTAGGCTATCTCTCAATATTTTGGAATTTTGAATAAGAGACAAAGCCATGAACGCTAAAATAATAGCCATAGAAATCACATGAGCGTTAACAGTAATGGGGACAGGTGATATTATTATCAACTCAGCAATCATAAAACCTAATGCCCAATTAGCTAGAACAAAAAAAACATATAAGAATGCGATCATAAGAACAATTCCGATAAAGTAGGCAATTGAGAATTGAAATTGAAGTTTGAATATTTGCTTATCACTTATTTTTTTCATGTTCGTTACCTTATATTCCTGTTCCGTTCGTCTAGGTTAGTTTGATTCATCAGTACGTTCAGTTAGATTATTTGATTTGTTCACTATTTTCGGAGCTAATTCTTTATCATTAATTTTTGTGAGTAAAATTAGGCCCTCAAAAACAGCATAAGAGATAAAACCAAGAAGAAAGCAGACAGTTTGAAGCAGGTTATATTCGATATTTGAGCTAATAATAGGTGAAATAGATGTTATTACTCCTATAGTAAAACTTAAATTACCCATATATTTATAATACATTTCATATCCTCTTTACTATCCGTTACGTTGATAAAATCAAGTCATTTTACCGTTCGACTAGGTTAGTCTGATTCACTATTTTATTATTTAGCTAGTCAAAATTAATAAATTGTTTTTTCTCGATTGCATAGTTCTTTATTTTTTCAAATGCATCACCAGCACCTCTCA
>JABSRU010000038.1 GCA_013214965.1 Gammaproteobacteria bacterium
CCCTGAGGTTAAAATAAAATCAACGTCAGATAAATCCATCCGCGCTACAGAATTACAAAAAATATTATTGGGTAGCCTAAAAACCAGACCTGCGAATAAACGACCTCAAAAGGTGACTACCTTACGCAATCATATCGCGTCACAATTACAGATAAAAGGTAATGATGTCGCTATTCAAAAGCATTTTAATCTATTGATTGCTGGTGGTTTCCTAAGAGTGTCTGGTGCTGATATTAATTATATGAAGTAGTGATATTGTAAAAAAGAGCCATACCGGGCTGGGTCCATCTCATCGAAAGAGTAGCATGACTCCAAACTGGAGATCTTCCCCAAGAATAAGGGGAGGATCAATTAAAAGGATTTAGCGATAGTGACGATTAAACGACCGTCGTTAGCGAGGTGATCTTGCTTAATCACAAAGTCACCTGAAATGTCGGTATCGATATAGCTCAGTGACAAATCAAAGCCGTTAAGGGTTTTAGCTAAGCTAATGCTAAAGTCACTATACTCAGGTAATCCCGTGGCAGAGTTATCAATATTTGAATCAAAGGCATTACCAAAGGAATAACCAGCCTGTAATGACAGGGTAATATCTTGAGGTAATGTGAAATCATAGGCTGCGCTAATGTATTGTCCGGTGGCGTCAGTAGCAAACAAATCACTTGAATAGGCGTATTGTAGTGATAAGTCTTGATAGCTTAGGCCAAATACAAATTCACCGTAGCTGATGCTACTGATAGCACCAGGATAGGTGTAATAAAGGTAACTTGCATCATAATCAACACCTGATTCGCCAAAACTGCCCGCAAAACCAAGGTAAAAATCTAATTCAACGGATTCATCATTATCACCAGCTTCTTGGGCGGCATAAAAATCGACATTTGAGCCCCAAGTACCCGCATAAAATCCGCTTTCGTGGCTGTAATCTAAGCCAACTTGGATCGCCAGATTTTCAGCACTTTGACTGACACCGCGAAAAACATAATCAGATGCAATGGTCGCATTACCCGAAATTTCAGCGATGGCTTGTGGTGCACCAATAATTAGGCCGAGCACGATTAATGATTTATTAAATTGATTCATCAAGTTTTCCCTCAGTTATTGTATTTATAATAACGACGACTTGATCTATTTTTACCACTCAAGTCACCGAGTGATAAAAATATAAAACAATTAAGCTGATAAATCAATAATAATTGATTGTTTTGTTGTTTATTTTTTACATTAGAAGGTTGGCGGGGTATGAGCACTGACAATTTTACAGACTTTTTTAGAGTGATTGATAAAGCGATGAGGCAGTTGGGTAGAAAACTTATAACTGTCGCCTTTGGTTAGTTTATAGCTGTTACCAGCGACAATAATTTCGATATTACCTTCGATAACAGTGCCTGCTTCTTCGCCCTTATGACTGAGCATTTCAGTACCAGTATCAGCTCCAGGTTGATACTTTTCGATTAAAAAAGCCAGTGTGGTTTCTGCATTACTTTGCCCTACCAGCATCAGTTCTACACCATCGCCGCCGATATCAACTAGTTCTTCAGGCTTAAATACTACTTGCGATTGCTGTTCAAAATCGATGGTGAAAAATTCGGTGATCGACATCGATACACCGCCTAAAATTCGTTTAAGCGAACTCACGGATGGGCTAACGGTATTACGCTCGATCATTGAGATCGTGCTATTAGTTAGCCCAACTCGTTTTGCTAATTCACGTTGTGATAAGCCGTGCATTAGCCGGATCTTTTTTAAACGATCGCCTACTTCCATCATTACCTCTATATCAAAATATTGAACACTATAGGGTTATACTATGCAATATCTCAATTAAAAGGTAGCTAATCTTCTAATTTGATTAGGGTCGTCTTGATTTCAGTGTATTTATCGATCGCATGTAATGACTTGTCGCGGGCGTTACCCGATTGCTTAAATCCACCGAAAGGTATAGTCATATCCCCGCCATTATAATTATTGACCCAGACTAAACCTGCTCGTAATGCTTTGGCGACTTTATGGGCCGTGTTAAGGTTGGCAGTCCAGATCCCTGCGCCTAATCCATAATCTGAATCATTGGCGATACTAATAGCTTGTTCGATACTGTCGAATTCAATGACCGCCATCACCGGACCAAATATTTCCTCTTGGGCAATACGCATCGCGTTATCTACTTGATCAAAAATAGTGGCGTTGACATAAAAACCACCACTTTGTTGTTTCCATTGTTCGCCACCCGCTACTAATGAACAGCCTTGCTCTTTAGCAATGTCGATATATTTTAATACTTGATCCATTTGGACATTATCAACAATTGCACCCATAGTGGTTGCCGGATCGAGCGGATCACCGGGTTTTATTTGTTTAGTGGCTTCGATTAACAGCGGTAAAAACTCGGCTTTAATCGACGATTCAATTAATAGGCGGGTACCCGCGACGCAGACTTCGCCTTGATTATAAAAACAGCCCCAGGCAGCGGCTTCGGCCGCTTTTTTGAGATCGATACAGTCGGCAAAAATAATATTAGGACTTTTGCCACCGGCCTCAAGCCACACCCGTTTCATGTTGGACTGTCCTGAGTATTGTAATAAGCGTTTTCCAACACTGGTCGAGCCAGTAAATACTAGACAATCAACATCATTACTTAACGCCAGTGCTTCACCCACTTCATGGCCAAATCCTGGTAACACTTGAAACACGCCTTTAGGAATACCTGCTTGCTCCGCCAGCTTGGCAATAAAAATAGCGGTCAGTGGCGATTTTTCCGAAGGCTTTAGAATGACGCAATTACCGGTGGTTAATGCCGGAGCAAATTTCCAGCTGGCCATTAATAGCGGGAAGTTCCAAGGCACGATGGCAGCAACCACGCCGATTGCTTCACGGGTGATTAGCGCTATTTCGTTATGTTGAGTTGGCGCGACTTCATCATAAATTTTATCAATGGCTTCGGCATACCAATTGACACAATTGATCGCACCAGGAACATCAACATTAACACTCTCGCTGATCGGCTTGCCCATATCCAGAGTTTCCAATAGTGCTAACTCTTCGCTATGTTTAGTCATCAGCAGAGCAAAGCGCTGCATGATTTTTTTACGTTGAGCTGGCGACTTTTGTGACCAAACACCGGACTCGAATACCGCTTTAGCGACAGCGACCGCAATATCAGCATCGGCAGTATCGCAGCGGGCAATCTTAGCTAACAGCTGGCCGTTAGCTGGATTGATGCAGTCAAAAGTTTTCCTTGACACTGCATCGCAGTATTGACCATTAATATAGGCACGACCGTTAATATCGATGTGTTGTGCTAATGACTGCCATTGGCTATACGTTAATTGACTCATGCTATTACCTTATTCTTTTAATTGTTGCGCGGTTAAATCTAGTGCTTGCCACGCTTTGTTAAATAAATCATCAATCTCTTGGTGACTAATCACTAATGGTGGCGCAACGACCATGGTCTCACCGACGGCGCGCATAATTAACCCAACTTCCACACATTTGTCACGGCAAACTGGACCTGCTGCTTGTTCGTCGGGGAAGCGGGCATTGGTGGTTTTATTTTGTACTAATTCAATTGCCCCTAACATGCCAATGCTGCGTGCCTCGCCAACCAGTGGGTGCTCTGCCAGTTGTTGCCAGCGCTTGTTAAAATAAGGAGCGGTGTCATTTTTGACCCGTTCAATAATTTGTTCTTTTTCTAAAATGTCTAGGGTTGCCAGTGCCGCGGCACAGGATGCTGGATGTCCAGAGTAGGTGAAACCGTGGGCAAAGTCATCGCCAGCCGCTTTAACAACATCACTCACGCGATCGCTAATTAATACGCCACCTAACGGTTGATAGCCATTGGTAACAGCCTTAGCAAAACAAATAAAATCAGGCTTAATGTTAAAGTATTGGCTAGCAAACGCAGTCCCTAAACGACCAAAGCCACAAATTACCTCATCGGCCACCAGTAAAATATCGTAATTGTCACAGATCCGTTGAATCTCAGGCCAGTAAGTTGCTGGAGGAATAATGACACCACCAGCACCTTGAATCGGTTCGGCAACAAAAGCGGCGACATTATCAACCCCAAGTTCCAAGATCTTTTGCTCCAATTGTTGCGCGATTTTTAATCCGAACGCTTCAGGCGTTAAATCTCCACCTTCACCAAACCAATAAGGCTGATCGATATGATGGATATAGTCGAGACCTTTGAATTGCTGATGCATAAAACTCATACCACCGAGGCTAGCACCTGCAATGGTGCTGCCGTGATAACCATTTTTACGACTGATAATGATCTTTTTATTGGGCTTGTTTTTTAAATCCCAGTAACGGTGACTAAAGCGGATCATCGTGTCATTGGCTTCGGATCCTGAATTGGTATAAAACACCGTATTAATGTGCGCTGGTGCTAAGTCACTTAAGCGCTTTGACAACAGAACCGCTGGCTCAGTGGTGCATTGAAAAAAGCTATTATAAAACGCTAACTGATTAAGTTGGGCTGACACTGCATCCGCTATTTCAGTGCGACCATAGCCTAGATTACAACACCATAAGCCTGACATCGCATCAAGGATCGGCTGATCATTTTGCTCAAAAATATAGATCCCTTGAGCGCGGCTAATTATCCGAGTTTTGGCACTGGCTAGCGCGTTATGATCGGTAAACGGATGGATGAAGTGCTTGCTATCAAGCTGCTGTAATGTGGATAAATGAGACATAATGACCCCTTATTTTTGTTTATCTTGATGGTACTTGGCGCAGGCTTGGCCAAAGCTTTGGTATATTTGACGATAAAATAGATGGTGCTCTAACTGCCATTCGGGATGCCATTGCAATCCAAGGTAGTAGCTAGTGCTATCGGTTAGCGAAAACGCTTCAACTAAACCGTCACTAGCGCTTGCCTCGACTTGCAGCGATGGTGCAAGGTTATTGACCCCTTGACCATGTAACGAATTTATTTGTTGATTTAATTGACCATCGGTAATTTTCGCCAGTAACCCGGTTGGATTTAATGTGATGCTATGGGCTGTTGCATACTGTTGATCCAATGAGTCAGTTTTAGTTTCACGATGCTCAATCATGTTATCTAAGGTAAATAACTGCTGATGTAAGGTGCCACCCAGTGCTACGTTCATTTCTTGAAAGCCACGGCAGACTCCTAGCACCGGCATTCTCATCGTCAACGCTTGTTTTAGTAGCGCGAGATTAGTGTGGTCTCGTTTTGGATCCCGTGGCATTTCAATCCCTAAATCTTCATCGCCAAAATGATGGGGTTCCATATTTGAGTAACTACCGGTGAGGTATAAACCATCAAGGTGCTTAAGTAACTCAACCATGTTTTCACCTAAAGTTGGGATAAGTACAGGGATGACATCGCTACCAATCACGGCGGCATTAATGTATTTATCGGCCACCATCTGGAAATTATGGATCCCCAGTTTGTTACTACAACAGCTAATACCAATTAACGGTTTTTGTTGTTTATTATATTCACTGTTTGCAGGCATAAATTTACTCATTGCGGTTAGAGAACGAATCTAGAGAAACAAATTAGACGATAAAAAAGCCAAAAGCAATCAAAATATTTAACAAAATAGCCTTTAAATCGTTTTTTAGGCTGTAAATGTGTGTTATTTGTTAAAAAATAGCTTGACGTGGTAATCAAACTTAACTTTAATGTAACTCATCAAGTGATGAATATTTTGTTCATTAGTAGGGTTGCATTGTTGGCAATCTCAGAAAAAAGGTATTGGTATGTCAGATCATGGTCATCTACAAGAAGCAAACGATTTTATTTCTGGTCACCCAGACACTCAAGCAATTGACCTTCTCATCTCCGATCTAAATGGCATTGCACGTGGTAAGCGGATTGATAAAAGTGCCTTAACTAAGGTTTATCAAAATGGAATTAATTTACCTTGTTCAATTTTCTCAATGGATATTCTTGGCGATACAGTTGAAGAGTGTGGGTTAGGGTTGCAAGTGGGCGAACCAGATTTAGTGTGTAAACCTGTGGCTAATACGTTACATCTGGCGAGTTGGCACAAACGGCCAACGGGACAATTGCTCATGAGTATGTACAACAAAGACGGTTCGCCGTTTTTTGCTGACCCTCGTCATATTCTCGCGCGTGTTTATAATCAGTTGGCGACTTTAAAGCTAACTGCAGTGGTGGCAGTTGAGCTCGAGTTTTATTTATTGGATAAAGAACGCGATAGCGCAGGGCGTATTCAAGCTCCTATTTCACCTAAAACCGGTAAGCGCGACCAACATACTCAAGTTTACTCTGTTGATACTTTAGCGGATTACAGTGATTTTCTGGAAGATGTCAGTAATGCTTGTATTGAACAAGGAGTACCTGCTGATACTGCCGTGGCTGAATGTGCCCCTGGTCAGTTTGAAATTAACTTAAAGCATCAAGCGGATCCTTTATTGGCCTGTGATAATGCTATTTTGTTAAAACGGATCATTAAAGCGATTGGTGATAAACATGGCTTTGATGTCTCGTTTATGGCTAAGCCCTATGGCAATGAAGCGGGCAGTGGCATGCATGTTCATGTCAGTTTAGTCGATGAGCAGGGCAGTAATGCCTTTGCTGATGATCATAAAGATTACAATGAAACCCTCGAATATGCGATTGGTGGCCTGTTGGCGTTAATGCCTGCATCTATGTCTTTGCTATGTCCTAATATTAATTCTTATCGTCGTTTTCAGCCACAGTTTTATGTCGCGACGGCATTAAATTGGGGGGTTGATAATCGCACTGTGGCATTACGTTTGCCCGCGGGTGGTAAGGAATCGACTCGAATTGAGCATCGTATCTCTGGTGCCGATGCCAATCCATATTTGGTGATGAGCGTCATTTTAGCGTCGATTCATCACGGTATCAGCAATAAGATCGCACCAAGTTGTCCGCCATCTGTTGGCAATGCTTTCGACAGTGTCTCAACGCCATTACCGACTAAATTCCACCAAGCGTTAACAGAGTTGCGTAGTGATTCGGTCTTAAGCCAATATTTAGGCGAGCAATTTACAGCACTGTATTTAACCGCCAAACAACATGAGTTGACTCAGTTTGAATCGCACATTACTGAATTAGAAACCCTATGGTATCTCAATAATGTTTAAGCACTAAGTTTCAATAAGCCTTGTCAATTTAGTGATTACTGATGCCAGATTTTGGTGAAAGATAAATCACAGTGACGATAAGAGAATAAAAATAAGTAAAACAATAATAAGGAAGTAATCATGACCACTCAAGCACTTGGTTCTGCCTCGGCCAGTGACAAGAAAATAAGCAGTCCGATTAAATCGTTGCTCTTTTACACCACTATTATGGCGGTCTTCGCGTTTTTGTCGACCCAGCACGTTGCGGGGGAATCCTATGGTGTGCTGAGTGTGTTACCAGTTGCGTTGATCTTGTTCACTGCCATTGCGACTAAAAAGGCGCTAGAAGGTATTTTCGCAGGGATCATTGCTGGCTTAATTTTACTTGATCCGACAAGTGTCATTACTCGATTAGGTGAAATCTCGACCAAGGTGATTATGGATGAAACCATTGCATGGATTATTTTGGTGTGTGGCATGATGGGCGGCTTAATTAATATGCTTGAGCGTGGTGGTAGCGTGTTAAGTTTTGGTGATTTCTTAGGAGGTAAAATTAAAACGAAGCGTGGCACTTTATTGACCACCGGCCTACTCGGGGTGATGGTATTTATTGATGATTATCTCAATTCATTAGCGGTGTCATCTTCAATGAAGTCGATGACTGACCGCTTTGGTATCTCCCGTGAAAAATTAGCTTTTATTGTTGATTCAACCGCTGCTCCGGTCTGTATTATTGTCCCAATTTCAACCTGGGCTGTTTATTTTTCGGCACTGCTGGAAGAAAATGGGGCAACGGACGAGGGGCAAGGAATATCATTGTACATTGAAGCTATCCCTTATATGGCTTACGGTTGGATGGCCTTATTAGTGGTCTGGTTAGTTGCGATGGGCTATCTCAAAGATTTTGGTGCGATGAAAGCTGCCGAAGATCGTGCGCAAGCGGGGCAACCCATACCTGATGGTATAGCTTCCGACGGGTTTGACCATTCGAGTGTTAATAAAGCATCCACGATGATGGGGCTGCTTAACTTCTTCTTACCGATGGCGGTATTGATTGGCGCTAGTATTTACTACGATATTGATTTATTGCTGGGCGCTTTAGTTGCTTCACTATTTACGATGGTGTTTTATTTTGTGCAGCGCTTACTGACCTTTGAACAGTTAGTTGATGCGATGACCGATGGTTTTAGAGTAATGTTGCATCCGATTGCCGTGGTTTGTGCAGGCTTTATGGTTAAAGAAGTTAATGATTCGTTAGGTATGACGATGTATATCATTGATGCCATTAAGCCGCTGATGAGTAAAGAGCTATTACCAGCGATTATTTTTACTGTGATGGCACTCGTAGTATTTGGCACTGGCTCAAGCTGGGGTGTGTTCGTGATTTCATTACCGATTGTTATCCCAATGGCCCAATCTTTTGATCTCTCGATGCCGTTAACGGTTGGCGCATTGTTATCCGCCTCAGCTTTTGGCTCTCATGCTTGTTTTTACAGTGATTCAACTGTGTTATCGGCTCAGGGCTCCGGTTGTACGCCGATGCAGCATGCATTAACGCAATTACCTTACACGTTAATAGCGGCGAGCTTAGCATTAATTACGCTAGTGATTTTTGGCTACACTATGGCGTAAATTTTAATCGATAGTGAGTTTTATCACTGAAAAGCGTGCCCTTATCGGGTGCGCTTTTTGGTTTGTTATTGTGCATATCTAAAATCATCTCCTTAATGTTTTTCTTATATCCAAGTTTGTTTTTGTTTAATTTGATTAAAAATCAATTTGTTATGTTAGTTTCATCGTTTATTTATCGACTTGGTATTAAAGTTGCCATTACTTAGATTATAAAAATTAAATTTAAGTGGGTGAGCCAATGTCGATAAATAATAGCGATAAACAAAAAATAGTGGTGGTTGGAAATGGCATGGTTGGTCATCATTTTATTGATCAGCTTGTTAAAAATGGTGGTGGTGATTACCAAATTGTTACCTTTGCTGAAGAAAGTCGTTTGGCCTATGACCGAGTGATGCTGACCAGCTATTTCACCGGCAATACTGCCGATGATTTAGCTTTAACAACCCCCGATGCCTATGATGAACAAGGCGTGGAGTACCATGTTAATCAGCAGGTTGTTGGCATCGATCGCGGGGCTAAAACGGTTGAAACAGCCAGTGGCGACATCATTTCCTATGACAAGCTCGTGCTATCGACCGGTTCATTCCCGTTTGTGCCGCCTGTTCCAGGTAAAGATCAGCCTCATATTCATGTTTATCGTACCCTTGATGATTTAGATCAAATTGCGGAGTCGGCACAATCATCAAAAATTGGTGTGGTGATTGGTGGTGGTTTATTGGGGCTTGAAGCCGCTAATGCAATAAAACAATTGGGGTTAACTACCCATGTTGTTGAATTTGCTCCGCGTTTAATGGCGGTACAACTTGATCAGGGCGGTGGTGATTTACTGCGTCAGAAAATTGAAGCGCTTGGTGTGTCCGTTCATACCGAGAAAAACACCCTTGAAATTGTCGCTGGGCAAGATTGCCGTTATCGAATGAATTTTGCCGATGGCTCATTTTTAGAAACGGATATTATTGTTTTTTCAGCGGGTATTAGACCACAGGATCATTTGGCCCGGATCAATGATATTACGCTTGGCGAACGTGGCGGCATTGCGATAGACGATCAGTGTGTGACCAGTGATCCCGATATTTACGCCATCGGTGAGTGTGCGCTATGGGACAATAAAATTTTCGGCTTAATCGCGCCCGGTTATGCCATGGCGAAAGCGGCTGTGAGTCATCTAACTGGCGGGGACAAAACCTTTAAAGGTGCTGACATGAGCACCAAGTTAAAGTTACTTGGAGTGGAAGTAGCCAGTATCGGTGATGCCCATGGCAACACACCTAAATCACAAAGCTATAGCTTTATTGATTCTGCGACTGGGGTTTATAAAAAAATTGTGATGAGCCGGGATGGAAAAATCTTGCTCGGTGCAGTGTTGGTTGGTGACAGCAATGATTACGGTCAATGGTTACAGTTAGCATTAAATAGTATTGAGCTATCTCATCCCCCAGAATATTTATTATTACCAGCAATGGATGGCGAAATGAGTAGTGCTGGCACCGGGATTGATGCACTACCACCAGCGGCACAAATCTGTTCATGTTATGACGTGAGTAAACAAGCGTTATGTGATGCGGTTGCTGGTGGCGCTCATGATATTGCAGCACTAAAGAGTTGTACTGAAGCCGGAACTGGCTGTGGTGGGTGTGTGCCATTAGTAACGCAAGTACTTAACAGTGAACTCGCAAAACTTGGAGTTAGTGTTGATCATTCGTTGTGTCGTCACTTCGAGTATTCACGAGCAGAATTATTCGATATTGTTCGAGTGAAAAAAATTAAAACCTTCGAGGGATTAATTTCTGAGTGTGGTCAGGGTGATGGTTGTGAAATCTGTAAACCGGTGGCGGCTTCGATGTTTGCCTCATTATGGAATGATCATGTGCTCAATGATGAGCTGGTCGGTTTACAAGACACCAATGATAACTTCCTCGGCAATATGCAAAAAGATGGCACTTATTCGATTGTGCCACGGATCCCTGCTGGTGAAATCACCCCTGAACATCTGATATTAATCGGTGAAATTGCTAAAGAATATAATTTATATACCAAGATAACGGGCGGTCAACGAATCGATTTGTTTGGTGCGCAATTGCATCAATTACCACCAATTTGGCAGCGTCTGGTTGATGCCGGTTTAGAAACAGGCCATGCCTATGGCAAGTCTTTACGCACGGTTAAATCCTGTGTTGGTAATAACTGGTGTCGCTATGGCGTGCAAGATAGCACCGGCATGGCTATTATTCTTGAAAATCGCTATCGCGGCGTTCGTTCTCCCCATAAAGTAAAAATGGCCGTGTCTGGTTGTGCCCGTGAATGTGCCGAAGCCCAGAGTAAAGATTTTGGTGTTATTGCCACTGACAATGGTTGGAATTTATATGTCGCTGGCAACGGCGGAATGCGACCACGTCACGGGGATTTATTTGCCAGTGATATCGATGATCAAACCTTACTTCGCTATATCGATATTATCTTTATGTTTTATGTTCGTACTGCGGATCGCTTACAGCGCACATCGGTATGGATGGAGAATTTAGAAGGTGGCCTAGATTACCTTAAAGAAGTGGTCATTAATGACAAACTTTCAATTAATGATGAATTATTAGCGCAAATGGCCCATCTCAAAGATACCTATCAATGTGAGTGGAAAACCACCATCGAAGATCCGCAAAAACTTAAACGTTTTAGTCATTTTATTAACAGTGATAAGGCCGATGACAACGTCACTTTTATTACGGTGCGTGATCAAATTAATCCCAGTGACAAATTTGCCTTAGCAACCGAATTATAATTTTAGGAGCGATAAAATGATTGATAAAACAACTTGGTTTGATATTTGCCCATTAAGTGATATTCCCAAAAATACCGGTGTTTGTGCCGATTTTAATGGTCAACAAGTGGCGATATTTCATTTGAATCTTACTCAAGGCTGTCACCAAAATGGTCAGGGAAGTGCAGTAAAAGCCGTCGATAATTTTGATCCTTTTGCGCGAGCGAATATTTTATCTCGCGGTTTAATTACCGAAACGGATCAAGCGTACTTCGTGGCATCACCTTTACTTAAACAGCAATTTTGTTTAGATAGTGGTTTATGTCAACAAGATGAAAGTATCTCTATCGCAACCTATCAGGCACGTATTGCTGATGGTGTTGTGCAGTTGAGGGCGTAATTTAATGAGTGATGCAAATTTTAAACTGTTTTCGCTGACGCCAAAAATGAAAATTTTACATTTTAGTTGGGGCGCTTTTTTTATTAGTTTTTTCGTTTGGTTTAATCATGCACCTTTATTGGGTTTGATCGCTGAGTCATTAGGATTAACCGCTGAACAAATTAAAACCTTACTTATTTTAAATGTAGCATTAACTATTCCTGCTCGTATTGCCATTGGCATGGTGACTGATCAATACGGACCCCGTAAAACTTACAGCTTGTTATTGCTGTTATGTTCGATCCCCTGTGGCATGTTTGCTGTGGCTGATAGTTTTGAACAACTGGCGTTAGCACGGTTTCTACTGGGTTTTATTGGTGCTGGTTTTGTGATTGGTATTCGCTTAGTGAGTGAATGGTTTCCGGCTAATCAGTTGGGCACCGCTGAAGGTATTTATGGCGGTTGGGGCAACTTTGGTTCGGCAGCAGCAGCGATGATTATGCCGGCATTAGCATTAGCCTTTGGTGGTGACGACGGTTGGCGTTGGGCGGTTGGGATCTCAGGCGTTATTTGTTTTCTGTATTCGTTTGTTTTTTATTATGGCGTACGAGATACACCCGCAGGCGCGACATACTTTAAGCCCAAAAGCTCAAAAGCGATGGAAGTGACTAGTGTCGGTGATTTTTATCTATTGATTCTGATGAAGTTACCATTGTTTGGTGCCTTGGCTTTATTAAATTGGAAATTATCACCACAGGGCGTTAGCCTAATTACTGAAAACACCAGCTGGTTGATATATGTTGGCTTGGTCGGTTTATTTATTTATGAAGTCATTGCGGCTTATCAGGTCAATAAAGAAGTGTTTGTGACGCCTGTTGATCCAATTCATCAATACTCTTTCAAACAGGTAGCGGTACTTAACGTCTTATATTTCGCGACCTTTGGCAGTGAGTTGGCCGTGGTGTCAATGTTACCGCTGTTTTTCTCTGAAACCTTTGAGCTGAATATGGTGGTAGCTGGGCTGCTAGCCTCAAGTTATGCCTTTATGAATTTATTGTCACGTCCATTAGGCGGTTGGATTAGTGATAAATATGGTCGTAAGAAAACCTTAATGATCCTAACCACGGGCCTAAGTATTGGCTATGGAGTCATGGCGACAATCACTGGTGAATGGCCATTGGTCTTAGCGGTAGTTGCGGCGATGAGTTGTTCGTTCTTCGTTCAGGCAGGTGAGGGAGCAGTGTTTGCGGCCGTGCCATTGATTAAACGACGTTTAACCGGACAAATTGCTGGAATGACTGGGGCTTATGGTAATGTTGGTGCGGTGTGTTACTTAACAGTTTTATCATTTGTTAGTTATTCGACTTTTTTCTGGGTCATTGCAGTCAGTGCTTTTGTCGGTTTATTGATGTTGTTTTTAATGCAAGAACCTAAGGGTAATATGGTGGAAATTTTACCCGATGGCACTGTTGAATTAATTAAGGTCGATTAAATGGAATCAAAAGATAGTTTGCAAATTACCGTTGGTGGTTATTCTGATCAAGGTGAAAAATCACAGAATCAAGATGCTTTTGCACTGAAATTAAATAGTGGCATTGATTTAGAACTCAAAGGACATGTTGCCGTTATTGCCGACGGGGTGTCGAGTGCGAACTGTGCTGAGCAAGCTAGCCAAATGAGTGTTTGTCATTTTATTGATGAGTACTTAGCGACTCCAGACAGCTGGTCGGTTAATAAATCGGCCAGCCAAGTGATTTCGTCTTTAAATAAATGGCTATACGCTCGGCAATTAGTCAATGGTGAACAGGGAGAATTGGAACAATGGTTTAGTACTTTTTCTGCGTTGATTTTAAAAGGCAATCGAGGCCATTTATTTCATGTTGGCGATTGTCAAATAGCTAAAGTTAATGATGATGGTTATCAAGTGCTTACTAGCGAACATTCGACGCCTGCTGGGATCTTAAATCGTGCGGTCGGTGCCGGTCGACATGTTGAAATTGATGTTGCTCTGACCGAGTTAGCAGTTGATGACTTTTTTATCTTAGCTTGTGATGGAGTTCATCAGTTTGTAAAACCGAAACAGATTCAACAAATACTCATCGATTATGATGATCTGGAGCTGGCGAGCAAAATGATTTGTGATTTGGCTGGTGAACAGGGCTCACTTGATAATTTAACCTGTTTATTATTGCGAATTAATCAGCTACCAGCCCAGGCCTTGGAGCAGATCGTATTTACGAGAAAGCAACAAGTGATCCCACCACCATTACGTATCGGTGCCAAACTCGATCATTTCGAGATTATCGATGTGTTAGAGCAAAGTACTCGCTCTCATGTTTATTTAGCACGAGATCCTATCGAACAACGCTTAGTGGTTATTAAAACGCCTTCGATTAATTTTACCGACGATGATGATTACCTGGAGGGATTTATTAAAGAAGGCTGGGTTGGCACTAAATTTAATCACCCAGCGATCATGAAAATTTATCCTGAAGTGCAAAATAGTCAATTTTTATATCATGCTTGTGAGCATATTGAAGGGCAAACATTAGCTCATTGGTGCAGCGAAAACCTCCAACCATCGCTAAGGCAAGTGCGTACTATCACTGAACAAATTGTTAAAGCACTGCGGGTATTACAACGCTTTGATGTTGTTCATGGTGATATTAAAGCTGACAATTTTATGATTGATCTTAATGGTCGAATTAAGCTAATTGATTTTGGTAGTTGTGATGTTGGTTCGTTTGAGCAACATCATGAGCTTGTTTTAGTTAAAGGGACTCTTAATTTTACTGCGCCGGAGCTATTTAATGGCGGAAAAAGTAATCATCAAAGTGATTTGTTTTCCTTAGGGGTACTCGTTTACCAAATATTAACGGGTCGATTACCTTACAAAGAAATGAGTCAACCAGAGCAAGCGCCTAAACAATATAATTTATGGCGTTATATTCCGTTAAGTACTTACCGCAAAGATTTACCCGATTGGTTAGATTTAGTGTTATCAAGCGCCATCGCTGCGGATCCCAAATTACGTTTTAATCATTATTCAGAATTTTTAGCGGGTTTAAATCGCTCCAGTAAAGAGAGTCAATCTCCTGTTGCCCAATTGCCATTATTACAACGAGATCCCGTTAAATTTTGGCAATATATAAGCTTAATATTATTGATATTACTTGTTATTTCTATTGCTGGTTGATTATTGAATTAGTTGATAGAGGCTCTAATCTTGTTAAAGCCCGTATTACTACTTTCCATTTTTTAGATTAAGACCTAATCAGATGATCAAAGGCGCCTAATGCGGCAGTGGCACCACTGCCCATCGCAATAATAATTTGCTTGTATGGACTGTCGGTGACATCACCCGCGGCAAACACACCAGCAATCGAGGTTTCGCCACGAGGACCCGTGATAATTTCACCACGATTAGTTAATTCAATATCACCTTGTAAAAATTCACTGTTCGGCATTAAACCAATTTGAACGAAAATAGCGGCCAGCGTTACGCTGTTACTCTCGCCCGTGGTACGATCGGTGTAGTTTAGGCCTGTCACTCGTTTGCCATCACCAACCACTTCGGTGGTTTGAGCGTTAGTAATAATAGTGATATTAGCTAATGAGTTCGCTTTACGTAACAGAACTTCATCGGCACGTAAGGTCTCTGCGAATTCAAGCACCGTGACATGCTCAACAATGCCGGCTAAATCGATTGCTGCTTCAATACCTGAATTACCGCCCCCAACAACAGCGACTGGTTTTCCTTTAAATAAGGGACCATCACAATGTGGGCAGTAAGCGACACCTTTACCACGGTATTCATTTTCACCGGGAACGCCCATTTCACGCCAGCGTGCGCCAGTTGCCAGTACTACCGCTTTACTGGTTAAGGTGGCGCCATTTTCTAATTCAACTTCAATTAGGCCAGTGCTTTGATTACGCGATACTTTACGGGCTTTGTTGTTATTCATGATATCAACATCGTACTCACGGACATGTTCTTCAAGGCTAGCCACTAATTTGGGTCCGGTAGTCGCTTGAACCGAGATAAAGTTTTCAATTGCCATGGTGTCGCTAACTTGACCACCAAAACGGTCGGCTACAATACCGGTATTAATCCCTTTTCGCGCTGCATAAATTGCCGCTGCTGCACCTGCTGGTCCGCCGCCAACCACTAAAAAGTCGAAACTTTCTTTATTGGCTAAGGAATTTCGTTGCCGTGCCGGGGCATCTTGGTCAACTTTATTGAGAATTTCACTTAAGGAAATACGCCCTTGGCTAAAGGATTTTCCGTTAAGGTAGACAGTGGGTACTGCCATAATGTCACGATCGAACACTTCGGTTTGAAATAATGAACCGTCGATCATGACATGTTTAATTTGTGGGTTAATAGTTGCCATCATATTGAGCGCTTGCACAACATCTGGACAGTTTTGACAACTTAGAGAGATGTAAGTTTCAAACTGATATTCACCTTCAAGCCGTCGTACTTGCTCTATAACATCGGCAGAAATTTTAAGTGGGTGTGAGCCACTGTGTAATAAAGCCATCACTAATGACGTAAATTCATGGCCCATTGGTAATCCAGCAAAGCGAACTTCACTGCCGGTGGCCACCGAACGAACTAACATCGATGGTACTCGTTCATTGCTGTTATCACCGTCAATCACGGTGACTAATGATGAAAGTTCGGCAATCTCATTGACCAATGTGTTTAACTCAATTGATTTTGGGCTGCTGTCGGTAAAAGCAACCAGTTCAACTGGGGTTTTTAGGTTTTCAAGGTAGCTTTTTAATTGGTTTTTTAAATTGACATCTAACATATTAATCTCCGAAAAAGGTAGTAAACGCGCCCTTTACCGGACGCTTTATTGAACTGATGGCTTAGATTTTACCAACAAGATCAAGTGATGGAGCGAGTGTTTCTGCACCTGGCTGCCAAGCTGCTGGACAAACTTCGCCGTCATGTTCAGCGACATATTGTGCTGCTTTTACTTTACGAAGTAACTCNGCTGCGCTACGACCGATACCTAAGTCATGAACTTCAGCAATTTTAATTTCGCCTTCAGGATTAATCACGAACGTACCACGTAGTGCTAAGCCTTCTTCTTCAATCATCACACCGAAGTTGCGAGTGATTTTACCCGTTGGATCACCAATCATTGGGTATTTGATTTTCTTGATAGTGTCTGAAGTGTCGTGCCATGCTTTGTGAGTGAAGTGAGTGTCAGTTGAAACGGAGTAAACTTCAACGCCCATTTTTTGTAGTTCGTNGTAGTAATCAGCCATGTCGCCTAATTCAGTTGGACAAACGAATGTGAAGTCAGCTGGGTAGAAAAATACGATAGACCATTTGTTGGCTAAATCTTTTTCGCTTAGTTCAACAAATTCACCGTTGTGGAAAGCTGTTGCGTTAAAAGGTAATAATTTAGTGTTGATAATTGATTGGTTCATTGTGAACTCCCGTTTATTTAAAAGATGTTTTCTTTAAGACGGGAGTATCATAGGTTTTATCTTAGTATTTGTGTAATCGATTGTACTTATTAAATTGATAGGTTTTAACTATATAAATTAAGGTGGTTAATCGATGTTCTAATACTGGCAACAATCGCTCGGACACATTCGATGCGAGAATAATTGGGACGTATCACTAATGAGATGGCTCGGTAGGGTTGTGGCTCAATAAAACGGGTGTAGCTAATATCATCATTATTGAGATGGTCTTCGGCAGCTAATGCTGGTAACAACGTGATCCCCATGCCACTGGCCACCATATGACGTAAGGTCTCTAAACTAGTGCCTTGAAAACGCTTATCTTCATTAGCGCCAGCGGCAAAGCAATAACCCATGGCTTGATCTTTAAGACAGTGACCATCTTCTAGAGTCAGAATTTGCTGGTGGTGGAGATCAGCTAATGACAGCGCTGGTTTATTACTTAACAGGTGATCACTTGGTGCGGCTAATAGCAAGGGTTCATTAAATAAATGATAGTGTTCAAATTTATCCATGTCATTTAAGTAAGGTAAAATGAGTAAGTCTAATTTACCCTCATCAAGTTGTTTTAATAACACAGTGGTTTTATTTTCGACCAGGAAAAAATTGACCTTAGGTAATGACTTATTTAAATCACTCATGATGTGCGGTAGTAAATAAGGCGCTAATGTCGGAATTAAACCAACATGGAGGTCGCCAGCTAACGGATCTAACAGTGCTTTAGCCGCGAGTTCAAAATCACGGGAAGCTTGCAGTACTTTACGGGCGTCTTGAACCAGTTTTTCCCCCGCAGGCGTTAGCATCACGTTACGACGATGGCGCTCAACGAGTTGTAAGCCAAGTTGTTGCTCTAGTTTCATCAGTTGACCACTGAGAGTTGGTTGACTGACAAAGCAAGCCTCGGCTGCGCGGCCAAAATGTTTATGTTGTTCAATAGCGGTCAGATATTCAAGATCTCGTAGAGTAGCCATTAGTAAAACCTATGGATTATTATTAATGTATGATTTTATCGATGGTAGATGGAATGAAGGGGTCAAGCAATAGCTTTGTCAATAAGATTAGCTATGTACTAAAGTGTTGCCATTTGAACAGTAAGACACCATAAACCCATCCATGGGGGCTCTGGAGCAGCATCCCTGCTACTCAAGCTTGTTTTATCAAACACCAACACTTTCAATCAATTATGTACCTAGCAACACTTAATGTGAACATAGCACAACAAGATCACAAACTTAATCAAATGGGTATAACGCTAAAAGCACATTATTGGACCGATATGATTATAAACCAGCTTGTTTAAACGCGGCGCTCACAATTTGTTGTGCTTCACTAATAATCTGTTGCAAGTGATTCTCGTCGATGAAACTCTCTGCATATATTTTATAAATGTCTTCGGTGCCAGAAGGGCGCGCGGCAAACCAACCATTTTCAGTGACCACTTTAATCCCTCCAATGGCGGCATTGTTACCTGGAGCATGGCTCAACACTTGTAAAATCGTTTCTCCAGCTAAGGTGTCAGCAGTGATGACATCACTGCTTAATGCCGTAAGGACTTTCTTTTGAGCCAACGTTGCTGGCGCTTCTACCCGACCATAACAAGCTTGACCTAATGTTTCAGCCAGCTCGAGATAATGCTGATGAGGATCTTTACCGGTCACGGCAATGATCTCTGCTGCTAGTAATGCCATGATGAAACCGTCTTTATCGGTGGTCCAGCAGCTGCCGTCCCGTGCAAGAAAGGCAGCGCCAGCACTTTCTTCACCGCCGAAGGCATAACTGCTGTCGTGTAGACCATCAACAAACCATTTAAAGCCAACAGGCACTTCTGATAATGGCCGATTGAGGTGTTTTGCCACGCGATCAATTAATGAACTGGACACTAAAGTTTTGCCAATTTTTGCTGTCGCAGGCCAATCTCGGTGAGTCATTAAATAATTGATCGCGACAGCTAAATAATGATTTGGATTCATTAAACCACCGGATTTAGTCACAATACCATGACGATCAAAGTCAGGATCATTACCGACTGCGACATCAAATTTGTCTTTCATCGCAATGAGACCGGCCATCGCATAAGGCGAAGAACAATCCATGCGAATTTTACCGTCTTTATCTAATGGCATAAAGGAAAAACTGGCATCAACCACTTGGTTTACTATTTCAATGTTTAGCTTATATTTAGTCGCAATAAGTGGCCAATAATCAATACCCGCACCACCTAAAGGATCCACCCCAATCTTGATCCCAGCATCGGAAATGGCCTGCATATTAATCACTTGATCGAGTTGGCTGACATAATGTTCAATAAAGTCCATTTTAGTCACTAATGGCGAACCCATTGCTTGCTCAATATCAATAATTTGAACGTCTTTTAAGTCATCGGCAATAATATCATTAGCACGTTGTTCAATGAGTTTGGTGATATCTCCTTCGGCCGGACCGCCGTGAGGTGGATTATATTTAATGCCACCGTCGCTTGGTGGGTTATGTGACGGCGTTATAATAAGACCATCCGCTTGCGATGTTTGACTCTTATTGTGACTGATAATTAAGCGCGAGATCACTGGCGTTGGTGTGAACCCTAAGTCTTGTTGAATAGTGACTGGCACACCATTGGCAACTAATACACTAATCGCAGTAGTAAATGCAGGTTCGGATAAGGCGTGGGTGTCTTTTCCTAAAAATAACGGCCCGGTAAATCCTTGTTTTTTACGATATTCTGCCACGGCTTGGCAAATTGCCTCAATGTGCGTTTGATTAAAACTATTTTTTTGTGCATTACCGCGGTGGCCAGATGTGCCAAAAGTAACGCGTTGTTCCTCTAGGCTGACGTTTGGAATTTTTGTGTAATAGTCAGATACTAACCTACCAATGTTGATTCTATCTTGCGGTCTAACTGGCTTGCCTGCATGGTGATGAACTGTCATTAGATTCCCTTTTCAGCCATAGAATAATTAAAATATTAATTTACATATTCTACAAGATTTGGCTAATTTTTTGCTAATTTTATTTATTGTCATGTATTTGTCATATATTTTATGTACACTTTAAAAACAATTAAAAGACATTAGATATTTTTTGTTTATAGTCATAAAGCATTATTTAAGGAAAGCAGATGAAAACTAATAAAACAGCCGTTGCTTTAGCAGCAAGCCTATTATTAACTGGAGCAGTACTATCGAGTGGTGCTATCGCAGGTGAAAAACTAAAAGTCTACGGTAAAGTGAACGCGACGCTTCAAAGTGATGATAGTGGTGAACGTGAAACAAACGTTAAATCAAATGCATCTCGCATCGGAATTAAAGGCGGTGTTAAAATTAATGACGGCCTGAGTGCTATTTATAAGGTTGAATGGCAAGTTGATGTTGCTGATGATGAAAAAGATAATTTTAAAGCGCGTAGCCAATGGGTCGGTTTAAAAGGTAATTTTGGTCAGGTGATGATTGGTCGTAATGACACGATGTTAAAGTTATCACAAGGTAAAATTGATCAGTTCAATGATCTTAATGCGGATATTAAGAATTTATTCAACGGCGAAAATCGTCTTGATGACACGGTTACTTATATCTCACCTAGTTTTGGTGGTTTTAAATTAGGCGCTACTTTTATTGCTGAAGATAACAAGAAAAGTAACGGTAAAAATGGTACCAGTATTGCGATGATGTACGGTGATGCTAAATTAAAGAAAACCAATTTTTATGGCGCAATAGCGAGAGATACCGATGTTGCTGGACGTGATACGACACGCGTTTCTGTGCAAGGTAAAATTAGCAACCTGAAACTTGGCGCAATCTGGAATGATTCAGAAAAAGCTGACGGCACCGGCGATGGTGATGGCTTTATGGTGAATGCCGCTTACAAAATGGGCGCAACCACGCTTAAAGCACAATATTCAGATAGCGAAGATAAGCAAGCCGGAGATGTTATTTCAGTGGGTGTTGATTATAAGCTAGCTAAAAATGTTAAAGTTTTCGGTTTCTATACTGATTATTCTTTTGATGACAATACTGATGCTAAGCACTTAGCATTAGGTATGGAATACAAATTTTAAGTTAACATCTAAAGACTTAACTTATCCAGAACTCCGGTTAAGTTAGATAAAAAAAGACTGCTGCGGCAGTCTTTTTTTTTATTTTTTCTAACGCATTAATTTATGTCATAATTGTGTCATATAAACGATGAATAATGTAACCATTCTAAATTGATATATATGACTGAGTGAAGCCACATGAGTGCAAGGATTTTAATTGTAGAAGACGAAGCCGCGATTCGAGAGATGTTAAGTTTTGTGCTTGATCAGCAAGGGTTTGATGCGATAGAGGCACAGGATTTTAATGATGCGATGTCACGTCTAGTAGAGCCCTATCCCGATCTTATTTTACTAGATTGGATGTTTCCTGGTGGCAGTGGCATTACGTTGGCTAAAGAGGTTCGACGTAACGAGCATACCCGTCATATACCTATTATTATGCTTACCGCACGAGGTGAAGAAGAAGATAAACTCAGAGGCTTAGAAGTGGGCGCCGATGATTACATTACTAAGCCGTTTTCGCCTAAAGAATTGGTTGCTCGAATCAAGGCTGTGCTCCGACGCACCATGCCAACCGCACTAGAAGAAGTGATTGATGCTAAAGGCTTAGCATTAGATCCAGTGAGTCACCGAGTCACATTGCATGACGCCCCCTTAAGTATTGGGCCAACCGAATTTAAACTGTTACATTTCTTTATGGCTCACCCTGAGCGAGTCTATAGCCGTGAGCAGTTACTGGATCACGTATGGGGAACCAATGTTTACGTTGAGGATCGAACAGTCGATGTCCATATCCGACGATTACGCAAAGCCATTGGTGGCAAAGGCCATGAAGATTTTGTCCAAACGGTTCGAGGCTCAGGTTATCGTTTCTCTACTAAGGTTTAGTGTTTAATGCCAGATCATCGTTTACTAAAATCATTACTGTTAAAATTGATTGCTTATTATTGGCTGCTGATGCTGATTGGACTTTATTTCGATGAAATATCCAACACATTATTGGTAGGCTCATTGATTATTATTTTGGTTAATGTTAAAGAGTTTGTCGATGTCGTGAATTGGATTTGGCACTCCCCGCACAAGCGAGACATTAAAGATAATTCCTATTGGGGTTACATTTACCGTGGGGTTGATAAATCGATTAAAGCCAATCGTCAGCGCCGTAAACAATTGATCGCTGCTTTGAGTCAATTTAGAGAAGGGGCAGATGCTCTGCCCGATGGCGTGGTGGTCTTTAATCAAGATAATGCAATCATTTGGTGTAATAGTGCAGCCCGTAAGTTTCTGGGCTTGCAATGGCCCGGTGATCGCGGGCAACTACTAAATAACTTGATTCGCCATCAAGAGTTTAGGCAATTCATCATTAAAGGGGATTTTAATCAAATATTAGAATTGCCTTCCCCCCATAACAGTAGTGTTTTGTTAGAACATCGAGTCACCAGCTATGGTGCTGATTTATTTGTAATGACGTCACGGGATGTCACCGTCCTTAATCATTTGGAACACATGCGGCAAAAATTTGTCGCTGATGTCTCCCATGAATTGAAAACGCCATTGACGGTGTTAAATGGTTATTTAGAATTGATCACTGATCAGGAAGATCTTGAACCCAAAATGTGGCTTAAAGCGACGGGAGCGATGAAGGTTCAAACCAAGCGGATGCAACAAATGGTCGAGCAGCTTTTAACCTTGTCTAAAATTGAAACCTCTAGTCAAACGATTGTTACCGTGATTAAAATCCAAGAACTAATGGCATTAATTAAAGATGATGCCACGGTGTTAATCGGCGATAGAGATTTAAGCATTAATTTTGTTGATCACAGCGATGCCGTTATTAGTGGTTGTGAGGCACAAATGCTTAGTGCTTGCTCTAATTTGGTTAGTAATGCTATTCGCTATTCCCCTGATGGTTCGACGATAAAGGTTGTATGGCAACGGGTTAATAATGGTATTGAATTCTCGGTCGAAGATAATGGTTTGGGGATTGAATCGATCCATATTGAACATTTAACCGAGCGTTTTTATCGCGTTGATCATTCACGATCGAGTCAAACTGGCGGCACTGGACTCGGTCTATCTATTGTTAAGCATGTGCTGGTTAACCATCAAAGTGTGTTAAGAATTGATAGTGAGGTTAATCAGGGCAGCCGATTTAGTTTTGTGATTTCAGATCCGATCGCAGCGACATAAAACCTTCACATTATAGTCACTTATTTGTCATATAACTGCGCCAATATGAGCAGCGTTAACTAATTAATTGAATATAACTGTGGAGTACACAATGAAATTATCTAATTTAGTCGCTGCATTAGGATTGTCTGTTGCGACGATTGTATCAACCAATGTCATGGCCATTGATAAAGCTATCCCTGAGTATAAAAAGACCCAAGGTATTTCAGGAAATCTGTCATCGGTCGGTTCTGATACCTTAGCCAACATGATGACCTTTTGGGCCGAAGAATTTAAACGTAACTACCCAAATGTTAATATTCAAATTCAAGCGGCGGGTTCTTCTACTGCGCCACCAGCACTCACTGAAGGTACTTCACAATTTGGGCCAATGAGCCGAAAAATGAAATCCCGTGAAATAGAAGCTTTTGAAAAACGCTTTGGCTACAAGCCGACGGCTATTCGCGTTGCAATAGATGCGTTAGCGGTATTCGCCCATAAAGATAATCCAATTAAGGGCTTAACGATTAAAGAAGTGGATGGAATTTTCTCGGTCACGCGTAAATGTGGTGGCGATGCTAAGACTCGTTGGGGTGATTTAGGATTATCTGGTAGTTGGACTGGTAAAGATATTCAGTTATACGGTCGTAATTCAGTGTCTGGCACCTACGGTTACTTTAAGAAAAAAGCCCTGTGTAAAGGCGATTTCAATACTAAAGTAAATGAGCAGCCAGGCTCAGCATCGGTGGTTCAATCGGTGGCAGCGTCCATCAATGCGCTAGGTTATTCAGGTATTGGCTATAAAACATCAAGTGTTAAAGCGGTACCTTTATCTAAAAAGGGCGGTAAGTATGTTGCAGCAACCATGGCGAATGCGTTAAACGGCACTTATCCACTTTCTCGTTATTTGTATGTGTATGTTAATAAGCATCCAAATAAAGCGCTATCACCGATGCAGCGAGAGTTTGTTAAAATGATCCTATCACAGTCGGGTCAAAGCATTGTGGCCAAAGATGGTTACATCCCTTTGCCGGCGAAAGTCATTGTTAAAGACTTAGCAAAATTAGGTATTAAGCTCTAAATCTACACACCTTAATTTTTATTTGGGCACTCTATTTTAGAGTGCCTTTTTTGGATCTTCAAACCGTCATATCTTGGTCACAAATCTGTCATCTCTATTGAATACAATGCTTGCATCTTTATTGGAGTAGGCAAAAAAATGACTCAATCTGTTGTCTTAAATAAATCAGAAACCACCACGTTAACTGCTAGCAGTAAAATTCGCTTAGCCAAAGATCTGATTGCCCAATACAGCATTACTGCTGGTGGTTTAATGGTACTAATGACCTTATTAATGATTTTTGGTTATTTACTTTATGTGGTCGAGCCGGTGTTTAGAAGTGCTGAAATACATTCGGGAGATAGCCATCGGATTAATAGTGCACCGTTAGCGCTTGGTAGTGATGAACTCAATGAGGTGGGATATTTCTATAATCCTCAAGGGCAGTTAAATTTTTATTCCTTACTTGAACAGCAATTTAATTATCCATCAATTGATTTGCCATTATTGAGTCATCAAACAATCACCAGTGTTGGTCGACCGACCGATTCAGATGTGGTGGCCTTTGGACTTAGCGATGGTCAGGTCATTATCTCAAAACCCAGCTTTAGATTATCCTTTAGAACAGGAATACGTACTATCACCCCAACGGTAAGTTATCCGTTTAGTGATGAGAGTGTAATGCTTGACCCATTAGGAAAACCATTAGATAAATTAGCATTTTCGGTTAATGACGAACAATTTTCACTGGTTGCGTTAACCAACGACTTGCGCGTGGTAATCACCCGTAAAGTCGCGAGTGAAAATTTCATGACCGAGGAAATAGAGTGGAGTGGTAACACCGTTCAGATAGTCGACGTTCCTGCTAAGATCGATCAGCTTATTTTAACGCCTAGTCAACGGTTATTATTCATTCTGAGCGGTAATCAGCTTCATATTTATGATTTGTCACTTGATGATATTGGTTCAGCCCGAGAGATTATTGATATTAATGACAACAATGCCAATGTCACGGCCATTGGTGTGTTATCTGGTGGCAGTTCACTGCTGGTCGGTAATTCTAATGGGGTGATTAGCCAATGGTTTGAAGTTAAAAAGCAAGGGATACGCACGCTGACCAACATTCGGAAATTTAAAGTTAAGGCGAGTGTTACCGCAATAACGGCTGAACCCTTTCGTAAAACATTTGCCGTGACTAGCGCTGATGGCGAGTTGAATTTGTTTCATAGCACCAGTGAAGCGAGTCTGTTGCAATACTCATTGCAACGGGAGGTCACCAATTTACGTTTTTCGCCTCGCAATAATGCGCTTATTATTAGTGATAACCAACAGGTGGAATTTTTCACCGTTGAAAATGAACACCCTGAAGTGACCTGGAGTGCGCTATGGCAAGAGGTTTGGTATGAAGGATACAGCGAACCTGATTATGTATGGCAATCCACCTCAGCCGATGATGATTTTGAACCCAAATTATCACTGGTTCCAATCTCCTTTGGCACCATTAAAGCCGCATTTTATGCAATGTTGTTTGCGGTGCCTATTGCGATAGCCGGTGCTATTTATACCGCTTATTTTATGCCTTCAGGTTTACGTAAAGTCGTGAAACCGACCGTCGAAACGATGGAAGCATTACCCACTGTTATTTTAGGTTTTTTGGCAGGGTTATGGTTGGCACCAATTGTTGAAACACGTTTGCCATTTATCATGATGATGCTACTGATGCTGCCGTTGGTCATTTTGTTATTTTCGCTCATTCATTATCACTTACCCATTGCACTAAAGCAGTTGTTCAATGAAGAACTCAGTAGCTTACTGTTAATTCCATTATTACTGCTCACCGGCTGGGGCTGTTATGAATTTAGTCCCATATTTGAAGAGGTATTGATGCAGGGTGATGCGCGGCAATTTATCAGTAATGAGTTGGGTATTAATTTTGATCAACGTAATGCGCTAGTCGTGGGGATTGCGATGGGGTTTGCAGTGATCCCAACGATTTTTTCAATTACTGAAGATGCGATATTTAGTGTGCCAGGGCATTTAACCAATGGTTCATTAGCATTAGGTGCTACTCGCTGGCAAACCTTGATTGGGGTGGTCTTGCTCACGGCGAGTCCTGGTATTTTCTCTGCGGTGATGATGGGATTAGGTCGAGCGGTTGGTGAAACGATGATTGTATTAATGGCAACCGGCAATACCCCGATTATGGATTGGAATATCTTTGAAGGCATGCGTACGCTCTCAGCCAATATTGCGGTTGAAATGCCAGAGTCAGAAGTGGGTTCAACCCATTATCGAGTGTTATTTTTAGCCGCTTTTGTGTTATTTGTTTTTACGTTTATTTTTAACACCATTGCAGAGTTAGTGCGACAGAATCTCCGTGAAAAATACGGTTCACTTTAGAAAATAAGTACTAGAGGTTATTACGATGGGTAATTGGTATAAAAGTGGTTCACCATGGATTTGGTTAACATCGGGGGCGGTTAGTATTAGTCTTATTGCGGTGTTGGGATTATTGGGATTAATCGCCTGGCGAGGCTTAACCTTTTTTTGGCCTTCGCAAATTTGGCAATTTGAAGTGTACAATCCTGATGGCAGTCAGCAACGTGTGATCGGTGAGATTTACGAACGAGATATGATTAGCGCTTTGCAACTGCGTGAGTCAGGAGTCAAGGTGGCTGCTGGGGTTGAAGAAGTCGAGTCCTTGTTAATTAAAACCGGTAATCGCGAATTTGTTGAACTTGATTTCAGATGGTTGTTGACCAGTAATATCATTAGTCAAACAACGCCGTTAGATCTTGCGGTGTTTGAGCGCAGCAAAAATGGTAACTTTTATGGCCATATTGATAGTGTGATTATTGATGGTGTTACATTCGAAGGCTCACAAGATGAGGCGCGCGAGCAGTTAGCGACAGCACTGGCACGGGTCGAAGATTTAGCCGAACAAGCTGATGACCTTCAGCAAGGTGATATTGGTGGAATTAATTACCAATTGGAGCGCTTACGGTTAAGGCAGCGTCGAGCTGAATTAGATCAAGGACTAACCCCTGAATTAATGACTGAGTTTAGGAACGAAAAACGCCAGCTTAGCCAAGAGTATCAAGTGTTTGAACAGCAATTATTTAAGCTTAGAGCACAAATGATCCGTGACCGCGTAGTGGTTCGTGACATGCGTAATGTCGCGGTAAATATTGAAGTGGCTGACTTATTATCCGTGCATTATCCAAACGTGATGAATGTGTTTGATAAAACCATTTACTGGCTTGGTGCTATTGCCGGATTTGTGAGTGATGATCCCCGAGAGGCGAATACCGAAGGTGGGGTTTTTCCTGCGATATTTGGTACGATCTTCATGGTGATGTTAATGGCGGTAATCGTCACCCCATTTGGGGTTATAGCAGCCATCTATTTACATGAATATGCTAAGAAAGGTCCGATCACTAAATTTGTCAGAATTGCGGTGATTAACTTGGCGGGCGTACCTTCGGTGGTTTATGGGGTATTTGGCCTAGGTTTTTTTGTTTATGTGTTGGGGGGGAGTATTGATTCGTTATTTTATCCTGAGTCATCTCCCGCGCCAGTCTTTGGTACGCCAGGCGTGCTGTGGTCAGCATTAACCTTAGCTATTTTAACGTTGCCGGTGGTGATTGTATCGACAGAAGAAGGATTATCACGGATCCCTATTTCATTGCGTCAGGGCAGTTTAGCGCTGGGAGCAACCAAGGCAGAAACCTTATGGAAAATTATTATTCCCATGGCGAGTCCAGCCATTATGACCGGTCTCATTTTGGCGGTGGCACGAGCGGCTGGTGAAGTGGCGCCATTGATGTTGGTCGGGGTGGTCAAAATGGCACCAACTTTACCACTGGATGGTAATTTCCCATTTTTCCACGTTGATCGTAAATTTATGCATCTTGGTTTTCATATTTACGATGTCGGTTTTCAAAGCCCCAACGTTGAAGCCGCACGGCCATTAGTCTTTGCGACGTCCTTTTTATTGGTCACCGTTATTATTAGTTTAAATATTAGTGCTATTGGTATTCGTAATCATTTACGTGAAAAATACCGGTCATTAGAAGGGTGATTATCACCCACTATATTGGAAAAAAAAATGATTAATTTCGACAGTATAAACAAAGCTAAACCCGATCTTGATTTAGCCAATTTAAGTCAGGAAGATCGAGCGTTTACTATTAATAATCTCGACCTTTATTATGGAGACAAGCAAGCGCTGCATAATGTTTGTATGGCAATACCCAAGGGGCAGGTGACCGCCTTTATTGGTCCTTCGGGTTGTGGTAAATCGACCCTGTTACGTTGTCTTAATCGAATGAATGATTTAGTCGATATTTGCCGAGTTGAAGGTGAAATTTTGCTAGATCAACAGGATATTTATCATAAATCAGTTGATGTTGCGACCCTAAGACGTCACGTTGGCATGGTGTTTCAACGACCTAATCCTTTTCCTAAATCGATTTATGAAAATGTCGTTTATGGATTGCGTTTACAAGGAGTTAAAGATCGTAGAGCCTTGGATGAAGCCGTTGAAACGTCACTCAAAGGCGCTGCATTGTGGGAGGAAGTCAAAGATCGACTGCATGACAATGCCTTTGGGTTATCCGGTGGTCAGCAGCAACGGTTAGTGATTGCGCGAGCTATTGCGATTGAACCTGCTGTGTTGTTACTTGATGAGCCAACCTCGGCGTTAGATCCTATTTCGACCTTGGTGATTGAAGAGCTTATTACCGAGTTAAAAAATAAATTTACCGTGGTGATAGTGACTCACAATATGCAACAGGCTGCTCGAGTATCAGACAACACCGCCTTTATGTACATGGGGGAACTCATTGAGTATAGCGATACTAATACCCTATTTACCACACCTGCTAAAAAGCAGACCGAAGATTATATTACCGGTCGTTACGGCTAAGGAGACAGCATGGATAAGCATAATTTACAACGTCATATCTCGGGGCAATTTAATGCCGAGCTAGAAAACATTCGTAATCAAGTGTTGGCAATGGGCGGCTTAGTGGAGCAACAACTCGGTGATGCTATTGATGCGATTCACCGACTGGATAGTGACTTGGCGCGGCAGGTGATTGAAACGGATCAAAAAGTGAATAGCTACGAGGTCGCGATCGATGAAGAGAGCATGCGAATTATTGCTCGCCGTCAACCAACTGCCGGTGATTTACGGTTAATTTTTGCGATATCTAAGACCGTGGCAGATTTGGAGCGGATTGGTGATAGTGCCAAAAAATTAGCAAAAGTAGCTTTAGAAAAAGTGGATCATAAACAAAGTCCACTATTAATTAGTCTAGAAAGCTTAGGACGGCAATGTATCTCGATGCTCCATGATGTATTGGATGCATTTGCCAGAATGAACGCCGAAAGTGCCTTTGAAGTTCATGGTCAGGATCATGACATTGATGTGAAGTACGAAAGTATGCTGCGAGAGCTCATGACGTATATGATGGAAGATCCTCGCTCAATTCCGGCGGTGATGGAAGTGATGTGGGCAGCTCGCGCACTTGAACGCGTTGGCGACCGAGTACAAAACATTGCTGAATATGTGATTTATTTTGTTAAGGGTAAAGATATTCGCCATCTTGATGAGCAACAAGTGGCCAAAATAATGACTCCAGAGCAGGACTAATTGATTAATTGTGATAAAAACTTAAGTGTTTTTTATGGTTTTTTAACAAAAAATATCGACTATGTTAAACGCATCACTCTAAAGATAGGTGGGTAGTATGCGTAACATAAAGGCTGTAAAAGTTTTTCTATTGTTCGTTTTTATTTTGTTTAATAATCAAGTTTGGGCAAGTAATGTTGCTAAATGGAGCCTTTCAAACTGTAATTTTTTCTTTAGTTCAATGAAGCCGACCTCGTTAAATCACCAAAGTGGTGATTTTACGGTGTCGCCATTACAGCGTAATTGGGGCTTGCATTCTTGTGAGCGACAAAGTAACAACGATAAATCATTATTACTTAATTTTGGCAGTTTGAATCTTCAGCAATTCAATAATAATGATCGTCGGGCTATCCGATTATCCGTGACAGTTAACCCTCATGAGAATGGCGCAATTCAGACCTTTTCATTTCGAGAATCACAAGAGCAACGTTTCTTACACGGTCACTTGAGAAAGTATGGTTTACGGGTGCTAAAAGACGGTCAAGAAATCTTTAAAAAAACCAATATTTCGACCACTCGTTCTTGGAGTACTGAGCGCTTTAACTTTGCAACCAATCCAGCCTTTAAAGTCACTGAAAAAACCACCTTTGAATTTGAAATCTTTCCCTACCAAGTTGGTGGCTGGAATATATTCGGTGCGTTGTGGCATATTGATCAAATAGTCATTAATGGTCATGCCGATCAATTTCCTTTGGCCGATACTTGTGTCAAAGGCTTTGAAGTACGAAACTCACTGCAACATCAAAAATTTACTACTGAATTACCTAAACCTCCAAAAATTGATGCAACCCATCCCAATACATTGCTAAATATGGAAATGAGACAAAGTTGTCAATGGTTGGGGTTATACAGTAAGCAAGGAAAAAAGATCTATTCAACGGTGTGGGGTTACTCGCAAGCTGGGGAAGCGCCAATGCACATGGGGCCGACGATCATTGCAAAAAAAGATGTTGCGATTGATGTCGAATGGCAAAATCAATTACCTGACGATCATTTACTGCCGCCACCAGATAATGGTCATCATATGGCACATCCTAGTGATGGTCTCATTCCGACAGTTACCCATTTACATGGTGGTCATTCTGAACCGGAAAGTGATGGCTATCCTACGGCTTGGTATACTCGAAACTATGGTAGTAAAGGCGAAGATTGGGCCAAAGCTCTCTATACTTATCATAATACCCAAGAGGCGGCGCCATTGTGGTACCACGACCATGTATTGGGCATGACGCGATTGAGTGTTAATGCTGGTTTGGCGGGGATGTATTTAATTCGCGACGATAATGAGTTATCACTGGATTTACCGAAAGGCAACTATGAACGGGAAATTATCATTCAAGATGTTCAACTGGATAAATACGGCCAGCTGGCTCGTCACAGTGAGTTTCCGGCATTTTTCGGCGATTATGTGTTAATTAATGGCGTGGCATGGCCAAAATTAGAAGTTGAGCCAAGGAAATACCGTTTTAGAATACTAAATGCTTCAGACTCGCGTTTTTACCAATTACGCTTATCGGATAATGTTGAATTTGTTCAAGTGGGTACGGAAGGAGGGTTGATTAATCAACCTAATCACCTCGACACTTTCTTAATTGGCCCTGGCGAACGTTATGATATGGTGATTGATTTCTCGAATATGCAGGGATGGGAAATTTTACTTAAAAATCTAACCGGTATCTTACCTGGATTGCCAAATTTGTTATTTCCTTCAACCATTCATTTGATGAAATTTAAGGTTGGCCACCAGATTAACCAAGTGGACAAACCTTTACCTGCAACGTTACGTGAACCGATTGAAGATTTAGGGCCAGCAGTGAAAGTGAGAAAAGTGCTGTTAGGTCAGGCGTTAGATTTTAGTAATGGTTTTTCATTCAACGCACCAATCATTGATTTGTTGGGTACCGTTGAAGGTGGATTAATGCGCTGGGTTGATCCGGTTACTGAAATGCCACGGATTAACCAAGTGGAGATTTGGGAGATCTATAATACCTTGCTGGTTCCCCATCCTGTTCATATTCATCAGGTCGAATTTGAGATCATGGATCGCCAGTTTGTATTACCGCTTGGTATTGATCTTATTTATACCGGCACTGGTCAGCCTAATGCCGGGATTAATCCAATAAAGATCGGGCCTAGATATCAACCTAAGTCCTATGAAATGGGTTGGAAAGATGAAGTCATTGTGCCGCCGTTAACCGTAACGCGCGTTAAAATGCGTTTCGATATTCTCGGGGATTTTGTGTGGCATTGTCATATCTTAACCCATGAGGATCATGACATGATGCGACCATTAAAAGTGGTTGAATAAAGGGCTAAAGCAAGCAGCCAACTCAATTGAGTTGGCTGCTTGCTTTTAATTATCTGATCTCAGATCAATTAACTATCCCTTGCTGTTGGAGCGCAGCAATCTTTTCGGCACTGTAGCCTAGCTGTTGCGATAACACTTGCTGGGTGTGTTGTCCTAATTCTGGCGAGGCACTGGTATATTGCAGTGGGGTTAAGGATAAATTAATCGGTGACGCTACGGTATCAATCAAAACGCCATCTTTATCGGGCACCTGACGTACCATCGCTCGATGTTTGGTTTGTGGATGATTAAACACTTGTTCAAGGGTATTGATCGGGCCACAAGGCACTGATACTTGTTCAAGCACATCAATCCAGTAAGCGGTTGATTGTGTGGCGAGCTTAGCTGCCAATATCGGCACCAGTTCAGTGCGATGGATCACGCGCTGCTCATTGGTGATAAACCGCGGATCACTGCTTAATGCATGGCACTGGGCAGCTTCACAAAACTTATCGAATTGCTGATCGTTGCCAACCGCTAAGATTAAGCTGCCATCATTACTAGCAAAGGTTTGATAGGGCACAATATTGGGGTGACCATTACCCAAGCGTGATGGGTTTTCTCCGGTGGCTAAAAAATTCATCCCTTGATTCGCTAATGCGGCCATTTGAACATCAAGTAGGGCAATATCAATATGCTGCCCCGAATGAGTGTTACAGCGGGAGATTAACGCGGCCAAAATAGCATTGCAGCTATATAATCCGGTCATGACATCGACCAAGGCAACACCCACTTTCATTGGATCGCCATCGGGGCTACCCGTCAAACTCATCATGCCGCCTTCACCTTGGATCATCGCGTCATAACCGGCCTTATGTGCAGATGGCCCACTTTGACCAAATCCGGTGATTGAGCAATAGACTAGTTTGGGGTTTAACGCTTTGATGCTTTGATAGTCTAAGCCATATTTTTTTAAACCGCCGACTTTATAATTTTCAATCAAGACATCGGCGTCTTTGAGCAAGTCTTTAATGATCTGCTGACCCTCGGTACTACTGATGTCGATGGCTAAGGATTGTTTATTACGATTGACACTATGAAAATAAGCCGCCTGTGGCGGTTGTTCGACCGTGGCTTTCTTAATAAAAGGAGGTCCCCAATAGCGGGTGTCATCGCCTTTTTTCGGTCGTTCAATTTTAATCACTTGGGCGCCAAAATCCGCCAGCATTTGCGAGGCCCAAGGACCCGCTAAAATGCGACTTAAATCGACGACTTTAATACCTTCTAGTGCTACTGCCATGATGACACCGCCTCATTAAAGATTAACAGAATGCTTGAATACCTGTAATCGCACGACCTAAAATTAAGGCGTGAACATCATGGGTGCCTTCATAGGTGTTGACCGCTTCTAAATTCATCACGTGTCGGATCACGCCAAATTCATCACTGATGCCATTACCACCATGCATATCACGAGAGACCCGTGCGATGTCTAATGATTTTCCGCAGTTATTACGTTTTAGCATTGAGATAAGTTCAACCGGACATTGATCCGCATCCATTAATCGGCCCATTTGAAGGCAACCTTGAAGACCCAAACTGATTTCAGTTTGCATATCTGCCAGTTTCTTTTGAATCAGCTGGTTGGCCGCGAGAGGTCGATTAAACTGTTTGCGATCTAAGGTGTAGTTACGCGCTGCTTCAAAACAGAATTCGGCAGCACCGAGTGAGCCCCAAGCAATGCCATAGCGCGCTTTATTTAGGCAACCAAAAGGTCCTGCTAGTCCTTTTATTTCGGGGAACATATTAGCGTCAGGCACAAAAACATTGTCCATCACTATTTCTCCAGTGATTGAGGCACGTAATGAAAATTTACCTTCAATCTTAGGGGCCGATAAACCGCTCATCCCTTTATCGAGGATAAAGCCACGGATCACGCCATCGAGTTTGGCCCACACCACAAAAACATCGGCAATTGGTGAGTTGGTGATCCACATTTTGTTACCCGTTAATGAATAACCGCCGTCTACCTTTTTGGCTCGGGTAATCATTGAAGCGGGATCACTGCCTGAATCAGGCTCGGTTAAACCAAAACAACCAATCCATTCACCAGACGCAAGTTTTGGTAAATATTTCATCCGCTGTTCTTCAGTGCCATAAGCATAAATAGGGTGCATTACTAAGGAAGACTGCACACTCATGGCACTGCGATAACCACTATCCACCCGTTCCACTTCACGGGCAATAAGGCCATAACTGACATAATTCACTTCACTGCCACCATATTTACTTGGCAACGTGGCACCAAGCAAACCCAGTTCGCCCAATTCACGCATGATTTCACGGTCGAATATTTCATGTCGATTCGCTTCAAGGACGCGGGGTAATAATTGCTCTTGGCAATAGGCATGGGCACTATCACGGATCATGCGTTCTTCTTCGGTTAGTTGGCTATCGAGAAACATTGGATCTTGCCAATTAAAAGGGGTCAGTGATTTTTTCATCATAAAGGTTCCATAGGGGTTTAATCATTTACACTACTCTGTTAATTGTGATAAATATAATATATTGAATTTATATTATGGATAACTTTTATATATGAACTTAAAGCGTTTAAGCTATTTTTGCCAATTGGCGAAGTCCGGTAATTTTACCCGTGCCGCCAATGTCATTGGTATTGCCCAGCCCGCATTGAGTATTTCGATCCGTAAACTCGAAGAGGAACTTGGACTCAAGTTAATTAATCGTGCTGAAAAAAATGATTTGCTCACCTCCGAAGGCAAGGTGTTGTTTGATTCAGCGACAAAATTACTGGCCCAAGCACAGTTGGTGGAATTAGAACTGCAAGAGTTAAAGGACTTATCCCGTGGCACCGTTAAAGTGGGAATCTCCGCGATGATGGGATCCTATTATTTAACCGATGCAATTTTGGCGTTTAAGCAACAATATCCAGATATTACGATTCAACTTATTGATCAAGGGACTGCGACATTGGAGATGATGTTATCAAATGGGGAACTCGATATTGCGTTGCTAAGAGATGTTCACGAGGGCAGTCATTTAAGGTATGTTGGAGTTATCCAAGAACAAATGGTGGTGGGTGTTGCAGCGAGTCACGCCTTTGCTAGCTTATCGGCGGTGTCTTTGGCTCAGTTTTGCAGTCAATCCTTGGTGTTATTTCATGAGGGGTATTTTTTACGGGAGGCGGTGAGTCAATATTCGAAAACCCATAAATTGTCGCTCGATATTAAAATGGAAACTAACTTAATCGAATTACAAAAAACCTTAGTTAAAAATAATATTGGGATCACGACCTGCTTGCCCAAAGTGTTAGGCGACCAACCTGAGCTGGTCGCTGTGCCGTTCGCACCACCGATTGTGTTAAATTTAGGCTTAGCTTGGAAAAAGAATCACTATTTATCGATTGCCAGTAAAGCGTTTATCGATTTTGTTAAGCAATTTCTCCAGCCTAAGCCATAACCTTTTAATAGTATTGGCTATGTCCACCTTAATTGTGTCTAGATACATAGTTGATTGAAAGTGTTGACGTTTGATAAGGCAAGCTAGAGCAGCAGGGATGCTGCTCTAGAGCCCCGAACGCAAATAGAAGCTAGGAGGTCTATCGTAGTAGCGATGGGTTTATGGCGTCTTGCTGTTCGAATGGCAACACTTTAGTACCACATAGCCAATAGTATTATTTAGGAGGCATTCTGATCGCGGCATCTAAACGGATAGTTTCACCGTTGAGGTAGCTATTTTCGATCATATGCAGCGCTAATCGTCCAAATTCACTCGGTAAACCCATCCGTTTGGGAAATTGAATTTTATCAATCAGTGATTCCTGAACACTATCAGGCATGGCTAACAGCATCGGTGTACCCATTATTCCGGGCGCGATGGTATTAACGCGAATGCCGCTACGGGCTAAGTCTCGTGCCATCGGCAGTGTCATACCGACAATGCCACTTTTACTCGCGGCATAAGCGCATTGGCCCATTTGACCATCATATGCTGCCACGGAAGCGGTATTAATGATGATGCCACGCTCATTGGCTTCGCCAGTCGCTTCATTTTTAGCCATGGTTTGTGCTGCAATGCGGGCGACATTAAAGGTCCCGATTAAGTTGATGCTAATTGTTTTAGAAAAATCATTTAAGAGCTGAGCATTGCCCTCACGATCTAATACTTTTTTTGCGGGAGCGATGCCGGCGCAGTTAACACAAATATCAACGCGGCCAAACTTGCTAATCACTTGCTCAAATGCAGCTTCGACACTGTTATCGTTGGTGACATCAACCTCAATAAACAAACAATTATCGACGCCAAACTCAGCGACAATATTTGCTCCTGCCTGGTGGTTTAAGTCAAAAATAGCGACTTTAATCCCGACTTTGATAAACTCGGTTAGGGTCGCTAGACCAAGCCCTGAGGCACCGCCAGTAATAACGGCTATTTTATCTTGTGGCTTCATTGGTTATTCCTTTTCACTTTAATTTTTAACGGTTAGTCTTTCAAGAGATCTCGGGCAATGATGACACGTTGAATTTCGCTAGTGCCCTCATAAATGGTGGTGACCCGAACATCACGGGCTAAGCGCTCAATCGGATATTCTTTGATATAACCTGCGCCACCCAACAATTGTAATGCGGTATAGCAAGCATCGTTGGCTTTTTCGGAGGCAAAAACTTTAGCCATCGACGCGCTGGTGGCGAATGGCAGTCCCTGATCTTTATTGACTGCCGCCTGCATAATAAGCAGTCGTGCCGCTTCTAATTCGGTATAACGGTCGGCTACTAACCATTGTAATCCTTGGAAATTGGCTAATGGTTGACCGAACTGCTGCCGTTCCTTGATATAGTCTTTGGCATAATCCATCGCGGCAAGGCCGAGGCCTAATGCTAATGAGGCAATGCCAATACGACCGCCAGCTAATTCGGTCACTGCGATTTTAAAGCCTTGGTCTAGTTCACCCAACAACGCGCTTGCTGGAATGGTGCAATTAGTAAAGGTGACTTCGTTGGTGGCTGAGGCCTTTTGACCCATTTTGTCTTCAGCTTTTGCAATGGTGATACCAGCTGTCGTTGCGTCCACTAAAAAACAGCTAATTCCTTTACCTCGAGGGGCATCTGGACTAGTGATAGCCCACACCACAAAGACTCCTGCATATTCGGCAGAGGTAATGAAAACTTTACTGCCATTGAGCACAAAGTCATTACCGTCACGCACTGCTTTGGTTTTCATCGCGCTAGGATCTGAGCCGGCACTGGACTCAGTCAGACAGAATCCACCTGCATAAAATTCACCGCTACAAATTTTGGGTAAATAGTGATCTTTTTGATGGTCATTACCGACAGCCTGAATGACTTCAGCGACCATATTAGTCACCGATGTCGTGACTGCCGTTGATGCACAGCCTCGGGCCAATTCAGTAATTGCTAAACTAAAGGCGACGCTACCTGCACCAATACCACCGTATTTGGGGTCGATATTGATGCCCATAAAACCTAATTCAGCGAGCTGTTTAATATGGCTTAAAAACAAGGTGCGATCACCGTGATGATCTAAAAGCTGGGCATTAGGAGCCAACAAGTCGTTGGAAAACTGTCGAGCAGTCTCTTCAATCATTATTTCTTCTTCGCTAAAGCTTAACTGCATAGGTGACACCCCCAAAGTAATTTTATTAAGCTATTCTCTGTCAATTACTGAATTTTTAACAGGACATTAAGTAACAAAAATGTCACTATATCGCTCAGTGTTGTTGAGGTGATTATGGCTACAATTGGTATGAATTACATAAAATCCTGTGTTGGTGCAGCGAGTAATAAAAATATAGACACTAATTCGCTCATTGCGATGGCAGGGATCCCGATGGTCAATCATCAGGTATTGTGCCACCGAATCAGTGATAATTCGATGGTGTTATTATTGAACTCGTTAGTGGCACGTACCGCTGATGGTTTTTTTGGCTTTGCGGCGGTACCTGTACGATTTTTTCCATTAATGATTCAAGCATTTCACTATGATCAGACCATTGAACAAGTGATCGCAACGATGAAAACCGCGTTTGAGTTGGCTGGCTGTCAATTGGATAGCGTGGTCGATAATGGCCAAGTGACGATAACGTTAAACCACTGTTATGATGACCCTGATAATTTCTTAAGTGAATTTTTATTAGTGTTTATTCATCGGATGTTATCTTGGTTAGCGAATCACGTGATTGATTTGACTCGCGCGACAGTTCGTTATTTCCCGGTTCATTATGATCAAGAATTTGATCTGCTATTCAGGTGTCCTGTGAGGTTTAACCAAGCAACCAATAGTTTAGTGTTCAAGGTTGAGGTGTTAGCGTTAGCGAGTGTTCGTCAACCAAATGAATTTTTTCAAGTGATTGAAAAATTTCCATTAGTGGTGTTGCAATTTCCCGGTGAGGAGCAAAGGATTCATTTACAGATCGCTCAATTATTACTGCAAAATTTTACCAGTGGTCAGCAAATTTTATCGGCGAGTGAGGTGGCCAGTCGTTTGTCTATTAGTACCGCAACGTTACGGCGTCACTTGGCGCTTCAGGCCACTAGTTTTGGTGAGATTAAGGCGGACTTCTTAAAAGTTCAAGCGATTAAACTTTTAACAAACAATAAATGTTCAATCGAAAAGGTTGCTTCATTATTAGGCTATAGCGAAGCACGTGCCTTTTCAAGAGCGTTCAAGCTATGGTCCGGTTTGACACCATCACAATATCGGTCTTTGTCGTAGCTAAATTTACTCTGGCGTTTTTAACTCTTCGACCCGTGCTTTTAGTTTTTGTCCTGCTCTAAAAGTGACAACCCTGCGCGCGGAAATGGGAATGTCTTCACCAGTTTTTGGGTTGCGTCCCGGTCGCTCTGCTTTATCTCTAAGATCGAAATTACCAAAACCAGATAATTTTATTTGTTCGCCATGCTCTAGCGCGTAGCGTAATTCCTCAAAAAAAAGCTCAACGATTTCTTTTGCTTCTTTTTTGCTAAAATCTAGTTCGTCAAATAAGTACTCAGCCATATCGGCTTTAGTTAGGGCCATAAACACATCTCTTTTTATGTAATGTAAACAAATCTATTATAGACAAATATAAATACTGCCTAGCGTTTTATCTTGCAATGAATTGCTTCAATAATAAAAGACCACTTAAGTAAGTAAAAACATTCACTAAAAATAAGTCTATGACAACTTAAAGGTTTTTGCGAATTTTTAACTTGATTTAATTTTATATCTATTATTAATGAATGTGATGAAACGCGCTCCCTTACAAGGTTACGGGAGTAATCAAACGTTGGTTGTTAAAAAATAATATTAGACCTAAAATTGAAAATTGACCTAATTTTGTTAATAATTTGATTTCATTCACGCAATAACTGCTTATTTCTTGACACACGGCGGCGATGGGAATAAAATTTCGCGTCCCTATTTTATGGGGATAGATTTTTCACCTAAATATACTCGGGTTTCCGAGTGAGAATTTAACTAACTAGGAGCTATAATGGCAACAGTTAATCAACTTGTGCGCGGCGCTCGTCAGAAGAAGGTATCTAAAACTAACGTACCTGCTTTAGAAGCGTGTCCACAACGTCGTGGTGTATGTACTCGTGTATATACTACTACACCTAAAAAACCTAACTCAGCACTACGTAAAGTTGCTCGTGTTCGTTTAACTAACGGCTTCGAAGTAACTTCATACATCGGTGGTGAAGGTCACAACTTGCAAGAACACAGCGTTATCTTAATCCGCGGTGGTCGTGTTAAAGATTTACCTGGTGTTCGTTACCACACAGTTCGCGGTACATTAGATTGTGCTGGCGTTCCAGATCGTCGTCAAGGTCGCTCGAAGTACGGTGCTAAAAAGCCTAAGGCTTAATAGTTCTCCTACCAGTAAGGCCAAGCAAACGAAACATAA
>JABSRU010000039.1 GCA_013214965.1 Gammaproteobacteria bacterium
GCACCCGTTTAAACCCTTTGGGTAACACGTGCTGTAATATCAGCAGCAAGAATTTCAAGGTGCGTAGGTTTCGGTATTTTGTGGTTTTAGTTTAGCTATATTGATATTTAAAGATAACGGGATAAGTACTTAAGGGCTAGCAGCCCGTGACCAATTTTTTGCAATGGACAACCCATTGCGTTGGCATTTTATGACGATGATAATCAGGGAAGTTCCGAAATAGCCTTCATTGAAGGGGAAAAGACGATAAATTCAGCCTAAAATCATCAATTGTGCGTTCTGCATGTACTAACTCACCACAAAGTCCTTTGTCACCGATCGTTCAGTTAGTGATTGAAAAGATGAACAATCTGAACTGTTGTCTTCATATGTTAAAAATTTAGGCTGAAAACGGTTAATTCTACAGCCTTATGTTGCAATATAAGTTTTCAGTGTACGGCACAAATTAAGGAAATTTAATGAATTGTACAAGTTGTAATAATGGTTATTTAAAGCCTAGTTTTATTGAAGGACAGTTTCGCGCTCATTCTTGCACATCATGTGGCGGAGACTGGATCCTAATTGAAGATTACGTTTTATGGAAAGATCGGAATCCAGAATATAAATTTTCTGAGAATATTAGTTTCGAAGAATCCGAAATTGCGGATACAAAAAAGGCATTAATATGCCCATCTTCGGGAACTATTATGCAAAATTTCGAATATCATCTACAAATGAGCATAAGATAGACTATAGCTCAATAGTTGGAGGATTGTGGCTCGATAAAGGTGAATGGGATTTACTCAAAAACGAAGGTTTAGCTGGTTGTCTAAATGCAGTGGTGACGCAGCATTGGCAAAATAAAATAAAACAAAATAGTGCCAAAGATAATATCTCGGAAATTTATCTAGCCAAATCTGGCGAGGGGACCTATTCAAAGATTAAAGAATTGCGTGAATGGTTGGAAAATCATGAACAAAAATCGGACTTAAGAGCTTATATCTTAGCTGAAGACCCGTATTCAGCAGAAAGATAGAACAGCAACATAATCGGGTAGCCGGAGATCTCTAACCTCCAGCCCAGCCCAACACCACCCTGAATCCGGATCTGTACAGGGCGGTTCATTTAGGATAATGAACCTCAATCCTTCCATCTCTTAAAGAAGCCAAACAAGCGGCTTTCAAGTAAGCATTACTTAGCGCTTGCTGTATTCACGATCAATAACGTTCGGGATCCCTAATTGACGTTTACCACCATCAGGTTTATCGATCTCAACGCGTCTAACCGCACTGGGTTGATATCCTCCTTGCTCCAATTGTCTTTTGCATCGCCGCCAGCCGCCTTGCTCTGTCCATAAAGGGAACGGTCATTCCATCAATACCTGGTGCTCCTTTGTTGGCTTACAGTATATCCATTTTTCTATTCCCCTCACTGGTCGCTAACGTTAATAGTGAGGCAAGTTAATATTAACAACACCCTTCTAAATGTATCCCCTTCACATAAAAGTATTTAATTGTTAATATTTTTATTATAGTTAACTATATAGCCAGTTTATGGATAAGCTAAATTAATATTAGGGAGCATAATATGGGCACGGTAAAATCAGTTCAACGAGGGTTATTTTTGGGGTTTATGATCTCAATACTGACGATGACCTCAACCAGTCATGGCGCAACCAGTCAAGGCGAAATAAAGCACTACAAGATAATTCTTGATGCCGATTTCACCACGACCAAAGCGGCTGGTATAGCGATAAAACAGGGTATTAATACCGCTTTAAGCGAGAAAAACCATCAAATTTCCGGTTATCAATTTACCGTTGAAACTAAAGATCATCGTGGCAATTCACGCCGTAGTAAACAACATCTCAAGCAATATTTGGCAGACAGCCAAGCACTGGTTGTGTTTGGTGGTTTACACTCGCCGCCACTATTGGCTAATAAGAAATTCATCAATCAGCAACAAATTCTAACCTTAGTTCCTTGGGCTGCTGCGGGTCCAATTACCCGTTCTGCCCAAGCTGAAAACTGGATTTTTAGATTATCGATTGACGATTCTAACGCCGGCCATTTCATCGCTCAACAAGCAATAGCACAAGGATTTAAGCGCCCTTATCTACTATTAGAAGACACTGGCTGGGGTAAATCAAATGAAAACACCATGACTAAGTCATTGGCTAAATTGGGGATTTCCCCTGTTGGGATTGGCTGGTTTAATTGGGGCATTAAAGAAAATCAAGCCCGTATCATGATCCGTTCGATCATCAATGAAAAAGCCGATGTAATATTTTTTGTTGGTAATTCTCCCGAAGGTAAAGTGTTTGCTAATGCGCTCCTCTCTCTCGATCATCACCTTGCGATTCGAAGTCACTGGGGCATCACCGGGGGCGACTTTGAAAAAGTGATCACCGCGACAAAACGAGAAAATCTAGATCTCCAGTTTATCCAAACTAAATTTTCTTATATTTCCACCCCGGCGACCCCATTTTCTCAACAAGTATTTAAACAAGCACAACAAATTGATCCCAGCATTATCACGGTGCAAGATATCAAGGCACCCGCCGGGTTTATTCACGCCTATGATTTAACAAAAATATTAATAGCGGCGATTGAACAAGCTGGCTTAACTGGTGATATAAAGGTCGATAAACTCGCTATTCACCGTGCATTAGAACAGCTAACTCAACCAGTAAAAGGATTAATAAAAGAGTATCGCCAACCGTTTTCAGGCAATCCTAACGATCAAAACAGCCATGAAGCATTATCAGAACAAGACTATGGGATGGCCTCTTATGGCGATGCTAATCAAATAATTCTGCACCCCAATGCCGCGGTTAATCAGGAAAAATAATCGATGAAAAGAACCACAATTTCCTTTGCGTTAGCACGTTTTGTTTTTGTCAGTTATTTAGCGCTTGCTGTCGTAACAACGGTCATTGTGGTTAATCAGGTCATCAATTCAATTAGTGAGCAGCAAGAACAACTACTCGAACGTGAAATGGCGACCATTGCCAGTAATTATCAGCAATTTTTAGCTAACCGCTTAATCATTCTAACCGAACAAAGCAATTATCCCATTGTCGTTCAAAGCCTGATGCAACCCGAAAATAATCAAGGGAAGATCCAAGACTTAATGTCTGATTTTCGTTTTTTGGGTCAGCGTTATTCGCAAAGTTTGCTGGATTTTGAGGGGAGTTATATTCATGCCACGAGTTCAGCAGTAACATTTCATCATCATAATGCCCCCTGGTTAAGCCCGCTATTGAACGAAAAAGCATCAAGTTATATTGGTATTAAAGAAGTTGACCAGCAGTTTTTCTGGGTATTGGCTGTCGCGGTTCTTTATCATGATGGCGTAGAGGGTGTGCTAACCGCAACCATCCCGATCGACAGAATCCACCAGCTTGAACCATCACAACAGGCAGGATTAAGCATTGAGCTGTTAGAGGGTCCACATGTTATTGCACGCTTTGGTCAGCAACGCCAAGGTTTAGTACGCACTAATCCTTGGCCGGAACTTGGCCTAAGCCTAAGATTTACCTTTGATGATAGGGCCATTAATGAAGGCATTAATAATTTAGTCTTGCAGTTAAGTTTATTGATTATTTTGTCTACTTTTGTTGCGACTTTATTCGCTTATTTTTTTGGTTATCGCCAACTGGTTAAGCCTATTCTAGAACTATCACAAGCAACCGACAATTTAGAATATGGCAAGGAAGCTCAACAATTACAGTCCGATGTAAAAATAACAGAACTGGCTGATTTACTAGATAAATTCAATCACATGACCCTAAAAGTATTAAAAAGAGAACGGGCGCTGAAGCTAAGCTATGAACAATTGGCCCACACCAATGATGAATTAAAACACAGTGAGTCACAGCGGGTTCAATCTGAAAAAATGGCCAGCATTGGGGTGTTAGCTGCAGGGGTTGCCCATGAGATAAATAATCCCATTGGTTTTGTCAAAAGCAATGTCGAAATACTCAAAAACTATAGCGAAGACTTACAACGTTATCATCAGCAAATCCAGCAAGATGTTATTACCGAGCAGCAACAGCCATCATTAGCAAAATTAATCGTGCAATACGACATCGAATACATCAGCCAAGATATCGGGCCATTAATTGATAGCACCATGTCAGGGATTGAACGGGTGGCCGAAATTGTGCAAAGTCTCAAAACCTTTGCCCGTCAAGATAGCCCGGACAAAGTCCTTTCCGACATCAATGAAGGGCTAAAGGCAACTATCAATATGGCTAATAATGAAATAAAATATCACTGTGATTTGACCATCGATTTAGCTCCCCTACCCTTAATTATGGTCTATCCGGGCAAACTAAATCAGGTCTTTATGAATCTTATTATCAACGCATCTCAAGCAATTACCGATCACGGTGACATTACTATTCGCTCATTTATCGATGAGGATTATGCAGTGGTCGAGATAACGGATACCGGTTCAGGAATTGAGCCGGATAAATTTTCGCAAATATTCACCCCTTTTTATACCTCAAAACCCATCGGTCAAGGCACGGGATTAGGGCTATCAATCAGCCATGGTATTATGGAGCAACATGGCGGTAAAATTGAAGTGACCTCAACGGTTGGCCTAGGCAGTTGTTTTTCAATTTTTATTCCTTTATCGCCCTAAAACCGTCGAACGCTACTGATTTGACAAACACTGTTTACCATTTATAATTAATTAGATAAGCTAACAAACAGGAGGTTTTATGCTTGATTCGGTACTAGATACATCGCAACTACCAGTGTTGTTATTAGTGGATGATGACAAGGATGTACTCGCCGCCCTCGAACGCACTTTGCATGGCATTCAAGCGACAATTATTAGTTACTCCTGCCCAACTGAAGCCCTGAAATACTGCAAATTTAATCAGCCACAAATTATTATATCCGACCAAAAAATGCCTGAGCTTGAAGGGTGTGAACTCCTGAGTAAAATACAAGTATTATGGCCAGATTCACAGCGTATTATCCTTTCTGCTCATCAAGATTTTCAAAGTGTTTCAAGTGGTTTTAATTCCGGCGCGGTCGAGCGCTATATCTGTAAACCATGGGATAATAAAGAATTAAGATTTATTGTTAGCAAAGCGCTACAAAACAACTCCTCACATCATGTACCTCAGCGTCAGCCTTTAACCGATGAGGCCATTAATTTTCACTCGATGATCGCAGCACACCCATCGATGAAAACTTTATTTGATAATATTTGTCAGGCGGCAACGTCCAATGCACCGATATTTATCACCGGTGAAACGGGCACCGGAAAAGAACTTGTAGCCAAAGCCTGTCATGAAGAAAATTTTCATCAAAGCCAGCCATTTTTAGCGGTAAATTGTGCCAATTTCACTGAAAACCTCATGGAGTCTCAATTATTTGGCCATATCAAAGGAGCCTTTACTGGCGCAGTGTCAGCCCAAGAAGGCGTTTTTGCTGCGGCAAAACAAGGCACATTATTTTTAGATGAAATAACCTCCTTGTCCAAACCATTACAAGCCAAATTATTAAGGGTTGTACAGGAGCGCGAGTTCACGCCGTTGGGTAGCACCAAAAGCCAAAAATTTCATGCCAAGCTTATTTCAGCGTCGTCAAACTCTATTCGCAATGCCGTTCTCAGTGGTGAATTTCGTGAAGATTTATTTTATAGACTCAATATTATTACCTTTTCGCTACCCGCACTGCGGGACCGTGGCGCAGACAGATTATTAATCGCCAAGCATTATTTAAAAAAATATGCACGGATTGAAAATAAAAATTTCCGTGGTTTTTCTAAAGGATGCCTACAAATTATAAATCAATACAATTGGCCAGGTAATGTCCGGCAATTAGAGAACATTGTGCACGGGATTATTATTCTAAATAACGGCGATCAAATAAATTCACAGATGATCATTAGTGCTTTGTCTACCACCATTTCCCCAATCGATAATCAAGACATTATCAACACCATTGGCGAAAGTATACGCCAAGAAAATACGGCCGCCACACACCAAGTTATCCCGTTATGGCAAACCGAAAAACAAGCCATTGAAAACGCTATCTCTTACTGTCAGGGTAATGTCCCCCAAGCTGCCGCCCTACTAGAAGTCAGTCCCTCAACGATTTACCGCAAGAAACAAGCATGGGATGAATCGTCATTATCTAACGATTGACCGAAAGTTAGATTAAATTTGCAATTTGCAACGCTGATTAAAAAAACCATCTCACTCGCGCATCATTATAGATATAAAAAGCTGATATTTAACAACTTTATTTGTGGCACCTTGTTTGCAGCCCTAGTACTAACCACATAATAACCCTGAGTGATTGATGATGACTAAAAAGAGACCAGTTTGGCTGTTATTGGATAGTCGTAGTTTCGGCGGGATAGAAACCCATGTTTTCCAATTAGCGAGCAGCTTACACAAACATCATATCGCCGTTGAGGTGATCTTCATGACCGACTATGGCACTCACCCTCTGATGCCGTTATTTCACCGCAACAACATAAAATTTAGGGTATTGCGCCATGGCTTATGTTCTTTGATCTACGCGCTAAAACAAGAGCAACCCATTATTGTCCACACCCATGGCTATAAAACAGGGATTTATGCACGAATAGCGCACTTCTTTACCAAAAGCACCATCGTAAGTACTTTTCATGCTGGTGAAAAATCCAGCGGTAAATTGGCGGTTTATGATTTAGTTGATCGCATGAGTGCATGCCTCTCACATGCACTCATTACGGTTAGTGCCGCGATAAATTCGCGACTTGATCATCAGGCGACGATTGTCGACAATTTTGTCGCTATCGAACCGCAAACTTTCCCCGGCGAACAAATTGCCTTCGTCGGTCGCCTTAGTTACGAAAAGGGGCCAGACACGTTCCTTAAGCTCGCCACTTACTTTAGCAATCAGCAATTTCATTTCTACGGCGAAGGTCCAATGCAACAAAACCTAATGGCAGCAGCTGGCGATAATATTGTGTTCCATGGTCACCAAGCATCGATGGATCAGCAATGGCAGAATATTGGGTTGTTGGTCATGCCCTCTCGGCACGAAGGTTTACCATTGGCAGCCATTGAGGCGATGGCCCGTGGTATTCCTGTATGTAGCTTCAATGTCGGCGCCCTCAATCGGCTCATTGATCAGCACTGTGGCTGGTTAGCACCACCAGGAAATGTTAATGCCTTACGCTATGGCATTTGCCAATGGTTAAGTGGATCCCTTAAGCATAATTTATTGATATCACGCAATGCCAGAAAAAAAATCATTGTAAAATTTAGCGATACGGTGGCTATCCCAATCATCATTAATTGCTATAACCAAGCCTTGGCCAATAACCATTGTGGTCACCAGAAATTACATTCTCACTTAAAGGGATTATCCCATGACACAGACTAATCAAGGTACCCCAATCTTGTTTGTTCATTATGGCGAGGATTGGATTCGAGGCAGCGAGCGTTGTTTGTTAGATTTACTCTCACACCTTGACCGCACACGCTTTTCGCCCATGGTATGGTGCAACAGTATGCAGCTAGCATCGCAAATTAAAAAACTCGGTATTACTGTGATACAACAGCCATTCCCACTACTATTAGGTTGGCAAGCACCCGCTTACGATATTTTCGCTTTCTTCGCCCTAGTCAGTAAAGGCATCACTCTGATTCAACACCATCAAATTAAGCTTATCCACAGTAATAGTGGCGCGCCCTGTCAGTGGCTAAACTTAGTCGCTAGAAAGACTAGAGTGCCACTGATTGCGCACCTGCATTGCCGTTATCCACTGCGCGATAGAATAAGCCTCGGTTTGCATCATGTCTCGCATCTCATCGCCGTCAGTCACCCAGTAGCCCAACAATATATCGATGATGGTTTCGATCAAAACCGCCTCGGTGTTATTGCTAATGGCATTGATCCCCAGCGACTAAAGATCAACCAAAACATTAAGATAAAGCAATTTCTTAAGCTCGATAAAAACGATTTTATCTTAATGTCGGCTGGTTCACTCATTGCACGAAAAGGCATGGATATATTAATCAATGCCTTAGTTTTAGTGCGCCAACATCATATTCCGGCCAAATTAATCATTGTGGGGGAAGGTCCCTGCCATGCGCAACTCAAACAACAAATAAATGCATTAGGTGTGGGGCAGCACGTATTTTTGCTGGGTGAGCGCTCAGATCTATCGAGCTTATTACAAAGTGGCATTGACCTATTTATCTCTGGCGCGACCGAGGAAGTTTTCGGTTTGGTGTTAGCGGAAGCGGGATTACATAACATTCCGGTGATTGCCCCCGATGTTGGCGGCATATCAGAAGTGATAAAACATCATCACAGTGGGTTATTGGTACCACCTCAAGCACCACAGCAAATTGCTCAAGCTATCGAGTTACTGTATTTACGCCCCGATTTACGCCGCCAATTTGGCCATGCTGCCAAAGCACGAATAGAAAAACTATTTTTAATTAAAAAACATGTTACAGCAGTCGAATCACTATATTTCAAAATGCTTAGCAAACCTATGCATGCGCTAACCTGGCATAGTCATTGGTCAATGCTTGCGGTAGCTACCAGCATTATTCATTTTGCATTAAAGCGCTTAATCACCCATAAGGAATCAATATGAAATCATATGACCATATTATCGTGATCGATGCCATAGCCTTCGCTGGCGGCTCTAAAGTCGCCACTAACGATCTGTTAATGACTTTTATAGAGCCAACGCAAAAAATAACGGTCATTACCCGTGATAGAAACAGTTGGGATCAACGTTTTCAATTCATGCGTTTGTTCGAGCCCTCATGGCTAACAGCTCAAGAGCAAGGTATGTGCTATTTTTTACGTCACCTGCTCCTCACATTACACCTTATCGTGGCACGATTGCGTTATGGCAAGATTAACCTAGCAATTGGGGCGTCTAGCCCTGGGGTTGATTTATCCATTTATTTAAGTCAGAAGATTTTAGGCTTTAGGATCCTCCAGTTAATTCATGGCCCAGTACCCAGCTCTGGTACGGTGGCACGATGTTTAATGCGAGCAACCTATACATTTTATCTCCAAAGCAGTTTAGATTCGATTAAACAATGCCTTAAAAAAAGTAACAATCAACAACAAACAGATAAACTGCTCAATAGTGGTAAATTTCATCTGCTTAATATCGGCCTTGGTGAAAGTTCGTGGCCATCGCAATGTCAATATCATACCCCGCAAATTTTATGGGCGGCATCGCTACTAAAATGGAAAGGACTGGATTTTTTTATCGATGCGATGTCTTCAATTCCCCTAGCTCATCGACCCGCCGCCGATATTTGCTATATTCGCCCTTACAATACCCGACAGCCTATATCGCTTGCACCGGTGTTACTGCCCAAATTATATTGGCATCAGCAACCCAAAGATTTAGATCGGATCCGTGCCAATTGTAATATCTTTATTTCGACCAGCAACAATGAACCGTTCGGCTTGTCAATTCTTGAGGCGCTGGCGGCAGGCCATTGCGTGATTATTCCACAGGACAACGCCTATTGGGATCAAACATTACACCATGGCGTTAACTGTATAAAGTACCGAGCAAACAACCTCAACGACCTCACTAAACAAGTACTTATACTCGGTCAAAATCTCAAAAAAATAAAACAAATAGGTCAAAATGGACAACAGGTTAGCCGTCATTATCACGCCAAAGATATATACAAAACGGTTCGAGATATTGTCCTAATGTAATCACTGTTACTCGTACAGGAGATCGCAAATGTTCACTCAATTAATCAGCAAGTTTCCAGTGGCCCTAAAACAATCGATGGTCTACGGATTGAGTATTGCACTGATGAAAAGTATCTCACTAATTATGCTTCCGATCACCGCATACTATTTGCAGCCAATGCAATTTGGTCAGCTTGAATTATTATCCAGTATTGCCATTGTCTGTAGTGTGTTGGTCGGACTGGGGTTAGAAAACACCCTATTTCGGTTTGCTGGAACTCAAGAAGATCCCGAGGAAAATAGCCAAGGGGCAGCAGTTGTTTTAACACTAGCACTAATCGTCGGAGGCCTAGCTATGTGCGCTGGCTGGCTGATTGCACCTAAAATAATCGCCAATATTTCAGTCGAACTGTCGGTATTACAACTTAGATTAATGTTAATTGTTGTGTCGCTCGAAGGCGCTATCGCAATTCCCTTAGCTTGGTTCAGAATGCAACAACGGGTGTTGACATTTTTTTTAGCGACAATCCTTAGAACGATTGCGCAAGCCATTATGATCGTCGTCTTTTTACATTTGGGGTTTGGGGTTTCTGGTGTCCTCGTCGCCAGTTTAATTGCCGCCGTACTACAGGCTGCTATCTTGAGTGCAATGATGATTAATGAAGTTGGTATTGTCTTTAAGCTCAATCAATTTAAGCAATTTTTAAGTTACAGTTTACCGATTGTCGGTAGTGGTTTTATTGCTTTTTCATTGGCAGGTTTTGATCGGTGGCTCCTGGCCGCCCAACACTCGTTAACCGATGTTGCTATTTATGGTGTCGCCGCAAAATTTGCACTGGCCACCGCTTTGTTAGTGCAACCTTTTGGCATGTGGTGGCTGCCAAAACGATTTTCCCTATTAAAAGAACCCGCCGGGGTCATTAAAGTAGCTCACGGCATCATGATTGGTATTATCGTCGTGATGACTGTCGCCGTGATGGTGTCATTTATCGCGCCATTTTTAATCCATTCTCTGTTAGCGCCAGCGTACCATCCGGCGATCCAATATGTGTTATGGCTGGTATTAGCGATGGCGTTCAAGGAAATCGCCGAGCTAGTCAATATTGGCTGTTTTTATGGTCAATCGACATACCAACAACTGGCGATCAACCTTATTTGCGCGGCGATCGGTCTAACGATTATGTGGTTGGGCATCGAAAAGTGGGGAATTTGGGCCGTTGTTATCGCCCTCAATATTGCTTATGTGTCTAAGGCGTTATTATTTTATATTGCCAGCCAGCACAACCTACCATTACCTTATCATCAAACAAAAATACTCGGTATCATCATATGTGCAACTGCACTCATTACTCTTAGCCAATATATCCCAATGAGCTTTATCGGTTGGTCAGTCTCAATGTTAGCCTTAAGCGGAGTGTTTGTTACCACGCTCAAACATGATCTGTTATCGCTCAATCTTCGATTGGGTTAACTGATGGTTCACGATAGCTCGAACCATCAGTTTGATTTATGCTGCGCCCTAATTTATTGTGTGCTATTAAGTGCAGTTTGGTGGTTAATTCCGCACCCAATTTGGGGCCCCGCGCTGGCTATGCTTCCTATCGTGGTCATGTTAGTGATTGCCCGGCCCTTTGAAATGGTTTTGCTGTTTGTGGTGTTCTCGTTCTTTAGAATTCATGAAGTGATCCCTGTGCTCTATCCTTTAAAAATACCGTTAATGCTATCACTAGCCGCTATCGCTAGCTTAATATGGCATATCACGATAAGCCATAAAATCACATTATGGTGGAATCGAGAATTAACCCTACTCACTTACTTTTTCGTGCTGGTATTTATCGGAGTCGCGATGGCGAGCAATCGCTCACTTGCGCTGACCTATTTTAATGATATTTTCTGTAAAATTGCGTTAATGACCTACGCTATTACCTGGATCACCCGCACCGAGCGAGATTTTTCACTCGCCTCAACCTTACTAACATCTTCCGGTACATTAGTTGGTATCGTCGCGTTACTCAACAAAGCCAATCATGTTGGTCTGGTCGAAGGTACCCGAGTCACTATTGGGCGAACCATGGGATCGGTGCTGGGCGATCCAAACGATTTGGCCTTGGTATTGATGTTTCCGGCGGCATTTTCATTAAGCTTAATCACCACCAATAATATCGCTACATGGCAACGCTGGCTTGGTTATGTGAGCCTACCCATCCTCTTTTTTGCGGTACTGGCGACACAGAGTCGTGGTGGCTTGCTAGGCATAATGGCGGTTTTTGGGGTATTTATTTACCGAAAAATCAACAATAAACTGGCATTTATAGCCTTAGTACTAATAGCCTCAATATTACTTTACACCGTGGCTGGTATCTCTGAACGTTCCTCAGGTGGCGCCGCAGAACAAGGGCTTGACGCCTCAGCTCAGGGCCGTTTATTTGCTTGGCAAGCTGCATGGAGAATGGCTTTACATAATCCGATCACCGGCGTGGGTATCGATAACTACTATGCCAATTATTTTTTTTATAGCCAACATTGGGATGGATTAAATCACGCAGTCCATAGCACTTGGTTTGGGGTCTTAGCTGAAACGGGTATCGTTGGCTTGATAGTTTTTATCACCCTAATCATTGCGCTGATACGGATGGCCTATCAAAGTATTGTGGTGCTCCAAACATTGGATAAGGTTCCGCCAACGATTATTGCAACCGCCCAGGCCGTATTTTCTGGAATGATTGGAACGGTGGTCGCGGGTACCTTTTTAACCCAAGGATTCACCTGGCCAATTTATATATTAGCAGCATTAATCTTAGCGGTATCACGCTGGACTACCCTAGCCAAACAGTTGCATTTTGCAAATTAATTCGCATTTTACGCGAAACAATCCATCGACAACAACTTAACCGAATGATATTTAAAGACATATCATTGGCATCAATTCTGCTTTGGTAATGAGTATCAGAACCCCGACATAGGACCGATGATATGAACCAATTTATCAATCGCACAAACAACAGAGATCTCATCGTCTTTGCTGAAGATTGGGGCGGGCTGCCCAGTAGCACTCAACAACTGATTAGCCACTTAGCCAATCACCGTAAAATCATTTGGGTCAATTCAATTGGCTTACGCCAACCGAGTTGGAGCATCAAAGATCTTAAGCGTTTATCAACTAAAGTTATTGGCTGGCTAACCACAACTAAGATCCAAACCAAAGAAAACAGTATGTTTGTGGTGGTTAATCCCAAAACACTACCTGCTCCCAAAGGGGGATTTAGCCGATTTATTGCCGCAACACTATTAGCTCATCAACTAAGAGCACAAATCAAACGTCACCAATTAACTCGTCCTATTTTATGGATTTCATTACCCACGGCGGTCGATATTATCGGTCGGCTAAACGAATCGGCAATCGTTTATTATTGCTGTGATGACTTTAGTGCGCTCGCCGGCGTGGATCACGAAACAGTCAATCAACGGGAACAACAACTAGCCGAACAAGCCGATCTCATATTGACCTCAAGTAAGGTGTTACGGGCTAAATTTAAAGGCAAAGTGGTGGTCACCGTAGAGCATGGCGTTGATTATCAATTATTCTCAACCCCAGTTCAACGTGCCGCAGATCTACCAGTAAACAAACCCATCGCTGGCTATTATGGCAGTATTTCCAGTTGGCTTGATCTTGAATTATTACAACAAACCATCAACCAATTACCACAATGGAATTTTGTGTTCATTGGCGAAATTAGCATTGATGTTAGCGTGTTGCGCCAATACCCTAATGTCTATTTTCTAGGTCCTAAGCCGCATCAACTACTGCCGCAGTATTGTCAGCATTGGCAAGCGTCTTTATTACCATTTCGTGATAATCGCCAAATTAGAGCATGTAATCCGTTTAAATTACGCGAATATTTAGCCGCAGCAAGACCAATAATTAGTACAGAATTCCCAGCATTAGAGCCTTATGAATCATTGATTAATGTCGTGCATAACGCCGACCAAATGGTCGCTGCATTACGTAAAATAAAACCAGAACAACCGCTTGATTATCGTAAACAACGCGCAGTTGTAAATCAAACGTGGCAAGCCCGTGCGGCGCAAGTTAACAACCTACTGGAGCAGCTATGAATGACTTATCCTATCAACTGCTCTATATTTTAATTGCTGCGTGGCGTCGTCGTTATTTGCTGATAACACCGATCATTATTTTGCCCTTAATCGGGGCAATTATCGGGTTCACGACCGACAAGCAATATAAATCACACACCAGTATGCTAATTCAAGAAACCGCTAAAATGAACCCTTTTCTTGAAGATTTCGCCGTTTCTTCCATGCTCAAAGAGCGTCTAGATTCCTTACAAACGCTGCTCCACTCTCGTCATATTCTCGGTGCAGTGGCGCGTGAACAACAGCTCATTAATGACACGACTAAGGACGATGCCTATGAAAAAATCATTGCCCACTTATCAGAATCGCTGGTGATGAGCATGGCTGGTAAAGATCTGATTCGTATTGATTACACTGCGTCATCTTCTGTTGGTATGGCAGCGATGTTGGAAACCGTCAGTCGATATTTTATCGAGCAATTATTAGCGCCCGAACGTTCTAGTATGAAAGATTCAGCGGTATTTCTAGAAAGATACCTAAAACAACGCCACCTTGAACTTGAAGAGGCAGAACAAGCATTGGCAAATTTTAAAGATACTCATGCTCGAAATCTGCCACAATTGCATAGCGCAAATATCAGTCGAATTGCTAAATTAAAACTCGATTTGGCACAAAAAAAAGCGCAACGTTCAGGGGTTAAGAAAAGCCTCGGCGGCTTACACATTCAATTGTCAAAAACTAATCCGATCATCGGTAAAATTGAAGAGAAAATCATCCAACTGCGTGGCAGATTAGCGTTATTAAAAGCCCGTTATACCTCGAAACACTCCAAGGTTCAAACCACTATCAGGGAAATTAGCAGCTTAGAACGTGAACGCCAATTGCTACTGGATCAAAAAACTCAGGCGCTCAATGCTGAACAACTGTGGGACTTAGTCAGCTCGCTATCGGTGACCACAGGCAATACGGCACAACCACTTTTGATCACTCAACTTGAAAAATTACAAGAAGCTCGCTCAACATTGCTATTTTTGAGCGAAGAAATTAATTCCTTAACCACCATGATTGCCAATTTTGAACAAACGGCCGCAAGTTTCGGCGCCGATGAACAACAAATGATTAAACTTGAACGTAACTTAAAGATCAAACAACAGTTGTATGAAAAACTATTCCATCGCTTTGAAATGGCAAAAATGACCCGAGCTTTAGGTCATTTTGAGCAAAACAAGCGGATCAAAATAATTGATCGTCCATATACACCGGCTACTCCAAACAATTACCCACTATTTGCTTACATCCTATCAGGCCTCCTCGCTGGCACATTACTCGGCGGTGGTTTAGTCACTCTGTTTTCACTGACGGATAACACAATTTTTAGGCGCGATCAGCTCGAACTATTATCATCGGTTCCCGTGATTAGTCGTATTCCCCCCCTTAAATAAAGGAACACTCATATGTCACTGCATCACACAACAGTTGTCGCACAAGTTGTCCAACATTTAAGACCTGGCGGCATTGAAACCATGGTGCTATCGTTACTCAAGCACCAACCTTTTAAGACGATTATCTTTAGTCTAGAAGGAACAAAAGAAGAGGCAATTCAGCGTTGGCCAGTGCTAGAGCAAGTCAGAGATCAAATCGTTTTTTTAAACAAGCCAAGCGGGTTATCTTGGTTAACGGTTTATCGACTGTGTTTATTATTCAAAAAATATCACGTTTGTGCCCTACACAGTCACCACATCGGCCCCTTAGTTTATGGCGGTATTGCTGCCAAATTCATTGGTATAACCAAACATGTCCATACCGAACATGATGCTTGGCATTTAATCAATATCAAGCACCGGATCCTCCAGAAATTTTTGCTACTACTAGTTAAGCCCACTGTCGTTGCTGACGCATTAGCAGTAGCGAATAAAATCAAATTTTATCTAAATCACCATGACGTTACCCTCATTTACAATGGAATCGATACCACCAAATTTATCCCCGGTAACCGCAATAGTGCCCGCCACCACTTAAAACTTCCGACTGGCGTGGTACTGATCGGTAACGCTGCTCGCTTAGAGGTAGTAAAAGGACAAGATGTCTTGATCAATGCGATTAGCCAGTTCTCATCCTCCATCCATCTTGCGATTGCTGGCGATGGTAGTTGTGCTGATTTACTCAAAGCACAGGCGGTGAAATTAAACATTGAACATCAGATACATTTTCTTGGTCAACTGGACGACATGACCAATTTTTATCAATCTCTCGATATTTTTTGTTTACCGTCACGACAAGAGGGACTGCCCTTATCACCAATGGAGGCACAAGCTTGTGGCATTCCAACGTTAGTGACTAATGTGGGTGGCAGTGCCGAGGCACTTTGCCAAACCACCGGTTTGTTGATCGAGCAGGATAATGTTGAGCAATTAGTGAATGCGATCGAAACGATGATATCGCGCAGCACAACGGTTACTCCACGCCAATTTATCGCACAACATCGCAATATTCAAGGCATGGCTAACGCTTATGCCAAGCTAATTTCCCCGTAAATTAAGGAGAAATAATCATGTTAATCATCTTAATCATCTTAACTATTACCTGTATGTTACTTATTATCTACCATCATGTTGGCTACCCTTTGCTGCTCAAAAAATTAACCGAACATTCGTCAGTACAGAGCGCCCTACCAACGAAAAAACGCCATGCCTGTGCTTTAACGCCTGTTAGTATCACTCTCGTGATCCCAGCCTATAACGAGCAACAATATATCGCCGAAAAAATACGTAACTTAGCGATACTCGATTATCCCCCAGAATTGTTAAAAGTGATTATTGCTTGTGATGGTTGCCATGATAAAACCGCTCAAATAGCACGACAGACTATCACTGAATTTGGCTGTCAATCACTCAATATCGAGATAATCGAATTTGCTCATAACTGCGGTAAAGTAGCAATAATCAATACATTATTACCGCAACTGACGACCGACATTATCGCCATGAGTGATGTCTCCGCTCTGATTTCAATTGATGCATTAATTCAAGCCAATCTCGCATTTTGCGATCAACAGGTTGGTTTAGTCACTGGTCACTATTTACTGGCAAATCCGGGGTCTCGTGGCGAGCAAACCTATTGGCAATATCAAAGTGATATCAAACAACGTGAGGCTCAACTTAGTTCAATTATTGGCGCTCACGGTGCATTTTATTTGATTCGCCGTGAGCTATTTCTACCATTGGCTAGAAATACCATTAACGATGACTTTGTTATTGCCATGGCTGTCGTCGAACAAGGGTATCGCGCGATCTATGATCCAACTATCAACACCATTGAGTTAGAACAAGCCACCAATAAATTAGAATTACGTCGCAGGCAACGTATTGCTGCCGGAAATCTTCAACAATTAATTCGGTTTAAAGGATTATTAATGCCAAAGTATCGCGGAGTCGCTTTCAGCTTTGCCTCAGGAAAAGCACTGCGAGTCTTTATGCCATTAGTACTCATTGGCGCTTGGCTAGGCAGCCTTTTATTATGCTATACCAATCCGTTTTTTGCCCTAACGGCCCTATTACAAACGTTACTTTATTTGTCAGTTATTATTTATTGTTTACTAAAACCCAGTCATCCAAACCAAATTTGGCAAACCATTTATTATGTTGTCAGTGGTTATTACGCTAATTTGATCGGTTGTATTCGTTATGTTTTTCATAGCCAATGTCGTCAGTAACACTAACAAAAGGGAACATTATTATGCATGCTTATGCGATTAATCCATCGATTAAATTTTTCAAACGTCTGGTCGATATTATCTTGGCTAGTGCGATGTTACTCATGCTCTGGCCTCTGATGTTACTTGCGGCTATCGCGATAAAACTAAGTAGCTCTGGCCCCGTCTTTTTTGCTCAACAACGCATCGGATTGTCGACGCCGTTATACGTGGAATTTTTTATGATGTATAAATTTAGAACCATGATTAACCATGCCGAAAAAAATAGTGGCGCCATACTGGCAATTGTCAATGATGTTAGAATAACCCCGCTAGGTCATTTGTTAAGGAGAACCCGGTTTGACGAACTGCCACAATTATTCAATGTGTTGCGCGGTGATATGTCATTAATAGGGCCAAGACCTGAGCGGCCTGAATTTTACCAACGCCTAGAGGACCAAATTCCCTTTTTTGCAGAACGCACCTTTCTAATCCAACCAGGTATCACAGGACTCGCACAAGTAAACCAAGGATATGACACCTGTTTAAATGATATACGAACCAAGCTTAGTTACGATCATGGTTATGCTTTATCACTGTTTACACCCATTCAATGGATTAAAATGGATTCGCATATCCTGATAAAAACCCTGGTGGTGGTGGTGACCGGTCGAGGTCTATAGTTTTATCTTGCATTGCAAATTGAAAAAAATAGAGGGAGCATCTTAATTCCCTCATCAAAAAAAAACTAACATACTGATAAAACTATTTATTTAAAAATAAACCAGTTGGCTCAATATCTGCAATTACCTTAATGTTCCTGTCACAATAAAGGTAATTGTTATGATATTACAAACTCATCTAGCACAAAATCAACAGCTTGTTGTTACATTATCCGGCGACATGGATGCGGATGGCGTCAAAACAATCCAGACAAAATTTACTTGCTTAGAGCAATCCCAAACGCCGCATATGGTATTGGACCTTCATCATGTTGACTTAATCGACTCTTCAGGTATCGGGGCCATTGTTTTTCTTTTCAAGCGGATGCGTAATCGTGGCTACTCATTGTCATTGATTGGGGTACACGGGCAACCTAAGTCCCTGATTAAAATGCTCAGGATCCATCATAATATGTCGGTCACTTGGTCAGCGGAGCCAGATCAAAACATTAACTCAATTTATAGGGCTTAATGATGAGAGAGCAACTAATTTTAGTCTGCGTGCTAATAATATTTTTAAATCAAGGCTGCGCAATGCTACCCAAATATAATCGACTACCAAGTAGCTCTGCCCCACGTTATGTGGTGGCAGTCGATCAACCGTTAGGTCAAGAGCATGGATTACACTTTGACTACACCTTACTGACCCAGCACTTGGATATTCTAGTGCTGGAGGGAGCTGAGCTGTGCTTTCCTGCCACGGTAGTCCAAGCTCAAACACGCGAGATTCGTATCGGCAATGAGCTTAAGGACGGATTACTCTTTGATGCCGCCAACGATATTATCATTCAACGGCGACTATTAGACCGTTTAGAGCACCAGCTAGAATATGTTAATCAGCATCAGGCTTGCACCCTAGCCAAAACGCCACCGTTAAGCTCTCCAGGGGCCCTTGGTCAAAAGATAGCAGCATTACTTAATATTGATAATCAGTTTGCTGTCGACTCATTTTCATTAAACCCTAAATTTGTAGTTAAGCTTGGTCAAGCTGTAGCGCTAATTAGAACATTAACTGATTATCGCTTGTTGATTACTGGACATGCTGATAACACAGGCACCAACCAACATAATCTAGCGCTATCTCGCCAGCGTGCCGAACAAGTCAGTCGCTATATTCAAATAATGGGAATAAGTAAAGACCGTATTGATATCGCTGCACTGGGTAGTAATGACCCACTCATGGTCGGAAGTTTACGCGAAAACCGTCTGGTCAATCGACGCGTCACTATCGAATTAATTGAGCATGCACAGCCACAATAAGGAGCATTAGTCATGGCAAAATATCTAATCATGTTGCTATTATGTACCTGTTCGTTACACGCAAAGCAAAATTATCATATTCAATTAGGCGACCAAATACACATCGCATTGCCTGGTGAAACAACTCTAAACAAAGATTTTACCGTCAGTATTGATGGCACGATCAATTTGCCCGAAATCGGTATTATCACGATAATAGGTTATAGCGAAACAGAGCTGCAAAAAATATTACACCAATCATTAAGCCCTGTTTTTAGAGACATGAGTGGATTTTCGGTATTTGTGGCGAAAAAAAGACTGCTGATTCATGTCATGGGCTATGTAAAAAAACCCGGTAAAGTGTTTTTATCCGCCAGCGCCAATGTGCAAATGGCACTACAAGCGGCCGGAGGGCTACGCTCAGGCGCACAATTAGATAAATTGCAACTACGTAGCAGCAATAACACTAATATTTTCAATTACAAAAAATATTTAGATAGTGGCGATAATAATATTCTGCCTCGTCTGAGCTCTCTAGACACGCTATTTGTACCTGCTTCACCGATGATCGGTAACATCGAAGTCGATTTTGATCCGACCAAGATGGCCGCTGGGGGTGACGCAAGCGACAAGTTCGCAATTAAGGTATTTGGTGAAGTCCACCAACAAGGCACCTTTTCATTTAACCCCGGCACCAGTTTGATTGAATTTTTGATGAAAGCTGGTGGGGTAACACGTTATGCGGGCGTCGAACAAATACGCGTTATTACCAATGGAGAGCCTGTCTTATTTAACCTTAAACACTACCTTGATAGTGGTGATGCTAGCTTATTGCCGCTCATCACTCCGGGGAGCACAATCTTTATTCCGCGCCAAGAAGAGCAGATTAAAACCGGAAGTAGTGTGGTCTATGTCATGGGCGAAGTTTTTAAGCCTGGAGCCTATGAAGGGAAAAAAGATATCACCTTTATGGATATTCTCGCCAATGCGGGCGGACCAACACGATTTGCAGAATCGCGCCAAATAAAAATAATTAAGGCCGATGGCCAAGTCGAGTCTTTCGATCTCACCGCTTATACCCATGGCACAACGGATCGTTCGCTCCCAGCTATTGTGGCCGGTGACGCGATTTTTGTCCCCGAAAAAACCGATATCAATGAAAAGTCATGGCTTAAAATATCGCCAAAACGCGCGGTACGAGTGATTGGTGAAGTCGTTCGCCCGGGGCGTTATGAATGGGCCAATGAAATGTCATTGATTGACTTACTAGCCCATGTCGGCGGACCAACATCGCGCGCTGACACCGCCAACATTGACGTTCTTACCCCCGATCTACATGGCAAAATCACGCATTATAATTTTGATCTAGATAGCTTCCTTAGTCAAGCATCCCGTGAATCTAAGCTACCAATCATTCGTGCCGGTGCGACGATTAGGGTTCATAGTTTACCCAATGATCCGCACGATAATAAGGCACAATGGGTCAGGCAATCTGCCGAAAAATCAATTTACGTTTTTGGTCAAGTGGGTGCACCCGGACGCTATATGTTTACCAACAAAATGAATTTTCTCGATATTTTAGCGGCTGCTGATGGCCCGACCGACAAAGCAGACCTTCGTAACATCCGAATTAGTCATCGCCATACTGATCATGCTTCAGTTAGTCAACTCAACCTCGCACTGTATTTTGAAACTGGCGATGAACACCTATTACCCGAGATTAGAACGGGAGACACAATCTATCTGCCAGAGCGCAATAGAGAATGGCTTGATAAACCAAAAGAGATGACCGTTCGTGTATTAGGGGCAGTCAATAAACCGGGACGCTATAGTTATAGCGACAACATGACTATTTTAGATCTATTGGCCCAAGCAGGAGGCACTAGTGCCACGGCATACATCGAAAAAATAACCGTGATTAACCTTTCTTGCTGCCGCAGTCAGGCACAGGTGTTTGACCTAGCACTTTTCAGCCAAACCGCCGATTTTTCAGCATTACCAGTGATCAGGGTTGGCGATACGGTTTATGTACCAGACCAACGACAAAGCACTTTATCCAAAGCTAGAGCAAGCTTACGTGATGTCTTTGAACTGGTCTCTCTAGCGTCATTACTTGGTTTATTATAAAGGAGCATTGTGATGATCCACATTCCAGAGTCTTATCTTGAACTTGAATATATTTATAGCGCCACACTCGCCCGAGACATAAAATCACTAGCTATCGTCTCAACCACTCCAGGAGAAGGCGTCAGTTCGCTGCTCCTCAGTTTGGCAAAACGCAATGCCTTCGCAGGTAGAAAAACCTTAGTGGTTGATTTTAACATCTACAACCCAGAGTTAAGTGCATTAACCAAACCGAGTGTCAACAGTAATTCATCCCGAGGCTTACCGTTACCAGCAGTATTGCCACAAGCTAATGGTAATACCAATATTGCCATTATATCGGTTCCAATTGAACGTAAACTAGTCCTTGGATTACGAGAGCCAGGCGTCCTCCAAAACCACATTACACAATGGCTCGACACTTATGACAATGTGCTCATTGATACTTCTCCAATGAGCCTAACGAACCGAGCTAACCTACCGCCGGAATATATATCAAGCGCCTGTGATGGCACCATATTAACCGTACTCGCTGGCAGAACAACCAACACAGCGGTAGTTAATACCCTAAACAAACTGAACAAAGCACAAGCATTACTCATTGGTATCGTGATAAATGATCAATTCAATCCCAGCCTCAAAAACGAATTACTCAGAGAGATCGAGCGCTTTGATGGCATTTTACCAACCCTAGCTAAAAAACTTTGCCATTGGATAAAAAGACGAAAAATATTAGCTTTAGAAGTATAATACCAATCTGATCAAAATTAACGTACACGGCGTTGCTTTATCTACGTACAACAAAATCACAAACTTAATAAGATTGGTATAAGTTTTTGTAATATCAAAAAATAATGTAGAATCAGCTCTATACTATAAGGATATTACAATGACGAAACCGGAACTGTTGATTTTAGATGATGATATCGATGTCTTAAACGCATTAGCACGGGTGTTACGCCATCATTTTACTCTCCATTTATTTTCAAACCCGCTCGAGGCACTAACCCTATTACGCCATAATTTTATCCCGCTTATTTTGTCTGATATGCGTATGCCAATCATGGATGGCGCCGAATTTTTAGCCCAAGCGGCCGAGATCACTCCCGGTGCTAAACGCTTCATTTTAACCGGTCATAGCGATATTAATAGGATGTTAGATGCGGTTAATGAAGGAAAAATAACCCACTACTTTACCAAGCCATGGGACAACGATGAACTGATCGACGTACTGCAACAATCCTTTACGGTCTTAATCGAAGAACTACGAACTAAAAGTTTACTTAAACAACATCAACAACAAAATTCACAATTATCATTGCTTAATATGTCGATGGAGTTAACTCTCTCAAAAAATAAAAAGAAGCTGTCGATGCTTTCTGGTAAAGAAGCAAAAAGTTTTTCCCGGTTGCGCAAAACATTTCAAGTATTTATTGATATTTATGCCAATGCCATCGCCCTCCACACCCAAGAACATACTGGTCATAGTCACCGTGTTGCTAGCCATGCACGATTACTCGCTCATCAACTAGGCTGTGACAAACTAATGATTTTCCAAATTTATGTCGCGGGATTACTTTATGAGGCAGGAAAGCTGACATTACCGCAATCACTATTGACGACCCCCTACGATCAACTAACCCAACTAGAACTTGCACAGTTTGAGCAATTTCTTCAGCACAGTAAAACGCAGCTAGCGCCGTTGGAGGAAATGATGTACGTGGCAAATATTATTGAACATATCAGTGAACAAGTGAATGGTTTAGGCCGCCCAGAGCATTTAAGCGGCGACAATATCCCACTTGGCTCACGAATTTTAGCAATTGTCACTGAGTTTGATAACTTAATCATTGGACGTAGTACCAAAAAACCCCTGACGGTTCAAGCAGCGATCACTCGACTGCAACTTTTAGCTAATGAACATTTTGATCTGGCAATACTAAAACAATACATCACGTTACTTGAGCAGAGACCTCAAGCCGATGAAGGAGATATTGAATATCCGATCGACATTACCAAATTAGTACCGAAAATGATTTTAACCCAAGATATACACCACAATGGTGGACGAATTCCAGTACTCACTAAAGGCATGGTTATTGAACAACATCATATCGAACGCTTGCTTAATATGAGTGATGATATCTCAATGATTTTTATTGGTTAACAAATCAAAAAGTCTCCCAAAGGAGACTTTTACTTAAGACTCACAACGATTAGTCAATATCAACAATAGTCGATTGTCGGCCCACTTGATTAGATTGGAAAGTCCATAGCATCCGCCCTTCAATACTCGAAGTAATACGCACTCGTGCTTTCTCTTTCGCATCTAAGGTAAAATTAGGAGTATCGACGGTGATCTCTTGTGTTAAGTCGATTGAACCACTAATGGTATCTGACTCGCCTGTTTTTCGATTCACCATGGTCAATTCATAATCAAAGCTACTATCATTTGGGGCTAAGAATCCAATGTTCGGATATTCAGAACCAAAAGCATTAACATCTCGAATCCACACCCCTGATGCCGCGCGATCATTATAATCATAATCAGCATCAGTTAAGGTCCAAATACCGTTAGGAGTTGAGCTAGGCTGCTTTTGACTGGTCACTGTGCCTGTTGTTTGCCCTCGATTACCGTAATCGTGTAAAAACAACACATGATCGACACTACCATCTTCGTCGTTATCAATCCTTAAAATGGCACGATAAGCACTTAATGAGCCCCACTCTCCTTTAGTCGTTAAGGCAAATTCAACCGCAGGCGCACCAAATAATGCCGTGTTTCGCCAGCCTAAACTGTCAATGGTCGCGGCAGAATCCCTGTCTGTATCGCTTTGTCCCGCTAAGGTAAAGCCTTTTGCATAACCCTTGGTTTTAGCGCGATTCTTAAATTTAAGCTTGCCACGGCGACTACTATAGAGTGAAATTTTTGATGCTGGATCAACAATAGCCATATAACCAACGCGTAACGTATCACCACCCAGTTCATTTAAGACAATCCAACCATCTACTTCCGATTGACTATTATTTTCACTATCAAACGGCGCATTTTTTGGCTTCATTACTAGCCTTAAATAAACGGCCTTTTCACTCCAAGGCCTAACGTGAATAGTTTTAATTATTGCCGAAACTTCAACACCTGCCATGGTTTGATTAGGTTGATGTGAAACCGTATACGTTCGAGCTAAGCCAGAAAGATTTTTAATCATTACTTTCTTAATTAAGCTATCGCGAGACGTTGGGTTCACTCGCCCAAAGGACACTCCACCGGGATAAGCATAACTAGATAACGTTGCAGCAACATCAGCTTGCACCCGACCTACACCCTGTAATGATAATGGATAAGGTTGTGATGAACCGGCAATACCATCGATATAGGCGGGTGTTGACGAATTCTGCATCATCGCTTTTAAGCCAACCGTCGGTACATTGGGCCATTTTTGTTTTAGCAATGCAGCAACACCGGCGACATGAGGTGCTGCCATTGACGTCCCGCTGAAGTTAGCAGACCTGCTCCCCGTTCCTGCCGCAGTAGAAATAATACTCTGCCCTGGGGCTGCTAAATCAGGCTTAAATATATTGCCATCGCCTGGACCACGAGAAGTAAAACCAGATAATGTATCATCAAAATTCGGATCGGTATTTGTTCTGGTGGCACTGTTGACTACCACAGAAGTTGCTTGGGTGTGGATTAATGCGTTATTTAAAGCCGCGCCATCGGTATGACTAACCATTACCCCTGAAATTGTTTCGGCTGCGGTTAACCCTCCCATCACTAGTGGATTTTGTCTTGAGTCACTCGTTCCATCATTATATACAATAATACCCGATGCGCCCGCCGCTTGAGCATTGGCGTATTTATCTTTAAAACCACACGCACCACGGATCACCAGTGCCACCTCACCGTTAAAATCATCGGCATTGGTAAAAGCTGAACAACCATTGTGCGGCGCAGCAGCGACTAGCGCACCATCAATTGAATATCCTTGAGCAAATTTATTAAAATGAGCCCCTTCCACCGCGACAATATCACCATTCACACTCGCGTCGTCAGAGCTAACATTAGCACCTTGAGTCGTGCCACCAGCAATCGAACTGGCGACCGAAATAGCGCCTGGAGCAATGGAAGGGCTGCCGACAATATATGGGATGTTTCCTGAATTACCCGCAGAAATCACCACAACGACCCCAGCAGCGGCCGCGTCATCGGCGGCATTAGCCCCCGCACTACCAGCCATACCAAACGATGATCCTAAACTTAAATTCATGACATCGACATGATCTTCGGTGTCACCATCTTGATTGGGATCAGTCCCTCGCATTATCGCAAGGTGAGACAAGCCTGTTGATCCAGCAACATCACCAAATACTTTATAGGCATATAAATGAGCACCTGGAGCGACGCCTTGTCCAATGCTACCTTCCACACCTACTCCAGCACTTGAGCCTGCAACATGAGAACCATGGCCACGGCGATCAATCGGATCGCCATCAGGCATTGGATTAGCGGCATCAGGTCCAGCAAAGTCCCAGCCATCAACAACTTTAGCGGTTGGGAAACTACCCGGTTCAATAATATTAGGATCATCAGCTTCATATTCAGAGACATCACCAGCGCCGGCTAGGTTTTGATGATAATAATCAATCCCGGTATCAATAATAGCGACCGTGATCGGGTCGCCATTATTATTGCCATTACCACCTAAGGTTTTCCATGCTTGGGGTGAACCAATCCAAGGAACACTATTGATATGATTTAGCTGATGTTGAATCACTGGCATCACGCGTTTAACCTCGGGCAATGCCTTAATCGCCTCTAAATCATGAGACTGAATAATGGCTTGAATACCTCGTTTGTTAGATTTATTTTTAAGGGTTTTAATATTAAAGGCACTTAATTGATGCTTGAGCGCTTGTAGTGCTGCACTGTGGTCATTGCCTGTTTTAGCTTTTTTTAAATGACGTAACATCGGTGCTTGCTGAGGTTGTACCAACTCAATATACACTTCCATCGATTGCGAAAGTGATTGCGTTAATTGGGCCCCGTTAAAGTTTTCAGTAAAAGGTAGTGTCCGCGATTGTGCTGCCGCAGTACTGTTACCACATATCATCATTAGACTTGCTGAAATCAGCGTTAATGGAATTTTCATAGATATTCTCTTATTTATTAACATTATTATAAATAAAAATTACTCAACTTAAATGTACTGAGTAAAACCGAGTAATACTTAATAGTCGGCAACTTGATTGCCTAAAACTAGGATAGTCGAAAATCTATAATTTTTGTCTAAAAAAGAAATATTCTCATTCAAAGAGATACCAGGCTACATGTCTACGGCAAGAGCGTTTTAAATTTAATACTCAGAACGCAGGAGATATCGGTACATGTGGAGCAAACCTTATTTTTCAAGGATGAAAAATCGAACCTAGAGCCGCAGCGAAACCTTGTGTCTTTGATACAAGGAAGTTCGCGAAGCAGTGGTGTACTTACGGCGTGTTTGCGTAATATGTGTCGATATCTAGATTATAATGCGCTAGCCGTGGCTACATGTCCCATTCAAAAATATCTAAAGCAGCACGGGCTTGTAATAGTGTGCAGTTAGTGAGTGAAACCAATTGATTAATAGTAATGGCGGGGTTTAGTTTTACTAAATTAAGAATTTCAGACTCAGTCAGTTGGTGATGTTGTTTCGAGAGAACTTTAATTAACCACAACCAACTCGGCTGCTCGGCAATTTCAATATCACTGATGATTTGTTGAATTTGGTTCGAATCAGCCTGCAAAATCCAATTTCTTGAGCGACCTTTGCGTATTAAAATAGCGCCAGACTCCCGAATTTTTGCTTTTAATAAATAGGAATTAAGCGTTTTTCGTTGAAAGGACAGCAAATTAATTTGTACTTGTTCAGCCAATTGCTTGCTCAGATAATAGAATTAACCCTTATCATAACACTGCCATCGAAGATGGTGGCAGTGTTATTCTCGGTGGTGATAACTTATTGCGCGTAGCCCATTTGTTGTAATGATTGTTCGATTGATTCCAGCACCGACGCATCTTCAATTGTTGCTGGCACTGTATACTCACTACTGTTAGCAATATTTTTCATCGTTGCCCGCAGTATTTTTCCCGAGCGGGTTTTAGGCAACCTATCCACCACGGCAATGAGTTTAAATGCAGCAACCGGACCGACATCTTCTCGCACTTGCTTAATCAGTGCCTTTTCAATATCAACGTGGCTTAAATCGCAATCACTGGTTAACACCACCAGCCCTAATGGCAACTCACCTTTGAGTTCATCATGAACACCTATTACCGCCACTTCAGCAACACTTGGGTGATTACTGAGTGCTTCCTCTAATCGTCCGGTCGACAATCGATGACCAGCAACATTAATAACATCGTCAATGCGATTCATGATCCACAAATAATTGTCTTGATCGATATAACCAGCATCACCCGTCAAATAATAACCTTCAACTTGACTTAAATAAGCATCGTAATAACGACCATTATTTTGCCACAAGGTCGGTAAAGTACCCGGCGGTAACGGTAGTTTAATCACAATCATTCCTGATTCACCAGCCGCTACTTTCGCGCCACTAGCGTCAACAACCTCAACGTTATACCCAGGAACAGGTCGCGACGGTGATCCCGCTTTAATCGGTGCAGGACAGCTACCAAGTAAATTGGCAGCAATTGACCAACCAGTTTCAGTTTGCCACCAATGATCAACCACTGGCACTTTCAGCTTATCTTGCGCCCATATCAGTGTCGCGGGATCACAGCGCTCGCCCGCCAAATAAAGGGCATTAAGACAACTTAAATCATATTTATCAATTAATTTTCCTTCAGGATCTGCGGCCCGAATCGCCCGAAAAGCGGTGGGCGCAGTAAATAAACTCTTGACCTGATATTCTTCAATCACTCGCCAAAAAATGCCAGCATCTGGCGTGCCAATCGGTTTGCCTTCAAATAAAACCGTGGTGCTACGATTAATCAACGGGCCGTAACAAATATAAGAATGGCCAACTACCCAACCCACATCGCTGGCAGCCCAAAACACTTCACCAGGTTTTACATTGTAAATATGCTTCATAGTCCAGGCTAGTGCAACCGCATGCCCACCATTATCGCGCACCACGCCTTTAGGTTGGCCCGTGGTGCCTGATGTATATAAAATATAAAGTGGATCGGTTGCTAAGACCTCAACACAAGGATGATATTCACTGCTGTCAGAGACTTGTTGCCAATCAAAATCTCGACCATCCGTCATCTGCGCCACCAATTGTTCACGCTGAAAAATAATAGTATGGCTCGGTTTATGACTAGCGATATCAATAGCATCATCGAGTAACGGTTTATAAGCTACTGTTCTGTTAGGTTCAATACCACAGGAAGCAGATAACACCACTTTAGGTTTAGCATCATCAATCCGGGTCGCCAATTCATTAGCTGCAAAACCACCAAACACCACAGAATGAATCGCACCAAGGCGCGCACAAGCTAACATCCCGACTAACGTTTGCGGGATCATTGGCATATAAATCACCACCCGATCACCTTTAGTGACGCCACAACTCGCTAACGCCCCTGCCATTTTTGACACTTGATGCAGCAATTCACTAAAGCTAATTTTTTGCTTCGAATCGGTTACCGGCGAATCATAGATAATCGCGGTTTGCTCACCATAACCTTGTTCAACATGACGATCGACCGCGTTATAACACGTATTTAGTGTGGCACCGGTAAACCAACGATAAAAAGGAATATTGCTATCGTCTAACACTTTATCCCAAGGCTTACTCCAGCTAATTGCTTGAGCAGCATCGGCCCAAAATTCTTGTGGTTTATGAATCGATGTATCATATAGCTCTTGATAAGACGGATCTTGATCCACGACCGCTCTCCTTACTTTTAATTATAGTTATATACCTATTTTTTATATAACTTACACGTTAAGGTAATGCTAAATAATTAGACCTTAGCGGCTTAGACTTATTGCTAACACCTATCCCCCCTAAGTTATTCCTTTAATAATCACCTTTTAGCTTTAGTCTACCTATTCGAACAGGTAAACTATCATCTATATATTGAACAACCGCACCAGTAAAAACTTTACCTTAACGTAAACTTCATGTACGGTATAATAAATTTCAGGACTATGAATAATGATAGAAAGCCAAAAAACATATTCAATAAGTGATTTAGCAAAGGAATTTGAAGTCACGACACGAAGCATTCGCTTTTATGAAGACCAAAGTCTGATTAAACCGAGTCGTCGTGGCCAAACCCGTATTTATAGCCCACAAGATCGGGTAAGACTGAAATTAATTTTACGTGGTAAGCGTTTGGGATTTTCACTGGCTGAAACCCGTCGTTTATTCGATTTATATGATGCTGATCGTTCTAGTGTCCAACAACTGCATACCATGCTGAGCTTAATCGACGAAAAGAAAGAGCATTTACAACAGCAAATGGAAGATATTACTGTAGTGTTAATGGAGCTAAGTTCAGTGGAGACTCGTTGTCAAAGCGAGTTAAAAGACCTCATAAAATAGCAAAAGAGCAGCGAGGTTGTTCTTTTGCGTTACCTTAACGGAGAATGACATGCAATCTACCTTTAGCTCATTAAATTTTGGCCTCGGCGAAACTATTGATATGTTACGCGATACAGTAAACGCGTTTTCCCGAGACGAAATTGCTCCCCGCGCCGAACAAATAGATAAAGACAATGAATTTCCAGCGGATTTATGGCGCAAATTTGGTGATATGGGCCTGTTAGGTATCACTGTACCCGAAGAACTTGGTGGCGTTGGGATGGGTTATTTAGCTCATGTTGTCGCGATGCAGGAAATTAGCCGTGCCTCTGCTTCTGTTGGCTTAAGTTACGGTGCTCATTCAAATCTTTGTGTTAATCAAATTAACCGAAACGGTAATCAAACCCAAAAAGAAAAATATCTGCCTAAATTAATTAGCGGTGAGCATGTCGGCGCCTTAGCCATGAGTGAACCTAATGCCGGTTCCGATGTTGTGTCAATGAAACTAAGCGCCCGTTTAGACGGCGACAAGTATATTCTTAATGGCACCAAAATGTGGATCACCAATGGTCCCGATGCCGAGACCTATGTCGTTTATGCGAAAACAGATATCGACAAAGGCCCTCACGGTATCACCGCTTTTATCATTGAACGTGGTTATAAAGGTTTCACTCAAGCGCAAAAGCTCGACAAGTTAGGGATGCGTGGTTCTAACACCTGTGAATTAGTATTCCAAGACTGTGAAGTACCCGTCGAAAATATTTTAGGCGAGCTTAATAAAGGCGTCAGAGTGTTAATGAGTGGGCTCGATTACGAACGCTTAGTGTTAGCTGGTGGCCCGCTAGGCATCATGGATGCTTGTATGGACTTAGTGGTTCCCTACATTCACGACCGTGTCCAATTTGGTCAATCAATCGGTGAGTTCCAGCTTATTCAAGGTAAAATTGCCGATATGTACACCCAAATGAACGCAGCAAAAGCCTATGTTTATGCGGTAGCAAAATCCTGTGATCGTGGCGAAGCGACTCGTAAAGACAGCGCAGCCGTTATTTTATATAGTGCCGAGCTAGCCACAAAAATGGCACTAGATGCTATTCAATTATTAGGCGGCAACGGCTATATCAACGAATTTCCAGCCGGTCGCCTATTGCGTGACGCTAAGCTCTATGAAATTGGCGCAGGCACCTCAGAAATTCGCCGGATGTTAATTGGCCGCGAATTGTTCAACGAGTCTAAATAACCTTTCTTATCTATTTTATTGGCTGAAACAGCAATGTTTCAGCGATTATCAGGAGCTTGCTCGTGACCATTATCTCATCGAAAATTAACACTCGCAGTCAAGAATTCAGCGCTAAATCAGAGGCGATGCAAGCCTTAGTGACAGAGTTAAATAAGAATCTTGCCACCTTAAAACAAGGCGGCGGTGAAGTATCGCAACAACGTCATTTGTCCCGAGGGAAAATGCTAGCACGGGATCGAATCAACGCCCTACTCGATAACGGCAGTCCGTTTTTAGAATTAAGTCAATTTGCCGCATGGCAATGCTACGACGACTTTGTACCTTGTGCTGGTGTAATTGTGGGGATTGGCCGAGTCAGTGGCATCGAATGTATGATTGTGGCTAATGACGCTACCGTAAAAGGCGGAACTTATTACCCGCTAACGGTCAAAAAGCATCTACGTGCCCAAGACATTGCTGAGCGGTGTCATTTACCTTGTATTTATTTGGTCGACTCTGGCGGTGCTTTTTTACCGCGCCAAGATGAGGTCTTTCCTGATCGTGACCATTTTGGTCGAATTTTCTTTAATCAAGCCAATATGTCTGCTAAAGGTATTCCACAAATAGCCTCAGTGATGGGGCTTTGTACTGCTGGCGGTGCTTACATGCCAGCGATGGCTGATGAGTCGATTATCGTTAAAGAGCAAGGGACTATTTTTCTGGCGGGACCACCGTTAGTTAAAGCAGCGACCGGTGAAGTCGTGAGTGCCGAAGATTTAGGCGGCGCCGACGTTCACTGTAAAGTATCGGGCGTGGCAGATCATTACGCCCAAAACGATCAGCATGCGCTACAAATCATTCGTTCATCAATCAGCCGTCTTAATCACGTTAAAAAGCCCAACATTAGTGTGTTACCTACCGTTGAGCCCTTGTTCGATGCCAAAGAAATATATGGCATTGTCGGCACCGATTTGAAAAAGCCTTTTGATGTTAAAGAAGTGATAGCTCGAGTGGTTGATGGTTCAGATTTTGATGAGTTTAAACAATATTATGGCTCAACCTTAGTTTGTGGTTTTGCTCGTATTCATGGTTATCCGGTCGGCATTGTTGCTAACAACGGGATTTTATTTTCTGAATCAGCGCAAAAAGGCACCCACTTTATTGAGCTCTGTTGTAAACGTAAAATTCCCTTGGTGTTTCTGCAAAATATCACCGGCTTTATGGTCGGCCAAAAATACGAAGCAGAAGGTATTGCTAAGCATGGCGCAAAAATGGTGACCGCGGTGTCTTGTGCCAAAGTACCAAAATTCACCGTCTTAATCGGCGGCAGTTATGGTGCCGGTAACTACGGAATGTGTGGTCGTGCTTATGATCCAACCATGATGTGGATGTGGCCCAACGCTCGTATATCAGTGATGGGCGGCGAACAAGCGGCTGGGGTGTTAGCGCAAGTGCGTCAAGATGGCCTTGCCCGTAAAGGACAAAGTATGAGCGTTGAGGAAGAAGTAGCCTTTAAAGCCCCGATTATTGAACAATATGAAAAACAAGGTAATCCTTACTATGCCAGTGCCCGTTTATGGGACGATGGTATTATCGATCCGGCGCAAACCCGCCAAGTATTAGGATTAGCCATTTCTGCCGCATTAAATGCCCCGATTGAGGATACTCAATTCGGGATCTTTAGAATGTAGGAGTGATGATGACTAATTCCCTAACACCTAACTTAGCAACCTATGTCGCAACAAGTATTGATCAACGGGGCATCGCGACCGTGACCATGGATCGCCGCGAGGTCCATAATGCTTTTGACGATGTAATGATCAAACAACTGATTACTACTTTTGCCCAATTAAAAGCCGATGATAATGTCCACGCTGTGATTCTTCGCGCCAACGGCAAAAACTTTTCTGCTGGCGCCGATCTTAATTGGATGCGGGCGATGGCTGACAAGGATTATCAGGAAAATCTTGATGATGCATCGATTCTCGCGCAATTAATGGCTGACATTAACTTTTTTCCGAAGCCAACCATTGCCCTAGTGCAAGGTGCAGCCTTCGGTGGTGCCGTTGGCCTAATCGCCTGTTGTGATATCGCGCTAGCAACACCACGAGCGAGTTTTTGTTTAAGCGAAGTTAAAATTGGCTTAATTCCTGCTGTCATTAGTCCCTATGTGGTGGCAGCGATTGGCGAGCGCCAATCGCGTCGTTACTTTTTAACTGCTGAGCGTTTTAAAGCGGATGCCGCCTTAACGTTTGGGCTCATTCACGAGATTAGTGATGATCTCGATGCGGTCGCCGCCCCCATTATTGATGCACTATTGGCGAACAGCCCAGCGGCCATGAGCGCCGCTAAAGAGCTGATTAATTTCGTTAGCTTTGCTGCCATCGACTCATCACTGATCTCTGGTACCGCCGAGCGCATTGCCGCAATACGCGTTTCAGATGAAGGCCAAGAAGGTCTCAGTGCATTTTTAGACAAGCGTCGTCCCTCTTGGATTAAGGAATAAAGTTATGTTTGACAAAATTCTCATTGCTAACCGTGGCGAAATCGCTTGTCGGATCATTGAAACCGCTCAAAAAATGGGTATTCGCTGTGTCGCGTTATATTCTGATGCAGATAAGAATGCCCGCCATGTCGCGATGGCCGATGAAGCCTTTCACATTGGACCATCACCGGCCAAAGATTCTTATTTACGAATGGATAAAATATTAGCCGCCGCTAAAGCATCAGGTGCCCAAGCGATTCACCCTGGCTATGGTTTCATGTCTGAAAATGTCGAATTTGCCCAAGCCTGTCAAGATCAGGGCGTGGTATTTATTGGCCCTCCAGTGGGCGCTATTGATGCCATGGGCTCAAAAAGTGCCGCTAAAGTCATTATGGCCGACGCTGGTGTGCCATTAGTACCCGGCTATCATGGTGATAATCAAGATCCAGCATTTTTAAAACAACAGTCAAGCGACATTGGTTACCCGCAACTCCTTAAAGCAGCCTATGGTGGCGGTGGTAAAGGGATGCGAGTGGTCTGGAATTTAGATGAATTTGACACCGCGCTCAAAGCAACGAAGCGAGAAGCGATGGCAGGGTTTGGCAACGACAAAATGTTGATTGAACGTTATTTGACTAAACCTCGTCATGTCGAAATTCAAGTGTTTGCAGATAGCCACGGCAATTGTATTTACTTATCAGAGCGTGATTGTTCGATTCAGCGCCGTCATCAAAAAGTGATTGAAGAAGCCCCAGCACCGAATATGCCAGCAGCGTTAAAAGTTGCGATGGGCGAAGCGGCCGTCGCGGCGGCCAAAGCAATTGACTATGAGGGCGCTGGCACGGTTGAATTTTTATATGATGAAGACGGCTCGTTCTATTTCATGGAAATGAACACCCGTTTACAGGTTGAACATCCTGTAACTGAGATGATCACCGGGCAAGATTTAGTGGCTTGGCAACTTAAGGTCGCCAATGGTGAAGTGCTGCCATTAACGCAAGAGCAAGTCACCGTTAACGGTCATTCGCTGGAAGTGCGTATTTATGCCGAAGATCCTGACAATGAGTTTTTACCCGCCACTGGCCAGCTCGATTATTTACGCCAGCCGCAACCCTCACGTCATGTCCGTGTCGATACCGGCGTTCGTCAAGATGATGAAGTCAGTAGTTTTTACGATCCGATGATCGCTAAATTAATTGTCTGGGATGAAACGCGTGAACTGGCCATTGCTCGAATGCTACGGGCATTAGACGATTACCGAATTAGTGGTTTAAAAACTAACCTTGGATTTTTAACCAATTTAGTTGCCGCACAACCCTTTAAGGATGCCGAGCTCGATACTGGTTTTATCGAAAAGCACCATGACTTGCTCTTTAGTCCAGCCAACGATACCTGTCATCGTGCTCTAGCCTTAGCTAGCTTGGCCATATTGCTCAAGCGACAAAAACAAGCGGTAGCGACCACCAGCCAAACCAATGATCCTTTTTCACCTTGGGCTGGCACTGATGGCTGGCGTTTAAATGAGCAATCAAGCCATCAATTAGCGCTCGTCGATCTGCAAGACGTTACTCACCACATTGATGTTAAGCAATCAGGTGGCTGTTATCACTTTAATTTCGATGGCGTTGCGCTAATCGTGAATGGCCAGCTTAATGATGATCAATTGTCCGCGACCATTAACGGTCACAAAATCAACTTACTATTGGATCAAGACAGCCAAAATATCACGCTGTTTATCAAACAAGACATTCATCGTTTTGCGATTCAAGGCCACGACTCACACTCTTTCGAAAGTGATGAGACCGAGTCAAAATTAACCGCACCAATGAACGGTACTATCGTCACGGTTGAATGTCGTAACGGTCAAGAGGTTAAAGCTGGCGATCCGTTAATGATTATGGAAGCGATGAAAATGGAATATACCATCACAGCGCCTTATGATGGCACGGTCACTGAAATATTTTATCAGAGCGGCGACATGGTCAAAGATGGGGAATTACTGGTTGAACTAACAGCGCAGGAGTCGTGAATGAATTTACCTAAATTCGTTAAAATTGTTGAAGTGGGCGCCCGTGATGGTCTCCAAAACGAGCAACGCGTGAGCCTTGAAGACAAAATAGCCTTAGTTAACGCTTTGAGTAAAACAGGACTTAAAGTGATTGAAACTGGCAGTTTTGTTTCACCTAAATGGGTGCCACAAATGAGTGACAGCAGTGAGCTGTTCGCTAAAATTGAACGTGCCGATGGCATTACCTATTCGGCATTAACCCCCAACTTAAAAGGGTTAGAAGCGGCGATTGCCGCAGGCGCCGATGAAGTGGCAGTATTTGGTGCCGCCTCTGAAGCCTTTAGTCAAAAGAATATTAATTGCAGTGTCGAAGAGTCATTAATCCGATTCGAACCCTTAATGGATCGTGCGCTTGAGGCTGGTTTACGAGTCCGTGGTTATGTTTCTTGTGTGGTCGGTTGCCCTTACGAGGGTGACATTGCGCCGCAAAAAGTAGCCCAGGTAGCCCAAAGGCTTTATCTAATGGGCTGTTATGAAATCAGCCTTGGCGATACCGTGGGGGTTGGCACGCCATTGGCTGTCACGGCGATGCTTGAAGAAGTCATAAAAGTAGTACCTGTTGATAAAATAGCGGTACACTTTCATGATACCTATGGTCAAGCTTTAGCCAACATTTATTGCGCACTACAACTTGGGATTAGCGTGGTCGATAGCGCCGTTGCAGGTTTAGGCGGTTGTCCCTATGCTAAAGGCGCATCGGGTAATGTTGCGACCGAAGAGCTGGTTTATATGCTCAACGGCTTAGGGATTATCAGCGGGGTCGACCTTAACTTATTAGCTAAAGCAGGCTGGCAGATCAGCGCTGCTCTAGGCAAAGTACCAAATTCAAAAGTGTCATTGGCACTCAAATCGCAACAATAAATGTTAAGGAGAAGACAGTGGCAGGTTTAAATAAAGTAGTTAATAGCTACGAAGAAGCACTAGCAGGTCTGACCGATGACATGACCTTAATGGTCGGTGGCTTCGGTTTATGTGGTATTCCAGAAAATCTTATTACGACCATGCGCGACATGGGCGTGAAAGGCTTAACCTGTATTTCCAATAATGCCGGCGTTGACGATTTTGGTTTAGGCTTATTATTGCAACAAAAACAAATCAAAAAGATTTATGCCTCTTATGTGGGTGAGAATGCACTATTTGAACAACAAATGCTGTCGGGCGAATTAGAAGTCATTTTAACCCCACAAGGTACCTTGGCCGAAAAAATTCGTGCCGGTGGCGCTGGTATTCCTGCCTTTTTTACCGCTACAGGCTATGGCACGCCAGTCGCAGAAGGTAAAGAAACTCGTGAAATCGACGGCCGTCATTACGTGCTAGAATCTGCATTAACCGCTGATTTTGCATTAATAAAAGCATGGAAAGCCGATACCATGGGCAATTTAGTGTATCGCAACACTGCGATGAATTTTAATCCAATGATGGCAACCGCCGGTAAAATCACCGTGGTAGAAGTCGAAGAGATTGTCGCCGCTGGCGAACTCGACCCTCATCACATTCATACCCCTGGTATTTATGTGAATCGAGTGATCAAGGGTACTTTTGAAAAGCGCATTGAGCAACGTACAGTGAAGGCGGGATAAGACATGGCATTATCAAGAGAACAAATTGCACAACGCATTGCACAAGAGCTGCAAGATGGTTACTACGTTAACCTAGGTATTGGTATTCCAACCCTAGTGGCTAATTATATTCCTGACGATATCGAAGTGATGTTGCAATCGGAAAATGGCTTACTGGGCATGGGGCAATTCCCGACCGAAGAAAATGTCGACGCCGATTTAATTAACGCCGGTAAGCAAACCGTCACTATGGCAACGGGCGCTTCGTTATTTTCATCGGCCGAAAGCTTTGCGATGATCCGCGGCGGTCATGTTGACTTAACCGTGCTTGGTGCATTTGAAGTCGATGTTAGTGGTAATATCGCATCATGGATGATCCCAGGTAAATTAATTAAAGGGATGGGCGGCGCAATGGACCTGGTGGCTGGTGCCGAAAACATCGTGGTGACGATGATGCATGCGGACAAAAAAGGCAATTCTAAGCTGCTTTCCAGCTGTACTTTGCCATTAACGGGTTGTCAGTGTATCAAGAAGGTCGTTACCGACTTAGCGGTACTTGAAATCAAAGATGGGGCATTTCACTTACTTGAACGTGCCCCCGATGTTAGCGTCGCGGAAATTATCGAAAAAACTGCCGGTAAACTTATCGTGCCCGACGACGTGCCCGTGATGAAACTTAACTAGTGAGCACAATGAAGCCCAGCCTGATGCTGGGTTTTAAATTTGCCTATCAAAAACACAAAAAATCATGTGTATTTTTCAGCCATCACTTGATTTATTTTTTATATTCTATATAGTACCCGCCAGCAAATAAAGAAAGCCTTTTGTTTACATTCTCCATTTCGTTGTTTTATTAATAATGCCTCGCTCTGTAGTTTTTAAGTTCCAGTCTGTTTTTACGCTATTCAGCCTATTTAAGGCAATTTTATATTTAAATTACAGGATATTATTATGTCAAATAAAGTACAAGGAACCGTTAAGTGGTTCAACGAATCTAAAGGTTTTGGTTT
>JABSRU010000040.1 GCA_013214965.1 Gammaproteobacteria bacterium
CTACCTCGCGTAGCCGACTTGTTTGAAGCTCGTAAGCCAAAAGAACCGGCTATCCTTGCTGAAATCAGTGGTACTATCTCGTTCGGTAAAGAAACTAAAGGTAAGCGTCGTCTAATGATTACGCCAGCTGATGGTTCTGAACATTACGAAGAGATGATCCCTAAGTGGCGTAACCTGAACGCGTTTGAAGGTGAAAAAGTTGAAAAAGGCGAAGTAATCGCTGATGGACCTGAATCACCGCATGATATTCTACGTTTACGTGGTATTACTCACGTTGCTAACTATATCGTTAACGAAGTTCAAGACGTTTACCGTCTACAGGGCGTAAAGATTAACGATAAGCATTGTGAATGTATCATTCGTCAAATGCTTCGTAAGTGTACTATCAGCTTCACTGGTGACAGTACCTTCTTAGTCGGCGAAACGCTTGAATACTCTAAAGTTAAGATTGCTAACCGTGAGCTAGAAGCTGCAGGCAAAGAGCCAGCACGCTACGCGCGTAACCTGATGGGTATCACGAAAGCATCATTAGCGACTGAGTCATTCATTTCGGCAGCATCGTTCCAGGAAACTACGCGAGTACTTACTGAAGCAGCTGTTGGCGGCAAGTCTGATGATTTACGTGGTCTGAAAGAAAACGTAATCGTTGGTCGTCTAATCCCTGCTGGTACTGGTTTTGCTTACCACCAGAAACGTCGCGCTGCAGCGAACGCTCCTGTGGTAACTAAGATCGATTCTGAAGAAGCAGAAGCTAACTTAGCTGACCTACTTGGTTCACTAGGTGGTGACGATTAATCATCGTTATCAGTGGCGGGGTTAGCCCTCGCCATTTAGTCGGTCTTCGAGACCATAAAGCACCTTAGGGTGCTTTTTTTATGCTTAAATTTTGTTGATAAGCTAATATTATGATTAATTAAATTGTGGATGATTTATTGATGAGTAAAAACAGGATAAATAGATTATAGTGTTTTTTTGTGAGTTGTTTACTTAGTATATCTTCATTAGTTGTTGCAGCGACTAGTGATATTGAACAAGGAATTGAAGCTTTCGAGCAGCAAGATTTTACCGTGGCAAAGCAGCAGTTTACTCAGCGTTTAAGTTTGAATACTCAAGATGCTGTCGCGTTACAATATTTGGCTAAAATTGCTTTGCAGCAGCAAGAGTTTGATGATGCGGAGGAGTATATCGAGCAAGCACTAAAATTTGCCGCTAATCAGGCTGAGATTCATTTTGATGCTGCATTGATCATGGCGGCACAAGCACAAAATTCAAGTATTTTTAGTGCCCCAGGTTATGCTAAAAAATCACTCAATGGCTTTAAAATGGCAGTACAATTAGCACCGAGTAATTTACAATATCGCCAAGGGTTAATGACTTTTTATCTGGCAGCGCCGGGTATTGTTGGTGGCGATGAAGCGTTAGCGTTAGTAGAAGCGTTGGCGATCGAAAAGATTGATCCAGTCGCTGGGGTATTGGCGTTGGCTGATGTTTATCGTAATACCGATCAAACCAAAGAGCTTAAACAGTTATTTTCGGATGCCGATAAAAGATTTCCTAATAATGCGGCCATTCTATTTAAGCGTGTGATGTACTATCAGGCTGAGAAACAATTTGACTTAGCGGTTAACGACTTTAAAAAAATTCAAACGATTGTGCCTAAAGACCAAAATGATATCACCGCATTTAGGGCACTTTATCAAATAGGACGGAGTAGTGTCCTGAGTGAAAGTGATCATCAACGAGGAGTCAAAGCATTAGAGTCATTTATAAAGGCGGCGCCGGAGCATGAAGAGTTAGCATCGAAATCTTGGGCAAGATATCGCTTAGGGTTGTTATATCATGAGCTCGGTGACAAAAATCGTGCGCTTGAGCTGTATGTTTTAGCTAAGGCTCAAGCAACTGACAAACGTTTGATCGAAAAGTTAAAAAGGCAGATTAAAAAGAGTTCGTAATGCTTAACCGTCGCATGGTGCGAATTAAATTGCTGCGGTCGAGCTTAAGTACTCGTGCGACACTTGCTAAGTTGCCGCGTTCTTGATCTAGAGCGCCGCGAATAAGCAGGCGCTGATAATCATCGGTTGCCTTACGGAAGCTTAACTCACCTACTTGCTGAGCTAAGGGCATAACAGACGGTACAATTTCACTAAGTAGGGATCCTGCTTGCTCTACAGTGTTATGTTCAGGCAGTTGTAAATTAAGATGGCCGCTATTGATACTGACTATATGGGTTTGGCGACCTTGCTCGGTGATGGCCTTTAGAGCGGCGCGGCTCAATAAATGTTCGAGTTCCCTGACATTACCAGGCCAATCATATTGTGAAAGCTGTTCAATAGCACAGGGGTGTAAGCGTAATTTATTAGCCCCGAGTTGATGCTGATTTTTTTCCAAAAAATAACCCGCTAGTAATAAGTAATCCTTGGCTCGTTCACGTAATGGCGGTACCAATAAAGGATAGACACTTAAACGGTGGTAGAGATCGGCACGGAAACGACCCGCGGTCACTTCTTGTTTTAAATCTCGGTTAGTCGCTGCGACAATGCGAACATCAACCACAATCACTTGATCGCTACCAACTCGCTGAATCTCACCACTTTGCAGTGCACGTAACAGTTTAGCTTGTGCCGACAGTGGCAACTCACCGACTTCATCCAAAAACAATGTTCCGCCATCAGCTAACTCAAAACGACCACTTCGAGCACTAATCGCACCGGAGAAAGCACCTTTTACATGGCCGAATAATTCACTTTCAATGATATTCTCTGGTAATGCGGCACAGTTTATTTGAACTAAAGGTTGTTTTTTTCGAGCGGATTGTTGATGAATACTCTTAGCCACTAACTCTTTGCCAACGCCAGTCTCACCAGTAATTAATACCGAAAGTTGGCTTGGTGCGACGGTATTTATTTCATCGAGCATCCGTTTGATCGCCGGGCTATTACCAATGATATTGGATTGACTAACGGCAGCAACTAAGTGCTGAGTGACTTGTTGGTTGTGTTTTACTTGATGTTCGAGAGCTTCAATATGTTGACTCGTTTTAATCACTGCGGCAACCGCTGCAATATAAGCACGGATTTCTAACGGATCAAGTGAATCGAAACTGCCCGTTTGCATTGCATCGAGGGTTAACACTCCCCAAGGTTTACCATCAATAATAATCGTGCTGCCCATGCAATCATGAACTTGTAATTGTTCGCTGTGATCTTCGACTAAACCATCATAGGGGTCGGCTAAATCACAATTGGCGTCAAAACGGGTTAATTGTGAGTTTTGTAAAATTTGCTTTAATCGCGGGTGTTGTTCAATCGCGAAGTGACGCGCCAATGCTTGATCTTTTAACCCTAAGGTTGCGACAGGTAACAAATGGTCATCGTTTAATTTGAGTAGCGCAACGACATCACAGGGGATCGCTTGTTGAATGGCAAACACTAAGCGTTGATAGCGTTCAACGTGAGTTAAGTCTGAATTTAAATCTTCAACAATGTCGATAAATGGGGAAATATTCATATAAGTCACTTTAACCTATTATGGGTTAAAATGACATATTTATTGATTAAGGTCAATTTAACCCTATTATTAGTTATTTACTTTATAATCAATTAGATAAAGATTGGCACGTTTTATGTATTAGCTTGGTTAATATTATATTTTATTCCAAAAGGAACGCGCCATGTTAGACGCTCACACAGTTCAAGTTATTAAAGCTACCGTACCGGTACTAAAAATTCATGCCAATGACATTACCAAAGTATTTTACCCATTATTGTTTGCTCAGCATCCAGATGTTGTGCCATATTTTAATCAAAGTAATCAAGGGAAAGGCACCCAACCTAAAGCGTTAGCGACTGCGGTTATTGCCTATGGTGCTAATATTGATGAATTAGGGAATTTAAGCGAAGCGGTTAATAAGATTGTTCAGAAGCACGTTTCACTTGGAATTTTACCGGCGCAATATGATGCGGTTGGTGGTTGTTTGTTACAAGCGATCAAAACCGTATTAGGTGATGCGGCTACAGATGAGATCATGGATGCTTGGGCTCAGGCCTATGGTCAATTGGCGAACATCCTTATCTCGGCTGAAGAATCTATTTATACCGAGAATGAGAATAAAGCGGGCGGTTGGCGTGGTGAGCGTGAATTTAAATTAGTTAAACGGGTTGAAGAAAGCGCCGTAATAAGTTCGTTCTATTTTGAACCGACCGACAGTAATGGCGTACCGACTTTTGAAGCTGGACAGTTTATTACGATTATTTTAGATGACGTTAATGGATTACCAACGCGCCGTAATTACAGTTTGTCAGATGCTCCGGGCACCAGTTATTTAAGGATTAGTGTTAAGCGTGAAATTGATGGCGTAGTATCTAACCATATTCACGATAAACTCTTTATGGGCGATAAGGTGCATCTGTCACACCCTGCTGGTGATTTTACCCTGCGAAAAAATAATAAACCCTTAGTGTTATTAACGGGTGGCGTCGGTATTACTCCTGCGATTAGCATGCTTAATAGTGAAGTTGATTCGGGCCGAGAGATTCGTTTTATTCATGCTGCAATCAATAGTAAAGTGCATGCCTTTAAGGAGCATGTTAATCAATTGGCTGCAAACAACGATAAAATATTGCCATTATATGTTTACAGTAATCCAGAACAAAATTGTCAGCCCGATGCGACTGGCTTTATTACTGAAGAATTAATCGCACAACATTTACCCGATGACCGAGATGTTGAATTCTATTTTCTTGGTCCATTACCCTTTATGCGTGCAGCACTTAAAATTGCCCATGATCTTAAGATTCCGGCAGCACAAATTCATTATGAATTTTTTGGTCCAAGCGAAGATTTAATTGCTTAAATCATTATTTGTTAAGCAGATTAAACCCGCTTTGGGCGGGTTTATTAGTATCTTTTGTATATATTTTATCAGTTATTATTACACTGGTCTTATAGGAACCAATGCAATACTGCCCTCGATGGGCGCTGCTACGGTGCTATTATTTTATTCACCGCAAGGTCTATTCTCTAGGCCATGGTCATTATTCGCGGGTAACTTATTGTCAGCGCTAGTCGGGGTTTGTTGTTATCAGTGGTTTGGTGACACATTTATCGGGGCGAGCAGTGCCGTGGCTATTTCGATGTTAGTGATGTCGCTTGGTCATTGTATTCATCCACCGGGTGGTGCGACAGCCTTAGCCGCTGTTGTTGGTGGCGATTTGATTCATCAATTAGGATTCTCCTATGTCATTATTCCAACATTGCTTAATTGTCTGATTATTTATATGGTGTCAGCTCTGTTTAACCGATTTGTACAAATTAGGGAATGATGATGGATAAGTTAGATGGTTTATCGGGATTAATGGTGCACCAGCAAAAAGAGTGGGGGGAAATTGTCACCGGATTTGAAACTAAAAATAAATACGCGGTGTGTGATGAGTCGGAACAACAATTGTATTTTGCCGCCGAAAAGAAAGGCTCATTACTGGTTCGACTCTTTTTAAAAGCGTGCCGACCGTTTTATCTTGAGGTGCTTAACGAGCAGGGTGCAATGGTTATTAATGTTACTCGGCCATTTCGATTTTTCTTCCATCAAGCGACGGTGCGCGATAATCAAGGCAATATACTGGGGGTGATTAAGAAAAAATTCTCAATTTTGAGGCGGAAGTATTCGGTGCTTGATCAAAATGAGCAGGAAATATATCAGTTATATGGACCGATGCTTAAGCCATGGACTTTTATTATCCGTGATGACAATCGTGAGTACGGTAAAATAACTAAAGAATGGAGCGGTTTGCTCAAAGAGTCTTTTACTGATGCTGACAACTTTGGGGTGACGTTTCCCGAGGATTGGAATGTTGCCAAAAAAGGCTTATTTTTGGGCGCAGTGTTTTTAATTGATTTTGTCCATTTTGAAAATAAAGAGAGTTAATTACTTTGTTGTTGCCCGGTGTTCTTGTGCCATTAACGCTAAAAAGTCAGTTAATTCTTGGCCGTCAATGATGGGGAAGTGGCGTGGTAAGCAACGAAGCTCGATGATTCTATCTACTCTAAAATTACGGAAATCGTTGCGCAGTTCGCACCATGCTAATAATGTCCACAGCCCTTTCCAGAAATAGATTGCTAATGGGCGTATCTCTCGTTGGCTTTGCTTGAGTTTGACATCTTGATAATCTACTTCGAGATATTGACGTTCACGCGCTGCTTTGCGCAGTGGATCTAAGTGCCTAAACTCTGTCGAATCGATATAAAAATTTGGGGCGAACATTAATGAATTAAAGTCTTGTAAGCGGGCTGGCAAAACAGCTTCGACTTTTATCATCGCTTGTTTGGCGGCACTCGCGAGTTCTTGACCTCCCCACGCTTCAACCATCCGCATCCCGATTTGAATTGCTTCGAGTTCTTGCTCATTAAACATTAATGGTGGCACATTGACCTCATGCCTTAGCATATAGCCAACACCGGCTTCACCTTCAATCGGGATACCACTAAGACACAGGTCTTGCACATCTCGATAGATGGTCCGTGTTGATACTTCAAGCCGCTCGGCTAACACTTTAGCAGTGGTTAGCCGGCGGTTCTTGAGGACTTGAATGATTTGAAACAGTCGGTCGGCGCGTCGCAATATTAACCGCCTACGCTAGGGGGCAATATATCAAACTTTGGAACACCGACAGGAAATAGTGCCCAACTTGGTGCTGACGCTGTATAAATAGCCATTTTAGGGGTTAAATCTCTGTCATCCGCTAGCGTCGTTGCAGCAACTGAATAGAATTTAGCGACCGTGACATCAGCGTATAGCGTAGTACCGCAGGAGCCGCAAAATAGATAATTTATTGGTTGCCCTGAATCGCCTTGACGACTATATGATTGGGGGGAGCCCTTAATAATTTTAAATTTATCAGGAGCGACCCATAGGCCAAACCATTTATCGGATCCGCTGCTTATTTGGCATTCCTTACAATAACAAAATACCGAATTCATTGGTTCGCCTTCAAACTGATATTGAACGTCACCACAACTACAACCGCCTTGCCACTGTTCCATAATTTATTCCTTTTATAGATTATTAGCCCACAATCCTACTTTATTTCCTTCGCTATCGCCAAATAAAGCAATATAACCACACTCACCGTCTTTGATTGGGGTCGCTGGTAATAAAACCGTCACATTAGCTTGTTGTAATTTTTCGACCAATGGCGTTAGTTGTTCACTGAAGTGGAGGTAAATGGTGCTGCCATCCATGCTTGGAGTCAACATTTTGTGTTTGACTAAAGCAAGGTTGGTATCATCATCGTTTTTAGTTTCTAAAATGGCCATTTCCATGTCATCGATGGTTTCTCGTTTAAAGTTAACGTTGAAATGCTGTTGATAAAATTTAATCGCGCGATCCATATCGCTGACTGCAATCTCGGCCCAAACTAATGGTGGGTGATTTAACATAATTATGCTCCATGTTGTGGTTGTTAGTAACTTATTCACTAACAAAACTGAGCATAATCCCCCCCTACTGACAGCGTACTGTCAGTAGGGATTGATGTTGGTCAATAATATAGAATTGAGATACCATAAAACCCACCTTAATATAGTAAGTGGTAATCGTTCGCGATATCATTACACTTTTATGACAGTCGATATTGTCAGCTTTGTTAAGGATCACCATGAAACCCCGTATTAAGTTATTACCCGCGATAATCGCGGTGTTAATGGGCAGCAACTCTGCCGTTGCTCAAATTAAAGTTGATGAAACCATTAGCGTTGTTGGGCAGCAGAGTCACTATAAAGTGGACCAAGCCCATGGTGCGATGCGTGCCGATATTTCTATTTTAGATACCCCACAATCGGTGGTCGTTATTCCGCTAGAGGTAATGAACGATCAGCTAACCGTCACTTTGGGTGATGCGCTGCGAAATGATGCGAGTATTTCAATTGGTCGGGTGACGACTGATCGTGAGCGTTTTAGCTTGCGTGGTTTTACGTTGGTAGAAAATACCAATATTTTAAAAAATGGTCACCAACATTTTTCTAAGTATCGTTTACCAATGGCTTTAATTGATAATGTTGAAGTGCTAAAAGGACCATCGGGTTTACTTTATGGCCAGTCTACGCCGGGCGGTTTAGTGAACCTTATTACTAAAAAGCCCACCTATCAATCGTTATTAAACATCTCGTTAAAGGGCGATGATAAGGGTTCATTACGTGCGATGGTTGATGCTGGTGGCAGTTTAGATCAAGAAGAGCAGATCCGTTATCGTGCGATTATCGAAAAAGAGCAGAACAAAAGCTGGCGTCGTTATCAAGATGGTGCCAAGCAAGAAAGTGATTTCTTAGTCGGTGCATTAATGCTTGATGTTGATCTTAGTGATCAATTGACCTTGTCACTACACTACGATCGTTCCGATGAAGTTGCAGGTCAAGACAGTGCCGGTTTAGTTGATTCACAGGGAAAAATCGTTGGTGGTCGCTCGACTATTTGGGAAATGCCTTGGGCACAAGTGGATGCCGACAGCGAGAACTACGGCGTTGAACTGAGCTATAAAATTAATGATAATTGGTTATTAAGCACTGGTTTTAATCAACAAAACAACGATCGTGAACGTTGGGAGTCTAAGCCGCAAACCGACGATTATGATGTAACCACCGGTAGTTATAAGCAAAAGCCTTACAACAAGCTAGAAACCTGGGATCAAGCTGCAGCCTTTTTTGATATCACTGGTAGTCTAATGTTTGGCGATATTGAACATAATATTCTTGTGGGTGGTAATTATTTAGATCATAAATACCAAGCCCAAAAAGTCAAAGGTAAAATGGCTAAAGGCAATTTGATCGAAAGATTAACTATTGCTCAACCTGAACTTGATTATGCTGACGCTAAACTTAAAGCAACCGAATATGATTATTATGGCCTTTATGCTCAAGATTTAATGACGCTTAATGAGCAATGGCAGGTACTTATTGGTGTGCGTTATGATAAACAGCATAAAGAAGCTGCTGATAACAGTTCGGTATTGCCACGTGCTGGTTTAATCTATCACCCAAGTGACTCTAGCGCTATCTACGCTAATTACAGTGAAAGCTTTGAGCCACAGGGCATGGTAGACAATGATGACGATCTTAACAACGGCATGGACTTAAAGCCGATCAGCGGGAAGATGTTCGAATTGGGCGCAAAGGTTGAATTGTTTGATGGTGCTTTACGTCTTAATGGCGCGTTGTTTGATATTAAACGCAGTAATATTTTAGTTAACATCGGCACCAACGATCTCCCTAAAACGGTGCAAGGCGGTGAACAGCAACATCGTGGTCTAGAGCTCGGCGGAATTGGTCAATTAAATGATAAGTTGTCGTTAATGACGTCGTTAATGTATCTTGATGCCGAATATACTAAACACGATAGCTTACAAGGGAATCGTCCCGCTGATGTGCCACAATGGACCGGTTCGTTATGGCTTAAATATTCGGTGACTGAGCGAGCTGCGGTTAATCTGGGGGCTTTTTATGAAGGTAGTCGTTTAGGCGATGATAAAAATGCCTTTAACAAGGCGGGATATACTCGTTTTGATGCTGGCGTCAGCTATTTATTAGCGGTTGCTGGTAAGGATTTGAATCTGCGCCTTAATGTTGAAAACATGTTTGATAAAGAGTATTTGGCTGGTGGTGAGAATGGCGAAGTGAATATTGGCCGACCTCGTACCGTTAAGTTCTCTATTAATTATAAGTTCTAAGCTTTAGTCTTAGAGATAGACACACGGTAGGCGCATTATAAACGAGATCTCGGCACATATTACGCAAACACGTCACTGCTTAGCGAACTGCCATGTGTCGGTGACATATGGTTTCGCTGCGCTCTGGGCTCGATTTTTCATCCTTGAAAAATAAGGTTTGCTCCACATGTACCGAGATCTCTTGCAATACTGAGCATTCTATTTTAAACGTTATTGCGGTGGAGAAAGTCATAAAAAATGCCTAACATCTTGCGATGTTAGGCATTTTTTTATTCATATTATCAATTTACGGTTAATAATATGAATGATCACCGGCATTGTGTTCGGTCATGTCTTTAACGGCGGTTAACTCGCCTTTGAAGATCTCAAGCATTTCCTTTTCGATCCCTTCTTTAAGGGTAACATCGACCATTGAGCAACCGTTACAGCCGCCACCAAATTGTAGCACTGCGATACCATCATCGGTAATTTCCATTAAGGTTACTTGGCCGCCATGGCTAGCTAACTTAGGATTGATATCTGATTGAATGAAATAATCGACACGATCAACCAGTGAAGCATCGTCATCCACTTTACGCATTTTAGCGTTAGGCGCTTTAAGCGTGAGCTGTGAACCCATTTTATCGGTCACATAATCAATTGAAGCTTCATCTAGATAAGGTACGCTTTGAGCGTCAACCACCGCTGAAAATCCATTATAGTCAAATTTCTTATCGGTTTCTTCGAGTGCTTCCGGTGGGCAATATGAAACCCCACATTCAGCATTTGCAGTGCCTGGATTAACGACAAACACGCGAATTGCAGTATTCTCAGGTTGGTTACTGAGTAATTCACAAAAATGCGCTTGAGCGGTATCGGTTATTGATATCATTACGAGCCTCTAACTATTGCTTATTATAATTCCGACTAATTTTGTCAGGATTGTTCATTCTATCGTTTAATTTAGATCAACAACAGCATATTCGCAGGTAAGCTGACAATTGTTAAATGAGGGTACGGCTAATACACCAATACTGAATATCGACGTTATGCTGTTGATTGATGGTTCTCGTGAGCTCCAGCATGGTTGAACCGGTGGTGAAGACATCGTCGATTAGGGCAACAGAAGACTGCTCGAACGATTGGCTTAGTTGAAAAACACCATCGAGGTTGTGGCTCCGTTGCTGAGCGTTTAATTGTGCTTGAGCGGGAGTGGGCTTAATCCGGCGGCAATAATTTCCGACAGGAATACCTAACAATTCTCCCAAATGATCAGCAATCAGTTGCGCTTGATTAAAGCCCCGAGATAGCTGCCGAGTAAAGTGTAATGGCACGGGTATGAGCAATTGTGGTAACTCTATTTGTTGACGCTCAACGCAATCGGTGACTCTGAGGGCTAAATGCCGCGCCAGTTCGCGTGCTGCTATTTGGTTTTTTCGATATTTTAGCGATGAAATGAGTTCTTTAATCGGTGACAAATAGTGACAAGCGGTGATTAATAAATGGGGCGGTGGCGCTATTTGACATTGACCACAAAACATCATGTGTTGATGAATTTCATTGGCACAGCCCAAACATAAAAACTCAGGGAAAGGCAGGTCATCACGACAGGTATTGCACAGTTGCTGTTGGTAATGTTCTGTTTGCTGGTGGCATAATAAACAGCGATGGGGCAGCAACATTCGAATATGGGCAAGGGTTGATGTTAAACTCGTTATCTTCATGGTAATAACCCCTTAAGTTAAAGGCTAGTATAGCAAATGACAAAAACATCATCGGTTTCGGTACCGTTAAAGCAGCAATCTCTACATGTTGAAATGACAGGAACTGGTCAAGCCATTGTTTTAGTTCATGGTTGGGGCATGAATGCTGGGGTTTGGCATCAATTAGTCGAGTTACTGGCGCAAGACTATCGTGTTTACACGGTCGATTTAGCTGGCTTTGGTTTTAGTCATCAACACCCGGTTAGTAACGATATCGCCGATTGGGCCGCTCAAGTGGTTACGGTTATTCCTGAGCCAGCGGTGTGGGTTGGTTGGTCGTTGGGTGGCTTAGTGGCGACTCAAGCAGCCTTAGATTTCCCTGACCGTGTTATTAAGCTTATTACCGTGGCGAGCTCACCAAAGTTTGTCGCTGATGACAATTGGCATGGTATTTCACCGCAGGTGTTAAGCAGTTTTGAGCAGCAACTCAATAAAGATTTTGCAGTGACTTTGGAGCGATTCTTGGCGATTCAAGCCATGGGTAGTGAATCGGCGAGGCAAGATATTAAAGCGTTACACGAGGTATTAAAGCAGCGACCAATGCCGTCCTCTCATGCGCTAAAGATAGGGTTGTTGTTGTTATCTTCAGTGGATTTACGCCAGCAGCTACCATTACTGTCGCAACCACTGTTACGAATTTATGGTCGGCTCGATTCTTTGGTGGGCGCACGCGCGGTAAAAGCGATAGATTTAATCGTGCCAAGCAGTGAAAAACGGATGTTACATCAAGCATCCCATGCACCATTTATTTCTCATCTTGATGAATTTACACTGCAAATTAAAGATTTTATCTGACATCAACACTAGAACAGGCATTTAGGATGGGTTATCAATAATAAATAATAGAAAAGACTGTTAATTCATCTGTTATTGTATAATAATTAAACATGAACGTTATCTTAAATTAACTCATTTATCGTGGAGGCAGTGATGGAAATTCAATCATCATTTCATTCAGGTGTTAACGGTTTGCAAAATGCCGTGCAGCAAGTGGATAAGAGCGCATCAAATATTGCTAAGCAGTCGATTGATTATTCTGAAAACTCAGTTCATCAACGCAGTGACAATCAAACCAGTACCAATACCGCTGTAGAGGTGTCTGCACTTAAGGTTGAAGCCGCTCCTCAAGCGAGGGAAAGTACGACGGTGACGGAAGAACTCGTTAATCTTCGGGTCGCAGAGCATCAAGCATTAGCGTCATCAAAAGTGATTGCGACGGCGGATGAAGTAGTCGGTAGTTTAATTGATACTCGGGTTTAAGAGTCGAATTTAACCATGAATATTACCACCAACTATCAGAATGTTAGTCTTGTAACTACTAATCCTGCAACGGATCGAGTGGTTCAAGATAATTCTGTGCGTCAGGTGATCCCAGCAACAGAACCAGTATTACCCACCCTCAAAGAACAACCGGTCGCCGCGCAACGTGACAAGACTAATCCTAAAGTAACAACGTCCGAAAGCCCAACCTATGATCTCCCGGCTAATGCCACCCCGGAGGAAATTGAAAAAGCTCGTGAGCAGCAGGGCGGTTCATCTCAAGGCAAAGAAGAACAACAAAATCCACAACAACAGGATGAAAAGCCGAGTGATACGGGATCTGAAAGTCGTTATAGTGATGTTGAACAGAAAAAAATAGATCAACTGAGTGAACGAAATTTAGAAGTTATTGCTCATGAAATGGCACATGCGACAGTTGGAGGTCAATATTCTGGTTCCCCTAACTATGCATACAAAACTGGTCCTGACGGTACTAAATATGCTGTTTCTGGTGAAGTGTCCATTGATACATCAAAAGTGCCAAACAATCCGCAAGCAACATTGCGCAAAGCTCGGCAAATCAAAGCAGCTGCTTTGGCGCCAACTCAACCATCGAGCCAAGATCGCCGTGTTGCGATGAAAGCAGATCGCATGGCTGCTCAAGCACGGCAGCAGATTTTAACCGAAGGCCATGGCGTGAAATCAACAAGCTTCCAACCCGCCAATCAAATAGAATCAGACAGTTTTAATCGTCGCATTCAGATGTCACAGGATAGCGATTTTCAAGCGACCTTAAAAAGTCGCTCACTGCACATTAGTAACTATTATCAGAATTCATCGCAGATCGCTAAACCCGCAAATCTGAATCAACAAATTTAATTCTTGGCCCGTTTAAAGGCATCAGCAAACGCATTGTTACCTTGAAATTGATTTGGGCGTGACTGGGTTGATGTTGTCGGTTGAGTCTTAGTCGGCTTCGGCGCTGGTTGCGTGGGAGATGACTCTAGTTTCATCGTTAATGCTATACGTTTACGTGCGCAATCGATTTCAACAACCTTAACCTTGACCACTTGTCCCGTTTTGACCACTTCACGGGGATCACTAACAAACTTATTCGCGAGCGCTGAGATATGGACTAGGCCATCTTGGTGAACGCCAATATCGACAAATGCGCCAAAATTGGTGACATTGGTGATAATACCTTCCAAAATCATCTCAGGCTTAAGATCTTTAATGGTTTCAATCCCTTCTTTAAAGCTGGCAGTACTAAACTCAGGGCGAGGGTCGCGTCCTGGTTTATCAAGTTCGCTCAGAATATCTTGAATTGTTGGCAAGCCAAAGGTGCTATCAACAAAGTTTGCCGGATCAATTAAACTCAATTGTGATTTATTGCCAATGAGTTGGGTGATTGGCTGATGTGCATCCTTGGCCATATTAGCAACTAAGCCATAGGCTTCTGGGTGAACCGCTGAATTATCTAATGGATTGTTACCGGCTCGGATCCGCAGGAAACCTGCGGCTTGTTGATAAGCTTTAGGGCCAAGGCGCGGTACTTTTAATAACTGTTTACGGTCATTAAAGCGACCATGTTGTTCACGGAACTCGACAATGTTAGTCGCTAGCGTTTTATTCAGCCCACTGACATGACACAGTAATGGTATCGATGCGATGTTGAGATCAACGCCGACGCCGTTGACACAGTCTTCAATCACTTCATCAAGGCGTTGACTTAACTGTGTTTGATTGACGTCATGTTGATACTGACCAACGCCAATTGCTTTTGGTTCAATTTTAACTAGCTCAGCTAATGGATCCTGTAACCGACGGGCAATCGAGACTGCACCACGTAATGATACATCTAATTGTGGGAATTCTTTCGCGGCCAGCTCTGAGGCTGAATAGACTGATGCACCAGCCTCACTAACCATCAAACTAGTAAAAGAGAGATCAGCTGTTTCTTTGTTACATTGTTGGACTAATTTTTCGGTTTCTCGAGATCCCGTGCCATTACCAATGCTGATCAGCGACACTTGATATTTTTTGGCGAGTTTAGCCAGTGTGGTGATTGACTGCTGCCACTGATTACGTGGTGGGTGCGGATAGATGGTGTCGGTAGCCAATAGCTTGCCAGTCGCATCGACAATCGCGAGCTTGACGCCGGTTCTAATGCCCGGATCTAAGCCCATGGTGATGTGTTCACCCGCAGGGGCCGCCATTAATAAATCGGATAGGTTACTAGCGAATACATCAATCGCATCATGCTCTGCTTGTTCTTTAATTTTACTAAACAGTTCATTTTCGATGCTGGGAAATAGTCGGGTTTTCCAAGCTTGAGTCGCGACATCGTTGAGCCACTGATCGCCAGGCCGTTGATGATTCTTAAGTTTTAATTTTTGTAATAGCATCGATAATGGGCGATTACCCTGTTGATGCGGGTCATAGTTTAGATTTAATTGGAGCGCACCATCACTGCGACCTCGTAACATCGCCATGACGCGGTGTGAAGGTGCTCTTTTCAGTGCTTCACTGTGCTCAAGATAATTACGGTATTTATCGATAACCGATTGTTGAATCGGTGGCGTTTTTTTACGTGCCGCTTTCGCTTCAAGCTGGCTATTGTGCCACACGTAATCTCGGATCTGAGCTAATAGCTCGATATCAACCGCCATTCGATCAACTAGAATGGCCGCCGCACCTTCAAGCGCTTGCTCAGCTGTGGTGATTTCTTGATGATGATTGATAAAATGTTTGGCTTGTTCTAGTGGTGATAACTGTGGTGATGCTAACAGCTTGTTTGTTAGTGGCTCTAAGCCAGCAGCGATGGCTATTTGACCTTTAGTTTTTCGTTTCGACTTAAAAGGCCGGTAAATTTCTTCGAGGGTGGTTTTATTATCTGTTTGATTGATCAAGTGCTCTAGGGCTGACGTTAACTTACCCAGTTCACTAATACTGCCAATGATGCTTTGCTTACGTTGTGATAGCTCAGTTAAATATTTGAGTCGTTTGTCGAGGTGTCGTAATTGAGTATCATCGAGTCCATTGGTTGCTTCTTTACGATAGCGCGCGATAAAAGGCACTGTCGCGCCATCTTCTAATAAATTAATCGTGGTTTCGACATCCTTAAAAGGCACGTTTAATTCGGCGGCAATCGTTTTAATAATGTGATTTAACATGGTTATCCATCAACTCAGAATTTTTTTGTTGCTTCGAGTATACCTAAAAACCTCCGCTTAGCTTAGAATCAAGGGTAAGTTAGTTAAGAAATTATTAAGCCAATGAAAACAAACCTAGTGACACCTGGCGGATGGAATATCCTTGACCAGGAATTAAAGTATCTGTGGAAAATTAAACGTCCCGAAGTAACACGCGCTGTTTCAGAGGCCGCGGCGTTAGGTGATCGCAGTGAAAATGCGGAATACAAAGAAGGTAAGCGAGAGTTACGCGCCATTGACCGACGGCTACAATTTTTGATGAAGCGCCTCGATCAATTAACGATTGTTCATTACGCGCCATCACAGGAAGGCAAAGTATACTTTGGTGCCTATGTTGAGCTCGAAGATGAGCAAGAGCAATCGGCACGATATCGCATTGTCGGCACCGATGAGATCGATGTCGCCAACAATCACATCACTATTGATTCCCCCATGGCGCGCGCCTTAATTGGTAAACAAGTGGATGATGAAGTGGTGGTCAAAACACCTAATGGCGATAAAATATGGTATATCCATCATATTAGCTATAAAAAATGATTCATACTTTGTAACAAAGCAAACGCAATAACAGTTGCTACCTTTTTAGTTATCGCTTTATGATGCCTTAATAGATAAAAATGAGATTGAAATAATGAGCCAGGAAACCAGCAAAATTCTTGTTGTTGATGACGATGTCCGCCTACGCAGTTTGTTAGAGCGTTATTTAGTGGAACAGGGCTATCAGGTGCGAACTGCTGCCGACAGTGAGCAAATGGATCGGCTAATGGCCCGAGAAAATTTTCATTTGATGGTGCTCGATTTGATGTTGCCTGGTGAAGATGGCTTATCAATTTGCAGTCGCTTACGCCGCCAAGAAAATAATATCCCCATCGTGATGTTAACGGCGAAAGGCGATGAAGTAGATCGGATTATTGGTTTAGAGCTTGGTGCCGATGATTATTTACCGAAACCTTTTAATCCTCGAGAATTATTAGCACGGTTAAAAGCGGTACTGCGGCGACGTACCACTGAAATCCCCGGTGCACCATCGCAAACCTTAGAAACCGTTACTTTTGGTGAATTCTCTCTTAACTTAGCCACTCGAGAAATGACCCATGGCGATGATGTCACCGCATTAACATCCGGTGAGTTTGCGGTACTAAAAGCGCTAGTGACCAACCCTCGTGAACCCATGTCCCGTGACAAATTAATGAATTTAGCCCGTGGTCGGGATTACAGTGCACTGGAACGTAGTATTGATGTTCAAGTGTCGCGGTTACGCCGAATGATCGAAGAAGATCCCGCTAATCCAAGGTATATTCAAACTGTTTGGGGCTTAGGGTATGTCTTTGTGCCCGATGGCAGTGCCCAATAAGTGAAACGTTGGTTGCCGCGAAGCGCGTTTGGTCAAACTGCGTTATTAATGGGCTTTTTGTTGCTGCTAAATCAACTGGTGTCATATATTACAGTGGCGCGCTATGTGGTTGATCCGAGTTTTAAACAAATTAATCAGTTATTAGCTAAACAAATTGAATTGGTTTTTTTAACCTTACCTGAACATGGTCGAGAGCAATTACCGGTCTATGAAACCGTTAGTGATGCGTTTAAGGAAGTGACCGGGTTAGAGATTTATTCCTTATATCAAGCGCAATATCATGGTTTAAATGAAGCCACTTACTATAATTTTTTATCATTACAAATGTCACAATTTTTGGGTGGAGCAACTGAGGTTAGAGTCTCTAAAGGTGATAACTACATGGTATGGATAAGACCGCCGCAAGATCCCTTTGTTTGGATTAGAATCCCGCTGGAAAAATTTGATGATAGTGAGTTCTCACCGTTAACCCTCTATTTAATTGTCATTGGCACCTTATCTATTGCTGGTGGTTGGCTGTTTGCGCGGCATATGACGCGACCTTTACGCCATTTGCAGCAAGCGGCCAATAAAGTCGCCCATGGTGAGTTCCCTGAGCGATTAGCGTTGCGTGGTTCTTCCGAAGTGGAAGAGGTGACCAAGGCCTTTAACTCGATGGCGCAAGGAATTAAACAGCTGGAAGATGATCGGAAATTATTAATGGCGGGTATTTCCCATGATTTGCGGACACCACTCACTCGGATTAGATTAGCGACCGAAATGCTCAGTGACAATGAAGCCTTCTTTAAGGAAGGTATTATTGGTGATATTGAGGATATGGACGAAATTATTAATCAATTTATCACCTATATTAGGTTAGATCGTGAAGAGTTACCGGAATCAAGTTCTTTAAATGAGTTAATTAGCCAAGAGGTGAATACTGAACTAGCTCAGGGCAGAAATCTGCTAATGACCTTAGATGATTTACCTACCATGATGTTGCGACCATTGGCATTACGACGGGTATTAGCCAACTTAATTGGTAATGCAATTCGTTATGGTGGTGGTGAAATTTATGTTAGCTCAGGCATGGTTAACAAGCGTCGGGTATTTTTTACGATTGAAGATAATGGTCCAGGAATTCAAGAAGATAAAATTGCACAGTTATTTAAACCCTTTGTCCAAGGTGATAATGCGCGAGGCGGGCAAGGAAGTGGACTCGGTTTGGCCATTGTGCAGCGATTTGTTAGCCATCATGGTGGCCAAGTCAAAATAACAAACCGTCCACAGGGTGGTTTATCGGTTAGGGTTGAATTACCAATCAATCGTTAGCGGGTAAAATTACAGCCTTTAAAATGCGGTGGGATCAGTTGGTCATGATACCAAGAATCGCTAAACACTAGCTGATTTGGTTGATTGGCATTAATGCTAATACCTTGAATTATTTTCCCTTTAATTGCCGCTTCTAGTTGATAATCGCTACCGGTATGACCCAGTATTTTGTAGCCATAACGCCAATTGCTGAGGCTTTTTTCACCCCGAAAGGATCGGAAAAATAAACTATCCGCGTCAACAGTCAAATCGATGGTATTAATCGATTTTATATCAGCAATTTGTTTACTCGACATCGTTGGGTGATCAGTACAGTTCATCACCCATTTGCCAATCATCGCATTACTTGACGGATTCGAGCAGCTGGTAGTTGCTAACACTAAGAGGCTGATACTCATTATATTGGTGGTAAATGGCATTAATAACGTCCTAAGATTCGATGATACATTCCATGGACTATTGTGGTGTTTTTTGTCAAGCAGGCAAGCGTAACCTGACTAATAGTTAATCTATATCAAATAATTCTATATTTTACTTGCGATAGTTTTTACCTATGATGTTATTTGACAATAACAGTTGGTCTGCTTGAATAAAGCAGCGCATAATGGCTCTATATTAACCAACGGAGCTAACACAATGCTTAACGATATTTCAGGTCAATCTGTACCGAGTGTAACTTTTAAAACCCGTCAAAATGATCAATGGTTAGATGTCACCACAGAGCAACTATTTGCTAACAAAACCGTGGTGGTATTTTCATTACCTGGCGCCTTTACGCCAACGTGTTCAGCGACTCATTTACCTCGATATAATGAGCTTGCTGGGGTACTCAAGGAAAACGGCGTTGATGAAATCGTTTGTATGTCAGTCAATGATACGTTTGTGATGAATGCATGGTTGGCCGATCAAGATGCTAGTAATATCACGGTAATCCCCGATGGTAACGGTGAATTCACTCAAGGTATGGGTATGCTGGTGGATAAGCAAGAGATAGGCTTTGGTAAACGAAGCTGGCGTTACTCGATGTTGGTCAAGAATGGTGTGATCGATAAAATGTTTATTGAAGCGCAAAACCCCGGTGACCCATTTTTGGTGTCAGATGCCGATACCATGCTTAATTACATTAATAGTGAGGCACAAGCCCCCGTTGATATTAGCTTATTCACTAAGCCTAGTTGTCCCCATTGTGCTCGTGCTAAACAATTGTTACGCGATAAGAAGCTTGGTTTTGAAGAGGTTGTAATTGGTCAAGATGCGACGTTGTTGTCATTACGGGCAATGAGTGGACGTAGCACGGTGCCGCAGGTCTTCATTGGTGGTAAACACATTGGTGGTGCCGATGATCTTGAACAGCACTTTTCGTAAGGGTTAAACTTTAAATTAGCAGTAGTAGCATTAAATTTAAATAGATGTTTTAATCGAGTGTATTATTTATAGCACGGAGATAAAACATGGATCAGCGAGTTATTATTAAATACCAAGATAATATCGCCATTGTGACGTTAAATCGTCCCGACAAATATAATGCCCTCGATATGGCAATGTTTGATGCTATTACTGCGACTGTCGCTGAACTTAAGCAAAACAGAAGCATTCGTGCGGTTGTTTTGCGGGGCGAAGGCAAAGGTTTTTGTGCCGGACTCGATATGGTCTCGGTAATGAAAAATCCACTCAATATTCACACACTATTAAAAAAACCAGATAATGTCGCTTCTAATCTCGCCCAAGATGTCGGTTATTTATGGCGTTCTTTGCCGGTTCCGGTGATTGTTGTTACTCATGGCTCATGCTTTGGTGGCGGGATGCAAATTGCGCTCGGTGCTGATTTTCGCTATTCGACTCCAGATTGTCGCTTTTCAATCATGGAGGCTAAGTGGGGGTTAATTCCTGATATGAGTTTAGCGGTGACCTTACGAGAGCTTACCCGGATTGATATTGCGAAAGAGTTAACCATGACCGGAAGGGTCTTTAGTGCTGAGCAGGCATTGGAATACGGATTAGTGACAAAAATTTGCGACGATCCTTTAGCGCAAGCGTTAGCATTTTGTCAGGAATTGACCGCACGATCGCCTGACGCGGTGATGTACGCTAAAAAATTACTCAATGATAGCTGGGTCAGTGATGATCGCGAGGCATTATATTTTGAAACCCGTTATCAAAAAAAATTATTGGGTCGTTGGAATCACTTAGTGGCGGCCAGTAAAAATTTTTTTAAAAGTCCGCTAAAATTTAAAGATCGCTCAAAGGGTTAGTGGTTTGATCCGGTGATAGTTTGACCACGGTTTGGGCATAAATAGCCCAGGCTAAAAAAGCTTTTAGTCGTTCGTAATGATCATTATAAAGTCGCTCTTTTTGGGCAATTTTTTGTTTCTTTCGTTGTTCCAAATCTAGCCTAATGTTAATTAGCTTTTCTTTAGCGTCGGCTTTATTAAGATTGCTTAAGCCGAAGATCGGAAACTGTTGGTAGGGCGGCTTTTTAGATAATGGGCTTTTATTCCACTCGATCACTGCCTGCCAATCTTTTTTACAGGCAAGGCCACTTATACCGCAAAAATCACAGCGGATAAAGAATGATTTTTTATGAATTCGAGCAGGGTCTTTATTAACCAAACCGGGTAATTGCTCCGGTCTAGGTAACTCATAGTAACAATGGGGTAAAACATCGATACAGCAGGCGCAGCGAGCAATATGATCCGTGCTTTGATTGAGCGGATCAAAAATTCCATAAAAACGTTCAGTCATTAGATTATTTTGGTGAAGTGATTCGATACTCATATTTTAGCCATCCGTGGCTAAATATTTATTGATCTGGGTCTGTTATGATCTAATTAGTGGCTTTATCAACCAGATAAATAATAGATTGGTAATCAATGCCTGAATAATGGGATAAACCAATTTCACAGGTACGGCTATTACTGTAACCATTTGAACAGCCCTGAGGAACTTGTGCTTTTAATGGCGCTAACGCGTTGGCGTTTAATTCTGGCGTGGTAAACCCTTTGTCGCCAGCAAAACCACAACATTCAATATGCTCCGGTAGCACGACATCCGTTGAGCAACGTTTAGCTAATTCAATCATTTTATCACTGAGTCCCATACGACGACTGGAGCAAGTGACATGCAACATCACCGTTTCATCGACCGGTCTAAATGATAAATACTCGGCTAAAATATCTTCAATAAAACCAACGGGTTCATATATTTTCAGTTTGGACGCGGCACCTTCACCATCGAGTAGCATTGATTTACAGGGGCTGGTATCGAACAAAATTGGATATTCGCCATCATTGCTTAAATTTAATAGTTGGTGAGCCAATGAACTACGTTTTTGCTCTGCTTGTTCGAACATTCCTTTACTATTAAATGGCATGCCACAGCATTGTCCGGAAAAATCAGGACGGATCACTTCAAAACCCGCTTTTTTCAATAATGAATAAGTGACCTCGGGCAGTGAGCGTTGTTCTTTAGCGATAACTGAAGGCCCCATAGTTCTGCTGGCACAACTTGGCATATACACAACTTTGGGAGGCTGTTTTTTATATTCAATTTTAATCACTTTGTGATTAGTATGGGCCTTAGTCGGTGTATATGGACTCCACATCGGTATATTGTTAGCGCTTAGCTTGCGTAGTCCACCGGTAATGGCACCCATCACGCGGCTTCCTAATAATCGATGGCTCCAACCTGCCACCATTAGGGTGCCACGGGTGGTTTTTTCGATGGTCTTAAAATTATTAGCAAGCTTAGTAGCGAGCGGTTGATAGCTGGCATTATTCTTGCTACGAATTTTACGAATAAGATCGCCGGTATTAATCCCGACGGGGCAGCGATCGGCGCATAATCCGGTTGCCGCACAGGTGTCGACCCCAAGGTAAGCAAAGTCTGTCTCTAGTTCCTTGAGTAACTCAGGATCTTCATTGGTGCGCTGTAATCGCTTTATTTCTCGATAACTGGTGATCCGTTGCCGTGGGGTAAAACTCAAACCATTGGATGGACACACCGGCTCACAAAACCCACACTCAATGCATTTATCGACAATCTCATCAGCTGCTGGCAGCGCTTTTAAGTGAGTGATGTGAGCATTGGGGTTATCATTGATAATAACCCCTGGATTAATTAAATTTTTAGGGTCAAATAATGATTTGATATCTTTCATTAATTGATAACCCTGTTGACCCCATTCCATTTCAATAAATGGTGCCATATTACGGCCAGTACCGTGTTCTGCTTTTAATGATCCTTGATAATCTACTGCGACTAAATGGCAGACATCGTCCATAAAATCTTGATAGCGTTTAATTTCAACTTGGGTTGAGAAGTCTTGAGTGAACACAAAATGGAGATTTCCTTCCAGAGCATGGCCAAAAATAATCGCTTCATCGTAATGGTATTTTTCGAATAGTTCTTGTAGTTCACCGACTGCGGCGGCTAAATGTTCGACTGGAAAAGCAACATCTTCGATGATGACTGTCGTGCCAGTTTCTCTGACCGCACCGACTGCAGGAAAAGTTCCTTTTCTAATCGCCCATAATTTGGAGTACTCATCTGTATCGCTGGTGAAGTCAATACACTCAGTTTGCTCAAATGATGAAAGTACGGTAACGACATCAGCGATTTGCTCTAATAATAGCTGCCCGTTAGCTGCCCTAGTTTCTATTAATAATGCAGCGACCCCTTCGCCAAGTTGATGAATAAAACTTGGGATACCGGGCATATCACTGACCGAAGATAAGGAGCGACGGTCTAACAATTCAACGGCCGCGACATTAGCACTACTTAAAGCTTTTACTGCATTACAGGTGGTGTCGATATCGGGGAAAAAGACTAAAGAAGACGCACGATGCTTATGTTCAACGACCGTATGATAGGTAACGGATGAGATAAATCCTAAGGTACCCTCAGAGCCAATCATCAGATGCGCTAAAATATCGATCGGATCGCTAAAATCAATTAATGAATTAATCGCATAACCGGTGGTGTTCTTCAGGCGATATTTATGTTTTATTAGTTGGTACAGTTGCTCGTTATTTGTGGTGTCTTTGGCGAGCTGACTGAGATTACTGAGCAACTGATGGTGACTTTGTTTAAATTGCTCAATGCTTTCACTATTGCCAGTATCTAGCACGGTGCCATCGTGTAAAACAACCCGAATCGTATCAAGGGTATGATAGCTATTTTGCGCGACACCACAGCACATACCGCTGGCATTATTGGCGGCGATACCGGCTATTTTACAGGTATTAATTGACGCGGGATCAGGACCAATCTTTCGGCCGTAGGGCGCCAGATATTTATTGGCATCACTGCCAACGACCCCGGGTGCCAATTTAATCTTTAATCCCAGATCAAGCACTTGATGACTACGCCAGCTGTTGGTTAATAAGACTAATACGGAATCTGATTGCGCTTGACCCGATAAACTGGTGCCCGCGGCTCGAAATGTCACGGCAATATCTTCAGCACTTGCACTGGTAATAACTTGAATTAATTCAGCTTCGGAATCTACCTTAACCACTAATTTAGGGGTTAAGCGATAAAAGCTAGCATCGGTGCCATAAGCGAGGCGTTTAGAGTAACTGGTAATAATGCGTTCGCTCGGTAAAAATGAGCGTAAATGACTAGCGAGGGTTTGATAATTAGACGGTAGCATAGGACGCTCCTAATTAAGCATCAGCAGAGCAAAAGCACGCTCTGCTGATGTGGCACATTCAATTTATTTCAATAAAGGATCACTGATATTTAATACATAAGCTGCAATTAACCCTAGCACACCAGTCACCAAGACATAATATAACGTCGGGATGATCGTGCGCCGTAATGTTAGGCCTTCTTGACCTAACAAACCGACCGTTGCAGATGCCGCAACCACATTATGAATCGCAATCATGTTACCCGCTGCTGCGCCAATAGCTTGTTGTGCCACTAATAAAGCGCCGGAGATAGATAACGCGTTAGCGACTTCAAATTGGAATTGGCTTAACATCATGTTACTGACAGTATTAGAGCCAGCAATAAAGGCACCCATTGCGCCAACAGTTGGGGCAAATAAAGGATAGACAGCGCCAAAAGTATCGGCGACAAATGAAGCCATTGCGACTGGCATCGCTGCTAAGTCAGCACCATTGACCCCTGAGTTTATCAGGATCCGAACCATTGGAATGGTAAAGACTAAGACAAAACCTGCCCCGACTAAGGTGTGTGAGGCTTCTTTGGCTGAATCGATAATTTGGCTAAATTTCATTTTGTGCAGGAACAAAGTGATTAGACAAACAAACAATAAGATCCCGCCGGGTAAATAAAGTGGTTGAATACTCGAACTGATCCCGGCTTCGCCTAAAATATTGGTTAGGCCAAAAGATAAACTCTTAGTAAAAGCTTTGAATTCAACGGAAACTCGACTCGCAACCAAGATTAAAGCGACTAAAACATAAGGTAGCCAGGCAATGGCTAATGACATTTTAGGCTTCTGAGCATCCTCTTCTTTCTTAAATGCTAGGTTGCCTAACCAATGGGCTGGCCATTGGTCGCGAGGGGCAAAGTCCCAGTTTTTCTTCGGCATAAAAAGGCCAAGTTTTGCAGCAGGAACAACGATAGATAAACCAACTAACGCCCCAATTAAAGAGGGGAATTCCGGACCTAAATATATACCCGTCAGTGCGTAGGGGATAGTAAATGCAAAACCGGCGAATAGAGCAAATGGTGCGATAGCAAAACCTTCGCGCCAACTTTTATTGGTACCAAAGAAGCGAGTCATCATCACGATCATAAATAAAGGCATTAACGTGCCAACAATCGCATGGCCAATCGCCACTTCAGAGGTTATTAATTGAATAAATTGTTCCCAGCTACTGCCATTAGCGACTAATTGCTGGCTAATGTTGGTTTTGTCTAAGCCACTCGTAACACCAATGACGATGGGAGTACCAACGGCGCCAAATGAAACAGGAGTTGATTGAATCATCATTCCGATCATCACTGCTGCCATGGCGGGAAATCCGATGGCAACGAGTAATGGGGCGGCGATAGCCGCTGGCGTACCGAAACCTGAGGCGCCTTCAATAAAGCAACCAAACAACCAAGCAATGATGATGGCTTGGACCCGTCGATCGGGGCTAATGTTAGTAAACCCAGAACGAATAGTAGCAATCGCACCTGAATGCTGTAACGTATTGAGCAGCATAATGGCACCAAAGATGATCCATAATACAGATATAGTGACTAGTAACCCTTGAATAGAGCTGGCGATTATGCGGTTAAAACTCATTTCCCAAGCGAAATAAGCAATGGCGGCGGTTGCAACATAGACCACTGGCATCGCACGTTTTGCAGGCCAGTGAAGGCCAACTAACAAAATGGCTGCGAGAGCGATCGGGGTAAAAGCAAGGATGGCTTGTAGTGTGATGGACATAGTATTACCACTTATTTGATTGTTATATTTTTAATATTAGCGATCTTTTTTCTTAGCGGGCTAATCTATACGTAAACAAATTGTTAATATATAGCCTGTAAATTAATTTATTATTTCCAAAAACGGTGTAATGCATGTCAAATGCCAATGATTTGTCTCTGTTCGCATTAGTTGTGGAGGCGAAATCCTTTAACAAAGCAGCACAAGTCGCAGGGATCTCAACTCCTGCAATTAGTAAAAGAATCACTAAATTAGAGAATGATTTGGGGGTGCAACTGTTGTACCGAACCACCCGTCGTTTAAGCTTAACAGAACCCGGACAAGTACTATATCAACACGCAAAAAATATTAACCGTCAGGTGATTGATGCCGTGAGTGCGGTCAGTAATTTTAGTCAAGGTTTGAGCGGGATCATAAAAATGACGGTCCCGACTATCTCCGGCGAGTTGTTATTAGCTGAAATTGTCGCCGAATTTTGTCAAAAACACCCAAATCTAACCATTGATATGCGACTAGAGAATGAGTTTATTGATTTGGTCAAAGAGGGTTTAGATTTAGCGATTAGAACCGGAGTACTCGAAGACTCAAGCTTAATTGCTAAACCATTGATTGAGTCAAATTGGATTGTTTGTTGTGCCCCTAGCTACATTGAAAAGTTTGGTCAGGTGACAAATATTGAACAATTACAGCAGCACAATTGTCTGGTTTACACCTACCAAAGTAAAGGGGCATTAGATTGGCGTTTTACCAAAGAAGGCGAAGCACTTCATGTTCGCATTTCAGGAAATTTTGCGACCAATAACTCTCAAGCATTACGTAAAGCAGCGTTAGCGGGTTGTGGTATTACTTATATTCCTCGTTGTAGTGTTTATGAAGATCTCATTCATGGCAAATTAATAGAGCTTTTACCTGATTACCGCCCGCGATCATTAGGGATTTATGCGGTATATCCTTATACTCGCCATCAACCAGAAAAGATTCGATTGTTGATCGAGCATATTGGTGCTGCTTACGAACAGCGCGCCGCTTATTTTTAGGAATTATCAGTGTTATGAGTTATTTTGAAGTATTCCCTTATTTGTCATTGTCATGGGGAATGTTAGGGCTTTTTGTCAGTATTAAGGGGGAACAGTATCAAGGAGCCATCAAGTTATGGCTAATATTAGCTTGGGGCTATTTAATTGCCTGTGTCCCGTTGTTTCGAGATGGTCAGTTTATTGCTGAATCGATGCAGTTTTTTTATGCGATGATCGCGATTATTCTCTCATTAGAAGTGTGGCTTATTTTTATTGGGGCGCTTGTCGCTATCGCGTTAGCCAAACAAGCACACGATCCTGAGTATTCAGGATTTATCTTAAAGTATCAACCGTCACTACGTCGTGCTTTTAAGCCGATGTTGTTGTTGTTTAGTGTTGCGCATTTAACCAATTCATTGTACTTTGTTTTTAGATAAATTATTTAGGAATGAGAATGGTTTCATCACTAAAGTTGATTGTTGTAACGATTATGGTTGGTTCACTATTGGGTTGCGGCGGCTCCGGTGATTCTGTAACAGGTACGACAGTAACCGCTAAGCCCCTAGGTGAACTGGTTATTGTTGGGGACTTAACTCCTGCGATAAATCAGACCGTCGCATTAGTGGCGACCGTTGATAATGATTTGAGCGACCAAGCGACGATTAAGTGGTCGCAAACTGCCGGCCCCTCAGTGGAACTCATTGCCGCTAACTCGGCAGTATTGGCTTTTGATTTAAGCAAAACCGGTCATTATAGTTTTAGTGTTGATTACATCGGGCGAGATGGCAAGTTACGCAATAAAACCATTAGTCTAAATCCTAGTAACCAAGTTCAGTCGTTGAATGTGCGTCGTGATCATGCGGTGCGAGAGGGTAACAAAGTCTCTTTTCAATTGAGTGCACCCGTTGATCCTGATACTGGTGATGTGGTAAACGGTGAATATGGTGCAATGACTTGGCTGCAAACAGCGGGCCCTACCGTGTCATTTGATGCCGAAAACACCAATTTAATGACCCAGTTATTTATTGCACCAACGGTGACGAAAGATACGCTATTACGCTTTAAAGTCACTGCCATTCATCCTAATGGTGATACTTATCACGATGATGTTTATCTGTTAGTACAAGATCATAAAATAGTAGAAAATTCGTTATTTGGTTCGGGGAAAAGTAAAATTGTGGCCGCTAAAGTGGTGGCGTTTAGTTCCAGTTCTCCTTACGCTACGGCGTTAGTTGATTGTGTTTATAACAATACTTTTACCTTTGCCGATCGTTGCAACACCGCTAAGTTGCCTTTAATTGGCCAAAAAACCATGACACCGACGATTGCTGACATCATGGATCGAGTTGTGGTGTCACATCCATGGATGGGCACCAACTTTAAAAAGTTTTTAGAAAATGAAGATATCGCAGGGGACTTTAGAAAACTACTAAGGTCGGTCAATGCAATCGTTTTAGCCTATGATGTTCGACCGTCTTTTTATTGGTCTGCCACCGGGGCTATTTATTTAGATCCTGAAAACCTTTGGTTAACGCCTGCTCAACGAGACACCTTAAATGTTGCGCCAGATTATCGCTCGGCCTTTGGTGAAGAGCTGCAGTACTTGATGCCATGGCGTTATGTGAAAGACAATGAATACGCCAGTTCATTATATGTACCAGAATTAAGAGTTTCACGTACTACTTTTGATTTACGCAGTGATTTAGGATCGCTGCTTTATCATGAATTGGCTCACGCTAGTGATATTTTCCCGGCGAACACCATTGCTGATATCACTGAAAATTATTTGAGTAGTGAAGCCTACAAAAGACGTACAGTTTCCGATTTGTTAGCGAGTCGTTATCCTAAAAATAGTGTGGAAATGGCTAAGCTAGGACAGGTGAAATTTTCCGGCGTTGCAGCCACTCAACAACAAAAAGATTATACCCCGAGCCACATAACTAATTTTTTTAGCCATGACAATGCGGCGATTGAATATGCATACAGCAGCGAAGCTGAAGATACTGCGACATTATTTGATGCCACCATGATGAGTGTTCGCTATGGTATTGAGCGTGATACTGCGGTAACAGACTCGCCCACGGATGCTACCGGTTGGACGATAGCACTTGATTGGGGTCAACGTGGTCGTGTTAATGCCGTTGGCGTCGTTGACCGGGCTAAGTTTGTGCTCGAACGACTGATGCCCGAAGCGAATGCGAGTGAGTTGATCGCCAAATTGCCTCCGGTAGTTACACTACCGCCGGGTTATAGTTGGCGCGGGGTATTAGATCCGAATAACCCCAAGGATCAGAAGCCTGATGAAACCGTTAATCGAGTGAAGGCGATGGGTAATAAGGTAACAATTGATCTTCGATTAATCGACGATCTTAAAGCGATTCATTAGCGTAACGTGTTATTAAATGGTGCTGAGTAATTAGGTACACTAAGAATAACTAAACATAAGTACGCATGATAAATTTAAGGATAGATTGATGATTAAACAGTTAGCTATTGTCGGAGGTACTCATGGCAATGAGTTCACCGGTATTTACTTGTTAAAAAAATGGCAAGATAATATTGAACTAATTCAACGTGGTAGCTTTAATACTGAAACCGTTTTCGGTAATCCAGAAGCCTATCAAGCAAATAAACGCTATATCAACAGCGATTTGAATCGACGCTTTAATCAAGTGGAACTTGAAAACCGGACCTTGACCGGTTTGGAAGAAGTGAGAGCGAAACAGATTAATCAGCAGCTTGGGCCTAAGGGGGACCCACGTATTGACTTTATTATCGATGTTCATACCACCACGTCGAATATGGGACCAACATTGCTTTTAACGGCTAAAGGTAAATTTTATAACCAATTAGCAGCCTATGTTCAAATGAATATGCCAGAAGTGGTTATTTCCTGCGATGAAGATCATAAAACCAATCAGGAACAACATTTTTTATCGAGTATTGCAAAGCATAGCGTGATGGTTGAAGTCGGTCCGGTACCACAGTCGGTATTACGTCATGATGTGTTTGAACAAAGTGAACGCATGACTTTGCTTATTCTAGACTTTATTGAACTTTATAACACGGATCAGTTACCACAATTCCCGGTAACGATTGACGCGTTTCGTTTTCTTGAAACCATTAGTTTGCCACTCAATAGCAAGGGTGAAAGGATTGCAATGATTCATCGTGATATCCAAGATAAAGACTTTGCAGCGATTGAACCTGGCCAGCCTCTGTTTGTGACCTTTGCCGGTGAAGAAATTTGTTATCAAGGCGATACTACGGTGTACGGTTCATTTATTAATGAAGCGGCTTACTATGATAATAATTTAGCGATGTCGTTGATGGAAAAAGTGACCTTAAATTGTCGCTAGCCATCCACCATTAAAACGAGGATAATCTCAGGCTTAATTTTTAGGTGAATAAAAATGTCTGAACAGTTCGATCTTCGTTTTGGTGGTACCAAACGATTGTACGGTGAGCAAGCCGTAGCAAAATTAGCGCAATCTCATGTCTGTGTCATCGGGATTGGTGGTGTAGGTTCTTGGGCGGCCGAAGCATTAGCCCGTAGTGCCATCGGTGAAATTACCCTGATCGATCTTGATGATATTTGTGTCACCAATACCAACCGCCAGATCCATGCGACAGTTGATACCGTGGGTCAATCCAAGGTTGAAGTGATGGCACAACGGATAAAGTCCATTAATCCCGAATGTAAGGTCAATCAAGTTGAAGATTTTATTGATCCTGATAATCTCTTTGAGCTGATTACTAAAGATTTTGACTATGTGATTGATGCGATTGATAGCATTAAAGCAAAGGTTGCATTATTAGCCTATTGTAAGCGTAATAAAATAAAAGTTATCACCATTGGCGGCGCTGGCGGGCAGCAAGACCCTACTCAAATACAAGTGAGCGATTTGGCGAAAACATTTCAAGATCCTTTGGCTGCCAAAGTCAGAAATGAGTTACGTCGCCATCATAATTTTTCTAAAAACCTCAAACGACGCTTTCAAATTGAATGTGTTTTTTCGAGTGAACAATTAGTCTATCCAACGGTAAATGGTGAAGTATGCCAGCAAAAATCGCAAACTAATGGTCCGATGAAAATGGATTGTTCGACCGGCTTTGGTGCGGCTACCGTAGTGACTGCTACTTTTGGTTTTGTCGCAGTGGCTCAGGTTATCAAAAAATTAACTCGAGTGAGCTAGGCCTTAGTGTTGACACAATGGAAAAATAGTTTTTAGTAGCGGTTGTTTTAGGATTTCGCTAGAGATGATTGTTTCATAAGCACGGTCTAACTTAGCTAACATTTTGGGTGGCATATTAATATTAGCCGCAGCACATAACGAATATTGGAATTGATCAAAGAGTAAATACTCTTTAGTCACCATGGACGCATCCATGTTGTACATGACGAGTAACTCGTGCATTCGTTCTTGGGATTGTGCGATAAGATCTATCCGTTTATTGATAAATTTAACAAAATTAACCTCATCATAAACCGTGCTATCAAGATGTTTTCCCTTAATAAATTGTCGTTGAGTTAAGAAGTGCTCGATCATTGAATTTGTGATAATCCCTATCTTATAGTCTTTTGCATCGGCTAACGTTTTGATATGGCTGTTAAGTTGATTGGTTAATCTAAAGAGGTAAATGTTTCTAGCGGGGGCTATCGGGCAAAACCAATGAAAATATTTTTCACGGTTTGGCATCCGATAAATAGGAAAAATAAAAGCCATTGGTTCTAGTTTTGCTTGCCGTAGTGCTCTAATCCAGGGCGCTGACTTGAGAATGTATGAAGTGTGACTAGCCTCTAACAGTTGTTTCGAACCGATAAACAGTTTGGACTGTATTCCAGTGTGTAGGTCGATCTCTGTATAAGCAGAAATTTGCTGTTTATCGGCCGCTAATACAGGGAGAGAGTAAAGAGTCAACGACAACAAAACAACATGTAATATTCTCAAGGCTAAACTCCAATCTGGTGATGTCAACAGGGAGGTATAGGCCAGTAGTTATACTGACTGGCCTAATATTAGCATGTATTAATCGATTTTTTTAGTTGTTTGATCGCTAGTATGATGGCTCTGATGCCATTGCCTCTCGATGGACTTAGGTGGTTTAATAGGCCTAATTGTTCGATGAATAACAGACAATCAAAATCTTGCACCTGCTGATAATTTAAATTCTCAAAGCTAGTCGCAATAATGGAAATTAACCCTTTGATGATTTTTGCATCAGAATCAATACTTAGTTCTAGCATCTGCTGTTCAGCAGAATAGTGACCGTAAAACCAGACATTACTCTCGCAGCCACTGAGTAAGACTTCATCGCTCTTTAATTCTGGCGCTAAAAATGGCAGCATCTTACCTCGACGCAATAATAAGCGATAGCGATCTTCCCAGCTTTTATTCTTCGCAAATAAATCAATTAACTCCTGTTGGGCTTGATTCACTTGTCGTTTCTCGCCGCGAAAGCGTCTAATTGTGCTTGGGTCGCCGGTAATTGATGTTGAGATTTCCACTGCGAATATGGCATGCCATAGATATGTTCACGAGCTTGCTCGTCAGAGACGTCGACATTTAATTCATCGGCGGACTTTTTGTACCATTTTCCGAGACAGTTGCGACAAAAGCCAGCTAAGATCATCAGATCAATATTTTGGGCATCTTTATTTTGATCTAAATGGGCAAGCAACTTTCTAAATGTTGCCGCGTCAAGTTGGTCTTGGGTCTGTTGATTTAAGTTTTCCATTGTCGATACCATTACTTCAAATGGCTATTTTAACTGATCATGGCGGCGATTTATACTGTCGTCAGATAAAGAGGAAATTAGATATTCGACTTCGGGTAAGTCGATCTCTAAATGAGCGGCGATGGTATTTATCCTAACGCGATCTTGATGTTCCATCATGCAAGACTGTTCGGCCAGTTGATAACAGGTGAGCACAATGATCTGCTTAGCTTGATGACTAAGCTGAGTTTTATTCGCTTTAAGGTAGGGTAACGTTGCCGAATTTCCTGATTTTATCTGTGCGATATCACTGGTGATATCGCTATCTGATAGTGCGAGGTTGCTGCGTTCGAAATACAATTGAACCACACGTTGCCGACTGTGTTTGGTATCGCCATATCCGACCAATATGTAGCAAAGAGCTCTTAACAGTACAGCTTTGTCGACAGCAAGTTGATATTTAGCCGGTGAGGTTAGAATATTTGGGTCATAACAGGAATGACATTGTTGGCAAACAACGACATCAGTGATAAGCCCTAATTTGAATGTTTTAATAAAAAACAGTGAAAAATATGATTGGACTTGATGATGAACAAAAGCCTGAACATTATCACAGATTGGACAGTAGAATTGACCAGTACCGCATTCAAGCTCTGTATTTTGCTCACCAAAAAAAATTAACATGTGCTAGGACATCCTGTCTCAATTATTAAAAAATCATGATCTCTGAAGACCACGGATATGCTAACACTAACATGAGTTAAAATATAATCAATTCATATTGATGCGCTAAAATCGTGCGCTAAAATCGGCTGGTCGCACCATGTTGGGGCTGTTACTGTTATGTGAGTACTATATTGGTGCTTTCGATTGCATTATAGAGTGAGCTAATTCTTTAATCTATTGAAATGTATCTATAAATTCAGATGGTTCGATTAGTGCATGGATAATTAAATATGATCATTGTTTAAAGTGGAGCTCATTTTGAAATTAATTACAGCTATTATTAAGCCTTTTAAAGTCGACGACGTTAGGGAAGCGCTTTCTAGTATTGGAGTTCAAGGGATTACCGTCACTGAAGTTAAGGGGTTTGGTCGTCAGAAAGGCCATACGGAGTTATATCGAGGCGCGGAATACATCGTTGATTTTTTGCCCAAAGTAAAACTCGAAATTGCGACGACCGATGAATGTGAAGACATTATTATTGATGCCATCATTAACGCGGCTCACACTGGAAAAATAGGCGATGGCAAAATTTTTGTCTCGAACCTAGATCAGGTGATTAGAATCAGAACCAATGAAGAAGGTGCGGAGGCAATTTAATGAAGATTTACTGGTCGGTATTATTGCTGTTATTTTCTGTTGGAGCATCAGCTCAAGAAACACAGCTAAATGGCGGGAATACTGCGTGGGTGTTAACAGCATCGGCATTGGTATTATTAATGACTTTACCTGGGTTGGCATTGTTTTATGGAGGTTTGGTTCGCAGTAAGAACGTGCTATCGGTATTAATGCAATGTTTTTCGATCGCAGCGATTGGCTCGGTATTATGGTTAATGATTGGTTATTCGCTGGCGTTTGATAGTGGTAATGGCTTTATCGGTGGTTTGGATAAAGTGTTGTTGGCGGGTGTTGACCGTAATGCGCTGGTTGGCGATATTCCAGAGCCACTCTTTATGTTGTTCCAAATGACGTTTGCCATTATTACTCCTGCATTGATTATTGGTGGCTTTGCCGAGCGGATGAAATTTTCTGCGGTATTGCTATTTTGTGCCGCTTGGGTGTTACTGGTATATGCACCAGTGACTCATTGGGTATGGGGTGGTGGCTGGCTTGCACAATTAGGACTTTATGATTATGCAGGTGGTACCGTAGTTCATATCACCGCGGGTGTTGCGGCCTTAGTCTCGGCAAAAATGTTGGGTCCCCGTAAAGGTTTTCCTAAAACCGCGATGTTACCACATAATATGACGATGACAGTAACCGGTGCAGGTATGTTATGGGTTGGCTGGTTTGGCTTTAACGGTGGTAGTGCGTTAGCTGCAAATGGTGATGCTGCAATGGCCATCATTGTGACCCATATTGCTGCGTCAATGGGCGCAATCACCTGGGCTGCGATCGAATGGCGTAAATTTGGTAAACCCAGTGCACTGGGTATTGTCACGGGGATGGTTGCGGGTTTAGGCACAATTACTCCAGCTTCGGGGTTTGTTGGACCGGGTGGGGCACTCATTATTGGTTTGTCTGCGGGTATCGTGTGTTTTTACGCCACCGTTTATATTAAGCAAAAACTAAAAATAGACGATGCACTTGATGTGTTTCCTGTGCATGGTGTTGGTGGAATTTTGGGTACTTTGTTAGCGGGTATTTTTAGCTCAACTGAGTTGGGGGTCTTTAGTGGTTATGGTTTTGCCGCAGGTAATGAGACGATGCTAGAACAATTGGCTGTTCAAGCATTGGGCGTGGTGGCTGTTTTTTGTTATACGGCCGTGGTGAGTTGGTTACTATTTAAAGTCGTCGCACGAATGACTGACGGTTTACGGGTGACTGCTGAGCAAGAAATGACCGGGCTTGATATTTCAGAACATGAAGAATCTGGATATAGTTTATAGTTGATTGAAGATTTAGCCCACAGTCGTGGGCTGATTCTCTTATCAGGAACTCCGGTTGACTAACCTTTCTGGTCAGTAGCAACTAGCCAGACGGCATGGACAATCCCTGGTAGCCAACCTAAACAACATAAAATGATATTAATAATAAAATGTTTGGTCAGACCCACTTGTAAAAAAGCACCAACCGGTGGGAGAAATATCGCTAAAATTAGATTTAAAATATTCATGTTTTTCCTTGTTTAATTAATCGATTATTAAATATTAAACACTTACCCTATTAATTGTAGCTGAACAATCCTCAACCGCCGTGGTAATTTATTTATCTAACTCTTGGTCTATACTATCTAGTTACTGTAGACTACACGCTTTTTCAGGATCGGGGCTATTATAAGCGACTCGATCTTCCTTATCGTGCAAAGCATGATCACAGAAAGAGTTATGTTATGAGTTTTGATTCCCTAGGTTTATCACCCGAAATATTAAAAGCAGTTAAAGAGCAAGGTTACGACACGCCGTCTCCGATCCAAGCTCAAGCGATCCCTGCCATTTTAGAAGGCAAGGATGTGATGGCGGCTGCGCAAACCGGTACCGGTAAAACAGCTGGTTTTACTTTGCCAATTTTACAAAAATTGTCTCGCGGTCAGCGCGCGCAAAACAATCAAGTTCGTGCATTGATTTTAACTCCTACTCGAGAATTAGCAGCGCAAGTTGCGGATAATGTTGCGCTGTATAGTAAGCATTTACCGTTACGCTCGGCGGTAGTGTTTGGTGGCGTAAAAATTAATCCACAAATGATGAAGTTACGTCAAGGGGTTGATGTACTTGTGGCAACGCCTGGTCGTCTGCTTGATTTATATAATCAGCGCGCTGTGCGGTTTAATCAATTAGAAGTGTTAGTACTTGATGAAGCAGATCGAATGCTCGATATGGGTTTTATTCACGATATTCGTAAAATCATTAATATCTTACCGAAGAATCGTCAAAACTTAATGTTCTCAGCGACGTTCTCAAATGATATTCGTAAACTGGCGAAAGGAATGATCCATAACCCAGTTGAGATCTCAGTGAGTCCTGCTAACACCACCGTTGAAAGTGTTGAACAGTGGATTTGTCCGGTTGATAAAGGGCGTAAAGCGGCTTTATTGACTCACCTAATTTCAGAAAATGATTGGCAGCAAGTATTAGTGTTTTCTCGTACTAAGCACGGTGCTAATCGTTTGGCTAAGCATTTAGAAGGCAAAGGCATCACGTCTGCAGCGATCCATGGTAATAAAAGCCAAGGCGCTAGAACGAAAGCGTTAGCAGCATTTAAAGCTGGCGCAGTCAGAGTGCTAGTTGCTACTGATATCGCCGCCCGTGGTATCGATATCGATCAATTGCCTCATGTGGTTAACTTTGATTTACCTAATGTTGCTGAAGATTACGTCCATCGCATCGGTCGTACTGGTCGCGCTGGTGCATCTGGCGAAGCGGTTTCATTGGTTAGTAATGATGAAATGAAACAACTTAAAGATATCGAACGCCTAATTAAGCAAGTGATCGAACGTCGTCCAATTGCTGAGTTTGATCCAATCCACAAGGTGCCTGAAACCGTGGTTGATACTCGACCGGTTAAAGCGCCGCGTCCAAAGAAGCCACGCCAAGATCATCAAGACGGTCAGCGCAGCGGTGAAA
>JABSRU010000041.1 GCA_013214965.1 Gammaproteobacteria bacterium
TTTGAATTGCCAGTTAGTCGGTTTTAATTGACTGAGATTTTTTCTAAGCTTTTCAACTCCCATGCCTTTTTCATTCGCTACTGATAAAAATAACGGAGCAGGTTGTTTGCTACCTTTGATAAATTTAGTGATGGTATCGATGGCCGAATAATCATCAGTCCAATAACTTGGACTCATCGCTAAAAACGCATTAAAAGGAGTGTTGGGTTGAATCATCGAATAGGTGGTAAACAATCCACCGAGGGAATAACCAGACATAATTCGGTTGAGCACCTCCAAAATCCGGTTCGCCTTTGACCGACCAGGTAGTCTGGTAAACATAATCTGCATTCCCTTGGTTGGCAATACTAATGACTATTATTGGCGGAATTTTCCCTATTCGCGCTAGATTATTGGCGACCATTGAGACATGTTGAAACTGAAAGTCGCCATCGATCATATACAGGGTGGGATATCGCTGCTCAGTTTCTTGATAATTCTCAGGTAGAGACACCATGTAGCGTCTTGATTGCTTTAGTGTGGTCGAATCATGGTTATAGCTCATGCCACTAATAATGGGCTGAGCGTGTAATGCCGATAGACTTGAGATAAATAAACATAAAAAATCACCGCTTTAATAATCATCACTAAATCCAAATGCCAATAAATAAAGGCTAATAACAACACAGTTTATAATGACAAATCAATATTTTTGATCCGGTACCTGTGGTACATTATTGCTAATTCCATTCACTTTTATGACAATGTAACCACCTATGCAAACACGTAGCCTACTCCGAATTCTAGGTTTATTGATCACTATCTTTAGCTCGACTCTTTTATTCCCCGGCATAGTCGCGGCTATTTATAATGATGGTGGTGGGGTTGCCTTCACTAAATCATTCATTATTTGTTTTTTTATTGGTTTGTGTTTTTGGTATCCCAATCGCCATAAACGGCGCGAACTGAGTGTTCGTGACGGCTTTATTGTGGTGGTGATGTTTTGGATTGCACTAGGGTGCGTGGGGGCGGTACCGTTTTTGTTATCTGATCGTCCCGACATGAGTTTAGCCGATAGTGTGTTTGAGTCATTCTCTGCGTTAACTACAACGGGAGCAACGGTGATCACCGGACTCGATGATTTACCGAAAGCGATTTTGTTTTATCGCCACTTTTTGCAATGGCTTGGTGGCATGGGGATCATTGTACTCGCGGTCGCGGTACTGCCAATGTTAGGTGTTGGTGGCATGCAGCTTTATCGTGCTGAAACTCCTGGGCCGGTTAAAGATTCCAAAATGACGCCACGGATTGCCGAAACAGCTAAAGCATTGTGGTATATATATTTTGTACTAACCATTGCCTGTGGTCTTGCTTACTGGGGCGCAGGAATGACAATATTTGATGCGATTTGTCATAGTTTCTCGACCATTGCGATTGGCGGTTTCTCAACTCATGATGCCAGTATGGGTTACTTTGATTCTCAGTTAATTAATACTATTTGTGTGGTGTTTCTTTTAATCTCTGGCATTAACTTTAGCTTGCACTATGCGGCGATTATTCGCCCGAAAAAAATGCTCCGCTCTTATTTTAGTGATCCTGAAATGCGGTTGTTTTTAGGGTTGCAATTTGGTTTGGTATTAACTGTTTTTGCGGTTTTATATAATGAAAATATTTATCTAGAAGCGGAAGAAGCATTTAATCACGCGTTATTTCAGGCGGTCTCTGTGTCCACTACCGCAGGATTTGGTACCGACAGCTTTAGTGGCTGGCCGGGTTTTTTACCGTTATTACTTATTTTTGCATCATTTATTGGTGGTTGCGCTGGCTCGACTGGTGGCGGGATGAAAGTTATTCGTGTCGTGTTGCTGTTTTTGCAGGGGGCTCGTGAGTTAAAGCGTTTAGTTCATCCACGCGCTATTTACGCGATTCGTTTGGGAAACAAAGCGTTACCTGATCGGGTTGTCGATGCCGTGTGGGGCTTCTTTGCCGCTTACGCAATGGTGTTTGTCGTGTGCATGCTAGCGTTGCTTTATACCGGATTAGACGACATGACCGCTTTTAGTGCCACCGCGGCTTGTTTAAATAATTTGGGTCCCGGCTTAGGTGAAGTTGCGGCCCATTATGGCAATATTAATGACAGCGCTAAATGGATTTTGGTTGTGGCGATGTTATTTGGTCGTTTAGAAATATTCACTTTACTGGTTTTATTTACTCCTACATTTTGGAAAGGTTAATTGATGTCCGATACCTTCATTATTTATTCATCGACCGACGGTCAAACTAAAAAAATCAGTAATGCTCTCGCGCAACAATTGCGCGCAGCGGGTGAGTCGGTGTCACTCTTGTCGTTGGCGCAAGCGCAGGATCTAGACTGGGACAAGGTTGCTAAAATATATATTGGTGCCTCTATTCGCTATGGCCATTTTAATAAGGCGTTAATGGCGTTTATTAATCGTTATCAGGCTGAATTGACGTCGCGTCCTAACGGTTTTTTCTGCGTTAATCTTACGGCTCGTAAGGCGAATAAGAACACCCCTGCCACTAATGCTTATATGATGAAATTTATCAAAAACTCGCCATGGCAGCCGCAGCTACAAGCCGTTTTTGCGGGTGCCTTACTCTATAGCCAATACCGTTGGAACGACCGTATTATCATTCAGCTTATTATGCGGATCACTGGCGGTGTTACAGACACATCGCAAGATATTGAATATACCGATTGGGATAGTGTTACTCAATTTGGTCAACAAATTATTGCTCACTAATGAGTGAGTCTCTTCCGCTATTTATTCAATCAGCGGCACGACGCAATAAGCTGTTTTTGGTGTTACTGGGTTTGTTTTTTTGCGCCATCAGTTTTTCGGTGGCTAGTTGGTGGCCGAGTTATCAATTACATGTGGTGTTGGGCTATTTAGTTGGAATTTTACTGATATTGATTGGCTTGCTGAAGTATTTCGAACCTGTCGATAGTTTATGCTTGACCGATCAGCAATTAACTTATCTTCATCGTTATGGTCAATGGAGTATTGATTGGTCCGACATTGTGCTGGTGATGCAACCGAGCTTTCATTATGGACTTGAGCGCCGTGATATTCCTTATCTTGGGATTAAGCTGCGTGATATTAGCGGGGTTATTGATAGTGTCTCGCCTCGCTTAGCCAGTCGACAAATTCATGAACAGCGCGATATTTTGGTCTTGGCCTGTCAGCAAAAATTGATCACCGTTGAACAAGCAACGTTGAATTTTGCTAAATTTAAATATGATGACCGGATAATTGATGGTCCAAAGGCGGCTTGGCTTCACCAAATGGTGGTGTTACGCCAAGCCTATGGTTGTGACCTTTATATTCCGATTAATAGCTTTGTTCAGCAACCAGCACAGTTAATAGCACTGTTTAAACAGTACCAACAGCGAGTTAACCGAGATCTTTAAGCTGTTGTGCTAAATAGGAAGCAATGGCTTCCATGCCTTTAACCGGAGCATTACCATCGATTTCTGCTTGGCGATTATAATTGGTGTTGGTATTAACATCATAGGCATAGATTTCACCCTTACTATCTTTGATAATTTCAACGCCAGCAATCTCAATCCCACTGTCCTTAAGGAACTGTTCTAATTGGCTAATAACAGGATGATCGTTAAACTCAGTGCTAATGCTAAATTTGCTGACCGGTGCCACTGTTGGGCAAAACCCATCACCAATTTGACAGCTATCCGCTGGGCATAACTCAAAACCATCTTCGGTACTAACCTGAACACTATAGATAAATTTTCCACCGACAAATTCACAGCGCGTAATGTGCGCTTGCGGTGCTTTGATATATTGCTGAATTAACCAAATTCCGTCGAGAGGCTCTTCATATTGATCGCTCTGGAGGTAGGTTTTCATGGCATCAATACTATGGAACAGTTGAACACCAAGGCCTTTGCCACCACGGTTAGGTTTCAAAATAAATGGCAGTTCAGCGAAGTTTTTCGCACTGGTGATTAGCTGGTCTTTACCAACTACCGCCGTCGTTCTTGGCGTATTGATCCCTGCTTTGTTTAGCGCCGCATATTGCGACATCTTGCAGAGTTCAAGATACAGTGCATCGGTGCCATTAATCACTTTACGACCATGCTTTTCGAGCCAAGTTAAGGTCATACGCGTTAGTTCTGGTCCGAAGCGATGGCCACGGGTATGAGATGAAGCACTCATTCGGTTATAAAATACGCCCTGTGGCGGTTCAATGTCGAGAGCAACTTCACCTTGATCTAAAAACCACTCTTTGGCTTCAATATTAAGTTGTTCAAAAGCTTGATGAAGAGGAGTAACCCATTCACTATTTTCGTGCAATATGTAGATATTTGACATGATAGATCCCGCTAAATGATATAAGCGGGATCATAAGTAATATTCGTCCCAAAATGAAGCGAGAATAGGGAATTTACTTAATTAAATCGATAAAGAAGGCATATTGCAGTGCCGTTTTATGGATCCGTTTAAAGCGACCCGATGCGCCGCCATGACCTGACTCCATATCTACCTTAAATAATAAAACGTTATCATCAGTCTTAAACTCACGCAGTTTAGCGACCCATTTCATTGGTTCAAAATATTGAACTTGAGAATCGTGTAAGCCCGTGGTGACTAACAAATTTGGATAGTCCTGCGCTTTCACTTGATCGTAAGGTGAGTATGACAACATGTAATCATAATAAGTTTTATCGTTTGGGTTACCCCATTCATCATATTCGTTGGTCGTTAATGGAATACTTTCATCAAGCATGGTGGTCACGACGTCAACAAATGCGACAGAAGCGGCTACACCATTATAGAGCTCCGGTGCCATATTAATTACCGCACCCATGAGCAAGCCACCTGCACTACCACCAGCGGCAAAAACGTTATCATTATCACCGTAACCTTGCTTGGTTAATTGCTTGGTCACATCAATAAAATCATTAAAGGTATTCATCTTGTTTAGCTTTTTACCATCAAGATACCAAGGGCGACCCAACATTTGTGAGCCACGGATATGCGCAATGGCATAGACAAAACCACGATCGAGTAAGCTTAAGCGGCTGATTGAAAAACTTGGATCTACGGTAGTGCCATATGAACCATAGGCGTATTGATAAAGAGGGTTCGTGCCATCTTTTTTGAATTTATCTTTACGATAAACCAACGAAACCGGTACTTGCTTACCATCACGCGCCTTAACAAAAATTCGCTCAGAGCCATAATTTTCAGGGCTAAAGTCGCCAAGAACCTGCTGTTGCTTTAATGTCACGGTTTGACCCGAGGTTAAATCAAAATCGTAATGAGTCGCTGGCGTCGTCATGCTGGTGTAATAAACCCGTAATGCTGGATTATCGAGTTGATTATTACCGTATAAATACAGGGCAAAAGCATCATCATTAAACTTAAGTCGTTGCTCCTGACCGGTGGTCAGGTTACGCACAGTAACCCGCGTTTGTCCCATTTCTCGTTGTTTGTACACTAAATGGTTATTGAACAATTCAAAGTCGTCTAATTTAACATCATCATTGGCAGCTATCACCGGTTGCCAATTTTTGCGGTCACCTAACTGCGCTTGATTGACTTTCATTAGGCGGAAATTAGTGGCGTCCCAATTGGTGTGAATATAATACCACTGACCTAACTTGGCGATGGAATATTCCAATTGTGGCTGACGTTTGATAAAACGTTGTGGCAGTGCCTTCGGGTTGTTGGCATCAATAATCGAGACACCAGAAGACTCGGTGCTGTCATGATGAATGAACACAACTGAACCGTCTTTTGATTTCGACAAGTAGGTGTAATAGGTGTTGTTGTCTTCTTGATATAACAGCTGGTCATCTTGCTGTGGTGTACCAAGGATATGCCGATAAACTTGATAACCAAGTAAGGTTTGCGGGTCTTTTTTGATGTAATAAACGGTTTTATTGTCATTACCCCACATTGTACGACCACTGGTTCCGCTTAATTGATCGCTTAGTAACTTGCCACTAGCTAAGTCTTTAAACCGCAGGGTGTAAATTCGGCGACTCACGGTGTCTTCGCCATAGGCGAGAATCTTTTCGTTAGGACTGGCACTTAACCCCGATGCTGCATAGTAATCTTTACCAGCGGCCAGAAGATTAATATCCAGTAATACGGTTTTATTGGTGCCTTTAAAGTCGTCAGCACGAACATGGATTGGGTATTCATTATCACCAATCATTTCGGTCGAGTAGAAATAAGTACCACGTTTTATGGGGACCGAATTGTCATCTTTTTCGATTTTATTTTTAATTTCTTCAAAGATTTTTGTTTGTAATGGCAGGGTATGCTGGATTTTTGCCGTGGTGTAACTATTCTCAGCGGCTAAATGGGCTAACATTTCAGGATCTTGGCGTTTATCATCGCGCATCCAGTAATAGTTATCGGTACGTTGATGACCATGAATCTCCATGGTGTGAGCGATTTTCTTTGCTACCGGGGCCGCAATGTTAGGCTGGGTCGCGGTACTATTACAGCCGGCGATAAATAAAGCAGGTGCCACGAGTAAGCTCGCGGTTATTATTTTTTTCATGATAAATCCTTGAAGTAAAACCCATTGATATACTTTAGATTTTACCGCAAGTTTGCCATGGGGGAAGTGCTAAATGTGATTTGAAATGTAATATTACAAAAAGAATGCACTTGGTGAAAATAGTCGTTCAACATCACCAATGTGTTTCTTATCGACTAAGAATAAAATCACATGGTCGTCGGAGTGTATTTCGGTTTTGTCATGGGCGATCAACACTTCATTACCACGAACAATCGCGCCAATGGTAGTGCCTGGTGGTAGTTTAATGTCCATGACACGACGGCCAACAACTTTTGAGGTCATCGCATCACCATGGGCTATGGCTTCTATGGCTTCTGCTGCGCCACGACGTAATGAGTAAACATTACTGATGTCACCACGACGAACGTGGGATAACAAGGCTGAAATAGTAATCTGTTGGGGTGAGATGGTGATATCAATATTGGTATCTTCCATTAAATCAGCGTAAACACTGCGCTGTATGAGCACCATCACCTTTTTAGCACCCATGCGTTTGGCGAGCATCGATGACATGATGTTGGCTTCGTCATCGTTGGTAACCGCAATAAACAAGTCCGTTTGATCGATTTGTTCTTCGCTGAGTAATTCATGATCGGCGCCGTCGCCACAAAATACCGTGGCTTTGACTAATTCTTGCGATAAAAACTGTGCCCGCTTAGGGTTACGTTCAATGAGCTTAACTTGATGGTTTTTTTCGAGTTGCTGGGCTAATCCAGCACCAATATTACCACCACCAACAATCATGATCCGTTTGTAGTTGTTTTCTAATTTTTGCAGTTCACCCATCACTGCACGAATATGGCCGGTCGCCGCAATAAAGAATACTTCATCGTCAGCTTCAATAATGGTGGTACCTTGAGGTCTAACCGGGCGGCCTTGACGAAATATCGCCGCGACACGGGCATCAATGGTTGGCATATGCTCGCTTAATGCTGATAGAGCATGACCCACTAAAGGGCCGCCATAATAAGCACGTACCGCCACTAAACTAACCTTACGTTCGGCAAACTGTAATACCTGCAAAGCGCCAGGGTAATCGACTAAGCGGCGAATATAACCAGTCACTAAAGTTTCCGGTGATATTAGCTCATCAATAATAAAACCATTGTGGCTAGGTTGGTTTTTTTTGATTTGTTTTTGCGAATAAAATAACGACTTGGCGTATTCGAGATACTGTTCATTACGGATCCGCGCAATTTTAGTTGGTACCTTAAATAGAGTGTATGCAACATGACAGGCAGTCATGTTAATTTCGTCGGAGTTGGTGACCGCAATCAATAAGTCGGCATCGTCGGCCCCGGCATCTTGTAATACCTGAGGATGTGATGCGTGACCATGGACCACCCGTAAATCTAATTTATCTTTGAGCTCGGCTAACGCTTCGCGGTCGTTATCAACAATAGTGATATCACTATCTTCACCGACTAAGTTTTCCGCTAAGCTGCCACCGACCTGACCGGCGCCTAAGATAATTATCTTCACTGAAACTCCTTCGCGCTAAGCTTTAATTAACTTAGCATAATAAAAACCATCACTACTGTTTTCTCCGGGCAATAATTGCCAACCGGGTTGTTCAACGGTGTCGTTGTCATGTAATGGTACTAATGTTGCGTCTGTTTGCTCAGATAAAAACTTGGCAATCTGGATGGTGTTCTCATGAGGCAATACTGAACAGGTTGCATAGACTAACGTACCACCTGGCTTTAATAGTTTCCAGCAGGCATGCAGTATTTGTTGCTGTAAATCAACGAGCTGATCAATATCGCTTTCACGACGTAACCACTTTATGTCCGGATGACGACGGATAACTCCGGTTGCTGAACATGGTGCATCAAGTAAAATACGGTCGAATTTTCGCTCTGATGTCCACCAGCTATCTGGATCGCCGCCATCGCCACAAATCAACTGTGCGCTTAAGCCGATTCGATCAAGGTTTTCTTGCACCCGCTCTAAGCGATTTTGATCGCAATCGAGTGCAATTACTTCAATATCTTGCGCTAATTCTAGAATATGACAGGTCTTGCCACCGGGTGCAGCACAAGCATCTAAAATTAACTCTCCTGCTTGAGCGCCCAAAAGCTCTGCTGCTTTCTGAGCGGCTGCATCCTGAACCGAACACGCACCACTGTCGAAATCGGGTAACTTATTAACACCAATAGGTGCCGCTAACAAAATGCTATTGTCGTCACTGTTACCTGCCGTTGCTTCGATTTCTAGATCCGCTAAATGTTCTAGATACTGTTCACGGGTTTGTTGACTCGCATTATTACGTAACCACATTGGTGAACGTTGATTGTTGGCCTCTAAAATTTGCATCCAGCTTTTAGGGTAAGCTTGGCTAATACGCTTAATGAACCAACTTGGGTGACAATAGGTAATGGGTGCCTTAGTCGACATTTTCTCAACTAACTGTGGGTGCTGACGTTGTAAATTACGTAACACACCATTAAGTAGTCCTTTAAATTTAGGGCGATTTAAATCAATACAAGCTTCAACGGTTTCAGCAAGTGCTGCGTGAGCTGGAATACGGGTATAGAGTAATTGATAAGCCCCAACAACCAATAAATAATGGACTATTTTTTGTTTACCCTTTAACGGTTTATCCATTAATTTATTGACAAAATATTCAAGCTGAGTCAAATGGCGCATGATGCCATAGCTAAGTTCTTGCAGTAGTGCTTTGTCTTTGGGATTCTCTAACGTTAGTTGGGCTGCTGGTAAAGCGGTTGCTAACGATTCGCCACGTTCTAATACTGAGCTAATAATTTGTGCGGTTAACGCTCTTAAATTCATAATACATTTCCTACGGCGAATAACGCTTTACGGCTATTTAAAATATCGGCAGCAGCTAGGGCTTTTTTACCCGGGAACTGCAGTTGTTGCAGGGTAATTGCACCGTTACCTGTGGCAATGACAATACCGTGTTTATCAGCTTGTAAAACCGTGCCTGGTGCTTGGTCTGACTGCAATTCACTAAGCTGAGTTTGTCGGACTTTAATCGTCATATCATCAAGTTGAAAGGTTGATACTGGCCACGGATTAAATGCGCGTACACAACGTTCGATGGTAATCGCATCGTCTTGCCAGTTAATTTTTGCTTCGTCTTTTGACAGTTTTTTAGCGTAGTTAGTTAGGCTTTCATCTTGAACTTCAGCGGTTAATTCACCTTGAGATAATAAACCGATCGCATCAACTAACGCGGGAGGCCCCAGATCTGCTAAACGTTGATATAACGTGGCACTGGTTTCATCAATGGCAATATCAAGCGTCGCTTTATAAAGCATCGCGCCGGTGTCTAGCCCTTTATCCATTTGCATAATGGTGACACCACTTTGCTGATCGCCGGCCCAAATTGCCCGTTGAATGGGTGCGGCACCACGCCAGCGCGGTAACAGTGAACCGTGAACATTAATACAACCTAAGCGCGGAGTATCAAGTACCACTTGCGGTAAAATTAAACCGTAAGCCACTACCACCATTAAGTCGGCATTAAATTGCGCTAACTGTTGTTGCGCGTCTTCATTTTTTAATGACTTAGGTTGAATAACCGATAGGTCGTGTTCAAGCGCCAGTAACTTTACTGCACTAGCCTGAAGTTTTTTACCGCGACCTGATGGGGTATCTTCTTTGGTGTAAACGGCGACAATTTCGTGATCAGAATCTAATAAAGCGCTAAGGTGTTGTGCGGCAAAGTCTGGAGTGCCAGCAAATATGATACGTAATGGTTGCAATTTATGAGTTCTCTTGTGCTTGTAATTTAGCTTCTTTCTCAAGCTTTTTTTGGATTCTGTTGCGTTTTAATGGTGAAAGGTAGTCAACAAACAGTTTACCGATTAAATGGTCTAGTTCGTGTTGAACACAAATGGCTAGCAAACCATCGGCATCAAATTCAAAAACATCGCCATTACGATCCAGTGCTTTAACGGATACTTTCTCGGCCCGTTCAACACTGGCATAGGTACCAGGAACAGACAGACAACCTTCTTCGTTTTGCATCGAGCCTTCACGCGCGGTAATTTCTGGGTTAATCATCACGATAGGTTGACTATTTTCTTCTTCATTGCAATCCATCACGACGATTCGTAAATGAATATCTGCTTGAGTCGCTGCTAATCCAACACCATTTTCGTCATACATTGTTTCAAGCATGTCATCAACAATGGCTTGAATTTGAGGGGTCACTTGCTCGACAGGCTTAGCTACAGTACGTAAGCGTTTGTCAGGGAAGCGTAATACATTAAGAATAGACATTAAATTTCTCGAAAAATCAGCGCTAACAACAGTAGGCTTGGGATAAAATTATGATATGCTCTTATTTTATACATATAGTTGGCTATTTTACAGGTTTATCTGACAGAATTGGCGGCAATATTCAAGGTTTAGTACTAGATCACTTTTAATCATCGTGATTCTTTACTACTATTATTTAACTATTTATAAATTTTACACAAGGATGTTGCGATGCAGCGACTAATACTTCTTCTTGTTCTTAGCTTTTTAGCGTTGACCGCTACAGCTGATGTACTAAAGATAAAAAAAAATTCCCCAACGAATTATGTGGTTGTTAAAGGGGATACATTATGGGATATATCGGCTAAGTTCTTGAAGTCACCTTGGCGCTGGCCTGAGATTTGGGGCTATAATTCGCAAATTGCAGATCCTCATTGGATTTACCCTGGTGATATTATTTCGTTGATCTATGTTGATGGTAAACCACGTTTGACCATTAGCAATCGAAATAAAAAACTTAAAAAACAGTTGAAAATGTCACCACATGGCCGGATTGAGAATAAACGTCAACCAATCCCGACGCTGCCATTAAGTGACATTAGTAACTACCTAACCCATCAACAAATCGTTACTAACGAACAGTTGGAAGGTCTTTCGTTAGTGATTGGTAGTGAAAGAGAGACTTTATTCTATAAGCTCAATGACATTATTTACGTTAACCAAAAGCTGCCTGTTGGTGGTCAGTATGGTATATATCGTCATGACCGCAGTTTCCGTTCCCCAGCAACCAATGACTTTCTAGGTCATGAATTGGAGTTAACTGGGGTCGCTCGTGTAGTGAAATCTGCAAAAATTAGCCGTTTAAAAATATTATCGATTAACTCTGAAGTAAAGAGTGGTCAAATGGTGATGATGCTAGCAGATAATGATACCTTGCCGGCTTTCTTCATGCCTCAAGCAGCCCCTTCTGAGATTTTATCGACCATCGTTGCCAGTGGTAACCATTATCAAGATGTCGGTAAGAACAATGTGGTTATTATTGATGGCGGCTCAGAGCAAGGCATTACAGCGGGTCATGTTTTTTCTGTCTTCCGCCCGGGTTCGGTTCAAGTGATTGATGAAAATAATCAGGTTAGAGCACCACAAACCATGAGAAAATACGATAAATTAAAATCATATTTTGTCAGTCGTGACGAACTTGAGTTACCTGATGTCTATCGCGGCAAGTTGATGGTTTTTAGAGTATTTAACAAAGTTAGCTATGCATTGGTTACTGAGTTAGATCGTCCTGTTCACATTGGCGATGAGCTAATTAACCCATAATCGGCTAGCCTTTTTTGACGCTGTGCTATAATTAGATTGATTCATTTGATTTAGCACAGCCGTATCAATTCCCTTTTTCTCTACCTGCTAAGTCATCTATTTTATTGGTCATCAGTGATCATGGCCTTAGGAATTCGCATGGACAGAGCTACTCAATTGTTAGCGCTTGATTTGATTCCTGGTGTTGGTTGTTATCGCTTGAGAAAAAAACTGGCTGGGCGTTCTCCATTCGAACTGTTTGATAGCTCAAGCCAACAACTTGCAATGATGGGTTTTAGTGCAGTGCAATCTCAAGCCATTAAATCCCCTGATTTTGCAAAAATTGAACAAGTAAAATACTGGTTAGAACAAGCAGAAAATCGTTATTTGATAAGTTACTTTGATGATCAGTATCCTGACTTATTAAAAGAAATTTCTTCACCACCTTTGCTGCTATTTTGTCAGGGTAATGTTGAATTACTTAAGCGACCTCAAATAGCGGTGGTGGGTAGTCGAACACCGACAATTTCAGCTAAAGAGATTGCGAAGCGACTAGCCAAGCAGTTGGTCGAACATAACTTGGTGGTTACTAGTGGGTTAGCTACAGGCATTGACAGTTGTGCTCATGTTGGTGCTATTGTTGGTCATGGTCAAACGATTGCGGTGTTGGGGAGTGGCTTGAATGTTATTTACCCAAAGTCGAATATTGACTTAGCCAGAAAAATTATCAACACCGGTTTATTGGTGTCAGAGTTCTGGCCTGATATACCACCCAATGCAGCTCATTTTCCCCGTCGAAACCGAATTGTTAGCGGTTTGTCATTAGGGGTCGTGGTGGTGGAGGCTGCCGAGCGGAGCGGTTCATTGATTACCGCTCGCTTAGCGGCCGAACAAAATAGAGAAGTTTTCGCGGTACCAGGTTCAATTAATAACCCGAAAGTTCAGGGTTGCCATAAATTAATTAACCAAGGTGCTAAACTTATTACAGATGTCGCCGATATAATTGATGAGTTACCGGAAAATATTTTTTCAGCGGTAACTTTGCATCATAAGATATCGAGCAGGCTATCACCGCAGTCGCGATTACCGTTTGATATAACACTAGAAAGTGTTGGTTTTGAACTAACATCGATAGACCAAGTCGTAGAACTCAGTCATTTACCAATAGAAACTGTATTGGAGCAATTGTTGTCACTAGAGTTGGCTGGTCTAATCATTTTGGGATCTGGTGGTTATGTCAGAATCAAAGGAGATACTTGATGTTTGAATGTCTTATGTATTTATTTGAAAACTATATTCATAGCGAGATGAATGTAATGGCTGATCATAAAGTGCTCACAGACGAGCTAACTGGTGCTGGATTCCAAAAGGATGAGGTTTTTAAAGCACTAGCATGGATAGAACGATTAGCAGGGATGCAAGATAATCGCGACAGTACCTTGTTAATAAACAAATCAATGTCATCAATTCGGGTATACACTAACTTAGAATCGTTGCAATTAGACATTGAATGTCGTGGTTTCCTACACTTTCTTGAACAAGTGGGTGTTTTAGCACCTGAAACCCGCGAAATGGTGATTGAACGTGCCCTCGAAATTGAAAACCGTGAGTTTTCGGTGGATGATTTAAAGTGGGTCATCTTAATGGTGTTATTTAATCTACAAGACCAAGAACAAGCATTTACCCAGTTAGAAGGGCTGTTGTTCGATCAAGGCGGCGGAGTCATGCATTAACCGTTGCCAATACTAACATCCTATTAAACCACTCAAGCCTGAGTGGTTTTTTTATGCCTATTTGATCAAAATCAAGTCTCAATTTTTTCAAATCAAAAATCATGATCAAGGACAATCTCCCTACTCTTGGTAATTGTTAAATTGTGGCCATGTTAATCAAATGCATGGGGGCTCGATGTTAAATACAAAACGATCAATCAGTTTAATCATTATTGCGCTCTTCTCATTGGCGGCATCGGCCAATAATTTAAGTTTGGAACGTCAGCAACAAATCACCCATTTAGTGAAGCAAGACTGTGGTTCATGCCATGGCATGACCCTTAAAGGGGGGTTGGGTACTCCGTTGTTACCGCAAGATCTCGCTCAAAAATCAGTGGAGTTTATAACATTCACTATTCTCAATGGCCGGCTGTCAACGGCGATGCCTCCTTGGCAAGATATATTAACGCGACAAGAAGCCATTTGGATTGCCGAGCAATTAAAACGAGGAACGTTTAATGAAAAATAAGACCAACAAAATGATTGCGATAGCTAGTTGTTGTATCGCGTTAAGCGGTTGCAGTTTATTGAGTGGTAATGCGCAAACATTACGAGCCACCGGAGACATGGGGGTGGTGATTGAACGTGCAACGGGTCAGGTGCAAATTGTTAATCATAGCAATAACGAAATATTAGCTGAAATTGATGGCTTGGGTGATTTGTCACATGCATCAATCGTTTATTCACGAGACCAGCGTTATGCCTATGTCTTTGGTCGTGATGGTGGTTTAACCAAAATTGATATTCTAAAAGATCAGATTGCCAAGCGAATTATGCAGTCAGGTAATAGCATTGGCGGGGCGATTAGCCAAGATGGCAAACTGGTGGCAGTGTCTAATTACACGCCCGGTGGCGTTAAGGTGTTTAATGCAGAAACCCTTGAGTTAGTGGCAGATATCAAGGCAACAACCCTAATCGGTCATCAAAAAAACAAAGACGGCACCATTAAGCGTTCTAAAGTTGTCGGTTTAGTAGATGCACCGAATCAACGTTTTGTGTTTAGTCTGTTCGATAGTGACGAGATTTGGATTGCGGATTTTTCGACTCCGCAATATCGAGTGACTAAATTTACCGACATTGGCCGTGCCCCTTACGATGGCTTAATTAGTCCCGATGGCCGTTATTACATTGCTGGGCTCTTTGGCGAAGACGGTATGGCACTGCTTGATCTGTGGAATATTGATCAGGGGGTTAAACGAATTTTAAAAGATTATGGCAAGGGCAATAAAAAATTACCGGTTTACAAAATGCCCCACCTCGAAGGGTGGGCGATGGCAGGAGACTATGCTTATATCCCGGCGGTTGGCTTACATCAGGTGTTAGTGATTGATACCAAGACTTGGCTGCAAGTTGATGCGATTAAGGTGCATGGTCAGCCAGTGTTTGTGATGGCACAGCCTGATAACCGCCAAGTATGGATTAACTTTGCATTTCCAAACAATGACACCATTCAGGTTATCGATACTCAAAGTCAGCAGCTAACAGATACCTTAACCCCAGGCCAGGGCGTGTTGCACATGGAGTTCACACCTCGCGGTGAAAATGTCTGGCTGTCGGTGCGTGATGAAGGAAAAATTCAAATTTATCACACGCAATCGAAGAAATTATTAAAAGAATTACCATCATCGAGCCCTAGTGGGATCTTCTTTACTAATCGTGCGCATCAGATTGGACTGTAATCATGGAATTTGATTTATTGTCACAGCAACTAATTAACAGCTATCAGCGAGATTTTCCGTTGTGCGATCGGCCTTTTTTAAAGTTGGCACAGCAGTTTGGAGTCAGCGAACAGCAAGTGTTAACCACACTCAAAACACTTAAAAAAAATGGAGTGTTATCACGATTAGGGCCGGTGTTTAATCATCAGCAGGCCGGATCAAGCACCTTGGCTGCTGTTGCCGTACCAGCTAATGATATCGATCGGGTTGCCGAAATTATTAATAATTTTGAACAGATTAATCATAATTATGCCCGTGAGCATCATTACAACCTGTGGTTTGTAGTGACCGCACCAACGCCCGAAGATCTTACGCAAGCACTGACCGACATTGGTGATGCTACCGCGTGTGAAGTGCTGATTTTACCGATGGAAAAATCTCATCATATCGATTTATCTTTTACCGTGTGTTTTAAGCCAGTGATGGAGCAAGTGAGCTAATGATGACCTTATCAGCGGATCAACAAGCCGGTTTGTTTGCGGCAATTGAACAAGGGTTACCGTTAGTTGAACGTCCCTATTTAGCGCTGGCTGAGCAACTCGCCATTAGTGAAATGGCCGTTATCTCGACTATTGAATCTTGGCAAACACAGGGGCTCATTCGTCGCTTTGGCTTAGTGGTACGTCATCGAAAGTTGGGCTATCAGGCTAATGCGATGGTGGTGTGGGACATTGCCGCTGAGGATACCGAACGAGTGGCTGATTTGTTAGCGAAAGAAGAGGTGGTGACATTATGTTATGAGCGCCCCCGAGTCTTACCGCATTGGCGCTATAACTTATTTTGCATGATTCATGGCAAGAGTCGTGAACAAGTACTTAAGCAATTAGCCGACATTTGCCAGCGCCACCAACTCAATAAAATCACTAAAAATGTGCTGTTTTCAACCAAGGCATATAAACAGCGCGGTGGTCGATATGCAGCCACTGCCAATGGAGCATAATTTTGGATCAACTCGATAAGCAATTGATGAATCTACTACAAAAGGGCTTCCCAATAAGTGAGCGTCCTTTTAAAGATGTTGCAGCAACTTTAAATAGCACCGAGCAAGAAGTGATCTCGCGGGTGCAAGCAATGCTCGACAGCGGTTTGTTGACTCGTTTTGGTCCAATGTTTGATGCCGCCTGTTGGGGCGGTGATTTTACCTTGGTCGCGATGGAAGTACCCGATGACCGGTTTGAAGCAGTGAATGAAATCGTTAACGGCTTTGAACAAATAGCCCATAACTATCAGCGAACACATCGGTTAAACATGTGGTTTGTTATTGGCACCGAAACCAGTAATGAAATATTTGAAGTGATTAAAAATATTGAACAAGCAACCGGATTACCGGTATTTAACATGCCCAAAGAGCATGAGTTTTTTGTTGGCCTTTATTTACCAGCATAACGATAAGCTAGGAGCAACCGTGACAACCAACACTATTTCTGCGTTAGAACGTCAATATATCGTATTAACCCAAGGTGGCTTGCCTGTGTGTGCCAAGCCTTATCACTGGGTGGCAGAGCAATTGGACATGAGCGTCGATGACGTGCTGACAATGACGATAGATTTAAAAGCCCGTGGCGTGATCCGGCGCATCGCTGCGGTGCCAAATCACTATAAGCTCGGCTATCAATTTAATGGCATGACCACATGGGATGTTTGTGATGATCGGGCGTTAGAGTTTGGTAAAAAAGTGGGTGACTTACCCTTTGTTAGTCATTGTTATTTAAGGCCTCGTCATCTTCCACAATGGAATTACAACTTGTTTGCGATGGTACATGGTCGAAATGAACAAGAAATTAAACAATACCAACATCAGATTAACGAATTATTGAGTGAGGTATTACAAACTCACCAAGGGCCGGCTAATGACATATTAACCAGCACTCGAATTTTAAAGAAGACCGGGCTGCGACTGACCAGTACTAAATAACTTGGGCGGCCTTTAAGGAATAATAATAATGTTTAGAATCTCGCACTTATTAAAAACAATGATCATTGACACACCACCAAAGGCATCCCGTAAAATGCCTGGACCCGTGGTGATTTGGAATTTAATTCGCCGTTGTAACCTCAGCTGTAAACACTGCTATGCCACCTCGCTTGATATCGACTTTACCGGTGAACTGTCAACCCAGCAAATTAAAGACACCATGGACGATCTTAAAGTTGCTAAGGTTCCCGTATTAATCTTGTCGGGTGGTGAGCCCTTAATGCGCCCTGATATTTTTGAGTTGACCGCCTATGCGAAATCTTTGGGTTTTTATCTTGCGCTATCAACCAATGGCACGTTAATTAACGAAGACAACATCGAACAAATTAAAGCGGCGCAGTATCAATATGTTGGTATCTCCATTGACGGTCTAGAAGAGTATCACGATGCCTTTAGGCGCCAGAAGGGGAGCTTTAAAGCGTCGTTACATGCGATTAAGCTCTGCAAGAATGCCGGGATTAAAGTGGGGCTACGCTTGTGTCTAACCCGCGACAACAAAGATCAATTGGCAGACATGCTCGAATTAATGGATGAGTACAAAGTCGATAAGTTTTATATGTCGCATCTTAACTATTCCGGTCGAGGAAAGCGCAGTGCCGATCGTGACGCGATGTTTTCAATGACCAAAGCAGGGATGGAGCAATTATTTGAGCGAGCATGGCAACATATTTGTGAGGGCCGTGAATCTGACTTTGTGACCGGTAATAATGATGCCGATGGCCCTTTTCTATTACAGTGGGCGCACAAGAAGTTTGGTGATGACCCTTTGTACAAGCAACGGCTTATTAATTTAAAGCAGCACTTAATTAATTGGGGCGGTAACGCTTCTGGCGTGAATGTTGCAAATATCGATAATACCGGAACAATTCATCCTGACACTTATTGGTGGAGTCATGACCTTGGTAACGTAAAAAAGGACAAGTTTTCAGAGGTTTGGGCGAATACGCAAGATGAATTAATGCTTGGTTTTAGGCAAGTACCACGCCCTGTTAAGGGGCGTTGTGCGCAATGTAAGCACTTAGCGATATGCGGTGGTAACACTCGAACTCGTGCTTTTGCCCAAACAGGAGATGCCTGGGCTGAAGATCCTGGGTGTTATTTAACGGACCTTGAGATTGGGGTGATCTCTGCGAACAAATCAGCAGCTAATATAGAATTTGTCGAAATCTAATAACTAATATAATAAAGGTCTTTGGCAGAGTTAGGACGACATAATATGATAGTACCTCGACGTACTGCGAACTTGCCAAAGAGAATACCGCTAGAATTAATGAGAATAGTCATGAATGAAACAATTAAGAAAATAGCAGCGAAGGGCATATTACAGCCTGGCGAAGTCGCACTAGTAGGTTCGGGTCCTGGTGATCCAGAATTGCTAACCATTAAAGCATTACGTTTTATCGAACAAGCCGATATTGCCATTTACGATCGCTTAGTCAGTGATGAAATCATGGCACTGTTACCTGAGAATTGCGAAAGAGTTTATGTCGGTAAAAAGCAGGCGAAACATTGCGTACCGCAAGAAGGCATTAATGAAATGCTAGCCGAACAGGCACTAATGGGTAAGCGCGTATTACGCCTTAAAGGCGGTGACCCTTTTGTGTTTGGTCGTGGCGGTGAAGAAGCGGAACATTTATTAAGCCGCGGTGTTAGTTGTCATGTTGCCCCTGGCATTACGGCGGCTTCGGCTTGTACTACTTATGCCGGCATACCGTTAACCCATCGTGGTGTGGCGCAGGGGTGTACGTTTATCACCGGTCACCTACAAAACGATGGCAAACTTAATTTACCATGGCAGAGTTTAACCAGTGATGCGCAAACCGTGGTTTTTTACATGGGAATTAACGCGTTGCCGACTATTTCTAAAGAACTGATTGCCCACGGTCGTGCAGCAAGCACACCGGCTGCTTTAATTCGAAACGGTACCCGTGAAAATCAGGAAGTGTATCGAGGCACATTAGGCACCTTAACTGATTTGGTGGCTAAGCATCAGATTAAGCCACCTGCATTAATCGTGATTGGTAATGTGGTTGATCAATTTGATAGCCGTCAGGTGGGTCAAATGGGCTACTTAAAATCATTGGTACCGGTGTTGCAACAAAAGGCGGTCTAATGAAAACTTTGATCGTGATCGCCGCGTTAGCGTTGGCTAACTTTTCCGTTGCAGGTAAGGCCGTTGCCAGCGATGGCGAAGCGTTATACCAGCAACATTGCCAATCGTGTCATGGTGTTGAGCGCCTTGGTGCGATGGGCCCCGCATTATTCCCAGAGAATCTTTCACGTTTAAAGCAACCGAAAGCGGCTCAGGTTATTGCCAAGGGTCGGATCGCAACTCAAATGCCAGCTTTTGATAAAATACTATCAAAACAACAAATTGATACGCTGGTGGACTATGTTTATAGCCCAGCGAAAGTGACACCCACTTGGTCGATTAACGACATTAACAATTCACGCATTGAACACTTTGATCAGGCCAAGTTACCCAACAAGCCTCAGTTTGATGCCGACTTAATGAATTTGTTTATTGTGGTTGAATTGGGTGATCACAGCGCAACATTACTTAACGGCGACACCTTTGAGCCAATCACCCGCTTTAAAACGCGATTCGCTTTGCACGGTGGTCCTAAATATTCACCCGATGGTCGCTATGTTTACTTTGCCTCGCGCGATGGTTGGATTAGTAAGTACGACATTTACAATATGAAAACTGTGGTTGAAGTGAGAGCGGGAATTAACACCCGTAATCTCGCGATTTCATCGGATGGTAAATATGCCATCGTTGGTAATTATTTACCTCACAGCGCAGTCATTTTAGATACCAAGGATCTTAAGCCGATAAAGGTCATTGCTGTTGCAGATAAAAATGGCGTGAACTCACGGGTTAGTGCCGTGTATAACGCACCGCCGCGTAATAGCTTTATCGTCGCCTTAAAAGACACCAAAGAAGTGTGGGAAATTGCCTATGGTGATAAGCACGGTAACCATCAACCGTTTCCGATCCGTCGTATTAGTACCGATGATTACTTGGATGATTTCTTTTTTGATCCGCAATACAGCAAAATGATTGGTGCATCGCGCAGCAGTCATAATGGTCAAGTGATTAATCTCGATGATGGCAAAAAAATCGCCACCATCGATATGCAGGGAATGCCCCATTTAGGATCGGGGATTACTTGGGATTATCAAGGTAAGCAAGTGTTCGCTTCTCCAAACATTAAAGATGGCTTAGTCTCTGTTATTGATATGGAAAACTGGCAGGTGATTAAAGAAATCAAAACCCTAGGGCCAGGTTTCTTTATGCGCAGCCATGCTAACTCTTCTTATGCTTGGGTCGATGTGTTTTTTGGCCCGAACAAAGACAAAGTACATATTATTGATAAATCGACCTTAAAAATTGTTAAAACTATTGCGCCAGCGCCGGGTAAAGTGGCCGCGCATGTGGAATTTACTAAAGATGGCAAATATGTTTTGCTCAGTATTTGGGATAATGACGGTGCATTAATCGTCTATGACGCTAACACTTTAAAGGAGATCAAGCGTCTGCCAATGAAAAAACCATCGGGTAAATATAATGTTTACAATAAAACTCATTATGAAAGAGGCACTAGCCACTAATTTTTTAGTGACTGGTTAATCGTTAAAGGTACAAATTTGCAATATTTTCCAATTTTTGTTGATGGTCAAAAACTCAATGTCTTAGTGGTTGGCGGTGGTGAAGTCGCCACGCGCAAGGTTGAGCTGATGCTAAAAACACCAGCGCAAGTCACGGTGGTATCCCCAAAGCTATCATCGACCCTAATCCGCTTGCATCAGCAGGGTAAGATTAACTATGTCGAGACTTGTTATGACAAAGTACTCTTAACAGATAAGCAGTTGGTTTTTGTGGCGACCGCCAACCGCCAACTTAACCGTCAAATTAGTCTCGATGCTCGCGCTGCAGGCGTGTTAGCCAATGTGGTTGATGATCCAGAATTATGCCATTTTATTACGCCCTCGATTATCGATCGTGCGCCGATGATTTTTGCCATTAGCAGCGGCGGAAAATCCCCAGTGCAGGTGCGTTATTGGCGTGCTCGACTTGAAACCTTAATCCCACAAGCCTTAGGTCAAATAGCGACCTTTGCTGGTGGCAAGCGTCATCAAATTAAGCAACACCTCGACAACGTGACTAAGCGCCGTAATTTTTGGGAATTGTTTTTCTCATCGTCTCGATCTGATGATCCCGAGCAGCTAGAACCACTATTTCAAGAACTGGTTACTGCGGTTGATACCAGCGCCCCGATTAAGGGCGAACTCTATGTGGTCGAAACGCCCAGTAATCCTGAGTTTTTATCATTGGTTGCATTGCGCCATATGCAGCAAGCAGACATTGCGATTTACGATAAGGGCGTCAGCGGTGCGGTTATCGAGCTAGTGAGAAGAGATGCTGACCGAGAGTCAGTTGATGGTGATGCACAGCAACAGCTCGAACAGCTATTGGCACAAGGGTTACGTGTGTGCTACTTATCGAGCCACTCTCATCAAAACCAAGCAGCGCTATGGCAGCAATTTCAACAATCAGAATATACCTTTAAAACCTTTGCTTGTGCCAAAGAGGTCATTGCCGTTTAATCATTACTAGCTAATGCAATTTCATGGTATAAAAGGGATCTCTTATTCGATGTTTTATACCATGAGTTATTGATGTTTTTAACTGCAAAACAAGTATACCTTCGACCGTTGGTTGTTGCCGACGGCGAGGCTTTTTATCAATGGTCACTCGATCGTAGCGTGACCCAATACAGCCTGTCTTCATTCTCACGCCCACAATCATTAACCGATCATCAAAAATGGCTAACTAATCTGAGTGATAACAAAAATACCGTTGCTTTAGGTATCTGTTGCCATCAAACGGATCAATTGATTGGTTATGCTGGCATCGCCGGGATCAGTCAATTAAACCGCTGCGGTGAATACTTTATCCTGATCGGCGACAAGCAATATTGGCAACGAGGCATAGCGACCGAAGTAACTCGCTTAGTCACCGAGTATGGATTTTTAACCCTTGGTTTGCATCGCATCGAATTAACCGCTTTTAGTGTCAACATCGCCGCGGTAAAAGCTTATACTAAGGCAGGATTCCAAACAGAAGGGATCATGCGCCAAGCGGGATATCGCAACGGTCAGTTTTTAGATAAAGTCATGATGGCAGCGCTTGCAACCCAATATGATGCCCAGCCAACAGACAGAGATTAATACCATGATAATATGGGTCGACGCAGACGCTTGTCCTACCGTGATTAAAGATATTTTATATCGCGCCGCACACCGCACCAAAATAGAGATGATTTTAGTCGCTAACCAATTATTGCGCGTGCCACCATCGCCTTATATCAAAACCTTAAAAGTAGACCAAGGTTTCGATATTGCCGACGATGAAATAGTTTTGCGCCTAACCGCCGGCGATTTAGTGATCACCAGCGATATCCCACTAGCCGACGAAGTTATCACCAAAGGCGGTCAAGTATTAAGCCCCCGTGGCGAATTACACACCAAAGAAAACATCAAAGCTCGATTGAACATCCGCGATTTCATGGACACCATGCGCGCCAGCGGTGCCCACACAGGAGGCCCACCGCCCCTCAACCAAATCGATCGCCAAAACTTCGCTAATCATTTAGATAAGATTATTGCCGTTTATTTACGTGGGTGATTGAATTTGTAATGCTAAGGTGCTTTGGGGTGCAATGCGCCATAGGATTTATCGTGCCAATGTTGGTTTTTGGATTAGGTTTTGTATGGATCAAGATGTAGATAGATCTCCTCTCTAAATGTCTGCACGATATTGGGTAAAGGGTATAGAAAGTATTTATATTCCCCAAAACGATTATTTAATAAATATCGCCAAGGCCATACATTTCAGTCAGGTTTTTGGGGGCATTTTTGAGAATAAATCAGCACAATGACATAGCCATTTATATGCAGTTGTTCAGTGATATGCTTCCAATCTATCGCGCTTGGTTTTTTCAGTAATATTGTTCATCGTTTAATCCGTCATTTTTGAAACTTGTGAGCCAATCATGGCTGACTTTCAAGTCTCGTCACTATAAGGTGCAGCTAGAGTAGCTAGTCCCGAAACTTGCTACATATAATCAAATAATTAATTTTATTCAAAGAATCACCGTTGTAATCCCCTTAAACCAATTATTATTGATGATTAGGTCACGATGAGGTTCGGGGTGCTGTTCTTTTATTAAACGATAATGATACACTTTGTATAATAAATAAAAACATAGAAATTTTTCATTAATGTGTCCAATACCTGTTTACTGATGTGTCTTTAGTATGTCAGCAGTGTTTATTTTGCTGATTTGTACCCAGGCATCCTTAAATCGCTGGGGTATAACCATTAAAAATAGAGGAATTAACAATGAACAACAACACATATATGTGCATTTTACGAAGTAAGCCAGGCGCTTGCAGTCAGCCTTCGCCGTCGGACATGGAGTTGATGTTTGCTAAATATCGAACATGGCAGGATAAATTTTCCGATAATATTGTTGATATGGGAAATAAGCTAGGCGACGTTGGTGCAGTTGTTAGGCAGGATGGTGTCAACGATGGTCCATTTATCGAGTTAAAAGAAATTATCGGTGGTTATATGACAATAACTGCTACGTCTCTTGATGAAGCAGTCGCGGTTATCAAGGAAAGCCCAATGGTTGCCAACTCGGGTGTCAGTATAGAAATCCGGGAAATCATGACTCCTTGAACCAATATGCAACAATAGAGCATACTTTTCGTCACGAGTATGGCCAGCTCGTGGCATCAATATTACGACGCGTTGGCGCGCACCATATCGATGCGGTTGAAGATGCTGTGCAATATTCATTGATGCAGGCGGTGGATTTGTGGTGCAGGCAGGGTACTCCGGATAATCCGTCGGCGTGGTTATATCTGGTTGCCTATCGTAAATTTCTTACCGAGCTACGTGATATACGGCTGAGAGAAAACCTGTTAGCACAGCAATCACCATTGGCAGATGAGTACGTTACTGATTACGCCGAAATACCGCTTTTAGATGAGATGAATGATTCGTTTCTACGTATGTTGTTTGTCGCGTGTAACGACGCTATTCCGGTAGAATCACAAATGGTATTCACGCTCAAAAGTTTATGTGGATTTAGTATTAGAGAAATTGCATTACGGTTATTTACCAGCGAGGCCAATGTGTATAAGCGCTTTAGTCGGGCGAGACAATATCTTGTAAAAAATACCGTTCCTCTAAACGTGTTATCGGATGCCGATATAAAAACTCGATTACCCATGGTACATCGGGTTTTGTATTTAGTCTTTACTGAAGGATATCTGTCGTCCCATTGTGATAAAGCAATTCGAATAGATCTTTGTGAAGAGGCTATCCACCTGACCCAATTATTATCCGAAAGTACCATGGGGAAAGTCGCCGAAACTTTTGCGCTATTGGCATTGATGTATTTACACCTTGCTCGTATGAATACCCGACAAGACGATTCCGGCGCACTATTGTTACTCGAACAGCAGGATCGTAGCCAATGGGATCAGCCACTAATAGCTGCTGGGTTGGGCTTTTTAAAACAATCTACGCGAGGTGACAATTTATCCCGTTACCATATTGAGGCAGGAATTTTGGCTGAGCATTGCTTAGCACCAACATTCAAACAAACTAGATGGGATCAAATTGTTGCTTCATATGAGCTATTGGAGCGCATCGCGCCATCACCGCTGCACTGCTTAAATCGCGCGGTTGCTATGGCAGAATGGAAAGGCCCAAAAGAGGGGCTCGCCGTATTGCAATTTGTTGATATACCAGACTGGTTAGCACGTTCATATTATTGGCATGCGGTGCAGGCCGATTTGTTTTATCGATGCGGCGAGAAAACCTTGGCATGTAATAGCGCAGGAAAAGCTATACAAGCCGCTCCAACTGCTGACATTAAATGTCTACTGCATAAGCGGTTAGCAAAATGTGGTTTATCACCCTAAAACAGAAAGGTTAGATTGTTTGCTTAGGGATACTCTTAGTCAGAACGTATATTTAGTGATTTAATCTGTTGGTTTTTACTTCATAAGAAATGTATCTCAAAAATTAAAAATTCAGTACACCTAACAGAGATTACTTAAGTCGCTTTTGCGATAGCGAGTTAGAAAAATCACTAACTCGCTCAGGGACACATAGCGCCTTAGAATTTATCGTGCCAATGTTGGTTTGGGGATTAGGTTTTGTAGGGGAAATGGGGGGAATTCACCATAGTCACTTATTAGGGCTAATTTACACAAATTTGCACATACCATTCCCCAAAGAGCTACTTGGTCTCAGAATATAGTTATAACGAGCATAAAATCCTTCTTTTCCTTTTGCTGCTAGCAATCCGATAGTAGAACCTTTGTTAGCGGCAACCGATAGATAACTTTCTATTTCCTGCATTAAAGCAGAACCAACACCAGAATTCTGATAACTTGGATCGACGATTACATCCTGTATATAAAAATACATTGCGCCGTCGCCAACTACACGAGCCATCCCAATAAGTTGAGACTGATTACGGATGATGACGTGGAACAAAGAATTATTTAGGCTAGTTTTAGCTAAATTAAAATCCAACTCCCCCCAGCCAATTTTATTTCTTAAGTTCAAAAACTCGTTAATTGAAGGACTTTCTAGCTTAATAGAATATTTATCAGAATTCACCACTATCCCCATTAGCCCTAACAGCTTATTACATTACAAAACTGCACGATAATCTTCTGCTGTTTTGAGTTATTTTATTTAATGAAAAAATTAACAATTTAGATTCAATATTACAGTACGTTATATTTTTGTTATTCACTCGCTAATTGAAACGAGGTAACTTTCACGATAATAAGGGAAATAATGAAAAATTCATAATTTAACGTTTTCTCATTATTTTTCACATGAGTAAATGTATCTAAAAAATTCAGAATCGAATGCAACTAACATTGAGTGTTCTAAGGCGCTCTTGCGATAGTGAGTCAATTTGGGTTAACTTTAGCTACAGAGCTTAGTATTATCGGTGAACCTAAGTGATACAACCAAAGCCATTAGCGACTATGTTGACTTGTTATATATTGGTCGATAATTGATATACAATGTATAGCATTTGATACACAAAGGAGTTGGTAATGAAAACTGAAATGTTGACAACACGAATTGATCTCAATACAAAAATCGCTTTTACTCATATTTGTGATGAAATAGATTTAAGTCCTTCACAAGCAATCAAATTATTTGCAAAAGCGGTTATTAATTACGGCGGTATTCCTTTTGAGTTAAAAGGTAAGCGTCTAAACGCAATGACAATCGCGGCGATGTAAGAACTTGAAAGTGATCAAGGTCAGAAAGCCTCTGACATAAACCAGCTATTCGGAGCGCTAACCGACGGCAAGATTACTGATGTATAGCCTTGAATATTCAACTCAGTTTAAAAAAGATTTCAAGAAGATAACCAAAATGTCTATTCCTGATATTATTGAAGTAGGCCATGTCATTTCAACGTTACAAAAAAGGCCAGCGAATTCGCTGGCCTTAGTGATCACCGTTGATAAAAATTACATCTTTTTAACGTACTTGGTGATGATCACGATACGGGTACCGTTAACTCGACCTTCGATATGTTCTGGGTTCGAAGTTAATGAGATACCGCGTACTGGCGTGCCGCGTTTGGCGGTAAAGTTAGCGCCTTTAACCACGAGATCTTTAATTAACACCACGTTGTCGCCAGCGACTAAGACAGCGCCGTTGCTGTCTAGGTGTGGCTCATCTAAGTCAACTTCAGCACTGCCTTTGTTAGCCCATGCTAGTGTGTCATCGTCTAGATACAACATGTCGAGTAGATCTTGTGCCCATGTTTCACCGGCGGCAATCAGGCGCTTTAACATCCGATAAGCCATCACCTGAACCACAGGCACTTGGCTCCACATGCTGTCATTTAGACAACGCCAATGGTTAACGTTTAATGCATCTGATTGTTCTATTTCGCTTTTACAGGTATCACATAAGAGTACGCATTTGTCTGAATGTGCTTCAGTTGGTGGTACTTCAAACACTGATAGGTTATCGCCGCAGGCGCATAATTCACATTTAGATTCGCTGCGCTGCTTTAATGCTGTTTCGATTGACATGATTTATTTACCTTTAGGTTAAATCAAATGCTGATGTCCTCATCAACATAATAAATATTTTGCGATATTATATCAGATTGGTATTAAGACTGAATAGCGCAGAACTTACTTTACTATCACCACACCGGTCATTTTGGGATGAGGACCGCAGCGATAATTAAATTGGCCTGCTTGATTAAAGGTACGCTGATAGCTTTCGTCGGGGAAAAAATAGTCGGGCTCTGGATCGCCTAAGGCTTCGAACCACACATTGTGGTATTGGCGTCTTTCGATGTTGAGCCACTTGATGGTGTCACCAACGGCGATGGTGATTTGTTGTGGAATAAATTTGAATTTTTTGATATTCACTTCAATGGTGGCGGCGCAAACTGTTTGGATTATCAGCAACGCGGCGATTAATAATAACTTTATCATCACAAAATCCTTAATAGATAAAGCCGCCTGACATTGCTGTCAAGGCGGCTTTGATTGGGTTAGTGGATCAGTTACTGACGTTTCGCATTCACTTCTGCGTCGTCATTGTCAAAACCAAGTTTGTAACCTAAAGATACATGGTGATAGCGCGCACTGGCGTAATCGTCATGGATCGCAAAGCCAAAGTTGTAAAGCTGACCTTTGCTAAGGTTAATGTCGCCTGGTTTGTCTGATGTAAGCTTGCGTTTGAATATGACAGTCCAAGTATCACCTTTAAGAACGGCTTCTACTTCAGCGCCTTGTCCGCCATGCATATCGCGTTTGTCTAAGATATGACCGTCTTCAACAGTTTTGGTGCCAGCGCTGTAGCGGATAATATCCATGAACTTGCCATCGTTAAGCTGAGCGTCAATCTCGCTTTGGTCTTTGAGTTTGTCCCAACCACCGAGTTTTTTACCACGGCGACCTTTCATCTCAATTTTAGTCCGGCTTTCTTTAATGTACTTAGTGAGACCGTTGTTTAATCCGAGGCGTTCGCTAAGATCGCTACCCGCTAACGTATCGGCATCAGGTAGATGTGGCATGCCATTAACATCGGCATGACAAGTCCCCCAACAACCCGCACGGTCGGCATATTCAACATCGTTAGTTGCTAGCATGACCGCTAATTTGATTGGGTTTTCAGGATCCATCTTGCCACCTTCTACAAACGGCACAGGTGCATGTTTGTCGTTAGCCCAACTAAATTTAAGGTAAAGGAACTCGTCATCATAAGTGGCGTTGACACTCACCGGGATGCTACCGCGTTTGCCGGGGATTACATTCGGTTCGAGATCTTTTTCACTTTCGCCAGAGACAATGTTTTGTCCCATATCGGCGACTTCGGCTTCATGACATTCGATACAGCGATCACCTTTAACAAAGGCGCGTTTACCACCATGCTTACGACCGTGAATCCATTCAATAGAAGCGGTGCCAGGGTAAAACAGTGTGATATCACGGCTACCAGACTTGGCCCAGTCAACATTGATGGTACTGGCGGTTGTATTATCGCTGGCTGTTTCAGTAGTTGGTGTACTTGCTGTGGCTAGTGCAGCGGCGACAGCAGCATCGATTTTCTGTTGCTGATCGGCTTTCGCTGCTTTGTTAGCGGCTGAGGCTTCACTGGCTGCTAGTTTTTCTGCGGCAGCGACTTTGATGAGACCATCACGGTACATTTGCGGTACTTCGCGAATAAACTCTGGATTAGGTTTTTCTAATTCCTCGAGTTCTTCATCGCTTAACTTATCGCGAACGCTGTGGTGAGCAATACCTTTGTGACAATCGATACAGGTTTGGCCTGTTTCGAAGGCATTAAGGTGTTGTTTACGGGCGCGAGGTTTTTGAAATTCGGGGTTCATTGATTCGAAGTTATGACAGTTACGACATTCACGAGAATCGGTTTCTTTCATCGCTTTCCAAACATTTTTGGCTAAACGTAAGCGATTTTCATTGAATTTTTCAGGGGTATCAATGGTGCCAAGTATTTTATGAAGAATTTCGTTACTGGCTTGAATCTTACGCACAATTTTGTGGATCCATGGGCGCGGAACATGACAGTCCGGACAACCAGCACGAACACCGGTACGATTTGAAAAGTGAATAGTCGGTTTATATTCTTGATAGACGTTTTCTTCCATCTCATGACAACCAATACAGAACTCTGTGGTGTTGGTTGCTTCCATGGCTGTGTTAAAACCACCCCAAAAGAGGATGCCGACAATAAAAAAGACGACAGCACCTGCGACGGTGGTTCCTAGAATTAGTCGGCGAGACATAAAACTAGGTTTTTTCATTGGTTGATTGGCCATACTTTGCTCGATACTATTTTTAATAGAAAAGATGGCAGCTACGAAGTAACTGCCATTATAGACTGGTAGTTATTTTAAGTTTTGTGGTTCACGCGATTAAACACGTTGAACTTACCAGTTGGCGTTGTTAAGCCTTTAATACGCTTGATTTCTTTAAGAGTCTTGGCATCATAAACAACAATTTCACCGGTTGGCTTTTTGGCATCTTTACGATTCCAAACAGAGACCCAAACTTCACTACCGTCATCGTTAAATTCCATGTGCAGTGCAGCTTTACCTTCGTCAGTCGTTACACGGATTGTTTTAACAATTTCGTGAGTGTCTTTGTCAAATACTTGAACAGACTGCTGAATTTCAGGCTCTGGGTGCTTAAGTTGATCAGCCCATACATATTGAGATGTTTCATGGGTACGGATGAATGCACCAGCACCATCAGTTTCAACTTCGTAACAAAGTTTCCAAGCGTGGTCTGGATGACCGATTGGATCATTACCCCAGACAGAAACAAGACCAGTACCTAGGTGAGTTGTGCCGCCAACTGGTCCACATTTTTTGTCAATCCAATTAGCGCCAGGACCTGGGTGAGGTAGGCTGTCTACTTCGATCATCGCTTCTAACTTGCGAGTTTTGGTATCAACAATCACCATTTTGTTTGACGCATTGGCAGCGATTTGGAAATAACGACCTGTTGTATCGAAGAAGCCATCATGCAAGAACTCTGCAGAAGTGATTTGAGTAATATTGAGGTTGTCTATATCGCTGTAATCCACTTGCCACATTTGGCCTAGCTCTTTAACCGCAACCATAAATGATGATTCATTGGGTGTGGTGTAAATTGCCGCAACACGAGCTTCATTAACGAATTCACCTTTGGTGTTATAACCACGAGTTGAAACAACTTTAAGTGGGTTAAGAGTCACTGCGTCCATGATCACAAAGTGAGAAGGCCAGTAACCGCCAGCGATTACGTATTTGCCATCACCAGATACGGCAATATCACGAGCATCGTAGGCCATCTTAGTTTCAGCCACTAACATTTTTTCTGGAGTTTGCCATAAATCGATTTTGTTAACTTTACCGTCACGACCAATGGTGTACCAGAAACGACCAAGGTCTTCAGCATGATCTATTGCGTGGTGTTCTGTACCTTTGATAACGTGTACTGCATAACCAGTATCGATATGGGTAATGATTTCTTTGGTGTCACCATCGATGATTGCCACTGTCCCTGCATCACGTTCGATAATAATAAAGAAGTTTTCCCAGTTGCGACTATGCATTGGTTTAGTTGGGTAGTCTTTTGGTGCGATGTATTCTTTGGTGTGAGAACGCATTTGTTCTAAGGACATTTCCGGTGGCACTGGCGGCGTCATCTGGATAAAGGTAGCTAGATTAGCGATTTCTTTTTTGTTAAAGATATCGTCAAAATTATTCATACCGCCTTCTGTACCATATGAAATGATTTTTTCTAAACGTTTTTGGCCTTTCTTAAGCGTATTTGTTGGCTCAAGGTTTTTACCTGTGGCGCCTTTACGGAGTACGCCATGACAACCTGCACAGCGTTGGAAGTAGTGTAACTGAGCTTCCTCAAAGTCTGCTTTAGATAGCGTTGGCTCTGCGGCACTAACAGATACGCTCATTCCAGCAGCGACCATGCTAACTGCCATGGCTAATGCAGAAAGAGATAGTTTCACTTTTTTCATCATATTATCCTTAAATTTTTGCTTTACGGAACGATAATTTGTCTGCGCGTCAACTGGTTGTCTTGATACTTATCAAGGACTCAATCGTTATAGTTATATATCGTATTTCGCAGTTAAATCGCTGTTACAACGTGCTGTAATCAAACTTATCTTCGAGGTCACTATGGCGCTAAATCAGGAGGTTGGAACTGATATTGGTCAAGCGGTGGCTGTATTTAGGTTGAATCTTTATCTCGGTTGATCTGTATCAACAAAAGACAATTGGTTTGTTTTTTATGGGGTTAAAGATGGCAACATATAAAAATAAAATATGAGAAAGGTAATTGAAATGAGCAAACGATTTAGTGCATTAATATTGGCGGCGACGATTGGCTTAATCATTGTGGCGATCGGTCTAGGTTTTTTATCTAGCTTTACTAATCCGGTGTCGTGGATTTTGATTTGTGTGTTGGCGATGTTACCAATCATTTATAAATTCAAGCGCCGAAATAGCCAATTGGTGTGGAAAGAAGAATATAGCGTTGGCGTAAAGGTGCTAGACGATGATCATAAAAAATTAATTGAGTTGTTAAACCAATTTAAAACCGCTTACGATTATCACACCAGCGAAGAATATGAAAAACAGTCGCTGGAGGCGTTGGTTAATTACACTAAGTTTCATTTTAATCGCGAAGAAGATTTGATGGAAAAAAATGAATACCCAGATTTAGCGGCACATAAAAAGCAGCATCAGCAGATGATTGCTGAGGTTGAACGTTTTGTCGCTAAATATCATGAACAGGGCCATGATGCCTTAAGTGAAGTCAGTGATTTTTTAAGTGCTTGGTTAATTAATCATATTAATGGCACTGACAAACAATATAGCCAACATTTACACGATCGAGGTATTAGTTAACCAGCCAATTTAAGGCACCCATTATCGATGAGTGCCTTAACGCGTTACTTTATTTTATATCCATCTTTGCAATGAACTTATTTGATTCTTCAATCGATTTGTTAACTTCATTCATTAACAATTGAATCTCTTTCTTTAGACCTTTAAACTCAATACTAATGGCACTAATCGCTCGAGCATTTAAGTTATGTTTTAAGTAAAGAACATTGTCTTTAAGCGACGATAACACCGGTTGCATCTTTGATTCTGAACGTCGCATCGACCTTAGCAAACTATTATAGGCGGTTTGAGTTTGACGTAATTGACTTTGACTGGTGCGCTTAAACTTAGCACTCTGATATTGTTCAATTTCTTCTTGCCACTCTTCGAATAACGCCTCGGCAACACTTTCAATTTTACCAATTCGGTTGGAGACATTATCGGCAGCGTCTTGACTGGCATCGTACTGTTCAGATAGTGCATCATAGGCCTGTTGAACATCACCACCGTCGAAATTAATTAAGGTGCTAAGCTCATCTAATGCAGATTTGAATTGTTCTTGGGCTTCGGTTTGGGCATCGCGGGCATCTTCGACCCGATCGACTAAAATATCGCGTTTGGCGATTCCCATTTTTTCCATTGCACTAAAATATGCAGTTTGGCAGCCAGTTAGGCTGATAGCCATTAACATTACGATTAGCAGTCTAATCATTAAAAATATCCTTGTTTGTGGTTAGGCGTTAGCTCTATTATAGACACAATCAATAAATTTTTTCATTATCAGCATAAGACAGAGGTTATTTTGCAAACGAGTCAACGACTAGAAAGCGCTAAAGGATTTATCATTCAGCTGCCACAATTTATTGTGTATATTTTTCATCGTGCCAGACAAAATCGTCTGCGTGTGGCCGCCGGCTATTTGGCCTATGTGACTTTGTTATCAATTGTGCCATTGGTGTCAGTGATATTCTCAATGCTGTCAGCTTTTCCGGTATTTGATAAAATTAAATTGCAAATAGAAGAATATGTTTACGGTAATTTTATGCCTGCGTCCGGTGATGTCATACAGCAAAATTTAACTGAATTTGTGGATAATGCCTCAAAGGCTGGTGCGGTTGGTATTGTTGCATTGATACTCTTTGCGTTAATGCTGATTTCTAATATTGATAAAGTGCTTAACGAAATTTGGCGGAGTCCTAAAAAGCGCCCACTGGTTATTTCATTTTCAATTTATTGGATGGTGTTGACTTTGGGACCACTTTTACTGGGTGCTAGTGTTGCTATATCATCTTATGTTTTGTCGTTAGGTGGTCTGCAAAGCGGAGTTTTTAATGAGCTGGTTGAATTTTTTCTTCGTTGGTTACCGTTATTATTTTCAGTGTTAGCTTTTTTAATGGTTTACCTATTAGTGCCTAATGTCCGAGTTCGTTTCTTTGATGCACTATGTGGTGCGGTTAGCGCGGCGATTCTGTTTGAACTAAGTAAAAAATGTTTTGCACTATATATTAGTTATGTTCCTTCCTATCAGGCTATTTATGGCGCATTAGCCGCGATCCCAATTTTATTTATTTGGGTCTATTTATCGTGGATTGTGGTATTAATAGGAGCAGAGTTAACGGCAGGTTTGCCTGAATTTTATTCAAAGAAGATTATTGATAATCAATCAGAAAAAGAAGGTGAGCATGCGGATTCTATACCCAGTAATTAAGCCTTATAGTGAAACTTATATTAAAGTGTCACCGCTGCATCAATTGTCGGTGTCGCAATCGGGGAACTCAGAAGGGATCCCTGTTATTGTTTTGCATGGCGGTCCTGGCGGAGGACGTTCACAACGTTTGAGTCGATTTTTTGACCCCGAAAAATTTAGAATTATCTTATTTGACCAGCGTGGTTGTGGTCGTTCAATGCCCTATGGTGAAATAGAAGACAACGACGCCAATGCGTTGGTTGATGATATTGAAGTGATTCGAAAATACTTTGAAATCAAAAAATGGGTGGTGTTCGGTGGGTCATGGGGCGCACAACTTGCTTTGCGTTATGGTTTTAAGTACTCCCAACATATCTTTAGCTTTATTTTGCGCAGTCCTTTTTTAGGGCGTCAGCAAGATCTTGATTGGCGCTATGGGTTATCAGGGGGAGCCGCACAAATTTATCCTGATCATTATCAGCGATTCATTGAAAAACTGCCATCGGAGTTGCGCGATGACCCCATTGCTGGTTATAAAGCATTATTTGATAGTGCTAATGAATTTGAGCAGCTCGCTGCAGCCCGAGAATGGTCTATTTGGAAAGGTGGTGTTTCGCATTTACTGCCATTGTCAGATGCCGAACATCGTTTTGGTCATACTCATCAGGCGTTGGCTTTAGCCAAAATTGAAAGCTACTACTACAGTAACCATTGTTTTATGGCTGAGAATCATATTCTAGATTCTGTTTCATTACTTAAAGAAGTACCGGCAACGATTATTCATGGTCGTTATGACATGATGTGTAAATTAGAAGGCTCACAGCATCTTGCGGAACATTGGGATAGCTGCCAATTACAAATTATTCCTGGCGCTGGTCATTCAAGTGGTGAGGCAGGAGTGATTGATGCCTTAATTCAAGCCAGTGAAACAGTCGCAGACTGGTTGTTGGAACAATAAAATGATTGCCTTAATTCAAAGGGTCACCCAAGCCACTGTCACTGTTGACGATAAAATTGTTGGGGCGATTAATCAAGGGTTATTAGTACTGTTAGGAGTTGAACGAAACGATACTACAACTGACGTTAATAAACTTATTAAGAAGGTTGTCAATTATCGAGTGTTTAATGATAGTGACGATAAAATGAATTTGAGCCTAAAAGATATTGAAGGACAAATTTTGATTGTGTCTCAATTTACATTGGCGGCCGATACAAAAAAAGGATTGCGGCCAGGGTTTTCGACCGCTGCGGTTCCTGATGTTGCGGAAAATCTTTATCAAGACTTCGTTAAAGCGAGCGCAGAGCTGGGAATTGAAACGGCCACTGGTGTGTTTGGTGCTGATATGCAGGTTTCGTTGATCAATAATGGCCCAGTCACTTTTACCTTGAGAACCTAATAATGAATATTGATGAATTAACATGGGAGCATCAATCAAGTGAAAGCTTAAAGCTATGTCAATTCATGGTGAACCATGAAGTGAAGATTGGCGATTACCTTGTAGCGACCAATATTAACAATCAAATCGTAGCCGCTGGCTTACTCTATAATCATTTGGGTAATAGCTGTAACATTGAGTTAGCTATTGAGGTTGCCTATCGCCTAGTAGGTGTTGGTCGTGAAATGGTCAAACGGTTAATTCATGATGCAGACGAATGTGGGATCGAAAGGTTAATCGCTAAAGGTGATAATGATTTTTGGTTGAAACTTGGTTTTCAGGCTATCTCAGATCATGAACATGTTTGCTTATTAGATGCATCAAAACTGGCTCTAGAACAAACTTGGCATCAAGGAATTCCGATGACTGAGTATATGGGGCTTTTTATCTCTAGAGCTGAGTATAATCTTGTCGAAACTCAAACGGACATAACACCTAATATTAATGTCCATCAAACGATGTTTGCTGGAGCAATATATTCTCAAGCAGTGTTAACGGGTTGGGGCTTGGTTCACTTCGCATTACAAAGGTCAGGATTAATCGGGAGCGTTGTATTAGCGGATGGCAATATTAAATATCGTCAGCCGCTATCCATGAAACCACGGGCTGTTGTTCATCATGATATTGACCAAGAAGTATTATTACCGTTACTTGAGCATAAAAAGGTCAGTTTAAACCTCGAAGTAAAGATGTTTTGTGGATCGCAGTCGAAGTCGGTCGCTACTTTTATCGGTCGTTACGTTATTATCCCCCCTAAAAAGTGATGGTAATCACCTTTTAATACTATATCGTTTCTTTTGTGAACGAACGAATAAGAGAACGAAAAAATCCCTTGCCAAGGGACTGAACTTCTCTATAATGCGCCTCACTGAAACGGGAAAGCAACCCACTAAGCGTCTAACGCAA
>JABSRU010000042.1 GCA_013214965.1 Gammaproteobacteria bacterium
AACCGCATAATAAAATGTTTCTCAAAAATTCATAATCCTTTAAATCTAACATTGACGGCTTAAGGCGCTTTTGCGCGTTAGCGAGATAGAATATTAGGTCAACATTGTCGATTGGATGGCTTTTTTGACACTATACTAACCAGAACGTGATCAAATTAACTCGATGAGCACCGGTGATGTCGTAATACTACAAATTAACCCGGTGATTTAAGATCCCTTTTGATCAACGCCCTATTTATCGAAAGAAGCTACATAAATTTTCAGTACCAACAAACGACACCGCGATCATGTTAAGTGCCGTCAGCCATGCAATCAATCATATATTTGTCAGCGGAGTGCCATTTTATCGGGCGGGGATTAGTTGTTTAGAGTTGATAGAGAGTCAATTTATGCAACCTGATTTGTTTGAACCATCACGTGACAATATACACTAACGCACTGCATCGATGCGCTTAATCAGTGTTATGGTGGCGACACAGTCAAACATGCCGCCTTAGGCACTGAGCAAGCATGGAATATGCGGCGAGAATTTCTATCACCAGCATATACCACCGATTGGAACGCCATACCTAAGATATACTGTTAATATGAAGTCTATTAATTAAACAATCAATCATCTTCCCATTGTTTAATTTTGTTCTTTTTCCGTTCTTCCTTTTCAGCGACGTCTGCCATAACATTTAAAAGGACATTTCCAACTTGTGCCAACGGTGCTTCTGGCGGAATTTTGGGGGCTGAAAAACGCTTTTTAATGGCAATAATAACTTTAACTGCCCACCAGGCAATCACTAGATATAAAAAGTACGCTGCCCATGTTTTGCTAAAGTACGTAATAATCGCACACACGATAATAACGGGTATTAATGAACCGATAATAAAGTTTTTTATTTTTGTCATCACCTTCTTAATAGCAATGGTTATATCGGTTGGTTTCAATCTATCAGGCTGTTTTAATTCGAAATTATTTTGATTAGCTAAATAGCAATCGTAAGCCGTTTTTCCATCCTTGTTAATAACGTTAATATTGGCACCGGCTTGTAGTAAAGCTTCAGCCCCACTAGCATTGATGTTTTCGCAACAATAAATTAACGGTGTATTACCTGACGCCCCAGGAATATTAATATCAGCACCTAAGCCTATTAAAATAGAAACCTGATCGGTTTCACACAGTGCACCAAAAGCAGCGGCGGTGCATAATGGTGTTTCCTCAGTATCGTTAGCTTTTTGGTTAATATCGACTCCTGCGTCGACCAGAGGTTTGATTAAACGACTATGTTGATGATAAACGGCAGAAATCAATAGAGAATCCCCCTGGCTATCATTTTTTATATTAGCTCCGCTGCGCACTAGAAAATTGAATACATCTAAATGACCATTACGAACTGCATAATATAGTGCATTATCACCCTCATCATCTTCATAGTTCACTGGCGCATTATGATTGAGTAACATCTCACATATATTTAAATCGCCATGACATGCAGCCAACATTAAACAGCTTGAGTCTGTGCCTTCAAGGGATAAGACATCTTCAATAGATTCTTGAATCCGTGCGAGTTCACTCATGGCGTCCATGCCTAACAGTGACAACATGGCATCGCCAGTTTCGTCATCACTGTCGACTTCATCCTTATCTAAAAAACAAACCCTGTGATTAGCGTTGGCACCCATTTGGAGAAGTGCCAATACTTGTGCATCATTTGAAGAAATGACGGCTAAAGATAATGCAGAATTTCCAAGGGTATTTTTATGTTCGAGTTCAGGGTTTTTCTCACATAAATACCTAAAACAATACTCAGCACCGGCCTCAACAGTTTGTATCAGTAAACTATTACCCTGGTCGTTAACAATGTTTTTATCAGTTAACTCACAATACAGTACTTTAAAAGCAACCACGTTATCCGTGGATAACATTAACCAAATTCTTTCTTCTAAAGGCATGTCGTTAAATGATGTCATCAGATTGTCAAAAACAGGATTACGGGGATCAAGTTTTTCAAAAGCAAACTCAATGAAGGGGTGTCCGTCATCATTTTCGCTTTGTAGACTAAAGCCGTTAGTCGCTAACAGTTCCAAGCTGGTCGGCGTTAGCTCATGTACCAGATCATGTAATGGCGAGTCTTGAGCTGTAAATTTTATTTTACCATTCAATAGTAGCTGTAAATTACCATCACAGTGATATTTAACCGCCATGTTGACCGCATCAATATTATCAATCTCTAAACAATCTACGCGCTGTGATGCTTTGTTAATCCAATCATTTAATAACGTGGTCGCAAATGGATTGGCTGATAATGTATCCGTAATAGATTCAAACTCGTCTTCTAAATCTATCTCATCAATAATGAGAGAAAGCAAAGCATGGCCACACTCAACACTGCCAGCATAAACAGCAGATTCAAATAGTTCCAATTTGTCATCATTGATAATATCAGAGTAATTCTCCCTAAAATGATTGTAGATATCAATATTATCACTCTTAACGGTATCACTTATCAATGCAGCAATGTTATCGCTATCCTCGGGGCTATGAGCAAGTAATGTTAGTGCTTTTTCGTTGTCATGATGAATAATGGCTACTGATATGTTATCCCAAACATCACCGGAGTAAGCACCTTTAGGGGGAATTAATTGCAATGTTTTCTTTAAATTTTTACCTAAACAAGCATGGTTTTCAAATAAATGCCAGAGCAAAGATCCACCCTGTGAAAATTCAAAATTAGTGTTTGCGCGATGTTTTAATAAACTATGAATAAAAGCGATATCTTTGACATTTTGCTGTTCAACGATATATTGTAATATCGTTTCATGGTCAATTAAGTTATTAGGATCGGCCCCCAGTTCTAAGACAAAATTAAATAGATTAAGTTGATTCTGATCGTAAATTTCACGTAAAACAGAACTTTTATCCACGAAGGTCAAAAATTCATGATCATTTTTCATTAACCGACTGACTTGACCAAACTCTTCTTCAGCCAATAACGTCCAAAAATCATGCATTGGGTCAAAATGTGTCAGTAACGTCGCTAATTGACTCCCTTCAACCGGTTGGCCGCGGAAAAAAAACACATCTTCAGATTCACCAACTTGATCAAAATAAGTGTGTACTTTAATAAATTCAACATTCAATGGTTTGAGTTTTTTTAATAAATCAATGTCGATATCCCCGGAGGTGCCAGTTTCCAACTGAATATCAATCGATGCATCAGAAACACTAATTTCATCTAAACTTAATTGTTCATTAATCAAATAACTCAAGTCTAACGTTTTTATTTTCTCATCTAATGACAAATGGTGTAATTTTTTCTTGGCGAGTTCCCCGTCCTTAGGTGTAACAAAATAACCGGTATAGTGAAAATGATTAGCAGACATGTGTTCCCTTATTATATTAATTGGCCAATTAAAAGTAGAAGAGACTTGACACAAAAAATACAACCAACCGTGTAATTTAGCTGTAAGGCATACTGTGACATGGCATATTCCATTATTATTGAATCACTTTACAATATAACAAGCTCAAATAACAAACAATTAAAGTGTGACTTACAATCATGTCTACGTTTTTTTGCAGGGAAATAATAAAACCACCACTTAGATTCATTAGCTAAATGGCGATGGTCGAGTGATAAGCGTGAGTGCGATCAAATTAAAACGGTTCTATTACGTGATGAAAACTGGCCTACACCAATGATTGCCCAAGCATTACGAATTCACGAAACAACCATCGTCCGATATATTGATAATTATGTTCGCGATGAAAAACTCACTTGTGATAGTGGTGGTTCTTAGGGCTATTTAAGTCAAGAACAAACCGAACAATTCATTGATCATTTATGCCAAATCAGAGCTACGATGGCCTTTTATTTCTATGCGCTCAACATTTGTTTCTGATAACTCAGTTTGTTGTGCTGTAGCAGGGATCATTAAAGATGATAATAGGGCTGATGCTAATGAAATTTTGACTAGATTAGGCTGCTAAACCATTGTGTACCCACGGGGTAAGTGATTCGTAATTGCATAAGTGGTATTTGCGTGATTTATGGCATTTTAAACGAAGGTAAATTAGCTTTAGCCATCATAAATAAGACACCGCCGGTGGTCAAAAAGAAGAATGTTGCAGCGCCTACACTGTAGCGAATTAACTCTGTTGCGTCATCACCAGCGACTAAAAACCAAATAAGGCAAGCGAAGGCTATCATAAAATTCGCCATTGCAAATAACCACGATATTTTTTGAAACAAAGATTTATCAGACATACAGCACCTACTTAGCTAAAAAAACTATTGTACTTGCTCAAAAATATCCATCCTTGATTTCCCTCAAGGATATATCCTTTTACCTATACCAAAGTAGGTATATCAAATAACAGCAAAGACTAATAACCATTAGGCTTACATGTTATTGTTAAACAACTTATCAGCGTGTTGATTTTTCACGGCTTATAAATCACCATTTAATCAACAGTCGAAGGTTATTATTTAATGAATTCAGTGTTACGCGCCAAATCAGCAGACGCAAAGTTCGGGGTATATTTTATCGGAACAACGCCCCCTCGTGCGACATCAAGTCTCGAAAATGTTGAGGCGGTCGCAGACAAGTTACTCGCGCGTCTTGATAAAGTAGATTTTGACGGGTTAATTGTTTATGACATTCAAGATGAAAGCAGTCGTACTGATATCAAACGCCCTTTTCCATTCTCAAAAACGTTTGAACCTTGCCATTATTCGCAAATTTTAGGCATAAAAACTAAAAAACCAATCATTACTTATAAAAGTGTGTCGCAAAAAACCAAAGAAGAGTTTTCAACTTGGCTTGATAATAGCTGGCAGCTCTATGGTGTAAGAGATATTGTATTAGTCGGCAGTCCTTCCGCTAAAGGCAAGCAGTCTTTAAGCTTGGTTGATGCTTACCAAGTTCAAAAAGCCCATCGTTTTAATTATTATCTTGGCGGGGTTACTATTGCTGAGCGCCACGCTAGTAAAGGCGATGAGCACTTACGCATGATCAATAAAAATACTCAAGGATGTGAGTATTTTATTTCACAAGCAGTTTATGATGCTTCAGCTACCATTGATATGCTCGCTAATTATGCACGTGAGTGTCGGTTACGAAACATTCAACCACGACGAATTATTTTAACCTTTACGCCATGTGGCAGTGAAAAAACTCTGGAGTTCATGAAGTGGTTAGGTATTGCCATTCCTAATGCAACGAAGTGGCGTATTCTTGAAGCGGCAAATCCATTAGCCGAGTCGATTAAAATTTGCCGAGCCAATCTCGAACAAATTATTGAAAATTGTATGAGTTTAAATATTCCCTTGGGACTTAACATTGAAAGCTTAACCAATCGGAAAGAAGAAATTGATGCATCAATAAGACTGTATAAACTATTAAAAGCGACGTTAGACTTAGCGTTAGCTGAACGTGAGTTTCAGGTGGTTGAGCAAGAATTTACTCTCGCGAATAAATCATAATATTTCGAATTTATTGATATATTATAAAGCTTTTTTTTAAAAAAAGGTCTAAGCTTAATTTAATAATTATAAAAGGAAATGCCGAATGAAAACATTAATTGTAAGTGAATATATGATTCACCAGCCGATTAAATTTGATAGCGCAATGACTATTGCTTCGGCAGTTGAACTTTTTTTAAAGAAACCACAAATTGGTGCGCCAGTGGTTGATAGTGAGAATCACGTCATTGGTTTTTTGTCTGAGCAAGATTGTTTAAATAGCATGTTAGAATCGACTTACCTTGGAGAATCACATGAAATTGTTGCCGACAAAATGCGCACCGAAGTGTTAACCGTTTCGCCTAATGACTCCATTTTAGATATTGCTAAATCAATGACCGCGAAACGGCCAAAGGTTTATCCAGTCGTTGACGACAATAACAAATTGTTAGGTGTTATCACCCGTCATCACTTACTTGAAGCGATAGACAATCAGCTTAATGCAAACTATCAAAAGGGTCATGCTCGTTTAGTTTAGATTTGGAAACTAGTTTAGTGACTAATCACTAAACTAGTGCTTACTTAAATACTCGAGTGATTGCATTTCGGTTAACCGGCTAAATGTCCGCTTAAATTCAAAGCTTAGCGCCCCGCCACTGTATAATTGATCAAGCGTAACATTGGCACATATATATAAATTCACATTTTGATCGTATAACTCATCCACTAAACTAATAAATCGTCGTGCAGCATCGTCTTGTACTGCATAATTTAATGTTCTTTCGCCCGTTGCTGTTGCAACACTGCCATCTTCCGTACCGCGCGCTCGGATCCATCCGCGACATTCACCGCCCAGTTCAGGAACATCACCGATAAAGACATGCTTAAAACGCTTTGCTAAGTCAATGTAATCAAGGGTCGATCTTGGACCATTGCATAAATCATCAAAGCGAAACCAAATAGCTTCGCGGTCACGTTTAATGACCATAATTTCTCGACCGAGAATGCTCACTGGCTTATCTACGCATTGTTCTATAATCACCAAGTGATTAAAACAATCCTTAAATTGATTATATTGCTCTAAACCAAAATAAGTACTTTGATGAGTTAAGCACCGCAGGCGGTGATCTTCAGCGCCATTGAGGTGAAACTCAGTGGTGTACTTTAATAATAGGGCAATGGTTGGTTCAAAACGTTGACGTTGTAATCCCCCTTGATAAAGATCGTTAATCGCAATATTGGACGTGGCCACTAATGTTACCCCTTGCTCAAACAATGCTTCAAATAAGCGGCCCAAGATCATCGCATCACCAATGTCTGACACAAAGAATTCATCAAAACAAAGTACACGGCATTGTTTAGCCAAGCGATATGCAATGCGACGCAACGGCTCACTATGGCCTGACTCATGATTAAGTTCTTGATGCATTTTTGCCATAAAATGATGGAAGTGCAGTCTCATTTTGCGCGGTTCTTTGATTGAATCATAAAACATATCCATCAAATATGTTTTACCACGTCCGACTTCGCCCCAAATATAAACACCGTTAACAGCCGCGGTTTTGTCGCGCTCTAATTGTTCTGCGATTCGGGATAAGACCGAAATAGCCTCATACTGGCAGGGGTCAAAATCTATCTGATTATTGTCGATGTTGTTTTGATACTTACTCTTCATTTTTTCCATTCTAATTAACGTGTTGTACTGTAGATTTATAACCAAAAACAGGATAAATTAAACTAAAAATAACCATAGAATTAAAGGATTGAATTCCCCGATAAAATCTCAGTACCATACGTGTAGCACAAATATTGTACGTGCAGCTTTTGTCTCAAGCAATAGCTAACGTCAAAGTTGCGTTGGCTAGCAAATGTGGTGATTTATACCTTAATCATTGGACGCTGTGCATCATTCCATTGGACGTGAAACTTCTTACCTTTGGCCGTATCGATACGCTCAAAAGTATGAGCACCAAAGTAATCCCGTTGTCCCTGGAGTAAACTGGTCGGTAACCGTTCGCAACGATAAGAGTCATAATAAGCTAAAGCAGAACTAAATCCGCCACACGGGAGCCCTGCTAACGTTGCATGGCTGATTGCTTTACGCCAGTTCCCTTGGTACAGGGATATTTGTTCAATGAAATAAGGGGCAAGCAATAAATTATTCAGTTCTTCATCGAGTTGATAAGCTTGGGTAATTGATTGTAAAAAGGATGCTCTAATAATACAACCCGCTCGCCAAATTTTAGCAATGGCTGCAAAATCTAAATTCCACTGTCGTTCTTTGGATGCCATATTCATCAATTGGAATCCTTGAGCATAGGCACAAATTTTAGAACAATAGAGTGCGTCATGCAGAGCGGTAATAATCTCCTGATGTTGCTGTTCATCAACGGGGGAGTTAACTGGACCTTTTAGTAATTTAGAAGCCGTGACGCGTTCTTCTTTTAAAGTTGATAATGAACGAGCAAAAACAGATTGTGCAATAGTCGTTGCAGGACTTCCTATTTGCAATGCGCTCACCGCCGTCCATAAACCAGTGCCTTTTTGTCCGGCTTTATCTAAAATAACATCAACTAACGGTAATCCGGTTTTTTGATCAACATAATCAAGAACTTCAGCACTAATTTCCATTAAGTAACTATTCAGCAACCCTTGATTCCACTGCCTGAACACTACCGCTATTTCGCTTGGGCTCATTAATAACGACTCACGCATAATATGATAGGCTTCACAGATCAATTGCATGTCGGCATATTCAATTCCATTATGGACCATTTTGACATAATGACCTGAGCCAGCTGGCCCGATGTAGGTGGTGCATGCCTCACCGACCGGCAATGGTTGTTCAATCGAGGTTCTTTCTAGGGGCAAACCCGTTTGAGGATCAACCTTGGCTGCTATCGCTTGCCAAATGGGTTCAATGCGAGTCCATGCATATGGGTCGCCACTTGGCATCAATGATGGACCAAATCGAGCCCCAACTTCACCACCCGATATTGCAGTGGTAAAAAATAAAAACTTACCATTGTATGACTTTTCTCGTTCAATGGTATCGGTCCATAAGCTATTGCCAGTATCAACGACAATATCGTCGGCACAAATACCAGCATCAATGAGTTTATGGCAGACATCATCAACCGCTTGTCCTGCTGGTACTGACAATATAATCAAATGTGGTGCTTTTAGTTTGGATAATAACTCGGTAAAAGAATGGCAAGGTTCTATTCGTGGCGATTGCTCACCTCGTTCTAATGTATCTTGAGTAATTAATGAAGCCACTTTTGTGTGGTCTAAATCAAATCCAGCAATTTTATAACCGTTATCTGCGAGATTAAGTGCAATATTTTTTCCCATAACACCCAGTCCAATAAAACCGATGTCACATAAATTTGGTTGCGCTGCCATGTTGTGCTTTACCTTTTGCTTCAGATACGTCGAAAACCGCTCAATTAATCTGCAATCTCGATTGAGCGGTTGCTGTAATAATACTACATATTAATCCTAAAAATGTGACATTAATCGACTCAAACTGTTTGCCCGCTCATCTTTGCAGCAGTTTTTGGCCGTTATCTTTAGATTATGTAATGATTCTACAATTAAGCGAGTTAGACTTTGGGCGTATTTAGATTAATCCTAAGTTGTTAGCCTTTAGGAGTACTGCTAATTAATTATTGATTTGGTCTATTGATTAATAGCTCGAAATCTTGCACGACCCTATGATGATTAAATAACCAACTATAAAAAATTATAAATAATAACATAGGATGCCAATGATGAAAAAACCTACTTCAATGCAACTAACTGCCGTCGCTGCTTTGTCAGTTTTAGCTTTAAATGCTAGTGCCGCTGTGACCATCTATGAAACTGATACCATGTCATTCTCTACTGATGGCCTAATCAATGTATTTTACACCAACAGTGATATCGAAAAAACTGACGCCGCAGGTGCTAAAACTAGCCGTGATCAATCGCGAGTGCGGATGGGCTTTTTACCAAATAATATCGGGTTTAATTTCAGTAAACAAACCGATGATCTAAAACTTGGTATGCGCTCTTCGTTTTGGGTATCTATTAATGATACGGATCAAAGCCGTGACGCGACATCATCAGATCTAGGCACTGGCTCTTTAATTGATGTCAGACAATTCTATGGTACGGTCAGTGGCAGTTGGGGTGAAATTTTAATCGGTAAAGATTTTGGCTTGTATAACCGTGAAAATATCATGAGCGATCAACTTTTACTCGGTTTTGGTCAAACCTCTGATTTTTTCGGTTTGGTTGATGGTGGCAATGTCTCATTTGGTAATATTAGCACCGGTTATACATACGCCTTCCCGAAAGCTCAAATCACCTACCGCACGCCTAAAAGTGATAGCGGATTTAAGTTTGCTATTGGTTTGATGGACCCGAATAAAACGTCACCTGATTCATCTGAAGACCGTCCTCGGATTGAAGCCGAATTAGTTTACAGCACCAACATTAATGATAATCTCTCGGTTAAAGGTTGGGTTAGTGGTGTGTCTCAAACTACCGAAACGGCTGGTGTCACACAAAACCAGTCTGGTCTTGGTTATGGACTTAATCTTGGTTTTAGTGGCGTGTCTCTCACCGCATCCGGTTTTCAATCGGAAGGACTAGGACACGTTGCCGGTCTTGACCACATTGTTACTAATGATACGGTTGAATCCGATGGTTATTTAGTCCAAGGCGCTTATGTGTTGGGCGGCAACCGAGTCGTATTAACGGTTGGTGAGTCAACGGTCGAAAAAACCGGTAGCATCCTTGATGCAACACACAAAAATACTGGTGTCGCTTACTTCCGCACCATTACGCCAGGCTTAACCGTCGTCTTTGAATATAACAAAACAGAAGCTGATGTGACTTCATCGCTTGTTGCTGAAGAAAATAATACCATTGCTATCGGTGCTGTTATCACGTTCTAATCATTAGAACGGGTTAACAATCATAAAAAAACGGAAGATGAGAATTTTCCGTTTTTTCTTATACAACTAAATACAACCTAAAATACACCTAAAGGATGAGGCTAATTTCCTTGATAAATTATCGATATGCGTTAAGTTTAATAGAGTAAGAATTCTTTAGAGTATATTATGTTAAAAGTATTAGTAGCAGATGATCACCCCTTATTTCGCGACGCTATTATCAATATTATTGGCCGTCGCTTCGAAGGTTGTGTGACTTATGAAACTCAGGATATTGATGCAACGTTAGCCTTTGTTAAAGAGCACGACGATCTAGATTTGATTTTGCTCGATCTCAATATGCCAGGCATGTCGGGATTAAATGGCTTATTGGATTTGCGAAACGAATGCCCGACAACACCAGTGGTCGTTGTTTCTGCCGAAGAGGAAAAACAAACAATATTACAAACACTCGCCTATGGTGCAGTTGGTTTTATTGCAAAATCGTCATCAAAAGATACCATTGGTGACGCGTTGGAAAGTGTCCTTAACGGTAATGTCTATTTACCTTCTGATATCATTAGAAATACTGATAATCAACGCAGTTCCGGTGGTCGTCAACATGATCTCAGAGTCGGTGTAGAAACTCTGTCATCGCTAACTAGGCGGCAGTTAATGGTGTTGAAATGTATGACAAAAGGTGAGGCCAATAAACAAATAGCCTATAATCTCAACATTTCTGAAACCACCGTAAAATCGCATGTCTCCTCTATCTTGAAAAAACTAGGTGTCTATAATCGAGTGCAAGCAGTCGTTGGCTGTAGTGATATCGATTTTAACCAATATTTAAAACGTTAATCATTGTCTCGTTGTATTATTTCAATAAATAAAGCATCGAGGTTTTAAGCTTCATTGGTTTAATCGGCTTATTGAGCAATAAAATGCCAGCATCTTTTGTTGCCACTTTTAGTGATTTAGAATAATTGGCTGTAATCATAATAATAGGGAGCTCTGTTTGTTGACCTCTGGCTGCATTAATCTGTTGAGCGACGTCTAGCCCTGTCACATTGTCATCGAGATGATAATCTAAAATTAATAAATCAACCGCATCGTTAGCAACAGAAACCTGACTCGCTAAGTCATCATAATCTAATGCGGTTACTACTTCACAATCCCAATTACTGAGCAGTATTCCCATGCCATCACAGATACTTTGGTCATTATCAACGATCCAGACTTTGCTATTTTGCAACTGAACTTGTGGCGTCACTAATGTGGCATAGTCTCTTTGAATATCCTTAATTGTTCCACCAGGTACTAACACCGAGAACACCGAGCCTTGCCCGGAAATTGATTCAACTTTAATAGGATGTTCTAAAACTTTAGATAGCTTATCCACGATAGCTAAACCAAGTCCTAAGCCATTGGAGCATGCTTTGCTAGATCCTTTAAGCCTTTTGAACTCTTTGAAAATCTCAGTCAGTTGATTTTCGGCGATACCAACACCATTGTCTAGCACTTCAATTCGAATGTTGTTACCCACCCTTCTCGCCCCGATTAATACCTTACCTTTGGCACCATAACGAAAGGCATTAGTTAAGAAATTTCGTAAAATTCGGGCTAACAAAAAACTGTCAGAATGAATAACAAGTTCACTGGATACATAGCGCAACTCAATGTCAAACTGTGGCGCAATTTGGCGATATTCATGAACCATATTGGTGAGTAAGTCGCTTAGTTTAAACGAGTTTTTGTCGGCGGTTACCACGCCGGCATCTAACTTTGAAATATCCACTAAGGTACAGATTAAATTTTCAAGATCATCAAGAGAATTTGAGACACAATTGACTAAGTGACGAATTTCGTCATCTTGTAATAATTCTGACACCGAACTGGTGAATAGCTGAGCGGCATTAAGCGGTTGGAGTAAATCATGGCTGACCGCCGCCAAAAATTTAGTTTTTGAATTATTTGCTTGTTCAGCCTCACTTTTTGCGGTGATTAAATTGAGCTGCGCTTTATTATGTTGTTCAATTTCAACTTGCAATTGACTGTTAAGCGTTTGTAATTGCGAAGTCCTTTGCTCGACTCGTATTTCTAATTCGTCGTATGATTTCTGTAACGCTTTGGCATTTTGGCGTCGCTGCGTTACATTTCGAACCAGCACAAAGAAACCAAGCACATGGCCATAAGCATCTTTATTTGGGACGTAGGATTTAAGTAAATGAGAAATCGTGCCATCGGTATTATTCTCGTCGATTTCAAAGCTTACACTTTGCCCGGTCAGCGCTTTATTAACATAGGGTTCTAATATATTGTAATCACCAAAAATTCGAGAATCTTCTAGTGTTACATCATTTAAATCACCGTTTTTGAGACCATACCAATCTAAATACACACGATTAGTAAACTGAAATTTCAAGTCGTTACCAATGTATGCAATCATTGCAGGTACATTATCGGTAATCAATTTTAACCAATTTTTACTCTTCTTAAGCGACTGTGCATAACGATGGCGCTGTGTAATGTCGGTAAAGGTCTTAATTAATTCACCGCTGACTAATTGATGTTCACGAATTTCTAATACGGTGCCATTGGATAACGTTTGCAGTTCATCATTGCGCTTATTACCGGTTTTTGGTTCCAGATCTAGTTCGGTAAGATGTTGCAAATTAGAGAAATATGGACTGGATTTAAGAATTTGCGGTGATAAATGACTAATCTCAGAAAAACGTTTATTCCACACTTCAATTTGATTCGACGCACTTAACATCACCACACCTTGTGACAAGTTATCGACTAAGTTTTGTAATAAACGGGATTTTTGGGCCATTGCGCGATCAAAACGCGCTGATTCAGCAACTTTTAGGGCGGTGATGTCAGTATAAAGCATCACCCAACCACCTTCGATAGTCCGACGCTCATTAAGTTGAAACCAACGGCCGTCATTGAGCTGATACACTGGACTGTTAACTGCATCCCCGGGATAAGCTTGACGAATGATCCCTTTTGATTTGGCTAGCTCCTTTAAATCCTTTAAGTTAACACCTGGGTCTATCGACAGTTTTGAATTACGCCAAAATTCAGAAAAATGAGAGTTTTGAAACACAATTCGACCATCGCAATCGAGTAAAACAAAGGCATCGGAGATACTTTCGATGGCATCAGCAAAACGTTGTCTAAAGATCCCAGCTTGATGATTTGCATGTTTAAGGGCACGATTACTTTGCTCAAGTTCTGCTAAAGTTTCGTTTAAGGCATGGGTTTTTTCCCGCACTTGATCCGCTAAATGAACTGAATGTTCAAACGCTGAATAAGGAGCATATTGATTCCCACCACCTTCTTCAACTCGCTTAATTAACGCCTGATTAATTTTTTCTAGCTTGGCATTTTTCTCAGTCAGGTGCTTAATTTGATCCTGTAATTGTTCAGTTAACATTTTTGGGCTCGCCTGAAATAAAGACACCAGTAAATGTTTGATTGAGGTGAACACCGTTTTGATGTTCGCCATAGGTGTTGAAACCAATCACCTTGTGCTTAATAAATAGCTTATTCGCCGTTGAATTCAATTGTGACTGTTCGATCTCTAGCCGTCTCAAAATACAATCACAGGCTAAGGTGATTTCTGGAGCCCCAATATCTTGATTAAATTGTGATAATTTTTTATCTAAGTTATTAAAAACATCACCTAGCTCTATTGCTGTAAGCACAATACCATTATCGACCGCACAGTAGAAAGTTAAACTTTGATCTTGCTGATTAACCTTTTGAATTGATCGGAAAAAATAATTACCACCCACCATTACAGCCAATGGATTGATTGAAAAAACATCAGGATTTAAATCTTCCACTGCCATCCCTAATAATCGTGCATATTCAACCGCAGCGGGCTCAGCATTTAACTCGTAAACGGTGCGTGTGACCGGGTCAGACTCGGTGACCACCAATTTTTCACCGGCCTTATCAATATGGTTAATGCTTAATACTTCAAAAGGTAAATCGGTATTAACCATCACCACGACAGCCGCTTGTGAATAGAATTTTCCCTGATAGTAGACAAAGGTTTTTGTTAAATTGGTGTCATCACCCGCTGAACCACCAAAATGAGGGATGCCCCCAGAAGCGGAATTTAATATATTAAGAAACTGCTCTTCTTGAAATGATAAACCATCTAATAGAGTTAAAATGAAGGTATTGTTGGCGATTGGGGCAACCGACTTGCTTTTGCATTGTTCAGTCAATTTGTTAATGGTTGATTGAGCCGACTCAATATCAAAATTATCGATAGCACCAACCAGTTGGGCATTAATCGAGAAATGTTGCTCACAAAAACCAATGGCGACAATACAATGTTGCTCATAACCTTGCTCAGTGATTTCACCCGACGTGGTACAACCGACCACCGGTAAATCACCAAAACTATTGGCCATTGATTGACCTAATGCGGTTAAATCGTAGATGGTTGAACAGAAGAACAACACAAAACGAATATTAGACTGGATACTATCGTGACCAAGTAATTGTGATTTCAATTCATTGGTGGCAACAATAGGGTCAAGTGAACGAGTCACCGCGGTAATAGTTTTATTTAGTGTCATAAATGGACTGCCCATAATTTACTTATTTTTATAATATTATAGTTAACTATCAAACATTTTTTCTTTTTGTATACTTATTAATAACACATAGGGTTGGAGATTCAATAGTCACGACACATTCATAACAGCCAATGCATTCTTGGTAATTAACGCTACCATCATTCTTAATGGCATCTATACCACATTTTTTCTGACGACAAAGCTGACATGGTGACCCGCACTCTTTACGCCGTGGAATCCATTTAAAGGCCGTAGAATAGCCGATAACAGCTAAACCAGCCCCTAACGGACAAAGGTAACGACAATAAAACTTATGAATCTTTAAACTAACAGCCAGTAAGATAATTGCATACAAGACAAAAGGCCAATATCGTACAAAGAATAGAGTGATACTGGTTTTAAAAGGTTCTATCTCAGCTAGTTGTTCCGCTAACGTCAGTGAGTAAAACGAACAGCCCACCAGCAATATTAAAATCACATATTTAATTTTTTGTGCCTGATGGTGGCGAGAAATTTTATATTGCCGGACTCGTAGCTTGACGGCGATGTAGCTAATAAACTCCTGTAATGCCCCAAAAGGACATAACCAACCACAATATAATGCCCGACCCCAGAAAAATAAACTGACAAATACAAAACTCCATAAAATAAAGATGATCGGATCAAGTAAAAACACCTCCAACCTAAATCCTTGTTGCAACGACAATAACAAGGTATAAATATTAACTACCGACAGCTGTCCTTGAGCATAGCCTCCAATAAAAACAAGGGTAAAACCGAGACAAAGTGGTCGTAGCCAACGGTAATTAAACAAGGTAGTGGCGGTGTATTTTATCCGAATAAAAAATGTTAATACTAGGCTTAAAAAAGCGACTAGAATGGCAATCTCAAGCGCTCTGTTTTTCCATATTCGCTGCCACAGTGGTTCGATTTTAGCCTCAATAACTGGCACAATCAGAAATAAGCTCGATGGTAATTTTAAGTTAACAGTAAACCACTGACGTTTAGTAACCATAAACGACTGCTGATAGGTAATGCCCAAACCAACCGACATTTTTTGACTGACTTCAAAACCCGATTGTGATTTTATTCTAAAGAGTTTCAATGCCTGATAAGAAGGGACATCACCGGCTAGATTGGGATCATAATAACTGTAAAAATCGATATCTCTAATATCGACGGGAAATTTCCCCTGACTAACCGCTAAGCGTTCGGGTACTGTTTGTGGAATAAAGTCATCCCTAATGAACGAGAATTGGCCACGACTCAATATCATTAACGCTTGCTCTCCGGGCTTTAGTTCCGTGATTAACCGTTGATATTCTTCAATGCCGAGGATGTTTCTCCCAATCAGTGGCACATTAACAAAGGCAAAATATAAATCCACTGCTGGCAGGGTCGAATCAAGATCAAATAAATAAGCCAATAAAGGCTGGATAGTTGTTATTTTTTGCTCACTTAATTGCCAGTGAAAAATATAACCTTGTTCGATGAGTTGTTCGAAAGATAAATCCTCATCGGTATCTTCAACTAACACCGCATTTGCACGCTTGCTAAAACCATCTAACATTTTACGCGCAACGGTTAATGCTGCACTAATGATGGTATCGTTAATCACTAATACAGATACCGTGGCTTTAGTGATGCCATCAAAATACGTTATCCCATCGTTTTGATGACGCCTGCCAATAATAAATCGTTCTTTAATCGAATGACCTTGGTATTGACGAACGAATTCAAATAAGGGTTCTTCGCCTAAACCATGTAAGAAAATAGGCTCATGATGATTGATCACTTTTAAATCAACCAAAATTCCTTGCGGATCTAGGGCAATTAATAGATTAATTGTTTTACCAGAAAAACCAACAAAATCAGTAAAGTCATCAGATTGAAAAACATAACCTAATAGCTGACTAAGCTGATAAACACTGGTCACGGCTAAATTAGGATCTGAAACTTCGATTCGAGTTGCGCTGGGAAATAGAGATTTGATGTCATCAGGAATACTCGTCGCTTGATTATTACTTAGACAAGTATTTGAGAACAAAAATAAGAAGATAAAGAGGAGTATTTTGGCCATAAAAAAATCGCTTCCCTTTGCAAGGAAGCGATATCTCGCTTAGAAGAAGCCTAGTGGGCTTGTGCTATAGCTCACTAATAGATTCTTGGTTTGCTGATAATGATCCAGCATCATTTTATGTGTCTCACGACCAATGCCTGATTTCTTATAACCACCAAATGCGGCATGTGCAGGATATAAATGGTAACAATTGGTCCAAACACGACCAGCTTGAATACCACGTCCCATGCGATACGACTTGTTCATATCTCGGGTCCAAACACCAGCACCTAAGCCATAGGCTGTATCGTTAGCAATTTCTAATGCTTCAGCTTCGTCTTTAAAGGTAGTAACAGCGACAACAGGTCCAAAAATTTCTTCTTGGAATATTCGCATTGAGTTATCCCCCTTCAGAATAGTCGGTTGAATATAAAAACCAGTAGAGAGTGAATCAGACAGTGACTCTTTGTTACCGCCAGTTAATACTTGGGCACCTTCCTGCTGACCTATTTGTAAATAACTAATGATCTTATCGTATTGCTCCTTAGAGGCTTGAGCACCAACCATGGTCGCTGTATCTAGTGGATTACCACGTATGATTTTATCAGCTTTGGCGATAACTATTTTCATGAAATCGTCAAAGATATCTTCTTGCACTAACGCTCGTGAAGGACAAGTACAAACTTCGCCTTGATTGAAGAAACCAAGCACAAAACCTTCTGCACATTTATCAATGAATTCATCTTCCTGATCCATGATATCGCTAAAGAAGACATTAGGTGACTTACCTCCGAGTTCAATCGTTGATGGAATAAGGTTTTCTGCAGCACATTTAAGAATATGACTACCAACCGCCGTTGAACCTGTGAATGCAATTTTAGCGATTCTTGTGCTGGTTGCTAGTGCTTCACCGGCTTCTTTACCATAACCATTAACCACATTGAGCACACCTGGTGGAATTAAATCCCCTACAATCTCTAGCCACACTAATATACTTGCAGGGGTTTGTTCCGCTGGCTTTAAGATCACACAGTTACCAGCGGCCATTGCAGGTGCCAGTTTCCAAGCGGCCATTAATAACGGAAAGTTCCAAGGAATGATTTGACCAACAACCCCTAAAGGCTCATGAAAATGATAAGCAACAGTGTCATTATCAATCTCTGACATAGTGCCTTCTTGAGCACGGATACAACCGGCGTAATATCTGAAGTGATCAATCGCTAGTGGCACATCGGCAGCCAATGTTTCACGAATCGGCTTACCATTGTCCCACGTTTCTGCCACGGCTAGCTTCTCAAGGTTTTGCTCCATCGCGTCGGCAATTTTTAGCAACATATTCGAACGTTCTGTCACTGAAGTTTTACCCCAAGCGTCTTTAGCTTGATGAGCTGCATCAATCGCTAAATCGATATCTTGGCCACAAGAACGTGGAATTTCACAAAAAGCTTCACCGGTAACAGGCGTCGTATTGGTAAAGTAATTGCCTTTAACAGGCGCTTGCCATTGACCATTAATGTAATTGCCATAACGGGATTTGAAAGAAACTGCGGCACCTTCGCTGCCTGGACATGCATAAATCATATATCACCTCGATTACCTAGCCTTATTGCATCATGCTCTTTAAGGCTTGTTATAAATATCGCTTGGTCATCCAAGCACTGTATTTATAGTAGTCCGACTGCGAACAAAACACCTATGCTTCCTTGGCACATAAAAACTCATACTTTCGAAGGATAAAACCTATATAAAACAATATTCATAAAAAAACCGAGCGGTTAAGCTCGGTTTTTTTATTTAAATCAATATGATTTACTTTGGAAGTTTAAAGGTCCAGACCATGCCACCTTGGTTGAAGTTTTTAACACGTTTAGCAACTTCACCGCCCCATAATGGTACCGCACCACCCCAACCGGAAAGGACAGAGATATATTGTTCGCCACCCATTGTCCAAGTGATTGGCGAACCTATAACACCAGAACCCGTATTAAACTTATACTTAATTTCACCGGTCTTGGCATCAAAGGCCATTAAGTAACCTTCAGGGTTACCCATAAACACAAGGTTACCCGCGGTTGTTAACACGCCTCCCCAAAGTGGCGCGTAATTCTTATAACGCCATACTTCTTTACCTGTTTTAGGGTCGATTGCACGTAGCACCCCAATATAATCGTCATTGATTGCCTTAATGGTAAATCCGGCCCCTAAATATGCTGCCCCTTTCTTATAGGCAGTTGGTTCATTCCAAATAGACATTTCCCATTCATTCGATGGTACATAGAACAGTTCGGTGTCTTTACTGTATGCCATTGGCATCCAGTTTTTACCCCCTAAGAAAGAAGGTGCTGATACTACTGTGCTGCCTTTTTTACCATCCTTACTGCTCGCTGGATTACCAGGTCTGTTAGCATCATCAAAGATAGGTCGACCTTTATCATCTAACCCTTTAGCCCAAGTGATCTTATCAACAAAGGGGAAACCACGAATAAAGTCACCATTTTCACGGTTAAGGACATAGAAAAAACCATTTCGATCGGCAGTTGCCGCCGCTTTAATCGTTTTACCATTGACTTTATAATCAAATGACACTAACTCGTTAACGCCATCATAATCCCAGCCATCATGAGGTGTTGTTTGGAAGTGCCATACTATTTTGCCATTATCAGGGTTAATCGCTAAACGTGATGATGAAAAGTAATTATCACCAGGGCGTAAGTGAGAGTTCCAAGGTGCTGGGTTGCCGGTACCAAAGAACAACAAATCGACATCTTTGTCATAGGTACCGCCTAGCCAAGGTGCTGCGCCACCTGATTTCCATAAATCTCCGGGCCATGTTTTACCCGGTGCACCACCTGAAATACCAGCTTCTATCTTTTTACCATTTTCCCACACATAACCCATGTGCCCTTCAACTGTTGGGCGCTCCCACACGATGCTACCTGTTAATGCATCATAGGCACGAACTTTACCGACGATACCAAATTCACCACCAGCAACACCGGTAATGACTTTTCCTTTAACAACGATTGGTGCCGCAGTGATTGAATATCCCGCTTTATAATCTTCTACTTTCTTTTTCCAAACCACTTTACCGGTGTCTTTATTTAAAGCCACCAGCTTTGAATCTAATGTCGCAAAAATCACTAAGTTATCGTACAAAGCAACACCACGGTTAATCACGTCACAACACGGCATGATGCCATCAGGTAATCGAGCATCATATTGCCACAGCTCGTCACCCGTCATCGCATCAATAGCGTAAACCCGAGAATAAGATCCTGTAATGTACATCACACCATCTTTGACTAACGGCTGTGATTCTTGACCACGTTGCTTTTCGCCACCTAATGAGAATCCCCATACTGGACGTAATTCACTGACGGTCTTATCGTTAATCATTGTTAATGGGCTATAACGTTGCCCTCTAAGGCCTAGTCCGTATGAAACAACGTCGTCCGTTGTCATTTGGTCATTGCTGATATCTTTATCGGTAACATTTGCGTTAGCCGTGGCGCTAAGTGCGAGCGCTACCATGACCGAAAGCTTAAGTAATTTAACCTTGCTGACATTATTCATTGAATCTTCCTCGTCTATTATTGTAATTCGGTTACAACTAATGTCCGTTAATAACCCTTTTTATTGACTTACATTTTTCTCAACCCAAAGCAAGTCCTGACTATATCTTAGGGTGATCCCCCACACTTTTGATATCCAACCCTCTATGGAATATGTTCATCACTTAGGATGAAATTAGGAGGATAAAAAACGAACTACTCATCGCTATAGTATTGAGGTTGTTGATAAAAGGTATGATGCTTGGTAAAGATGGATTTTATTTTTCCGCTTTTAACCAGTTGACCAATAATGTCGCCGACAGCATAGCCCAGCTGACGATATTCATCTTTAACCGCCATGCCGATATCCCATTGCTGTTTGCCCAAGGTAGGGAATGCATTCTTGGCTAACTTGAATTGATCAGACAGCATCCATTGACTAGCTGTGACTTGGCTTCTTAAGCCCATTACCGCATCAACTTGTGAGAACTTCATTGCTGCAATCGCTAATTCAACCGTGGGAAAATGATGAGTATGGTTACGCATGCGACCATTAAAAGCAGAGGTTAAATAAAAATCAGGTACCGTATCAATTTCAACACCAATGGAATGGTATTGAAACAATGCCATGGTCTCTATTTTTTCTATTTTTTGACTATTGAAGATGATTTGCCAAGACTCAGTATGATAAGGTGCAAACATATGCACCCTATCGTGAACTCGCTCACCGATGTCATCACGTAATTGTGTATACTGTCGGTCATAAGGGACACGAAGCATTAAGTCAGCAATTTTTCGCTGTAAGCTATGCCCTTTCCACAGATTATTTCTCAAGTCATCTTCAACACTTTCATCAGCAGTCATCCATTGAAAACTTAGTTTAACCTTAAGTTTATCCGCAATGGCCTGGGCAATATCAATATCAATACCCTGTGGATGACCCTGTTTATCCAGTGATGAAAATGGCTTAAAGTCACGATAGACAGAAATGATGATACTGTTTGACTCAATAATATCATCATAGGATCTTGCGCTTGCTGAAGAGGCTGTGATGGCGGCAAGTATTAGCCCGAGCCATTGCTTACTCTTCAACACTGACCGACTCTAACCAGGTACGCACTGACCATAGTGCTTCTTGACTGAGGTAATCGGCCATTTTTGGCATGTAGACGGCACCATTTCGAACGGCACCATTTCGGACACGGTAGACATACCACTCATCTCCGTCGAAATCGCTGGGTAACATCCGCAAGTCAGGTGCAATTCCACCAGAAATCCCTTCTAAGCCATGACAACGTGCGCAGTTTTGATTATAAGCAGATGCACCTATTCTCAGTATTTCTTTACGCAAGTCACCTGTAACATCGCGATATGGATTTTGTTCTTTCCATTCTTTACCCAACGCTGTAATCGTGGACGTATCCATGGCTTGTGGAGTGACATCACCATGCGCTAACACACCAAATGATGAGGTCATCATCACGCCAATACAAAGACTTTTTACTAATTTAGAACTGTTCATCGCTACACCTTATTATTATGCTATCAGTATAATAATAGGTGATTTATCAGGATTTAACATGACACTTTAGCGCCCACCAATCTCATTCTTTAGTAGGAAGTCTGAGGGAAGTCTGAGTCTAGGTGATTAAAATTGATAGCTTAAGTTCACCGAATACGAGCGCGGCGCTGCAGGACCGACAAAGAGTTCTGAGCTAATTGTTGGGTAAATATCACCCAGCACCTCGTCGGCTTCACCGTAACCGCCAAAGGTGAAATATTGTTTATCTAATACATTATCAACTCTCAACGATAAAGATAACTCAGCGGTTATTTGGTAATTGTAAAACCAATTAATCACGCCGTGACCGGCTATTTTATCATTTTCATTGGCCTCATCACCTCGATAATATTGTGAGGAGGAAGCGGTAAATTCGGCACCCGTTTCGTTTGAATCATTGATTTGGTGATTAAACATCAACTTTAGCTGGTGTTTAGGTTGACCAGGAATTGTATCACCGGGCATCACTTGACGATTTTCGCCCTGAGGGTTAACCGGACTAAAAGAAACAAAGGGCGATTGAAACGTGGCATCTAAATAGTTATAACTGACATTGAATTGGCTGTCTTCAAACTCAAATGCCCCGGCAAATTCAAATCCCTGACGTTGAGTTTTATCAACATTGACAAAAAAACCTTCAGAAGACTTTGATCCCGCTTGTTGAAAAATAATATCGTCGTGACTTTCACTACGATAGGCCGTTACCGTATACTTTTGGTGCTCAGTGCCAAACGAACCGCTGACTTCATGAGTTTTCACCACGACTTGCTCTAACGGTGGATCTGAGACAAAACCATTAGGTAATTTACACGGGTCGTCTTCATCGGCACAACTTAACTCCGCAGGGCTTGGAGTTCGGGATGACTCACTATAGCTCCACTTTAGATGGAAATTCTCGGTTACTGGATAAGACACCCCTATCGCGGGGTTAAAGCGGCGAAATTCATGATCACCATCTAAAGAACCTTCACCAGAGTCGATTAAATCATTTAGCACGACCTTCGAGTAATTGTAGCGCCCGGCCAGATTAACAGTTAATTGATTAGGCCACTCGATGGTATGAGAAAAGTAAGAAAAATGATGTTTATTACTCGCATCAAGCTTGACCATGGAGTCTAAGATAAACGAACTGATTGGCGTGACAGAGCGATCATCAGCAGCGCTGTCGTTATGTAAAATGGCCAGTTGGCTGTCACTAACAAAATCAATGTTTGCTGATTCAAGTCCCGCACCAATCATCAATGATTGCTCCGTGTTAGCCAATTGAAACTGATAGTTATATTGTAAGGTAATTCCATAGCTGTCATTCTTAACGCGGGATGTATTATAACTGCCATCAACCTCTTCTAAATCAACCGAAATAGGCTGACTCAATAATAACTCCTCGTCATCATCACACAACACCTTTTTTTGCTTAACCATGCAAGGATCAAAGTCACTATCGTCACCATTGATACTGGCGATAGTATTACGCCGATAGTAAATATTGCTGTCAAATGAACTGTAATTGTTGATAGTGGTGTTAGATGCTAAAGACCAAAGCGATAAATTGGTTGCGGTTTGATCTGGCTGAGTATAAATGGCGGTTGCTGACTGAGCGGTTAGTAATTCAATCGGTACGGCGCCATTACCGATTAATTGATTGTCATTAGTAACATACAACAGTTTTAAATTGGTGTGATCACCGCGATATTTTGCATTAACGAGTAACTGCCTGACATCACTGGGTGATGCATCACGCCAACCACCTTCTTGATAACGATTAAAATTTAGATAATATCCCCAACGCTCATTGTGATCGCCCGATTGAATATTGAATTGGCGCTGACCAAAACTGCCGAGGCCTAACGTGACGTCATGTTGTTGATAAGAAAAGCCGTCTTTAGTGGTTAATGCTAATGCCCCGCCTAAGGTGTTTTGACCAAATATTGGATTAGAACCAGAGAACAGCGCTATGTTATCAATGGAAGATAACGGGATAAGATCCCAATTAACCGTGTCACCGAACGGTTCATTAAATCGGCTGCCATCAAGATAAACACTAATCCCTTGGGGTAAGCCCAACAATGGCGAGGCTGTAAATCCTCGATATTGAACATCTGGTTGAAAAGGATTGTTTTGAACATCATTAATACGAACGCTAGCCAGTGATAACGCCAACTGTTGACTTAATGTTTTGACATTTGAGCGTTCAATCGCATTGGCATCGATGGTTTGTACTGTGCCGAGCAAATAGGATTGGTTATTGTGCTGCCCAATCGGGCTTTGACCTATCACCGCGATACGTTCTACTTCTTGAGCGATGCCTTGAAAAGAAATGGCTACTGTCACTATCATCCCAACAAATCTTTTCATACTAATATCCCCAACAAATATATTACAAGCACCATGACAGTAATATATTGTTTTTACCATGTTTATAGAATGAAATAGGTCTAAAGGTGGAGTCGTACAAACCCGAATTAGGTCAAAATGATGAAAACTATAATTATCCATTATTTTACTAGTGTTCAAACCCATCGAAATATACAATATGTTTTTTATCAAGAATTTGTATCATCATGTTTGAATTATTAGATTTGTCTTTGTTAGTCAACTGGCTGGGACTATTTGGTATTGCGGTTTTTGCGGTGTCAGGCGCTTTGGATGCAGCCCGTAAACACATGGATATATTAGGTTTTATGCTGATTGGCACATTGACGGGTTTAGGCGGCGGTACCATTCGTGATGTTTTGCTCGGTAAATTACCAATGTATTGGGTCATTGATGGTACCTACGTTGGATTATGTTTATTAATATCCTGTATTACTTATTTTGTAGCACCAAAGTTAGCCTCACGGCGTAAAACGCTGATTTGGATGGATGCCATCGGCCTATCATTATTTTGTGTCACCGGTGCCCAAATCGCGGTGCAGGAAGGTGCGGCTCCGGTTATCTGTGTTTGTTTTGGGGTCATTACCGCCACTTTTGGTGGCATCTTGCGTGATGTATTATGCGGCTTTGATTTAGTACTGAGTCAGCGGGAACTTTATGTCACCAATGCAGTGGTTGGCGCCACAGTGTATCTTGGATTACATTGGCTAGGCACCGGAGAAACTATCGCAGTGTTTGGAGGTTTTATCGCTGCACTTGCTTTACGTAGCGCAGCGATCATTTGGGGATTGAGCTTACCTGCTTATCAATCACCGAAGAAATGATGACAAATATCAACAGAATTAAAGAGTAAACTGACGTTTATTTAACTCAAATTCTTGATCCATCAGTTGCCCAATCACGTTATCACCGCATAGGTGATGGGCATACTGCATATGTAAACAACGCACTTTATCCCACTGTGAAATACCACCAATACCATATTGATCAAATAGTTTAATAAACCCTAGTGACTCAAGACGTTCTTTATCACTTGGCACCATCGCCGCCCAGCGATCCTTAACGTATTGCTGGTGGTTTTTATAAAAAGCAGTGCGCAGTGTTTCATCTTCTAATATCCGTTCTTCAATTAACTTGGTCCAACCTGACGTTTCAATTTCGGCAATCGCTTTGTGTAAGTCCTTTGAACATAACCAGTACATTGTCGGAAACGGCTTATCATTGACCAAAGAACGCGTTTGTAACACCAAAGGAACGCCAGTTGATGTTTGAGCGGCTATTTTTACAATACCGCGAGGCTCACGTCCGAGCTGACGACGGATGATCGTCAGTTGATCTTCGGTTAAATGACAATTAGACATAAATTAGCTGCTTCACATTAAAAAGCGGCGAGTATACGGTATAAATGACAATAGGTCGTTATTTTTTTGTGACTAAACTGGATATTACCGCCCGTAATGCTGCGGGTCTCACCATTTTTGCCATGTATCGATAATCTTTTCCCTCAACTTCCTCCACCAGCGCTTTGCGGGTGTCGGCCGTAATAAGCACCCCGGGGATCTGAAATTGATATTTTTCCCTTAACGCATCCATTGCATCTAAGCCAGATTCATTATCGTCAAGGTGGAAATCGGCTAACATAATGTCAGGCAATCCCTCTAAGTCATCTACGATTGCAATGGCCTGTTCTAGATTCTTAGCTAAATAAACATCACATTGCCAACGCTTAAGTAGTAAATCAAGACCGACTAAAATCTTTTCTTCATTGTCGATACATAACACTTTAATCCCGGCCAATTGTGAATTACCAATGTTTGCGATTGGGGTCACCACTTGCGGTTTGAAGTTTCTGACAATTGGCACCAATACACTGAACACCGAACCGCGGTCGACTTCTGATTTTAGGGCTAGCTTATGGCCTAACACTTTGGAAATACGATCAACAATAGCTAAGCCTAAACCTAAGCCACTGCGATCATACACTGAGCTATTCTCCAACCGTTTAAATTCAAGGAATATGTCATTAACTTTCTCATCTGGAATACCCTTGCCTTGATCCCACACCTCTATCCGTAAATTCTCACCGACTCGGCGACAACCTAGCAATACTTTCGCGCCACTACCGTAACGAAAAGCATTGGTTAAATAGTTCTGAATAATCCGTCGTAATAAATTAATATCACTGTTAATGGCAATGGATGAGTTAACCACTTTAAAGCTAACGGTATAGTCAGCCGACATTGCACCAAACTCGGCACTAAAATTATCTAATAATTGAGAGATCTGAAAATTGGATTTATTGACTTCAATCGCACCTGACTCCAGTCGTGAAATATCTAATAGATCCGCCAGCAATTGCCCCGAGGCTTTGAGCGAGTCGGCGATGTGTCTAACCGTCTCTTTAACCTGAGGATCGGTTTGATCCTGTTGCAATAAGGACGCTGTGAATAATCGCGCCGCATTAAGTGGCTGCATAAGGTCATGACCAATGGCCGCCATAAATCGGGTTTTACTTGAGTTAACTTGTTCAACTTTTTCTTTGGCATCAATCAGTCGGTCATTAGCCATCGACAGTTCAATGGTTCTTGCGCTTACTCGTGCTTCTAGTAGCTCCTTCGAACGAATTAACTCACGTTCTACTTGGCGGTATTGGGTAATATCTGAAAAAGTCGTGACAAAACCACCATCGGGCATCGGATTGCCTTGCATTTTTATCACTTTGCCGTCGGGACGAGTTCGCTCAAAATGATAAGGAAGCCCTTTAATTACTCGGTCCATCCGTCGATCAACATGTTCTTTAATATTGCCGGGGCCGCAATACCCTCGTTGTGCATTAAATTCAATTAAGTCTGCAATCGGTTTACCGACTTCAAGAAAGCCTTTTGGATAATCGAACAGCTCAACATAACGTTGATTCCACGCCATTAAATTATAATGTTCATCGATTACGCTCATTCCCTCACTCGCGTGCTCAATAGCGCCTTGCATCAGTTTTTGACTGACTAAAATTTTAGAAGATGCTTCATCAATTAAGCTAACCAAATCATCAAGCGGCATATCTCGGCCTTCAACAACCGAATGCATAACTAAGGAAGCACTGGAGGTGCCAATGACCGAGGACAATAATAATTCAGTATGGGTAATAAGGCCACTGGTCGCAATCTTGTTACGGTTATTGTGACTGATAAACCTAGGTGAATACTCAATAAAACTCGCATAGGCTTTGTCATGGCCGACAAAACGACTGGCCAGCATCAATAATTCTTGCTGTGAGATAGCGGCACTTTTAATCGCTTTTTTATGATTAAGACGATCAACAAAAATGCCCGCTTGCATCCGCTCACGAACCCCTGAACGAAACATGAAAGAGCCCCAAATGTAACACAGCGAGTTAACCAGTAAGCTTAACAATATCCAACCATAGCTTGGCTGCATATCTTTAATCCAATCTAAAGAACTAAATATATCAATATGTCCGGTCATCGGTTTGGTTAGTGCATAAAACCAAATGAAGAGCCCTGCCGCCAAGCCAATGAAGACGCCTTTTCGATTACCATGCTTCCAATAAACAGCCCCCACTAACCCCGGCAAAATTTGAGTGAACACGCCAAACGCTATTTGGCCGAGATTTGCTAATGAGTCTTGTGAAGAGAGTTCGACGTAGAACAACCAACCCAATAATAACAAAACAAAGATAATAATCCGTCGAATATTAAGAATATTGCTGCTAAACCGATTAAAGCTGTGCTGTTCTATGTAACCAGAACGCAACAGAATAGGCATAACCCACTCATTACTCACCATAATTGATATGGTTAATGCGGCAACAATCACCATGCCTGTCGCCGCAGAAATCGCGCCTAAGAAACCAAATAAGGCTAAAAAATCATAGCCTAACGATAATGGCAAAGCGATAACATAGGTATCAGCCGAAATAGACGGGTCTAACACCAACTTACCCGCTAATGCGATTGGTAGCACAAACAAGCCTGCTAATACCAAGTAACAGGGAAAAATCCATCGACTATTAGTTAGTTGCTGTTTGTCATCGCATTCAACCATCATGTTATGAAATTGACGGGGCATACATAAAAATGAAGCCATCATCACGAGCGTTTGCGCGAATATTCCGCCCCAATGACTAAAACTGTTATCAATGGCCAATAAGTCACGCTGTTCTGCACGCTGCCAAATATCACTAAAGCCATCAAAATAGCCCCATGTAACCGCAACACCAATGGCTAACAGTGCAAATAATTTAATGATAGATTCAAGCGCAATAGCTAGCATTAAACCGGGATGATGTTCTGTTGCGTCGAGTTTTCGGGTGCCAAATAAAATGGTGAATATCGCTAACAACAAGGCAATAAACAACCCTATTTGTTCTTTTTCAACAATAGATTGCGGCGTAAATATATCAATGCTATTCACCATCGCCTGTAATTGCAGGGCAAAATACGGCAATGTGCCCACCACTGAGATTAATGTGACGGTGGCTGCTAACCCTTGAGACTTACCATAGCGAGATGCCACAAAATCAGCCAACGAGGTTATTTTAAGCTCGCTGGTAATTCTTAAAATTCGATTAAGCAAAGGGAAAAAGAACATAAACAATAAGATTGGCGCAATATAGACAGGAAGGTATGACCACAAGCTATTAGCTGACATCCCAACGGTGCCTAAAAAACTCCATGACGAACAATAGACCGCCAACGATAAGCCATAAATAGTATTACGGGCACCTTGTTTGAAAATGCCGAAATGTTTATCACCAAGCCAAGCCACTAAAAAGAGCGCCCCAATATAACCAATCGAAATTATCGGTAATAAACTGCTGTGATCCATACATTTCCTTGTTGAATTTTTTTATTGAAACTATATGACATTTAGACAAGTGATTCAATTCCCTGTCACTCTGTTATTACTGTAACTAGCCATTAAAAGCATCAACAACCTATCCTATTAGACTAAAATATAACCCCACTTTAGTCTAAACAATCACGGTACATTAATTTAAAAATTTGATTGCTTTTAGTCAAGAATAATTAAATAACAATTCGATCTATAACTATGATTAATAACAGTTAAAAAAATAACAATACGAAATTAGAAGACTCAACAACCTCTAAAGCGATTTTGTCGATGATAACTATGTTGATGCGATGCAGTTGAGCTATAAAATGGATAATCTAACCTTAGCTGCACGCTACCAAATATCGAAAGATTGACGATTTTACCAAGGCATGACAACGCAAGGCGAAACAGTTAAAGAACGAGTTAACCAAGTGTATGCAGGATATCAATTGGATAAGTTGAAATTTCAAGTCGCATATTCGACCATTGATATGGAGTCATACAGCCTAGCGACAGTCGACACTGACCAGTGGCTGTTCGAAACGATATATCAACATAAGCATGGCACGTTCTATCTCGAATATACCTTGTGGGGTAGCAGGCTAAGCTGGTGTTGGGTTATAAATACAACTTCTGATTAGTCATTTACTTTAATCCTGAAGTTCATTAGATTTAATCATTTAATGGGCTTTTAAACGGGCTATACACTTAGTTTGCTATCGAATGGCAGAATTAACATAAATGTCACACCATTATCAACAGTTGAGCGACACTTTATCTCTCCCTTAAAAACTTGAGTCACCAAATTATAGACGATATGCATGCCTAAACCACTTCCCCCTTCGTTACGTTTAGTGGTCATAAAAGGTTCGTAAATTTCACGCAGCACCTCAGGTGTCATACCGCAACCATCATCTTGATAACAAATAGTAAAATGTGAGTTATTTTGAGATATCTCGATATTAATATGACCAGTTGTCTGATGACAAAAGCCATGGTGCAAAGAATTATTCACCAAGTTAGTAATAATCTGATACAAAGGGCCAGGATAGGTTGTTGTTAGGACATTATCATCACCCAGTACCTCAACAGTGATATCTCGATGACGATGCGACGACCTAATCGCATTAATAATATCGTTGATATTACCTTTAACATTGATACGGCGTGCTGCTTCACTGCTTTGGTCAACCGCTACTTTTTTGAAGTTGGTAATGAGATCGACCGCACGGGTCAAGTTTCGCCAGATTAAGGTATAACTTTGCTGCTGAGCAGCCACCGACTTAGTGAGTTTGGTCAACGATAACGTTTTGTCCTCAAGCTGAACTTGCATTTTGTCTAATTCGTCGCGGTTATAACTGACGGCTGTTACAACGATACCTAGGGGAGTATTAATTTCATGAGCGACACCAGCCACTACTGCGCCTAAGGATGCCATTTTCTCACTTTCCACTAGGCTCTCCTGTGCTTGTTGTAATTTCGTGAGCGCATTGTTGAGTTTGTCGTTCTTTATAGACAACTGTTGGGTCCGTTGCCACACCACCGTTTCAAGATGTATATATGCACGGCGTTTTAATTTAATAAACATAACTGAGAAAATTAATAGGATTAACCCGTAACACAGCTTACTGACATTACTCCACCACCATGGCGGTGAAATGCTAATGGCTAGTCGGTGAATAACCGAACGACGTTTTTTATCATCTTGCACATAAACTGATAATTGATATTGACCGGGCGGAATCTTCATCAGATTGATCTGGTTATTACCACGATTTAATTTCAACCATTGTGATGATATGCCCCCTATTTGATAGAAAAAATCTATAGAATACTGTGAGTAATTTAATGCGGTGTAATTAAAGGACAGTATATCTTGCTGATAAGATAATTTAAGCTCTTTTAAGTGCTCTACTGCGACAGTATTATTGTCTAATGTATTCCCAAGGACAGTCACTTGAGTAAGCATTATCATGGGTGGGGCCTGATTATCGGTCACATCGTTAGGCATAAACTGATTAAAGCCATTGATACCACCAATAAATACTCGACCAGTTTTTGATAATGCTGCGGCCCCAGCGTTATATTCGAGACTTTGAACACCGTCAAGTAGTGAAAAAGTTGTTACTTCATAGGTTTGTATATCAATGCGAGCAAGTCCGGCACTTGTGCCAAGCCACATTGCACCTTCATTATCGTTGACGATGGCCCAGACTGCTTTGCTATTAAGTCCATCACCTTTATTAAAAGTTTGTAACACTTTAAAATCATTATCAATGATCGTCACGCCATTACTTGATGCCACCCATACATGACCATGATTATCGGACGCTAGCATATAAATTACGTTAGAGCTTAGTCCATTGTCTTTAGTCAAACGTTCAACCACGTTATTATGATAACGATAGAGGCCATCACCCAACGTGCCAAACCATAATTCATTACCGACAACTAATAGATCAAAGGGATCTTTAATCATATCAATGGCATCGAATGAAAACGGGTGAAAATCATCAATATCTTCATTGTATACCAGCAAACCTTCTCCTCGTGATGAAACGATTATTTTGTCACCATACAGGGCTATGTTGTTGTAAAATAAAGAATGTGGAGCACTATCAAGGTAGAGTGATACCGTTTTTGTATCAAAATCAAAGGCAATAATTCCATCTCCTAATGTCAGCAACCATAATATGTTATTGATCACTGCTACATCAGATATAAACAACTGATCATACTTTGCTAATGCTGGATATATTTTCCCTAAAGGGGAAAACTCATTATCTTTATATAAGAAGGCTCCTTTGGATGTCCCTAACCAGAGATTATTACGGTCATCTATAACAATGCTGCGCATATCATCGTTGATTAGTGGTGACTTTGGATAAGTATGGCGATTAATATGACCTAAAGTCGTACTGCCTAATTTAATATAATTTAAACCACTAATTTGGGTTCCTAGCCATAGGTTGTTCGCATTATCTAACAACATAGATTCAATGTTGTTTTCACTTAACGTGTCTGGTATTAGTGGACTACTTTTAAGTCGCTGGATAATAACCCCGTCAAGAGAAACGAAAATAACTCCCATCATTGAGCCCAAAATATACCGTTCTTCAGCACGAATTATATTTTTCACCAAATGAGTGATTGTACCGCTTATCATCAAATCCCAAACAGGCTCCAACTTAGAGTCATTAATTTGATACGCATAAACATGACCATCATTTTGTGAAAATAATAACAGATCATCATCAAGCAAAACTGAATTAGCTTTTACATTGGTTAACTTAACCGTTATATTATTTTTTATGGTCCAGTAATATATACCTGAATTAGTGGCTATGTAGACCCCAGAAGAATCGACCGCTTGTCCATATACTCTGGCATTTGTGGTGTCAGAATTAATTAGGATATTGCGAGTAACAGCATCAATAAAATAAACACCATTTTGCAATGTCGCAACATACACACCATCGACGGCACATGACACTTTAATTATGTTGTCGGAGGGAATGTTGGGGTATTGTTCTTTGAGGACTATCACCATGGTATCATGTTGATAATCATAGATACTGAGCCCTGACTTAGTGCCAATCCATAACCAATCACGACTAACATCATCACATATACTGGTGATAGCATCACCAGATAAACCTTCATTATCAGTGAAGTACTGCCGAAATTTTACGCCATCATAGCGATTTAATCCCGATTGGGTTGCGGCCCAAATGTAGCCTAATTTATCTTGGGCAAGGGATAAGACTGACGGTTGAGACAAGCCATCTAGCTGATCTAACGATAAAACCCGCTGATTTGTTTTATCAAAGACTATGTCAGATTCTGCCGATTGACCGAGCATAGTCACAGATATCATGACCAAAAATATGATATATCGATAATACAAAATGACCTCACTAAGCCCAAAATCATAAGATAAGCATAGTGTAAACTGTCTCAATCGAGACAGTTTATTTTATAAATTTTAAACCCTCTGAATAAGCAAATAAGGCGGGCGCACCGCCGGTATGCCAAAACAACACACTATCTGTTTTCTTAATTTCTCCCGTTCGAATCATATTGATTAAACCGCCCATTGCTCGACCAGTGTAAACTGGATCCAATAAAATACCTTCTGTTTGCGCTGTTAATGAAATGGCTTCGTTTTCTAATTCCCCAATAACCCCATAACCAGCTCCCACATAATCAGAGTTGAGAATGAGATCTTGATCTGAGAATTGTTGATCAGCACCAATCAATTTTGCCGTTTTGTTAGCGAGCGATACAATGTATTGATCAAAAGGAACCTTATCGGTTTCATCTTTATCAATATTAATACCTACTATTTGGTAAGAAGACTTTAGGAGTCTTTTACCAAGCATTAAACCAGCATGGGTTCCGCCGGAGCTTGAGGCAAAAATAATATAAGTTATTGATGTCTTTATCTCTTTAAGCTGCAATTCAAGCTCTTTTAGTGCTTCAATAAATGCGATGGCTCCGAGTTCATTTGAGCCGCCATAAGGCACAACATAGGGTTTTTTACCTGCCTTTTTTAATTGCTCGACAATTTGAGGAATGTCTTCACCTTTGCGGTTATTCCCTGCCCAGTGGATCTGACAACCAAATATTTTATCAAGTAATAGATTACCATCAAAGTGTTGAGGTTCTTGCCCGCCTAAAACAAGATGGCACTCTAGTCCTAATTTTGCGGCCGCAGCAGCGGTTTGACGACAATGATTTGATTGGGCAGCACCTGCAGTTACAATAGTATCAGCCCCTTGAGCAAGCGCATCGCCCAAAATATACTCTAACTTTCTGGTTTTGTTGCCCCCTAAAGCCAGCCCCGTATTATCATCTCGTTTCATGAAAATTTTTGGACCATCAATTTTTTTGCTTAAATTGGTCAGCTCAACTAGCGGTGTTGGGAAAAAGCCCAATGCCTCCCTTGGTATATTCTCGTATCCCATGTTTTATCCTTGACTGTATTTTGAACAATTATTTAATAAGATGACCATATTAGAGATAGCTTAAACTTGCAAACTTTAAGTCCTGAAGTATGTTTTTTAAAGACGCTGTCAGTAACAATCCTTTGATTTATCCCGTCTCTCAGAGCATATTTGATATAGTCACACTCATGCTTGCTACGGATTTCAGCAATCGTAAATCTCGTTAGCTTAGGTGCCAACAAGCACTATTAAATACGTTATCGATGCTATTTAAGTGGCGGGCGTTGCATAGGTTAATGTCTGCTGCGTCAGTGTAGCAGAACCCTAGGAAGCATTAAAAATTAGAAAATATTTGGGTGTCGCTTATGTAATGATGGATTAATGATGGATAAGCGCCAATATCTAATACGATTATAAAGAGACCACGCCAATGAGTTGCAAGAAGAGGATGGAAATGGCTATCGGTGCCAACCATTTCATTGACATTAACCAGATACGATAGATTAGTGGCGTACATTTTAATTCCGCTTGACTGATAGCCGACGTCACGCGCCAGCCAACAAAAATCGCTAGCAGTAGTCCCCCAATGGGTAGCATGATATTGGATGCCGTATAATCAAGGATCGAAAAAATATGATAGGAGTGTCCATTAATTTCTAATTGTGTCCAAGGCGCACCACTCAAAGAAAAAACAGTGGCCAAACTCATGAACCATAAGACAAGCCCAGATAGGGTTGATGCCTGCCAACGTGATAGTGACCAATGTTCGACTAAATAGGCAACGGATGATTCGAGTAAGGCAATGGTAGAGGTGAACGCCGCTATCACCAACATCACGAAAAATAAGGTACCAAATAACACTCCGCCAGGCATTTGGCCAAAGGCAATTGGTAAAGTTTGAAATATCAATCCCGGTCCTGCTGATGGTGCAAGGTTATTGGAAAAAACAATGGGAAATATCGCAAGACCGGCTAATAATGCGACGATAGTGTCGGCTGCGGCGATATAAAGTGACGTCTTATAGATCGATATATCCTGTGGCATATAAGAGCCGTAGGCTAGCATGATCCCAGATGCTAAGCTCAGGGTAAAAAAAGAATGGCCAAGAGCGATGACCACCGAATTAATGGTTAATTTGCTAAAATCAGGTTTAAACATAAACTCGAGTGTTGTAACAAAATCACCACTGAAGCCAGAATATAACGCAGTTATCACCAGTAAGATTATCATCAATGGCATCGCGTATTTTATTGTTCGTTCTAATCCTCGTTGCACGCCTTTTGCAACGACAATCACTGTGGCTGTCAATATCGCTGCCGACCAATATATGAGCTGCATTGGCCGCTTAAGATGTTCAACAAATAGTGCTTCAATACCAGCGGCATCTTGACTGATAAAATCGCCACTGAGCGCTTTAAACACATAGGCTAATGCCCAGCCAGCTATCACGATATAAAAAGAAAGGATTAGGTAACCAGTTAATGCTCCCAGCCAACCGACGGCTTGCCAACGTGAACTGACTTTTGACTCTTGCGCTAGCCGTTTTACACTTGTGCCCGGATTACTGCGACCACGGCGACCAATCATAACCTCGGACATCATCATTGGTATACCAATAAAAACCACACAAGCGAGATACACGAGAACAAAGGCTCCACCGCCATTTTCACCCATAATATACGGAAATTTCCAAATGTTACCCAAACCAACAGCCGCGCCAGTTGCTGCAAGGGTATAAGTTAAACTATTGGACCAGTATTCATGTTGTGATTGCTTTAGATTAATCATAATATTCACCCCAGAGTGATCTGATTATTTTCTCTTCAGCTACTTAATAAATTATAGTCTTTATTTTCATATATACCCATATCCAATGAATGTACAGGTTTTGTAACGCTCTAAAGCCCCACGTAGTACCGCCTCATGACATTTACATTTCTTGCGCTTTATCGTCGATTTATTAATGCTTCGCTTAAAGCCCACAGTTCAAGTTATTCTGTAATATTTGATTCCAAACAGCAAAAGTCCGTTAAACAATAAACACCTCTAACATACCAACTTAGAAAATTGTTAGAAAACCCTGTAGTTACAAGGCTGACAATGATTTTCTAACTTTCTTCTAAAAA
>JABSRU010000043.1 GCA_013214965.1 Gammaproteobacteria bacterium
CTTAGCTCAGTGATTTTAGCCACTAATGAAGCGTCAACTTCAGCAGGTGACCAATCCCAAGCAGGCTTGCCCGCTTCGGCTTTAAGTTCTTTGATCGCTGTAATAACAACTTGCTGTTGTTCGTGACCAAAAGTAACCGCGCCTAGCATCACGTCTTCGCTAAGAATGTCAGCTTCCGACTCAACCATTAATACTGCATTTTCAGTACCAGCAACTACAAGATCTAGCTTGCTCGTTGCAAGTTCAGTTTTAGTTGGGTTAAGTACATATTGACCATCGATGTAACCAACACGGGCACAACCAATAGGACCATTAAATGGTACACCAGCTAAAGAAATAGCTGCTGAAGTACCGATCATTGCCACAATGTCAGGATTCACTTCTGGGTTTACCGAAACAACAGTCGCAATAATTTGCACTTCGTTTAGGAAACCAGCAGGGAATAACGGACGAATTGGACGGTCAATAAGACGACAAATCAGTGTCTCATTTTCACTAGGACGGCCTTCACGCTTAAAGAAGCCACCAGGGATTTTACCAGCAGCGTAAGTACGCTCCTGATAGTTAACAGTTAGCGGGAAAAAATCACGACCTGGGATCGCTTTCTTTTTCGCAACACAGGTCACCATTACTACGGTGTCATCCATGTTGACTAGTACTGCGCCGTCAGCTTGACGTGCAATTGCGCCGGTTTCGATGGTCACATTATGTTGACCATATTTAAATGTTTTGATTGTAGGATTCACTGATTGAATTTCCCTTGTCTTTTAGTTGTCTTTTAGTCATCGTTGAGTTTTCACGACACAGTATACGACTAGATGTCATGATTGAAAAGACTCAAGAGGCAATGTTTTTGTAAAGTGATTGATCTAATCATTTATATTGGCTAATGATGGATTTTATCTGGCCAGAATCAGCCATTTTCTTTAAGAGCAAGTTAATTTCTGGCATTAAAGCCGCTGCTGGTGATTGTTTAGACAACGCCATATATAATGGTGATTGTGCAATCGGTTTATCACTTGAGACAAACTGACCAGCAAAATTTGGATTATTTTTAAACAGCGATTTTGCCACTGTTTCTAAGCAAACAAAAGCATCATGTCGCCCAGCAAGTAATAGTTTAAAATTAAGTTCATCGGTAGCCGCCCTAAATATTTTTAGGCTATTATCTATAATTTCTTTATCGAACTCCTCACCATAAGCATAACTATTAGTAATGGCAATACGATAAGATTTTAGATCTTCAAAATTCTGCCATTTTATTGCTGCGCCACCCTTTTTAAGCGACCATAATAAAAAGCGATCGACAATAAAAGGATTAGAATAAATCAAATATTTATCCCAACGAGGTGCATGAGTTATTAATAAATGGCCGTCTTCAATGCCATTTTTAACCAATTTAAGGCTCCGCCGCCAAGGGTAAAGCCGCATCTCTAATTGAACTCCGAGAGACAAAAAGACTTGTTCTAAAATATCAACAGCGATTCCTCCAGTGGCAGACTGACCTTCTTCGCCAAGAATATAAGGTGGCCATGGATCCTCACTTAAAATCACTCTCTCGACATTCTCACTCGGCAGTGTTTCAGCCAGTGTGGTGACAACGTTCAAAGCGAATATCAAAAACAGCAATGATTGGTAAATATATTTGTTCATTATTTTATCTTTTTTACTGTGCAAAAATGAGGTAATGAAATAGATATGGGATTATAGCAAAATAACGAGTAATTTTTTAACACAAAAAAAAGGAGCCCTAAGGCTCCCTTCTATTGACATAGCTGGCTTATCGATTAACGACGTAGACCAAGCTTAGCAATTGTTTCTTGGTACTTAGTAACGTCTTTACGCTTTAAGTAATCAAGAAGCTTACGACGGCTAGAAACCATACGTAATAGACCACGACGAGAGTGATGATCATGAATGTGCTTTTTGAAGTGGCCTTGAAGGTGGTTGATTTGTGCAGTTAACAAAGCAACTTGAACTTCAGAAGAACCAGTATCGTTTGCGTCACGGCCGAATTCAGCGATGATTTCAGCAGTTTGAGTAGCGTTTAGTGACATAATAAACTCCAATGTTTATAAGATTTAAAAAAGTATGCAGCCGATCACTAATTCAGCTACATGTCGAGCGCGGTATAATACCAGCAAAATTACAAGATACAAGTGAAAATAGCGGCTATTACGATATAGGCCCTATTTAAACCTGATCCTTATTTACGAGTCGTTACTTACCACGATTCTTTTCGGTTGAACCCGCCCTTGAGAATCAATAACCGCAACGCCAATAAAGCGCTTACTATCACCAACAGTCATTCTGACCAAAGTACCCTCGGTAAAGCCTGAAAGTTGGACTGGATTACCATGTAACGCACCAACGGCCATTTCGTCAGTCAAATGCGCTTCAGGGAAGTCACTCACTGCGGTGTCCATGGGTAATAGTAAGGGGTCGAGTAAAATCGATGGTGCAATCTCTTGCTCATTAGCTTGCGCCAATAAAGTCTCTAAATGCTCCAGCGTGACCATTTTTTCCTGTGGATAATTAGCCACTTCAAGACGACGTAACATCGTGATGTGTGCTCCACAGCCGAGCATTTCGCCCAAATCATCAATGATAGTTCGGATATAAGTGCCCTTACTAACATGAATTTCTAATTCTAATTCGTCATTATCCTGACGAATGAACAGTAATTCAAAGACATTTATTTCACGAGCTGCTCGCTCGATCTCAATCCCTTGTCGTGCATACCAATAAAGCGGTTTTCCTTGGTGCTTCAGCGCAGAAAACATCGAAGGTACTTGCATGGTCTTGCCGCGAAATTTGTCTAGCTGAGCCATCAAATGATCAGTGCTAAATTCAATAGCACGAGTTTGCACCACTTCACCGTCGCTATCGCTTGTATCAGTTCGCTCGCCAAGTTTAGCTATCACCCGGTACCTTTTATCAGATTCGAGCAAGTATTGCGAAAACTTAGTCGCTTCACCCAAACAAATCGGCAGCATACCTGTCGCTAGTGGATCTAGCGCACCAGTATGCCCTGCTTTTTGAGCAAAGAAGATCCGCTTAACTTTCTGCAAAATATCATTGGAACTATGACCTGTTGGCTTATCGATTAAAATAACACCATCAATCATACGGCCTTTACGCTTTCTAGCCATGCTTAGTCCTCAACAGGATCGTTATTGCTTTTTTCTTTATCTTCACGCACTGCTTTAGTCACAAGAGAAGCCATACGAATACCTTCGCTTAATGACTTATCATAGTAAAAACGCAGTTCAGGCACAATACGTAACCGCATTTTGCTGCCCATTAATGAACGAATAAATGGTGCTGATTCATTCAGTAAGTCGACCGATTTTTTGATTAAGTCAGCTTCATCATTAAGCAAAGTAAAATATACTTTTGCGTAAGACAAATCACGTGACAAGTCGACTTCATTAATAGTGATCATGCCAAATTCTTTGGCTTTAATTTCGCGCATCACAATCATCGCGAGTTCTTTTTGTAGCTGCTGTGCAACACGGCGACTACGGCTAAATTCTCTAGCCATTTTATTCTCCACATACCTTACGGTACTTACATATTAGAAACACAGATGGGGGCGTTAGCCCCCATCTCGATCTTTATTGATTAAAACTTACAAATAACGTTTTATTTCAATAATTTCGAATACTTCGATTTGATCACCAACACGAACATCGTTGTAGTTCTTAACGCCAACACCACATTCCATGCCATTACGAACTTCTTGAACGTCATCTTTAAAGCGACGTAGAGATTCTAACTCGCCTTCATAAATAACGACATTGTCACGTAATACACGAATTGGTTGTGTACGCTTGATAATACCTTCAGTAACCATACAACCAGCGATTGCGCCAATTTTTGGTGACTTAAATACATCACGAACTTCAGCTAGACCAATGATTTCTTGCTTGAATTCAGGAGCAAGTAGACCACTCATCGCTGACTTAATTTCGTTAATCAAGTCATAGATGATGCTGTAATAACGCATATCCAAGTTTTCATTTTGGATAACTTTACGGGCAGTAGCATCGGCACGAACGTTAAAACCAAGCATGATAGCGTTAGACGCAGCGGCTAACGTTGAATCTGTTTCAGTAATACCACCAACACCACGGCTGATAATGTTCACTTTAACTTCGTCAGTCGATAGTCTTTCAAGTGAATCAGCGATAGCCGCTAATGAACCTTCAACGTCAGTCTTAAGAATAACGTTAAGTTCTGAACACTCACCAGCGGTCATATTAGCAAACATATTTTCTAGTTTAGCTTTTTGTTGACGTGCTAGTTTCAAGTCACGGAATTTACCTTGACGGTAAAGTGCAACTTCACGAGCTTTACGCTCATCACTAACTACCGTTGCTTCATCACCAGCTTTAGGCACCTTTGATAGACCAAGGATTTCAACAGGAAAACTTGGGCCAGCTTCAGTAATGTCTCTACCGTTTTCATCACGCATTGCACGAACACGACCGTATTCAGTACCACAAAGGATGATATCGCCGTGATGTAAAGTACCTTCTTTAATGAGTACTGTTGCTACTGGGCCACGACCTTTATCAAGACGTGACTCAATCACAACGCCGCCAGCATGACCTTCAACAGTCGCTTTAAGCTCTAACAATTCAGCTTGCATCAAAATTGACTCAAGCAATTCATCGATACCAGTACCTTCTTTCGCTGATACATGAACGAATTGAACGTCGCCGCCCCAATCTTCAGGGATAACATCAAGTGCAGACAGTTCGTTTTTAACCCGATCTGGATCTGCGCCTTCCTTATCCATTTTGTTCACAGCAATGATGATAGGTGCGCCAGAAGCTTTTGCATGAGCAACGGCCTCTTTAGTTTGTGGCATCACACCATCATCGGCAGCAACAACAATAATAACGATATCGGTCGCTTGAGCACCACGAGCACGCATTGCGGTAAATGCAGCGTGACCAGGAGTATCTAAGAAAGTGATCATGCCACCATCAACATCAACATGGTAAGCACCAATATGCTGAGTAATACCACCGGCTTCGCCGTCAGCAACTTTCGCTTTACGGATGTAATCTAGTAATGATGTTTTACCGTGGTCAACGTGACCCATGATGGTAACAACAGGAGCACGAGGTTTTAAATCACCTTGGTCGCCACGTTCAGAAAGCACCGCGTGCTCTAATTCGTTTTCACGAACAAGTACCACTTTGTAGTCCATTTCTTCACAGATTAGTTGAGCAGTTTCTTGATCTAGTACTTGGTTAATGGTCGCCATAACGCCCATTTTCATCAAGTTCTTAATCACTTCAGTTGCTTTAACTGACATTTTACCAGCAAGTTCACTGACCGAAATAGTTTCGCCAAGGCGAACGTCAGACTTTGCAACTACCGCAGACTTGTCAAAGCTTTGGCTTAATGATGTTGGCGCAGATAAGGTTCCTTTACCACGCTTGCCACCACGGCCATTACCACGACCATGAGCGCCTTTACGGCCGCCACGATTGTCGGTACGTTTAGCCGGCTTTTTCTTCGCACGTTTTTGACCTTCATCTTGACGATCTTGTTTGTCTTCAGCTTCACGCGCAGCGTTAGAAGAAGTCGTGTGGTAATCGGCTTTCTTCTCAGTCTCTTTACGTTTCGTCTCTTCTTCTGCCCAACGGCCAGAATTGTCTGCCGCTAGCTTTTTAGCATTTTCAGCTTCAAGTTTAGCCGCCGCTGCAATATTTGCTGCCGCTAATGATTGTTGACGATTTTGCAATTCATCTTGCTCTTTTTTTAGTTCAGCTTCTTTCGCTAATTCAGCTGGATCTTGTACCGTATTAGCTTTAGCTTTAGCTTTAGCTTCTTGTGCTTGACGTTCGGCTGCATCTTTCGCTGCCGCATCTTTAACTGCACGTTCTTGATCCGCTTTTGCTACTAAGTCAGCTTTAATCGCTGCCTCTTTACTTGCTTGCTCTGTCGCCGCTTTTTCAGCTTCTAGATCAATTTGAGCTGGTGCCACTTGTTCTTCAACAGCATCACGCTTCACGTAAGTCCGTTTTTTACGAGTTTCTACTGCGACAGTACGACTCTTTTCGCCTGAACCAACTTTTAACGTTGATTTACTTTTACGTTGTAGAGTCATTTTTGACGGTGTTGCTTCTCCGCCGTGCTGTTTTGCTAAATGCTTTAACAAAGACTGCTTTTCTTCTAATGTTACGCTATCATTTTGGCCTTTTTTAAAGCCAGCGCTTGCCAATTGCTCGATCACACGCTCTACTGGCGCGCCAATTTCATCGGCTAGGATTTTAACTGTTAAGTCAGACATAGTTTATAATTCCCCTGGGCCCCAATTATTCTTGCTCGTCGCTAAACCAACAAATATTACGGGCTGCCATTATTAATTCACCAGCTTTCTGCTGGCTTAATTCTTCAATTTCTTCAAGATCGTCAATGCCCTGCTCTGCTAAGTCTTCAAGTGTTACAACACCTTTACTTGCAAGAACAAATGCTAAATGACGCTCTAGTCCTTCCAGCGCTAATAAATCATCCGCAGGATGTGCACCATCTAAGCTCTCTTCCACTTTTAATGCTTTAGTGGTTAAGGCGTTTTTAGCACGTTCGCGTAACTCATTAACCAGATCTTCATCGAAACCATCAATCGCTAACAATTCGTTAATTGGAACATAAGCCACTTCTTCTAATGAAGTAAAACCTTCTTCCACTAATACTTGTGCAAAATCTTCTTCGATGTCTAAATCTTTAGTTAACGCCGCGATCACTTTGCTGTCTTCAGCTTCATGTTTAGCTTTTAGCTCAGCAACCGTCATTACATTCAAATTCCAGCCAGTCAATTGACTCGCTAAACGGATGTTTTGACCTTTACTACCAATGGCTTGAGCTAGGTTGTCTTCTTCAACCGCTAAATCCATGCTGTTATTGTCTTCATCAACGATAACACTAACCACTTCGGCAGGCGCCATGGCATTAATTACGTATTGTGCGATGTTGTCATCCCACAATACGATATCAACACGTTCGCCACCAAGTTCGCCAGAAACAGCTTGGACACGTGAACCACGCATACCAACACAAGCGCCAACAGGATCAATGCGTTTATCGTTACTTTTCACGGCAATTTTGGCGCGAGAACCTGGATCACGAGCAGCACCCATGATGTCTAGCATTTCTTCACCAATCTCAGGCACTTCAATGCGGAACAGTTCAATAAGCATATCGGGGTGAGTTCGACTCACACACAATTGTGGCCCACGATTCTCTTCTTTAATATCATAAAGAAGACCACGAATACGGTCACCAGAGCGGAATGATTCACGGGGTAAGCGGTCATCTTTATAAATAATCGCTTCAGCGTTATTACCCAAATCGATAATGATGCTATCACGGCTACTTTTCTTAACGACGCCAGTCACTAATTCGCCCACTTGATCACGATATTGGTCAACGACCATCTCGCGCTCAGCTTCACGAACTTTCTGTACGATAACTTGCTTAGCAATTTGGGTAGTGATGCGATCGAATTGAATTGAATCAATTTGATCCTCAACAAAATCACCTAATTGAACGCTTTCGTCATCATATTGAGCTGCTGACAAAGTCATTTCACCAAATGCATTTTCAACTGCATCATCAGCAACGACTAACCAACGACGAAATGTGTCAAATTCACCGGTTTTACGGTCAATATCAACACGAACTTCAATCTCTTTTTCACTCTTCTTTTTGGTTGCACTCGCTAGTGCAATCTCCAAAGCTTCAAAAATTTTCTCGCGAGGAACGCCTTTCTCATTCGAAACCGCCTCTGTCACTAACAATATCTCTTTACTCATCTATATTGCCTCTCACCTTTTTCTTAAACCAAAGTGTTAAAATTGTGGGACGATATTGGCTTTTTTAACGTTCGCTAGTGCTAACGTATATTCCACCCCATCAACCTTTATAGTGATCATTTCGCCTTCAACGCTCGTGATCTCTCCCTTAAAATTGCGACGTCCATTACTTGGCATCACCAATTGCATGCTGATAATTTCACCAACACATGCTTTATAGTGATGTGCCTTAAATAGTGGACGATCCATCCCAGGTGATGACACCTCAAGATTGTATTCGTTGGTAATTGGATCTTCAACATCTAACACGGCACTACATTGATGGCTAACTTCCACACAATCATCTACATCAATACCATTTTCATGGTCTATATATATCCGTAAAGTGGAATGCTTGCCTGCTCGAATGTACTCGATACCGACTAATTCAAAACCAGCAGCTTCAACGGCTGGCTCTAACATTTCTGTTAAGCGATTATCAATAGTTGACAACACTAACTCCTAAAAACAAAAAATGGGCTCGAGGCCCAGTTAATCGATGAATGGTCAATTCACCCTATGTGTAACATTAACCAATCGTTGAGCATGTGTGAAATATGTCAATACCACTGATAATGTTAATACAGGTAATAAAAAACCCCGACTAAAAAGCGGGGCTTAAAACTGGACCCTGTATATCAAGTCACACTTGATAGCCAATTAACGATGGTCTGCTAACGGGACTTGGTGTCCAATAAATTGGCGCGGCAAGATTACTTACCTATTTAATGGGCTGATTATACCCTTAGACTCAAAAGTTTCAAGGTAATAACAGTTAAATTTAATAAATTAATCTTATATTTGAGCAATTATGGCTTCGGTGATATCTTCACGACAACCCATAACTTTCAAAACTTTCTTTAATATACGACACTTCATGCCATTATTTGAATTAGTGATCACCCAATACGGGGTTTCATTAATCAACTTAGGCTTGCAGGTTGCACCGCTATCGAGCAACAGTTGTTTTTCTTTGGCAAAATAAAGTCTATCGCGACCACTAACATTAAGCACCTTTGAAAAGTTTTGCGGTTGCTGGCGATATAACAAATTTAATATGGTCATAAAACGACCAATCGAGGCTTTTTGTTGTTTAATTTGCTGATGACCGATCAGTGATTTAAAATCTTCAGATTTTAAATCACCGTCATGAACAAATTCTTGCTTAATAACAGCCAATTCATCCTTTATTGAAGCGACAACTTTTGATGCCACTACCGTTGATGGTGCTATCGGATCAACATTTTTAGGTGCTTCTACCTTAATCGCAATGATAGGATCCAGCCCGAGTAAGCGCCTGAGGATATCTGAAGCATTTTCACCGATAGATTCAGTTTGACTTGCGATATAACGGTATAAATCATCTTCAACTTCAATAAACTTCATTAATTATCCTTGCGTTATCGGTATTTTATGCCAATTTTGTATAGCGGATTATACAGATTGAGATCAAAAGCTCCATCATTATATCGTCACGCGTCGATATTGACGGTACTCAGGGCGCCAGAAATTTTTCTCAATTTTTTGACTTATTTTCTCATCGCTTATGTCTAATGCATATCCCTGTTCAATCGCAATTTTAGCAACATCAAAAGCCATTTTTTGACTTAACATGGCAATATCGGTCAGTGGCGGTAATAAACTACCATGGCCATCATTGGCCAATGGTGATGCATTGGCTAAACATAAACTAGTGGCCATTAACATTTCATCAGTCACTCGCTTAGCACCACAGGCGATAATCCCTAAACCAAGACCAGGGAAAATGTAGCTATTGTTACACTGCGGAATAACGAAGGTTTGACCTTGATATTCTACTGGCGCAAAGGGGCTACCAGTAGCCATAATTGCTTGACCATTAGTCCACTTGAGCACTTGCTGTGGCGTTGCTTCCACTTGTTTTGAAGGATTACTTAATGGGAAAATTATTGGCCGTTCACAGCCACGATGCATCGCCTTGATGGCTTGCTCGGTGAATAAACCGGGTTGTCCTGACACGCCGATTAAAATAGTCGGTTTGGCATTTTCCATCACCTCTAATAATGTCGCGTATTCACCAGTAATAGACCATGTACTAACGGCGGCACTAGTTTGAGTTAGTTTTTGTTGAAAATCCCGTAACCCATTCATGCCTTCGGTCAACAGTCCAAAACGGTCAACCATGTAAATTTGACTACGAGCCTGTGCTTCACTAATGCCTTCACTGGTCATTTGTTTGATAATCTGCTCGGCAATACCACAACCCGCTGAGCCAGCACCAACAAAAGTCACCACTTGATCCGAAAATTTTTGTCCAGTCGAGCGACAAGCAGCGAGTAATGTACCAACGGTCACGGCGGCGGTTCCTTGGATGTCATCATTGAAACAACACAATTGGTCACGATATTTTTCTAATAACGGCATCGCTTTAGGTTGTGCAAAGTCTTCGAATTGTAATAGCACATTTGGGTAACGACGTTTAACAGCCTGAACGAATTTATCAATAAAATCGAAGTACTCATCATCACTGATCCGAGGTTTACGAACCCCCATATACATCGGATTATCGAGTAATTCTTGGTTGTTGGTCCCAACATCTAACATCACTGGCAACGTATAAGCAGGGCTAATACCACCACAGGCGGTATATAATGAAAGCTTACCAATGGGAATGCCCATGCCGCCCATGCCTTGATCGCCTAAGCCTAAAATACGTTCGCCATCGGTGACAACAATGACTTTAACATTACTTTTAATCGTATTGCGGATGATGTCGTCCATGTCATCGCGTTGATCATAAGAAATAAATAAACCACGGGCACAACGATAAATATCACTAAAACGCTCACACGCTTCGCCAACCGTTGGGGTATAGATAATAGGCATCATCTCTTCGAGGTTATCTTCAATTAAACGATAATATAATGTTTCATTTAAATCTTGGATCCGGCGTAAATAGATGTGTTTATCTAGGTCAGAATGACAGGCCGAAAACTGGCAATAAGCGCGCTCGACTTGTTCGTCGATTGATTCAATCAGTGGCGGTAATAATCCTGTTAAGTTAAAGGATTTACGCTCTTCGACATCAAAAGCACTGCCTTTATTTAATAAAGAGGTGTCAAGTAATGAATGACCAGCGTATTGAATATACAGTGGTCTTTTTGTATTCCTAGTCATAATTGCCTCGCATGTGACTAAATAATTTTTAGCCCATGGTATATTTATTGTTTATTTTGAGTATTCACGTTATTAATAGCTATTGTTACCAATGTTTAACTCGGAGTCTACATAAACAACGCCATTATTGATTTTTTGTTCGGTGCAGGTCACAATTACTACCCTTTTTATTGATAGAATCTCATTGATGCAATTAAATCACAAAATTCAAGGTCACGGTCACCCGGTTATCTTATTACATGGTCTATTTGGCGCACTCGATAACTTAGGGGCATTAGCTCGTTATTTGATCAGTAATTATCAAGTGATTAGTGTTGATTTGGCCAATCATGGTCAATCAAAACACACCACAGATACGACCTATCAAACTATGGCTAGCGATGTAATAGCCCTACTTGATGATTTAGAACTATCGAAAGTGACTCTAGTTGGGCACTCAATGGGTGGTAAGGTTGCGATGGAAATCGCTTTAGCTGCCCCCGAAAGAGTGACGGCTTTAATTATCGCCGATATTGCGCCGGTCAGTTACACCGACCGTCATATGTTAGTGTTTAATGCATTAAAGAGTATTGAGTTGAACACATTATCCAATAGAAAAGAAGCACAGCAACAATTAGAAAGAATGGGCGTTGATAGTGCTATTTGTGGTTTCCTATTAAAAAACCTCGTGAAGACTGAACAAGGGTTTCAGTGGCGTTGTAATTTAGACGGTTTAGAACAAGCCTACCCTGCCATCATTTCCGGTTTAACAACGGATCGACAATATTGCGGTCCAACGTTATTTATTAAAGGCGAACAATCTGACTATATTGTGGCGGAACACCGCCCTGCTATCAATCAGTTTTTCCCTTCGGCCAACGCTAAAATAATTCAAGGCACCGGCCATTGGCTCCATGCTGAAAAGCCCAAAGTGTTTAATAAAATAGTGATCGACTTTATCAATAAATCGGTCAAAGACTCAGGCGATTAACTACTAGTGATGGCGCACTATAATTGATTATGATATATTGCGCGCCTAGCGATTCAAACCTAAAAAATATTGGGTTTTTAAACACGTAATTAAAGGGCACAAATTCTGATGACACCGCAAGAATTTCAACAACTTGAGGCAATTGGTCTTAATTTATTTTTTGCTGGAATTTTCTTTTTAATTGGCATGGCTATCCGAGACGTCCTTAAAGCAGGTAGCGTCCCGCTATTTGGCCGAGTGGTTGTTTGGAGTGTGCTGACCTTTGGTTGTTTAGGATTTGTGATGAAAGGGGCTATTCAATTCTTTTGGAACAGTCACTAAACCTGTTTAAACTTATTAATATATAAAATATTGTAGCAATATGGCAAAAGCATCGAACGACAGAATAACTATAGATCTCTTTGCCGACGAAAAAAGCCGTGGTCGCCCCAAAACAAACCCTTTATCGCGTAAAGATCAGTTATTGATTAATAAACGTAATCAAATAAAGCGTGATAAAGCGAAAGGGCTTAAGCGGATTGAATTAAAAGTTGAAGCAGAGTTATTTAATACACTTAACGATTTGGCCGCACTGCATAATGTCAGTCGTGGCCAAATAATAGAATCAATACTGGTGACCCAGATCAATGCAATGGAACTTCCTAGCAATATACGGTCATCGGATGAAATTGAACTAGCAACCACACAGAGATAGGAAAATTTATGGCTAGCGTAGGCATGTTTTTTGGTAGCGACACAGGTAATACAGAAGCGGTCGCAAAAATGCTTCAAAAGCAACTGGGTAAAAGTTTAGTTGATGTTTATGACATTGCCAAAGCAACCGCAAAAGAAATCGAATCTTTTGACTTATTATTGCTTGGGATCCCTACTTGGTACTATGGTGAAGCGCAATGTGATTGGGATGATTTTTTCCCTGAATTAGAAAACATCGATTTCAACGATAAGCTAGTGGCTATTTTTGGTTGTGGCGATCAAGAAGATTACGCTGAATACTTCCTCGATGCGATGGGCACGTTAAAAGATATTATTGAGCCTAAGGGTGCGATTATTGTTGGTCACTGGCCAATTGATGGTTATGAGTTTGATGCGTCAAAAGCATTGGTTAGCGACACTCACTTTGTCGGATTAGGCATTGACGAAGACCGTCAACCAGAATTAACCGACGAGCGCGTTAGCGGTTGGGTTAAGCAAATCAACGAAGAAATGTGTTTAAGCGAATTAGCTTAATATTCACTTCTGAATAAAAAACCGCTAATCACTTGAGTGATTAGCGGTTTTTTATTGCCCGACAACTTCCTTATTTACTGTCAATACGCTATCTTTAACCTTCATATTCTTATGGAGTTAGTGTGGTGTTCAACAAGTCAAAAAAATTACATAATGTCTGCTATGACATTCGCGGTCCAGTTCATGATGAAGCACAACGACTTGAAGAAGAAGGCCACCGAATATTAAAATTAAATATTGGTAACCCTGCCCCTTTTGGCTTTGAAGCCCCCGATGAAATTGTTCGTGATGTCATTCATAATTTACCCCAAGCACAAGGCTATTGTGAATCAAAGGGATTATTCTCTGCTCGTAAAGCCGTTTTCCATCATTATCAGCAGATTATTGCTGGCATAGATGTTGAAGATATTTATATCGGCAATGGCGTATCGGAGCTGATCCAAATGGCGACCATGGCGCTGCTTAATAATGGCGATGAAGTACTGGTGCCCTCCCCTGATTATCCATTATGGACCGCATCGGTTCATTTGGCCGGTGCTACAGCGGTACACTATCGCTGTGACGAACAGGCCGATTGGTTTCCTGATTTAGCCGATATTAAGAGTAAAATTTCTAAAAACACTAAAGCTATCGTCTTAATCAACCCCAATAACCCAACGGGTGCGGTGTACTCCAAAGAATTACTGCTTGAGATCCTTGAACTCGCTCGACAGCATCACTTAGTGGTGTTTAGTGATGAGATTTACGACAAAATATTATACGATGAGGCGCAGCATGTGCATACGGCTTCGCTCGCTAATGACTTACTCATCGTCACATTTAATGGCCTGTCTAAAGCCTATCGTATCGCCGGTTTTCGCGCAGGTTGGATGGTCATATCTGGGGCGAAATATAAAGCGAAAGGCTATATTAGTGGTCTCGACATGCTTGCATCCATGCGTTTATGTGCCAATGTCCCCTGTCAACATGCTATTCAAACGGCACTCGGTGGCTACCAAAGTATTAATGAACTAATTTTGCCCGGCGGCCGATTACTAGAACAACGAGATGCGGCTTGGGAAGCCCTTAATAATATTGACGGGGTCAGCTGTGTTAAACCCAAGGGGGCAATGTATATGTTCCCAAAACTCGATGTTAAGAAATTTAACATTATTGATGATCAGAGATTAGTGCTCGATTTATTACAAAGCGAAAAAATTCTATTGGTCCATGGCAGCGCGTTTAATTGGCCAGAACCGGATCACGTACGTATTGTAACCTTACCTTACGCGCAAGATTTAACCAATGCGATTGAACGTTTTGGTCAATTTCTTGAGAATTATTCTCAGTAAAGGAGCATATATTGGATCAATTGAGTGAGTTGGAACCGACGAGTGATTGGCATCAACGTAAGTTTATTAAAAACCTCAATCGAAAAAAAGATCATCGCAGTCTTTTTCAGCGAGATCGTGCGCGGATATTACATTCCGCAGCATTTCGCCGCTTACAAGCAAAGACTCAAGTGGTCGGGATTGGCCAAAGTGACTTTTATCGTACCCGCTTAACTCACTCATTAGAGGTGGCACAAATTGGTGCCGGAATTAACGCGCAATTACGTTTACGATATCCAGCCTTAGCGATATTTTTGCAAGACGACATGTTAGTAGAAGCGTTAGGGTTAGCTCATGATATTGGCCACCCACCCTTTGGTCATGGCGGCGAAATCGCGCTTAATTTTATGATGCGTGATCATGGAGGCTTTGAAGGCAATGGTCAAACATTTCGTATTTTAACCCGTCTTGAGCCATATACTGAACACCACGGCATGAATTTAAGCCGTCGCACCTTACTTGGCGTCCTAAAATACCCCGTACTTTATAGTGCAGTGGTTGGTCAATATAATCGTGAAACACCGCTAAATTTCAGACAATTAAAGGCCACAGAATGGTTACCACCCAAAGCAATTTTTGATGTTGATTCAGGCTGTTTAGATTGGGTATTAGCCCCGTTAAGTCCCGGTGATCGTTTCTTATTTACGCAAGTTCAGCAGCAACCAGGCATTCATTTAAGAAGCTGCTTTAAATCTCTTGATTGTTCTATTATGGAACTCGCTGATGACATTGCCTATTCTGTCCATGATCTCGAAGATGCTATCGTGATGGGCACAGTGAATTTAAGCCAATGGCAGCAGGATGTAGTGAGTCAAATTGAATCTTTGCAAGACAATTCCATTAGTAACAATATTATGGCTATCACTCTCAATTTATTCAGCGATCAACCGTTTAAACGTAAAGATGCGATTGGGGAATTAGTGAATGCGTTAATTACTGCCATTGATATCGACGAAAACAATCAGTTTGAAGAACCATTGCTACGTTTTAATGCCAAATTAAGACCCTCCTATGCCAATGTCCTCCACATTTTAAAACAATTCATTTTAACTCGCGTGATCAAAAACTCTGAATTTCAAGCGATGGAATATAAAGGACAACAAATCGTGATGGAACTATTTGAAGCCTTTGCTTCTGATCCAAATCGCTTGTTACCAGAAAACACCAAAAACCGCTGGAATAACGCGCAATACAAAAAAGATGATGTTCAGATGCGGATTATTTCCGATTATATTTCAGGGATGACCGATGAATTCGCTGCAAAACTCTATCACTCACTGTTCACCCCCAAAGGAAATAGTTTATTTTAAGCAAAGCTGATTAGATATTGGTAAATTGAACCAGAAGTTCAGGTAAACCCTAATAAATTTTAGGTTAACAACCTGATTAGTATACAATTAACAATATGGCACGGTAGTTGCTTTTAATATAAAATTATTCATCCCGCTAAATTATTTGCTTTAGAGTCCAGAGTATTAAGGAAATATAATGACCGTTATTATTCAAGACAGACCAATCGAAACCTTACGTGAAGAAATTATTGATCAATTGATTATGAATTACAGCCATGGTGAAATTTCATTAGCAGCGTTTGAACGCCGCCTAGATGTTGCGACTAATACTGATAATCATCAAACACTGGTTGACCTAACACAGGATCTAGAACTTACAGTAGACAGTGCTTATACCGCCAAGAAAGAGCAAGGTTTATCTGCTAGCATTCATGAACAAGCGCCGCAAGATCATGATTACATAGTCAGTATTTTTGGCGGTAATGATCGGAGTGGCATCTGGAATGTGGCGAAAAACCTAACCTCTATTACGATTTTTGGTGGCAACGATATTGATTTTACCGATGCAAGATTCAGCCGTGACACCACCATAAAAATCTATAGCCTATTTGGTGGCCAAAATATTTATGTACCTCCTAATATTAAAGTCATTGCTAAAACCGTTTGTATCTTTGGTGGAGTCAATAATAAATCTAGCGCTTGCACCAGTAACTCATCAGCACCAACTATCACGATTGAGGGCTATGTTATCTTTAGTGGGCTTGATATTAAAATTAAAGTGTCAATCAAAGAACAGCTGATGAATTTCGCGGACGAAATGAAGAAGTTTTTTTCATAAACACCTATTCATTTAACGGAAACATATTGCAACGATTGTTGAACCTGCTAACATTGAGCGTACGCATGTAAGTTTAAAAAAATAATATGTCTAACTCACTAGAAAAAGTACCTTACTCAGTCAAAGAAGAACGATTAAATACGCTGACTCATGCCTTTGGCGCAGCGCTTAGCCTAGTTGGATTAATCATATTTATGGTTACTTCACTGCAACAACAGGATATATCGAAATTTATTACCCATACCATTTATGGTCTTAGTTTGTGCTGTCTGTTTGGTGCATCGGCTATTTACCATGGTGCAACACAGACTAGTGCTAAAAAGTTTTTTAAATTACTTGACCACTGTGCCATTTATTTATTGATTGCGGGGACATATACTCCACTACTTTATCATACGCTGCCCGGTCCACTGGGTTATAGTGTGCTAGCCATCGTATGGCTAATGGCGATTATTGGCATTTTTATTAAAATCCGCTACGGCAGCCAATACAAGAAATTTTCGGTCGCCACTTATTTAGTCATGGGCTGGTTGTCGGTGATTGTTATCTACCAACTGATCGAAGCTTTACCCACTGCTGCGTTAGCCTTATTAGGATTAGGTGGCCTTATTTACTCATCGGGTGTTTATTTTTACCTCAATAATAAGATTAACTATAATCACGCTATCTGGCATATTTTTGTGTTAGTTGCAGCAATATGTCACTATTTTTTGATTTTTATCTATGTGTTATAACGCTATACTTTGATGACAGAAACATCTTGTGGCAATCTTACGCTTTACTTTCAAAGTTGAATCTAGATACCATAGCACTACATCAGATTTTAGGTCTTCTCTATGCGTTCGTTGTTGTTAATTTCTACTGCTTTTTTTATCCTTGCTTCATTTTTCAACGGTGTGAAAGCTTCTGTCGTCAACTCAGATGACACAAGTAAAGCAATTTCACACAGCTATTATCAACTCATTAATGCTTATCAATGGTTAGATCCTCAACTAATGGCCAACATTTATTCAGAGCATGGTTATTATGTTTCCACTGGAAAGAATAAAAAAATATCATCAGGTAAAACCGAGCTGTTAGCGCTTTATCAAAAATATTTTAATAAAATAAAAAAAAATAATTTTAAACTAGATATTGAGTTTAGAGTACTCGAACGCTTAATCGATAATAACTCAGCCACCGATGTCGGATATTATTTAGTATCAGTTATCCCACCAGAAGGTAGTAATGAACCCGCCAAGCAACATGCGGGTAAATACTTAATGACTTTTAAGCGTGGTGACGATAACCATTGGCTTATTTGGTCTGACGCTAATAATAGGGTGGACAGTCAGATGTATTACAATGTGCCCAAGTTAAAGGGACTCTATTTTTCAAAGCCACTATCATCAGAGCAATCAGATAATAGTCAGTGTTTAGTTAATCATGAATAAACACTGCCCTTGTGGTACTAACAAGTCCTACTCTCTTTGCTGTCAGCCTCTCCATCAACGCTTAGCACAAGCACAAACTGCAAAGCAGCTGATGATGAGTCGTTACTGCGCTTTTGCTCAACACCATATTGATTATATTGTCGATACTCACGCGCCAGCCACTCGTCATGAAGTCGTTAAAAATGACATTTCGCAATGGGCAAAAGAGTGCCAATGGTTGAGTTTACTAATTATCAATGATCAATGCAGCGGCGACCATGCAACGGTCGAGTTTGTTGCTTGGTATCACTCGAATAATCAGCTGCAGTTTCACCATGAGTTATCACATTTTATTTATGAGGATAAACAGTGGTTTTTTCATCATGGGGAAACACCAACCAATCAGATTCAATTACCCAAACGTAATGATTCATGCATCTGCAACAGCGGAAAGAAGTTTAAAAAGTGTTGTGGTTAAACTAGTTTAGTTTAACTGTGCGGCGTAGTTTTGTTGCCGCTCAATGAGGTCATTAACGACTACTTTTTCGATGGGATCAATGTGATAGTGACCGCTAAGCTTTCTGGCTGCGACAAAATCTAGATTGTCAAAAACATCACGTTCTATACCCTGAGTTTTATCTAGCTTAAAGGACAACGGCTCGGGGTTTAAGCAGTGCTTAAACCGTGCGTCAATTACACTATGTTCAATGGCCAGCTGGCCTGTTTGCAAAGACTGTAGTTCACCCTCGTCATCACTGACTAATGCCTGGGCCCGAGCGACCTTAAATTGGTGTGCTAAGTTTGGCGTGCCTTGATTATCAATAACGTCTCGATTACTGACCAAATGAAACTGTGCTTGCTCCTCAACATTGGGGGACATCAGCGCCAACAATAATGCAAATTTGGCCCGCTCACCTACCACACTGTGGTTAAGTTGTTGGCCAAGTTGCAGCTCGTTACTGATAATCGATTCAATGGGCATTAGAAGTCGTGTCGTTTTATTAAGTCTTTAATACTATCGACCCGATCAGCCAATTCTTTAGTGTAATATTCAATACAACAGCCAATCGGCTATAAATAAAACAAACAGTTCATTCGTTACAAATAATGCTTTACCTTATTAAATTTCTCGCCTATGATGCGCTCGCACTTGAGTGGAGGGGTTCCCGAGTGGCCAAAGGGATCAGACTGTAAATCTGACGGCTCAGCCTTCGGTGGTTCGAATCCACCTCCCTCCACCATCAAGTCCAATTTAAAAGAAAACTCACAATATAACTAAAAAGCGCTCAGCCTGACTCTTTAAATGTCAGACGGTTCAGCCTTCATCGTTATACCATCAATATCAAAATCCCCAACGTTAGACCCTCAATAAATCATTGACAGAATAAAACACCATCAAAATTATATTCATTCATAACATTTTATAAATTATTATAAATAAAACTCTTTATAAATATCTTCTTTATGGTAACTTCCAGTAAGATTTCCTCATAACAACTCATTGGCATTAATGGACAAAATCCCCTACGAACAATTAAAGGTTTTATTAGTTGACCCTCAACGCCCCTTTCAAGTAATGATGAAAGGTATTTTGGCGAATTTCGGAGTTAAGAAAATTGAATTAGCCGAGAATGGCGAAATGGCTGTAAGAATGTGCCGCAGTCAACCCTTTAACTTATTACTAGTCGAGTATAACTTGGGAACCAGTAAGAATGGTCGCCAGTTACTTGAAGAGCTAAGAGCCTTACGTTTAATCAAACCTGATGCATTATTTATTGTGATCTCTGGTGAAACGAATCGAGCAGCTGTTTTAGGTACCATGGAAATGCAGCCTGACGATTACATCATCAAACCGTTTTCACAGCGACTGCTGGATAATCGACTGCAAAAAGCTTGGCTAAAGCGCCACGTCATGAGCCCTATTTATTATTGCCTGCAAAAAAACGAACCCAAGCGAGCAATACAAGAATGCAAAAAGTTAATTAAAGACAAAAATCGTTATCGTTCATTTTGTATCCAAATGATGACTGAATTATTATGTGATGTCAAAGAGTATAAAGAAGCGGCATTAGTGTTAGAGGCTATATTAAAAGAACGTGATTTAGTGTGGGCAAAAATCAACCTCGCCCGTGCTTATCTAGGCTTAGGGGAATTAGAGCAAAGCCACACCTTACTTAAGTCAGTATTAACAAAACAAACCAACAACGTGGAAGCAACCGATCTACTCGCTCAAAACCTATTAAAGAGCGGTAATTCTAAATTAGCACAAGAAACCTTACAACGTAGCATCAGCATATCGCCTAACTCAATGAAGCGTCATCATCAAATGATTAACATCGCGACGGTTAACAATGACTATATTGCAATAAAAGATTGTTACAGCAAGTTACTTCTACTAAGCAGACGTTCTGTCCATGCTGGTACTGACAAATTATGCGATTACTTACGCAGTATTATTGTCGCGGTAAAACATAGCGAAGAAAAAAATGACATTTATCGGTTACAAAGTGAAATAACCAACACCCTGCAACGGGCAAAACCTGAGGAAGGCCGTCACTTAAATTATCACTTTTCCATTTTTGAGGGGATTATTCAGGCACAACTCCATAGTACCAAAGGCGAACATCTCAAAGCTAAGAAAATCTTAATGGAGGCGATATCTTCATTTTGTGACGATGACGACAAATGGGATCTACCCGATGATTTAGCCGCGGATGTCTGTTTAACATTAATCGAGATTGATGACCTAGATTTAGCTAAAAAGTTCTCTAAACAAGTACCAGAAAACTGGCCAATTAGAACAAAAATCGATGCACAGCTAGCGCAGGCACAAAACGGTGAACGATTACAACAGTTCAATAAAATCACCAAAGCAGGTATCGAGGCTTACACCAAGCAAAATAATTTAGAAGCCCTCGAACGTTTTAAAGAAGCAATAGTCTTAGCGCCAGTCAATTCGGGCGCAGCGCTTAACCTACTACAAGTGCAAATAGTCTTAATGCAGCAACATAAAAAACATGTAAAATCCTTAATGTCAGAATCAAAAGAAACGTTACGCTTAATCAATGGCGTAAAGCTTAATGGCACCCATAAGAAACGCTATACAAAAATAAAACGTGACTTTGATGAACTGCTGCGAAAGCATAAAGCTTAATATTTTGGTTTAACTAGCGGTTTTAAAATATATTCTAAACCGTTTAGTTTAATTTCAAGGATTTGTTGTAATTGAATCGACAACTTACCATTAATCATCTGCTGTGATTGTAACCACAACAAATAGCGCTCTGGAATCGACCATAAATGCTGGCCCTGATGTTTACCAAAGGGCATTCTTACATTCGCTAATTCAATTAATTCGTGCTTGTTATTCATTTTTAATATATCTTATATCGATTTTAAATACTTCCAATTTCAGGAGCAGATTATGTCAAGAGCATGGGTAAATCAAGCCATTGCTAAAATTGAGTCCGATTTTCATCGTAGCGCCGATACTCACTTACTAAAAGTGGATATTCCTGCATTTCCCAATATTGGATTATATTTCAAAGACGAATCAACTCACCCGACTGGCAGTTTAAAGCATCGCTTGGCTCGTTCCTTATTACTTTACGGCCTTTGCAACGGTTGGATCAAACAAGACACGACTATTATTGAAGCGTCATCGGGTAGCACCGCTGTTTCTGAGGCTTATTTTTCACGTTTGTTAGGTCTCGATTTTATTGCAGTAATGCCCGCAACCACCTCGCAAGAAAAAATTAATCAAATCAAATTTTATGGTGGACGATGTCACTTAGTGGATGATCCTGCAACAATTTATGATGAATCTAACCGATTAGCTAAAGAAACAAATGGCCATTTTGTTGATCAGTTTACTTATGCTGAGCGTGCCACCGACTGGCGCGGTAATAACAATATTGCTGAAAGTATGTTCCAACAATTAGAAAAAGAACCGCAACCCGAGCCAACATGGGTAGTGATGGGCGGAGGAACAGGCGGGACCAGTGCAACCATTGGTCGCTATATTCGTTATCATCGCCTTGATACTAAACTGCATGTGGTCGATCCTGAAAATTCAGTATTTTATGATTACTTTATCCATCGTGACTCCACAGTCACTAATAATCAAGGTTCCAGAATAGAAGGGATCGGTCGACCAAGAGTCGAACCATCTTTTATTCCCGATGTTATTGATACCATGCAACAGGTGCCTGATGCGGCATCAATTGCGAGTGTGTTATTTTTGGAAAAGGTATTAGGGCGAAAATGTGGTGGCTCGACCGGCACCAATTTTTATGGCGTGATATCACTATTAAGGGAGATGAAAGAGCATCAAGAAGACGGCTCTATTGTGACGTTAATTTGTGATGACGGCTGCCGTTACTTGCACAGCTATTATAACGAGCAATGGCGTAACGATCGCAATATTGACGTTACGCCTTATCTGAAGCAGTTAGATAATTTTTGGTACCATGGCCAATGGCAAGATATTACAGAATCTTAATACTAGAGTTATTGAATATCTAAATATTTGTGGGTTTGAATCGATAGCCACCAGTTACGTTCGATACAGGTGGCAATGGCCAATTTAGTCGCTCGATTTTGCTGACTGATTGGTTGTAAATATACCTTTTTGCTCGCGAGTTGCTCTGGGGTTAAACGAGCGAGCAACGCATCAAGTTCATCGATATGACGCTGCATCGCCACCGGGTGTTTAATTTCATTAGCGCGAATTAATGCACTGTCGAGAATTTTGTAGCCGCCCTTCATCGCAATTTTTGGTGATACGGTGACATGACATTTCGGGTCAACTTTAATATCAAAAGTACCTGAGGTTTCAATTTGACAGCTGAAACCATTGGCAATTAATTTACTGGTTAGTTCAACCAAGTCATACAAACAAGGTTCCCCACCCGTCAGTACAATATGACGCGCTTGATAAGTTAGCAAATGACTAACGAGATGATCAATGCCAACCTCACACCAACTATCGCCATCTCCGCCTTTTGCTACCACAATATCAAAGGTGCTTTTATCTTCGGCATTTAAATACCAACTGTGTTTAGTGTCACACCAGGCACAGCCTACAGGGCAGCCTTGTAGCCGAACAAATATTGAAGGTGCGCCAGTAAACGAGCCCTCCCCTTGAATAGATTCAAAAATTTCATTAAGCGGTAATATGTTCGATGATGCTAATTGTGTCATGATTTCTCTTTGCTAATTCTCTAATACGTATCATTTCGCTAAGCGCTTACTTGTTTGGCTGCTTTAGCGTAAACTGCGCAACTTATACGTTATATAGAGCTGAGATACAAGCATGGCCAAACAAAAAGTTGTCGTAATCTATTCTGGTGGAATGGATTCATTTACGGTATTGCACAAAGCGATCAATGAAGGGAAGGATGTGTACCCGCTAACCTTTAATTACGGACAACGTCACAGTAAAGAAATCGATTATGCAGCGGCCGTATGTAAAGAACTTGGTGTACCGCATAAAATCGTTGATATTAGCGCGATTAGTCAATTAATGGCTGGTTCTTCTTTAACCACCGATAGTGATATTGAGATCCCTGAAGGCCATTACGAAGAAGAAAGCATGAAGTCAACAGTCGTGCCTAATCGCAATATGGTACTTTTATCGATGGCCATTGCTTACGCGGTGTCGATTGACGCTCATGCTGTCTACTATGGAGCTCATAACGGCGATCATGCGATATATCCAGACTGTCGTCCTGAATTCGTCAATAAAATGAATGAAGTGTCACAAATAGCTAACTATGAACCTGTGGATATTGTGTCTCCTTATATCGAAGTAGACAAAATTGCGATATTGGCCGACGGACTTAATATGGGATTAGATTATGGTAAATCTTGGACTTGTTATAACGGTCGTGAACTCGCCTGTGGCGGTTGTGGTTCATGTGTTGAACGTTTAGAAGCCTTTGCCGCTAATGGCTTAACCGATCCGTTAACTTACGAAGCTTAATAAACAAAAAAAGCGCTTAGCAACAATTGCCAAGCGCTTTTCTTTGATAGCATAGTATTACAGAGAAGCGTTAAAGCTTACTGACCTTTAACTTCTGATAAGCCGTTAAATGGTGCATCATTACCCAGTGCTTCTTCGATACGAATTAGCTGGTTGTATTTTGCAACACGGTCACTACGACTTAGTGAACCGGTCTTAATTTGGCCGGCAGCAGTACCAACCGCTAAATCAGCAATAAAGGCATCTTCTGTTTCACCAGAACGGTGAGAGATAACCACGGTGAAGCCAGCATCTTTCGCCATTTTAATGGCTTCAAGTGTTTCGGTTAATGTGCCGATTTGGTTGTACTTGATTAAGATTGAGTTAGCGATACCATTTTCGATACCACGGGTTAAAATCTTAGTATTAGTCACGAACAAATCATCACCGACTAATTGGACCTTATCACCCAATTTTTGGGTTAGACTTGCCCAACCATCCCAATCACTTTCGTCTAAACCATCTTCAATTGATACAATAGGATATTGCTCAGACAAATCTTTCAAGTAATCGCCAAATTCTTCAGCGCTAAATACTTTATCATCACCCTTTAAGTGATACTTACCATCGCTATAAAATTCTGATGCGGCACAATCTAATGCTAATGTGATGTCTTGACCTAATTCATAGCCTGCAAGTGCAACCGCTTCTTTAATCACAGCCAATGCTTCTGCATTAGAACCAAGATCCGGGGCGAAACCACCTTCGTCACCAACCGCCGTGTTATAACCTTTAGCCGTTAATACTTTCTTCAACGTATGGAAAACTTCCGCCCCCATGCGTAAACCTTCAGTGAAAGTTTTCGCACCCACTGGCTGAATCATAAATTCTTGAATGTCGACATTGTTGTCGGCATGTTCACCACCATTAATGATATTCATCATTGGTAAAGGCATAGAGTACTGACCCGGGGTACCGTTTAATTCACTGATATGCTGATACAAAGGGATTCGTTTATCAGAAGCAGCAGCGCGAGCAGCAGCTAGTGATACGGCTAAAATAGCATTAGCACCAAATGTTGCTTTGTTATCTGTACCATCAAGTTTAATCATCAGGGTATCAAGTTCACGCTGAGCGCTAGCATCTTTCCCTAAAATAGCCTCTTGAAGTGGACCATTCACAGCCGCAACCGCTTTTAATACGCCCTTACCCAGATAGCGACTTTTGTCGCCATCACGTAATTCAAGTGCTTCACGTGATCCTGTTGATGCACCTGACGGCGCACAACACATACCGATAGCGCCAGACTCAAGATGAACTTCCGCTTCAACCGTTGGGTTACCACGAGAGTCCATTATTTCACGACCAATAACTTTAACAATCTTAGACATTTTATATACTCTTTAGAATCAATATTAATTTAATGACAAACTATGCATATTACAAGGTATTACATCTTGAAATACAAGCTGAAAGTATTTCTTTATTCATTACGACTTTGGCATAAAAAAAGCCGCTTCACAGCGGCTTTTTTATTTAATCTTGTTGAAATTGAGTTGCGGCAGCAACAAACCCTTCAAACAATGGATGACCATCTCGCGGTGTTGAAGTGAATTCCGGATGGAATTGACCAGCAACAAACCAACGGTGATCTTTAATTTCGATGATTTCTACTAATTTTTTATCTGATGATGAGCCAGTAAAACTTAAGCCAGCCGCTTTTAATTGATCAACATAATTGTTGTTCACTTCAAAACGATGACGATGACGTTCCATACAAGTACTTGACTTATATAGCTCAGCCACTTTAGAGCCAGGTTCTAAATGACAAAGTTGAGCACCAACTCGCATCGTGCCACCCAAATCTGATTGATGATCACGTTGTTCTACTTGACCGTCTTCATCTAACCATTCAGTAATCAGACCAACCACTGGATGCGGTGTTTTTTTGTTAAATTCGGTACTATTAGCATTTTCAAGTAAAGCAACATTACGGGCATAATCGATTAACGCCACTTGCATGCCTAAGCAAATACCTAAATAAGGAACATTGTTTTCACGAGCATATTTAGCCGCTAAAATTTTACCTTCGATACCACGGTCGCCGAAGCCCCCAGGAACCAAAATACCATCCATATCCGCTAAGATATCAGTGCCTTTAGATTCAAGATCTTGCGAGTCGACGTAGTTAATTTTAATATTAACGCCATTCTTTAGCCCAGCATGTTTTAATGCTTCGTTCACTGACTTATAAGCATCTGGCAATTGAATATATTTACCAACCATTGCAATATTAACTAAGCCTGTGGCATTGGCTTCTTCATAAACCACTTGTTCCCATTCTTTCAAATCGGCTTCTGGACATTCAATACCAAAACGCTCAATCACTAGCTTATCTAAGCCTTGCGCTTTCAGTAATGCTGGTATTTTATAAATACTGTCCATATCCGGTAATGAAATAACTGCTTTTTCAACGACATTAGTAAACAATGAGATTTTTGAACGCTCACGCGCTGGAATGCCGACTTCTGAACGACAAACTAAAATATCAGGTTGAACACCAATTGAACGTAGTTCTTTAACTGAGTGCTGAGTTGGTTTTGTTTTCACTTCACCAGAAGATTTAAGATAAGGTACTAAGGTCAGGTGCATAAACATCGCATGATCACGACCGACTTCAGCCCCAAGTTGACGGATTGCTTCGATGAATGGTTGTGATTCAATATCACCAACCGTACCGCCAAGCTCAACAATTGCAATATCAACGCCTTTACAACCCGCAACAATACGATCTTTCATCGCATTAGTAATATGAGGAATAACCTGAATTGTAGCACCTAGATAATCGCCACGACGCTCTTTACGAAGGACTTCTTCATAAATACGACCTGTAGTGAAGTTGTTACCTTTAGTCATTTTGGTGCGAATAAAGCGCTCATAGTGACCTAAGTCAAGATCGGTTTCTGCACCATCTTCTGTCACAAACACTTCGCCGTGTTGAATTGGACTCATGGTACCAGGATCGACGTTAATATACGGATCCAGTTTCATCATGGTTACTTTTAATCCACGCGCTTCTAGAATAGCGGCCAAAGATGCTGCTGCAATGCCTTTACCTAACGAAGATACAACTCCGCCCGTCACAAAAATATATTTCGTTGTCATGTTCAACCTGAAGATCCGAGTGTTAAGAATTTGAGTAAGTAGCTTCAATATCAATTTTGTTGGAAGTAAATAATGAAGTACTAGGACGGGAGAGTATACTAACAAAAAACCCGATTTGGGACAATTGAAAAAATCAATTATCTGTGATTAAACTGATTTTTTTTCATCACTCTTCACTTCCTCCCAAGCAATATCCATTTGTTCTAACGTTGCATCGGCAGTCATCAATCCCTGTCCCGTTAAAATAGCTTCGACACCGCGAAAACGGCGTTCAAATTTTGCATTGGCTTGGTGTAAGGTTTTTTCAGGATCGATTCCTTGATTTCTCACCAGGTTAACCACAGCAAACAATAAATCCCCTAATTCTTCTGCCACCTTTTTTTGATCGATGGTTTCAGCCATCAGCTCTTGCTTGACCTCTAATACCTCTTCTTGTATTTTTTCAAAACAACCATGCCAACTCGGCCAATCGAAACCATGAGCCGCAACTTGTTGTTGGATGCAGTTAGCCCGCGCTAATGCTGGGAGATCATTGGCAATATCATCAAGCAGACTGATATTTATATTTTTAGATTGATGATTGTTGCTCATTTTCATTTTTTACTCTCAAACTCATATTCTTTGATTCCAATATTTTATGTCACAACTTGATTGATCCAAAGCATCTTTCATCAAAAATAATAAAACAGTCGTTTAATTAAATTGACTTGACCGACCAGTAAAACGATAATGCAAATAGTTACTATTAACATCAGTTAAACAGGAAATAAAATGCTCGTAAAAACAAAAGTTGCCAGTGCGATTACCCTCGCCTTTTCACTCAATATTATGGCTATGCCAATCAATGCCCAACCACTGGAAGTGGAGACCATTGTCGTCACTGGCGAGAAAATAGGTCGCTCAGTACAACAAACCCAAACCAGTATTGATGTATTAACGGAAGAAGAACTACAACGCGCAGGTGTTGTTGACATGTCTGACGTTTTTAAACATGTTGCCAATGTCACGCAATTATCCGAAGGCAGTAATCGTACTTCATTTGCTATCCGCGGCATGAATGTATTTGGCGAAGCAACCTCAAGCTCAGGCGCGATGACTTCAAGTGTTTATGTTGATGGCGCATCGGTTGGCCAACTGACTACCCGCTACGCCTTACCAGCGATGTGGGATATGGCACAAATAGAGTTTTTACGTGGCCCACAATCAACCATTCAGGGACGGAACTCGATGTTTGGTTCAATCATTATCAACAGTAATGATCCGACCTACCACCATGAAGGAAAATTACAGTTAAGTTTAGGCTCTAACCATAATCGTCGAATTTCTGGTGCTTATAGCCTGCCGATTATTGACGATCAGCTAGCTATCCGTGTTGCAGTCGATAGTGACCAAAGTGATGGCTACGTGACTAACACCACCCGCAACGAAGATGATTACGCTGGGCATCAGCGCAATAATGTGCGTCTTAAAGTGTTATATGAACCGAGCGCCATTGATGACCTGTCGATTTTATTAACATGGAATAAAGCCGATAACGAATTAAAAGATTCGGCAATGGTACCGTTAGCATTGCTTGAAAAATACCAAGCGACCAGTGACTATGCCGCCAAATATGACATAAAAGCAGACAGCGCCGGTCTAAATATTAACTATAAGCTTAACGATGCATGGTCATTAACCGCAGTTTCCGGCTTTAGTGAAGGTGAATTTGATCGCCAAGACGACTACGACAGCTCTGCGATGCCAGGGAATACCGTTATTCAACATGATAATGAGCAAGCCTTTAGTCAAGAATTAAGATTATTTTATCAACAGGATAATGTCTCAGCGATTGTCGGTGCTTTTTATGCGAATATCGATCTCGATACTCATTATGATATCTCTAGCATTGCGCCAAAATCATTATTTAAAAACAAAATTATTGGTGGAGCGATGCAATACGCAACGCTAAATTTAGCACAAGCCACTGGATTTTATCAGCAGCTATTTCCTAATACCCTAAACGTTGCGGTTAATAATAAAAGCACCACCAGTATTACCAATAGTGCTATTTTTGGTGAGATTGACTGGCGGATCAACCAGCAATGGGAAGTGATTTTCGGTGCTCGTTTCGATCATGAAAAGCAAAGTCGTACCGTGTATTCGAAAATGAGTTCACCCGATACACATGCCCACCCATTAGTTCAAGGTTTATTATCGGCGTTAAAAATTGAAGGCACGGTAGATACACCGCAAGAGACAAATTACAACGCATTCTTACCAAAATTGTCAGCGATTTATCACATCAGCGAACAACAAAGCATCAGTGCGAATGTTCAACGTAGCTACCGTGCTGGCGGTGTTTCTGTCAACCCACTAAATAGTGATGTGATTACCTTTGATCCTGAATTTGCTTGGAACTATGAACTGGCTCATCGTGCGAGCTGGTTAGATGGCGATTTATCAACTCGCACCAATATTTATTTAACCAAACTTACCGATCAGCAAGTTAACGTTAAACTAGACAGTACGGGTCTTAATAACGCTAACATCAATGCCGGTAAATCTGAGTTATATGGGATTGAATTTTCATTAAATTATAATGTGGCTAATGATTTGGCCCTTTATACCAATGTCGGTTATGCCCATACTGAATTTACTGAATTTAAAGATACGGTGACGGTTAATGGCAAGCAAAAACCAATTAATAACTTAACGGGTAAAGCGTTTCGTCGTGCACCAGCTTGGAATGCTGTCGCTGGACTCACCTATGATTTTGCTGACAGCTGGTATGCAAATGCCGATATTAGTTACCGCGATAATGCTTGGGCTGATAGTGCTAACACCATCAAACTCGACGGTTATGCCCTCATTAACGCCAAAGTGGGTTACCGCTCAGACAACAACTGGCAGTTATCACTATCGGTCAAAAACTTAACCGATAAACTGTACGTCAGTAATATTTTTAACACCAATGCCGCGATTCCACTCATGCAAGACAACTACACGGTTGGCGCGCCACGTACGGTGTTATTAAACCTCCAATACGAGTTTTAAGCGCTAATTAGGCAACCACTAAAAAGAAGACAGCTAAGTGATTAGTTGTCTTCTTTTATCTCAAACGATACAGTCATTGATGTTATATCAACCAAAGAGCAGTCAATGAAAAAAACAATATTACTGGCCAGTCTAACCTTAATGGCATCAGCGATGTCAGTCGCTCACCCAACTTCCATCATTAGATCACCATCAGTTATTGTAAAAGAAGCACCTGCAGCGCATTGGCGCAGCATCGATAATGATAATACCTTATATATTAAACTAGACTCTGGCACCGTGGTGGTTGAACTAAACCCACTATTGGCCCCTAATCATGTGAAGCAATTAAAAACCTTAGCCCGATCTGGGTTTTACGATGGCCTTAATTTTTATCGCTTTGTCGAAGGTTTCGTTGCCCAAGCTGGGGATTTAAGTGAAAGCAAGCCAATCGGTCAGGCATTAAAATCACTAAAATCTGAACGGATTCATTTCACCAAACAACCATTGAACATGACCGTGGTCGATCCTAACGACAGCTATGGGGCAACCACTGGTTTTATCAATGGTTTTTCGGTGGCAACTAATCAACAACAAAGTCAATATTGGCAAACTCATTGCCCTGGAGCATTCGCCATGGCCAGAGATAATAACCCCGACAGTGCCAGCACCGAATTCTATGTTGTGATTGGTCAAGCACCACGGTATTTAGATCGAAATTTAACGGTTTTTGGCCAAGTGAGGCAAGGATTTGAGCATTTACAAACCCTAAAGCGTCGACCAGAAACCAATGGTTCAACCAATATCATGGACAATCAAATTATTTCAATCAAAGTCGCGAGCGATTTACCACTCAAAGACCAAGTAAAACTAAAGATTATGACTACCCTGTCCAGCAGCTTTGTCGAATTAATTCAGTCGAGAATGAATCGCCCTGAAACATTTTTTATCGAACGAGCCAACTATGTCGATATTTGTGGCGTGACTGTACCCACCAAGTAAGACTAATTTTTCCTCTTGCGGCAATATTTGCCGCTATCAATATTAATATGTTGACCAAACAGCGTTATTCCTACCTTAATTCACCGCACCAATCCGAGTATGCTAGCACCGAATAAAAGTGAATTTCAACCTGGTAAAGCTTATCCCGACACGGTGTCGATTTCTGCGGCGGCTCGCGATATGGCCGATGGTAAAACACCCGAGATAGTTCAACATACCTATGACAATTTGGCATCTGCTCGTCGGATTACCCCGACCCAAATACAAATAGCAACACCCACAGAGCCAGCCACCGTTGAGCCGCGTAACAAGCCAGAGATAAACATCGATAATTTCTTTGAAAATACGATGCAAAGTATCCTTGATAATAGAATGGGACTAGATAAAGAAAAGCTCAAAGAAATCGAAGCCATGATGGAAGAAGTGGCCAAAGATGACAGTTTAAGTCCTGATCAAAAAGCCAAAAAACTTGAGGAACTTCAGAAGTTGATGGATAAAGTCATTGAAGAGTCCGTGGAAAAGCTTATTAACAATTGAAATAACTATAATTTATACTAGTCTCTAAATAGATAAGGGAACATCCCATGTATCTTTCCCACAATGTTTAAAAGGAGATGTCAAATGACAAAGCGTCAATTAACAAGAGCCACTACACAACAACATCGTCCATTCTCATTACCCAAAGTAACTGTTCATCATGGTGCGAGTGATTTAAAAACACTGCAAAAAATAAAAAACCAGAAAACCCAAGAGCAATCACCAGAGCGAATCGATTGGGCCAGTTCAATTTTAGGTATTCCAGCCATTTGGCAACAAACGCAAGGGGCTGGGATTAAAGTGGCCATTCTCGATACGGGTATCGACGTTAATCATCCAGATTTAGAATCAGCCATTGCTGCAAGTAAAGATTTTACCGGTGATGGCATCGAAGACGTGAATGGTCATGGCACTCATTGCGCAGGTGTTGTCGGTGCTAGGCTAAATGGCGTTGGCTTCGTCGGTGTCGCGCCGCAATGCGATCTACTCATTGCTAAGGTGCTAGGTAATGATGGTCAAGGTGCAAGTGAATGGGTTACTGATGGTATTTATTGGGCGGTTGATAATGAAGCCGATATTATCTCGATGTCATTAGGCGCGAATCAGTCATCAGCTGAAATATACCAAGCCATACAATATGCTCTGTTTCATGGCAAAATAGTGATTTGTGCGGCGGGTAATGATGGCGCATTAATGACCAATAGCGTCGGGTATCCGGGTCGTTACGGTGGAGTTATCACCGTAGCAGCTCATGATATTAATGGTAATCCGTCTGGATTTTCTTCGCGTGGTGGTGAAGTCGATATTATGGCACCTGGTACTGATATTTGGTCGACCTACAAAGATGGGGGCTATAAAAGCCTAAGCGGCACGTCGATGGCCACTCCCTTTGTTGCGGGTCTTGCCGCCCTTATCGCCTCAAAACACAAAGCGACAGCCAATAACTCCACGCCACTTCAAAACTGTGAAGACATGAAAAACCACCTAATGATCATGGCAACCCATCCCGGATACCATGACAACCAATCAGGCTATGGTCCCTTACAACCTTTTGTTTATTTCGGCACTTAAACGTAGCGATAAGTGTCCCTCAGACGGGGCACAAATACTTAATAGATCATCAATAAAATGATCAAGTGCTCGACGTTCAATTTGCTTGATTTGCGCTTGCTGTTCTTCAGTCAACATGTGATACATCGTTGCTGCCCCAAAGTCGCCGAAAATGATATTGGCTTCATCATCAAACAACGTGTTATGGGCATATAAGTCACCATGGCATACCTGATTTTCATGTAAATGCTCAAAGACAACTTCCATTTGAACAATGATTTTAGCAATTTTCTCAATAGACAGAGTAAAGCTCTGTGGAAAGGTATCGCGGGTGCAGCTTTTAAAGCATGGTGGTAGCCCTAAGTTACGATAGTGAGAGGGTATCAAGTTCATGATTAACGCTAAATACCCTTTTTCGTTCACTTGCGCCAAAGACTGTACTAGATTTGGATGATTACCTACTTTTAAACACACTTGTAATTCGTCTTCAGGATAACCATCGCTAGTTACCTCGCCTTTAAAGACTTTAACTGCAATTTCATCAGGAAAGGTGGTTTGATCGTTATTCCAAGCTGCCTTTGAGATGACCCCAGACGCACCTTGACCAAGTACTTCTTGTAACGTGAAGCTCGATGACGATATAACTGGGACAGGAACAATGCTGATATCCGACTGACTAAATGGATTACCTGCAAACGCAATCCAAGCAAGTTTTGGTAAACTCAGCAATTGATTTGGGCACTGTGTCAGTCGGTTGGCTGAAATACGGACTAACTCCAAATTAGTAGACTGAGCCAAGGTTGATGGTAGCTGTGTTAACCGATTACCCGCTAATGCTAATTTTTGTAATCGAGGTCGTTCGCCTAAAGCGTCAGGTAAAACTTCAATACGGTTATCCGTTAAAATCAGCCAGCGTAATTTGGGCGGTAATGCGTTTGCCGAGACCTGATTAATTAGATTTGATTTGAACCCCACCATTTCTAAATTAGCACATTGACCAAGCACTTCAGGTAATGTCTCAAAGTGGTTATTTGAAGCAAAAATAATTTTAAGTTTTTTTAACTGCGCCAACTCTTCTGGCAATGAAGTTAATTGGTTATTGGATAAATCAAGAATTTCTAAACTATCAGCCAATGATAAAATTTCTAATGGAAATGACGTTAAGTTGTCAGATAAGGCTAAGTGCTCAATACCTGCTAATTCGCCAGATTTTAGCTGAGAAAGTGTATGCAAAATAATTAATCCATGAGGGTGTGATACAAAACGGCAGAAAGCATACTAGATAAGATAAAAAAAAGATATAAACAGGTCGATTGGCCGTAGGTAACGTTACCATTATTCTTGTCAGTGTTTAGTCGTGTGGCCGTATCGACTAAACAAGGTTAGCTTATGCTCCAGACTTTTTGACTAAGGCAGTTTTAAAGAGCCTAAGTTCCTAGCAATTATATGTTATATATGATATTTCAGGTGCATTATTTCCTTCTGCTTGGTGATAATAAACCTGACACCAATTATGGTCCTTAAGACCAAAGATAAGAATTTTTTTACCATTCTGTATCTGTTGAGTTCGATTAAATTCAATATCTGTATCTACCAATCCTAACGCTCCAACAGCATTTTCGACGGAATCACCTGAACCATTACCTAAGTTGTGCGTATCCGGATAACCGTTATAAAATGAGTAATACATCCCATTAATTTTAAGCACTTTATAACCAACGCCAGCATTGCTGATGATAGCTTTAGCATTAAAGATAGTGGCTGCACTTTTTAAATTACCACCAAAAGCTTTCATCGTTGCAAGGCGGCTTTCCGTTGACATATCGATAAATTTTGGGGCTGCGGTAACCGCTAAAATACCTAAAATAATAATAATGATCACTAACTCAATTAATGTAAAGCCACGAGAACGTTCAAAATTTCTCAAAAATCAATCCTTGATAATATTTAAATCCATGACTGAATATCGCACAAAATCAATATAAAACAACAAGAAATTGAAATATTTAAATTTATTTGTTGTTTTATAATTGGATTAACAAATTTTGTCGCAGCTAAGGCGTAAATATCAGTGTTGTTATTACGTCGATGATAGTGATATCTAAAACAAATACCATTTTATTTTGATACAGCTATCATAAATTGATAGTAAAGGAAGTTAATATGTTAGCTGGAAATGGATTCATTAAAATAATATGTGACCTTTGCGGTGGCACTAATGTTCGATTAAATATGGGGACGTTAGACGGTGGTAGTAAGTGCGGCTATCCAACATATACCTGTGTTAATGGATGACCAACTGGAATTAAAGCATAAAAACCCGATATAAGTATTGGTGTTAGCCAACCTACTCAATCAACAATGGCAGATAATATTAAAAATATGATTTGGTTTTTAATGATGATTTAAAGTTACCCGCAACAAAAACATTGAATAATATAATTATTTACAATTTTTTGGCTAGATATGAAATGCGATACACACAACCCTGAATTGTGTCGTAATCATTCTTTAGTGCATTATAAAATGGGGATTTAAGATGCCATACTATATTACGTCAAATATACCACACCATACGTCTGTGACCTTTTTTCGATATATTCAGGATGTCTAATTTTGTGACCACGAGTATTAGAACATAATGGTAATGTTGATGTTTCAAACGCTGATTTGATACCAGACATTTGATTGCTGCTACAGGTGCTAATAGCTTTCGAGCATCAACTAATGACAAGGTTGGATATTATCCAATAACTCAGTTTTTACTTTTTTTGTTATTGGATGCGATAACTAACTAACCTGAACTCGGGATAAAGAGCTTTGTATCAAGATGAGATATAAGATGTTTTAATTTTAAAGTGTGTAATT
>JABSRU010000044.1 GCA_013214965.1 Gammaproteobacteria bacterium
CTCTCTGGGCTATTGATAAAAAATGCCATTGTGTTGGTTGATCAAATGGACTTTGAAATAGCCTCTGGTAAAGACGCCTATTGTGCGGTCGTCGACTCAGCCACCAGCCGTGTACGCCCGGTGATGATGGGCACATTAACCACGGTTTTAGGCGTGGTACCGCTATTTTTTGATGCGTTTTTCCAATCAATGGCCGTGGTTATTGTCTTTGGTCTAACCTTTGCGACAGTACTGACGTTGTTATTAATCCCCGTGTTATACGCTGTATTTATGAAGATTAAAGAAGAGTAAGCACGATAAAAAGATCTGTCGATATCTTCGGCAGATCTTTTTCCAACACTACCTCTGTTAGTCATTGACATAAAGATGATTAAGCCACATTATCCTTATTCGTTACCTAATTGAGAAACCTGTGATTATCACTTTCCTAACTATTCGCTCCTTGCGACGAACCCAAGCCAAACATTGGCTTGAGCTAGTCATGCCAGCCAATAAAAATTGGCTCGTCAGCACCGCGGTAGGAAATTAAACCACAGGTTATTATTCCCAGCCGCAGTTCTAATCTGCGGCTTTTTTGTTTTAACACCTAAAGCTCTGCATGATTCGACCCGGTTACCCCCTAACATTAAAGTAAGGAGCCAAAATGTCAGTGATTATCGCTTATCTTATCGTAGTTTTAATTTGGTCAACAACGCCATTAGGAATTGTTTGGAGCAGCGAATCCGTTAGCCCAACATTAGCGGTGACTAGCCGGATGTTAATTGCATTAATCATTGGCATTCCAATTTTAAGATTAACGAAAACCCCGTTGCCTCGTCATCGCCAAGCGTTAAAACTGTATGCTTACTCTGGCGGTGGTATTTTTAGCGGTATGCTACTCGCTTACTTAGCGGCAGCCACCGTGCCCTCAGGCATGATGTCACTCACCTTTGGCTTAGCACCCATCATTTCCGGTTTGTTAGCTCAGCGAATTTTAGCGGAGGCTAAATTTAGTGCGATCAAAAAAGTTGCCATCACGAGCGCCTTGCTTGGCTTAGCCATTGTTTGTTCAAGTAACCTTTCATTAGATAATGACAGCGCGATTGGGATTATGTTGGTGTTAACTTCGGTGTTTTTCTTTAGCTTAAGTGGAGTCATGGTAAAGAGTATTGATATCAATATTCACCCCATGGCGACAACTATCGGGGCATTATTGTTTGCCACTCCGTTGTTTACTCTAACTTGGTTGCTGACCGATGGGTCATTACCAATGGCACAATGGCAGCACAGATCTTGGTGGGCGATTCTCTATCTCGGAATTTTTGGTTCACTCATTGGGTTTATTGCCTACTATTATGTGTTACAAAAATTACCGGCAAGCACGGTATCACTAATCACCTTAATTACTCCGGTGTTTGCGTTAAGTTTAGGCGGCTATTTAAACAATGAAACCATCAGTTTGACGTTAATTGTTGGCGCGTTATTTGTCATTTTTGGTTTAACGCTATTCCTATGGGGTGATAAATTAATGAGGCTATTTAAAACTTAGTTAACCACTGAATTGCCGATGCTTTATCTTCAAAGTAATGAACATCGGCCGTCACAAACCAATCCGCCACTTTACCTAACAGCTGCTGCCAACTTTGATTACCGATAATGGCTATTTTCTTAAAATTATCGTGCCGGCTTAGCCCAAGTTGTAAGTCATCCCAGCTACCATGTAATGTCCAACTCTCTAACTCGGTAATATCAACTAACGCGTTAACTTTAAGTTCTTCAATATCACTTAGGCTTACTTCAAGCTGTTCAGTAAAATTAATGTAATCATCATGGGTTAACTCACCGTATATTTTTAAGGTCAACAGGACTCTATTGGTATGACGCACCATGTTAATTGAAATGTTTGATTCAGTCGTTTGCAACGTTAGCATCCTTGCAGTTTGATTAGCCATCAATAAAATAAATATGTGGTATTACCAAATCGATGATGACTTTTTACGTGATCTAGATCACTATGTCATCATTGGCAATGTAACAGGTCTAGCTATACTAAATTTTTGTGTACCTAACCCTATTATATTATTGAGGGTTTTACCATGACATCAACTATTCCTAACATCGTCATTATTGGCGGCGGCGCCGGTGGCTTAGAGTTAGCCACCCAATTAGGACACAAACTAGGACGAAAACAACGAGCAAATATTTTATTAATCGATAAAAACAGGAATCATGTTTGGAAACCTTTACTCCACGAGGTTGCCACTGGTTCGCTCGACTCTAATTTAGATAGCGTGGTTTATTCAGCTCACGCCGCTAAACATGGCTACCAATTCCAATTAGGCACTTTTTGTGCGCTCGATCCATCGAGTAAAACCATCACCCTAGCCACTCAATTGGATGGCGACAACGTAGAGATCCTACCGCAACGTCAACTCAACTATGACACATTAGTGATTGCGATTGGCAGCGTCAGCAATGACTTCAACACTCCAGGTGTCAAAGAGCATTGTTTTTTTCTTGATTCTCACAACCAAGCAGATCGTTTTCATCATTCATTACTCAATAGCTTTACTCGAGTCCATCAAGCCAGTAATGACCAACCCCTAAACATTTCCATTGTTGGCGCTGGTGCTACTGGGGTCGAGTTATCCGCTGAATTATATCATGTTGCCGATTTACTTAGAGTTTATGGCCTCGATAATATGAGTGCAAATAAGCTCAATATTAACCTGATTGAAGCAGGCCCAAGCATTCTTCCCGCCTTACCACCACGAATCTCTAATTCAGCCAGAAAAGAACTGGTCAAATTAGGGGTTAATGTTTGTGAAAACACGCGGATAAACCAAGCAACTGCACAAGGATTTATCACCTCAGAAGGGAAACTTATTGTATCAGATTTAATGTTGTGGGCCGCGGGGGTTAAAGCCCCTGATTTTATCCGTGATATGAATGTTTTTGAGCTTAATCGGGCCAATCAGATTATCGTTAAACCGAATTTATTAAGCAGTACCGATGACAATATTTATGTCATTGGTGATTGTTGTGCTTGTAAGATCGATGACAACAAGTGGGTGCCACCACGGGCGCAATCAGCACATCAAATGGCTGACTCAGTACAAAAAAACATTATCAGATCACTGAAGCAACAACCGTTAGTCGATTACAAATATGTCGATTATGGCTCATTAGTCAACTTATCCCGTTATAGCACCGTCGGAAGCTTAATGGGTAATCTCACTAAAAATAGTATGTTTATCGAAGGTTGGATTGCTAAATTAGTCTATATTTCTTTGTATCGAATGCATCAAATGGCAATTCATGGCGCATTTAAAACTGTGGCATTATGGTTTGCCGAAAAAATAATGCGTATCGTTAGGCCTAAAATGAAGCTTCATTAATAAAATTTATCTCAATTTCCCCTAAATAGCGGGAAATTGAGATAAGCTAATTAAAACACAACCATAAAAAGCGACTATGCCTTATTTATTACTGTTCTTATGTCTAACTATATTTTTACCCCCATCTCAAGCCCGTCAAAAGGTTGAAGTCTATCGCTACACCAACCAAGCTGGCACCGTGGTATTTTCAGATAAAAAACCACCAAATCAAATTTTTAAGATCCTAAAATATGATTGTTATGTTTGTCAAAAACACTCTAATGTTAATTGGAGTAACACCCCATTGTTTACTAGAAAGTATCATCAAATTATTCGTCAAGCGAGCAATAAACACCAACTAGACCCAGCGCTAGTCAAAGCAATTATTCATGCTGAATCGGCGTTTAATCCTAATGCCACCTCACAAACTGGTGCGATGGGGTTAATGCAATTAATGCCAGCCACCGCCAAAGCTCTCAACGTCAATAATCCCTATGATGCAGAAAAAAACATCCATGGAGGAACCCAATACTTTGCTCAACTTTTAAATCAATTTAAGGGTAGCGTCACGCTAGCCAGCGCGGCATATAACGCGGGCCCAAGTGTGGTTAAAAAATACCAAGGGGTGCCACCTTATCCAGAAACAAAAAACTATGTCGAACGCGTTAAAATCCTCTATCGACGCTATCGTCTGTTATAATCAAAACATATAAACTAATTGATAAAGTGTTATGCCATATATCCCGTTAGAACAACATAAAAAAGCTTGGGTATTCCGCCATCAAAGCTTGCCTATCTCTGCCGATGATGCCTTACAAATAAAACCGATGAGCTCAACTCGAGCAATCACTTTATGGAATGGCTTTATCAGTAATCAAGTTGACCACCCTGATTTTTTCAAAAAAGGTGATTGGGCCTTTGACCAAAATACTTGGCAAGACCAAGGAAAATGGGAAGCGACCTGGGACAGTGAGGAACCTGACTTGCCAGCGCAAATTCTAGAACACTTAGATTGGGCCAATAACACCACTATCTATTATTGCAATGACCGTCAACATGTCATTGAAACTAACTGGGGCGTGTTTAAGCGCTGCTGGAAAAATTTCTTGTTTATGGATGACGGTCCATTGTTGATTGGTAAAAAACGCGATCAAGTAGTGCAATTTTTATCAAATGGAACCTATCGCATTGGCCATAAGTAAAACCCAACTCCACCCTCGAAATCGCCATAACAATGGTTATGACTTCACAGCTTTGTGTCAATGTTCGCCACCGTTATCCCCTTTTGTTATGCGAAATAAATACGGTAATTTATCGATCGATTTTTCAGATCCCCTAGCAGTAAAAGCCCTTAATCAGGCTTTATTAAAATTAGAATACAAGATTGAGCATTGGGACATCCCCGACGGTTATTTATGCCCCCCTATTCCGGGTCGCGTCGATTATATCCACTATCTGGCCGATTTATTAACGGCGAGTAATGATGGTAAGATTTTTCCTGGCAAAAAAGTCACGGTATTAGATATCGGCACCGGTGCCAGCTGTATTTATCCGATCTTGGGACAACGATGTTATCAATGGCGCTTCATAGCCAGCGATATCGATCCAGTTTCGGTCAAAGTAGCTTCACAAATTACCGAAACCAATCATGGCTTAAAATCGGCAATAAATTGTCGCCTACAAGATGATCCTACTCAAATGTTTACAGGGATACTAAAAGCCAATGAATATGTCGAACTAACAATGTGTAACCCCCCATTTCATCAATCACTCGCCGAAGCGAGTAAAGGTTCGGCCAGAAAATGGAACAATCTCGGTAAACAAGATAGCCCAAATAAAGCCCTTAATTTTGGCGGTCAAAAAGCGGAACTATGGTGCCCCGGCGGTGAATTGTCTTTTATTAAAAACATGATAAAGCAAAGTGTTGAGTTTAAACACCAAGTGTTATGGTTTAGCTCATTAGTCTCTAAAAATGATAATCTTAATCCGCTAAAAAAAGCCCTAAAACAAATAAATGCAGATCAAATAAAAGTAGTTGAAATGCGTCAAGGGCAAAAAGTTAGCCGCTTTATTGCTTGGTCTTTTTTAAGTAAAGAACAACACAAATTCTGGCTTACCAACAAATAACCAACTAAGTAGTTGTACGTAAAAGCACCTATTTCATATCTAATTTATTGCCTTTGTTGAACAATTCTTATATTTTTATGTTACATAAATGTAAAATGGAGCTTTGTTCAATCATGAAAAAAATTACTCTTACACTTGTTTCCCTACTAATTGCTGCGGCCTCAAGCCAGTCAGCTTTAGCCGCAGAAAAAGTTTATCGCTGGAAACTGGCAGAAACTTGGCCAACTAACTTCCCGGTTTTTGGCGATGCGACCAAGAACATGGCAAAAATGGTTAAAGAGATGTCTAATGGTCGTCTAATCATTAAGATTCATTCAAAAAACAAACATAAAGCACCGCTTGGCGTCTTTGACATGGTGAAGGCAGGTCAATACCAGATGGGCCATTCGGCTGCTTATTATTGGAAAGGAAAAGACATTAATACGATGTTTTTCACCACTATGCCCTTTGGGATGATTGCACCAGAAAGTTACGCTTGGTTTTACTATGGCGGTGGTATGGAGCTAATGGAGAAGGTATTTTCGCGTCATAACATGCTGTCTTTTCCTGGTGGTAATACCGGTAATCAAATGGGCGGTTGGTTTAAAAAGGAAATTAAAAGTCTTGAAGACCTTAAAGGCTTAAAAATGCGTATTCCTGGTTTTGCCGGAGAAGTACTTGCAGAGTTAGGTGCCAAACCAACCAATATTCCAGCGGGAGAACTCTATACCGCACTAGAGCGTAATACGATTGATGCCCTAGAATGGGTTGGGCCATCGCTTGATTTACGGATGGGTTTTCACAAAATTGCCCCTTTTTATTACACGGGTTGGCATGAGCCAGGCGCTGAGCTGCACTTTATGGTCAACAAACGCGCGTTCAATTCTCTCCCAAAAGATTTACAGAAAATCCTAACAATAGCAATGAAAGCCAGTGCTTATGATATGTACGCACAATCGGTGCATGAGTCAGGGAAAAATCTAGCGAGTATCAATAAGGATTATCCAAATATTCAGATTAAGACCTTTCCCAAAGAAGTCATGAGCGCCTTGCGAGCCGCGAATAAAAAACTAATTTCTCAGTTTGAGCAAAAGGATCCATTAACGAAAGAAATTATCAAATCACAACGTGACTACCTCAAACAAGTGCGTGCTTGGACTAAAATTTCAGATCAAGCTTACCTAAATAGCTCCGAAGATTAAATATAAACCTCCACGGTCAACTGTCGACTGAGGAGGTTTTTATTCCCTCCCCCGCTAACACTTAAGGTTTTAGATGTTAAATTTGTTAAGAAAATCATTAGCCCGCTTTATTGATTGGATGGGCGTGTTAATCGCTATCGTGATGTTAATGATGTTATTCACTATTTTTTATGATGTCGTGATGCGCTATTTATTTAATGATGTTTCCATTGGGATGCAAGAACTCGAATGGCATCTATTTTCCTGTGTCTTCTTATTTGGTGTTGGCTATAGCCTTAAAGAAAATGCGCATGTTAGAGTCGATATTTTTTATGAAAAACTATCAATAAAAGTACAAGCAATCATCAATATTATCGGCACGTTAGTTTTCCTTATTCCTTTTTGTTCCCTCGTCATTTATTACGGTATCGATTTTGTCAGTGAGTCATATCAGCTCGGTGAAACCAGTGGCGACCCCGGTGGACTAGCTTATCGTTGGTTGATTAAAGCGGCTATTCCTGCGTCATTTAGTTTCACTATTTTGTGTGGCTTATATGTCATCTTAGAACAAATAGATCAGTTACGCGGTCATCATGTTACTCACGACAATCCACCAGCGGTGTAAGGAACAACCATGATCGGCATTGTATTATTTATTACAGCGTTATGTTTATTATTTATTGGCTATCCCATTGCTTTTACCTTTGCTGGCGTGTCTTTATTATTCGGTTGGTACTCCATGGGGGCCGATCTATTTGCATTTATGCCTTATCGTATTATGAGCATTATGCAAAACACCATTTTAATGGCGGTTCCTTTATTTATTTTCATGGGAATCGTGCTACAAAAATCACGCTTAGCTGAGCGTTTATTAGAATCGATGGCGCAATTATTTGGTGAAATCCGCGGAGGTTTAGCGATTTCAACCATTATCGTTGGCGCTTTTCTTGCGGCCTCAACCGGCGTAGTCGGTGCTAGTGTTGTCGCAATGGGCGTGATTTCATTACCGGTAATGATGAAATATAACTATGATAAACAATTAGCTACTGGCGTTATCGTCGCATCAGGCACCTTAGGTCAAATCATTCCACCTTCGATCATTTTGATTATTTTAGGGGATGTAATGGGACTACCGGTCGGTGATTTATTTCAAGCGGCTCTGTGGCCAGGTGTCGCATTAATTGTTAGTTATATTCTATATACAACCTATATTGCTTGGCGTCACCCTGAGCGTGCTCCAGCAATACCCGTTGCTAACATCAAGAAATCGACCTTAATTATCCAAGCGTTAAAATCAATTTTTCCACCGCTATTTTTAATTGTAGCGGTATTAGGTTCGATTTTTACCGGCATAGCCACGCCAACAGAATCGGCAGCATTAGGAGGAGTCGGTGCGATATTCCTCTCACTATTTAGTGGTAATTTTAAGCTATCGATGATTTTAGATAGCGCGAAAGAAACCACCAAGGTAACCGCCATGGTTTTTGCTGTGTTAATTGGCGCAACGGCATTTTCGATGGTGTTTACCTATTCTGGTGGTGATTACTTAGTTGAAGAGTTTATGCTCGGTATTCCTGGCGAAAAATGGACCTTTATCGCCCTAGCGATGTTAGCGATATTCATTCTAGGGTTTTTTATCGATTTCGTCGAAATTGCCTTTATTATTGTACCAATATTAACACCGATTGCTGAATCCTTAGGGGTTAATATGGTGTGGTTTGCGATCTTAATTGCGATGAATTTACAGTCATCATTCTTAACACCACCCTTTGGTTTCAGTCTTTTTTACCTCAAAGGCGTTGCCCCGAAAGGCATCACCACCGTCCACATATACAAAGGCGTCATTCCGTTTATTATCTTGCAAATGCTAGTGCTAACTACATTAGTTGTTTTCCCTGAAGTATTTGGTCTAAGCTCACAATAAGTTATACTTATCCATTAAGCGCTACCCAGCGCTTTTGGGGATTAGAGATCACATGATGAAACGAATTTTTTCCGTACAACTCAGTATTATTCTGTTATCTGCCATTCCTTTAATATTGATGAGCTATTTCCTAACTAACATCGTTAATAACCAAACCAAGCAACTGGTTGATCAAGGGCTAGATAGTTTTAATAAATTTTATATTGAGTCAAAAAAACAAGAATTGGTTAACTACTTAAAATTAACCACCATTGCCGTTGAGCACTATGCAATGGATCCTGCTTTCACCCCACAACAGCAACAGCAAAGAACCAAAGAACTCATTAATGATTTACGCTATGGCAAGGATGGCTATTTTTTCATTTATCAATATGATGGTACCAACTTGGTCTTACCGACCTTACCAGATCTCGTGGGCACAAATCTGTGGCAGCAACAAGATTCCAATGGCCAACTATTGGTTCAAGATTTAATCCAATTAGCCAAAGATGGTGGCGGATTTTATCGTTATCATTGGCCAAAACCCAGTAATAATGTGAATGAAGAAAAATTATCCTTCGCGACCCAGTTAGAGCCTTGGCCCTGGATGTTGGGTACTGGAGTGTATCTTGACGATACCCGCGAAGTCAGCGAAGCATTTTTAGCAGAACTACGTCAAAGCACCAAATCAACGTCGACCTTAATTTTAACGGTAACCCTATCATCATTGGTATTAGTCGCTTGGATTGGTTTTGCGATAAACTTATCGGACAAACGCAATGCTGATACTAAACTACAACAATTAATTCATAGTGTTATTCAGTTTCAAGAGGACGAGCGTTCTCGGGTTGCGAGGGAACTGCACGACGGAATCATTCAGCTGCTAGTGTCTGGGCGCTTTCAAGTACAAGCCGCCCAAATGCACCTCGAGCAAAATAGCAATGGTGCTCCATTACACTTGCAGAAAGGCGCAGCGACTATTCATGAAGCGATTACCGAAATAAAACGGATATCAAAAGGACTAAGACCGGCAAGTCTCGATGATTTAGGCTTAGGACCAGCACTACAAATCTTAGTCAGTGAATACGGTGATAGGACGGGTATAGAGACCACCATTCATCATATCGAAGAGATGTCACGCTATGATGGTAAGATTGAAACTACATTCTACCGCATAGCCCAAGAGGCATTAACTAACATTGATAAATACGCTAACGCTCAAAGTGTTATCATTCGTTTTGGCGCATCAGAGCGCAGTATCATGATGAGTATTAAAGATGATGGCATTGGTTTCAACGTTGAAAAAGTCGCTAATTTAAAACATTTAGACGACTCAGGAACCGGATTAAGAAACATGCAAGAACGCATTGAATTCCTCGGCGGTCACTTCTCAATCTTTAGCTCGCAAAATAAAGGCACCATCATTAAAATTAAGCTCGACTTTGATGATTATATTTTTCAAGAGCCAGCGGCGACCATAGGAACCCCGACATGACAATAAAATTAATGCTCGCCGATGACCACGCATTGGTTCAGGAAGGATTAGCGTCGATATTACAACTAGACCCTGAGTTAGAAGTTATTGCGACGGTCAGCGATGGTCAGCAGGCAATTGACCAACTGGCGCTGTGCACGCCGGATGTCTTACTAATGGACATCAGAATGCCTAATTTACATGGTATTGATGCGACACGCATTGTCGCCCAGCAATACCCAAACGTTAAAGTGTTGATTTTGAGCATGCATGAGAACAGTAATTATATCGTCAATGCATTAAAGGCTGGGGCCAAGGGATATTTATTAAAAACCAGCTCAAGTTCGGAATTAATTAATGCAATCAAAACCGTTTACAACGGTCAACGATATGTCAGCCAAGAGCTGTCCTTTAACATCCTAAATGATATTGCTCCAAACTCAGATGTGATTGAAATCTCAAATCGTGAAAGACAAGTATTAATCTGTGTTGCTCAAGGATTAATGAATAAAGAAATCGCCGCACAATTACATATAAGTGTCAGAACCGTTGAAGTTCATCGCTTTAATTTAAAAAAGAAATTAAAAATTGATAACTCAGCGGGCCTAGTTAGGTATGCCATTGATCAAGGTTTTATCCAGCAATAACGATAGGCTAATTTATTTACCTTTATCTATAGTGGAGAAGGTGTTAACTTAGAATTAATAATCAAACTTCGTGATTTATCAATTAAAGAAATTTAGGTAATAATGAAAAAAACTCCAATATATATAGTATCTAACATCACCGACAATGTGTTGGCAAAGCTCACTATTATTTTGCAATCACTTGACATGAAAATTAAAACCGTTGGTATTGAAGCGGTTAACCTAGAGCCTGAAGGCATTGTTTTAATCGACTCCCGAAAACAGGATGTAGATCAACATGGCATCCCTAAATGTTGCGCTGAAATAAGCCGAAAACATCAACTAGCCTTAATCCAGGTTGAGAAAGGTTCAGTCAATGAATATATCTGTGTTCAAATGGGGATTAAAGCCGCTTTTTATTCTGACATAGAAACCGACCAGTTCTTAAAAGGACTTCGCTGCTTAGTCAATGGCGAATGGTGGTTCTCTCGAAAAGTACTAAGCCAAACCTTAGCAAGCCTATTCGAAAATATGTCTGAAGGTATGCAGCACGCAATGTCTCCGACTAGCCCACCGCTAACAGAGCAGTTAACTAAGCGCGAAAAGACCATTATTAAATTGGTGTGTCAGGGAGCTAAAAACCAAGAAGTTGCTGATTCTTTAAACATTAGTCCACACACGGTAAAAACCCACCTTTACTCTATTTTCAGAAAGACTAACTCACGAAATAGAGTTGAATTACTCAATTGGGCGAAACAACATACCCTAGCCTATCAATTACTAGTTTAAGTATTGTACTCATTGCAGTAATAAAAAAGCCTCGTTCAATCACGAGGCTTTTTTTGTTTAGTGGGTTCGTATTACTCAGTTCTCCAAACGCCTTTCTTAATCCCTTTAATGATTAGACTCGACAATGCTTTTTCGATCGCCTGAGTGACACATTGCTGCATCGGTTCATTGGTTGAATAACCTATTTCAGCTTCAGCTAACTTCTTATAACTTATATACCGAAAGAAACCGGCACTCATCTCTTGTGATAATACCCGCTTATTGGTTGATACAGACAACAGGATGCGACCCGTTCTAACATCAACAGCTCTTAGGTAGACCGATATTTGGTCTTCTCTAAACAGTTCTGATGCACCAATGCCAAAATATTCTAAACCAGCTCCTCCGGTTCGAATATTCGTGTCATAACCGATGATCCCGCCCTCTAATATGATGCTTGCAGTTTTCAATGAGGGTAACTTTTTCTTACCGCCACTTTTAGCATAAGCACGGTTAATAATTTTACGTTCAGTAATAATATTTTGAAGCCCTTCTCGTTCAACGGGGGCAAACCAATCGGAATCACTTAATGCTTGCACTAAAATAGAAGTGGCGCCCTGTGTGACAGCAGTAGAAAAGGAGCTAACATTACCTTGGGGTTTATATTGACCCGTTTGGTCACGAAAAGAATACACTGAAACGGAGATTTTACCTTTAGGTTTAGGCAAACTCATTAATTCAGCGGTACTGTCATAATCAATCATGGTTTGTGCTGGCGTGACAGATGGTAGCGGATTAAACACACTACAACCTGATAACATAGCAATGGAAATAATAGCGTATATTTTACGAGTCATTCGTTAATCCCCTGTCTTATCTAAAACAATAACAGTTTCAGTACCATCAGTACCGGTAATTTTCACGGTGACATTCTCAGTATTAGACGCAATAATATCGACAGTATAATCACCACTTTGAAATGAAAAATCACCATTATTTAATACGTTTTCACCATCGGCATCACCAAAGGCATAATCCGTAATTTCACGGACGATCTTATTTAAGTAGGCACGTTCTAAGGAGTCTTTAAAAGTTTCGTCATAGCTTTTCTCAATCCGTGTCGCGGTGTGGGCATTTTGAGACTGAGCCTTCCCTAAAAGGTAACTACCGTTTAGAGCACTCCCTCCAAAGCTTGGGTTAACTGGCGTATAAGTTAGCTGAGTCGCACTAACACTCATGGTGAGTAATATCCCAGAGCCGACTATTATTTTTTTTATCATCATTATTATTCCTTAATAACCTGAGTTTGCAAAATCATCACTTTGGGCTTGGAAATCAAGTTGTACTAAGCTTTCCATCACAATAAAAATTGCCTGTTCTACTTGTTTTTTGACCACAGTATTACGACGTCCAAAATACGTTAAGTATATTATTTTATTATCAATCTCTATTGTTAAACGAGTACCAGAGCGAGGAACTACCGTTTCTTTGATGACCAAGTTAGCATCCTCGGTCAAACTGACGGGTACTTCTTGCCATAGCACACTAAAATATTGATAAAAATCTTTGCCGAAACGGCTGATGGTGCGATCGACCAGAAATCCGCTAACAGTAATTTCTTGGCTACGCGTGGAGAACGAAAAAAAACTCAAGAGTAATATTGTAAAAACAAAACTATTTAAATATTTTTTTTCCATATTAAATATTTAACCAATATATATACCAATGACCAATGGTCATGGGTATAAAAATAAGAAAGCTGGCTCCTAAAAAAGGAACCAGCATGCACTATAAGTAATAGTGATTAGTTTTGGCTAACAGTTGTTGAGTTAAAGTCACCAATCTGAGTAACCGTCACCGCGTTGTTATTACCTAAAATAGCACCATTAACCACGTTGCTATCACCGAGTTGAGTCACGGTAAAGCTGTTATTTGAACCATTTACAACGAAGGCACCTTCACCGACAGCACCAATAATATTGTCGCTACCTGTTTGAGTAAATGAAAGGATATTACTGCTACCCTCAAGCATTAAATCGATAATATTAAAGTCACCACTTTGCATCAGCGTTGCTTTATTATTGTCTGAATTAACAGCAGAGCTTGTGGTTAGCGCCATTTCATTCAAGTTACCTGATTGCGTTAACTTGAAATCATTGTTATTAGCGGTAAAATCTGACGATGAAGAGCCCATTTGAACCATTAACGTATTCTCATCACCGGTTTGATTTGCTTCAATATCATTATCATTACCCGAAAAATCGACAATGTGAATCTGATTATATTGGCCATTTTGTTCACTTTCAAAATCATTATTATTACCAATTAATCCTAAGTAAACATCATTAGCTGAGCCTTTTTGTTCTGAGTCAAGATCATTGTCGTCACCGTAAGCAATCATTTTAGCGACATGCCTATCTCCATCTTGCTCAACTTTAATTGAGTTATCTTTACCTTCACCAATAACAGTTGCTGCATTGTAGTTACCATCTTGGTCGATTGTTAAGGTTGCGTCTTCAAACCTTAAGTCGTTTGCTGTTACCTTATTACGGTCGCCTTCTTGATCAATCGTAATATCATTATCACTACCGATTAAATCGTTAACCTGTGTCACGTTATAATAACCATCTTGTTCAATAGACAGTTCGTTTGCATCACCGGCTAAGCGTCGAGAATAAGCTTCATTCCACTTATCACCTTTCTGTTCAATGGTGATCTTATTAGAGCTACCGATCATATCTGTTCCATAATACCATTGACCATTGACCTTTTGAGTGACTCTCACTTCGTTGAGATTACCAGTAACCTCAACGAGTGCACGGTCAGCAATAGAACCTGCTGCGTCAATTTCATTTTGGGTGACTTTCATGATATTGGAATTACCAACGGCGGTAACTTGTGCTTGAGCCATACCACCAGTTTGAGTGATTACTTGATTGTTTGAGTCACCTGTAGCTTCAGTAATACCAACTAAGTCATGTCCATTTTGCGAAATTTTACCATAATTCAAATCACCATCTTGAGTAATTCTAGCACCGTTATCTATGCCTTCTTGCTCAATGATTGCAATATTACCAATGGCATTAATCACTGATGTTTGCTCTGTTATTGCGATGGTTCCAGTACTATTTTCCGATTGTAAAATCGAGATTTCATCGCCAATTTCAACAACCTTGGTTTGCTCTGCTGCCAGAACTGTTGTAGTCATTCCTATAAGTACAGCGGTGGTCAATATTGTTTTTTTAAAACTTCTCATCTCTAATCTCTCCAGTATTTTTTTAAACACTTATAAAATAGTATAAGTGAATCCATTTATTAAATTTCAAAGCATTCAATTGCCCATATTGAGTCACAGATAAGATGAAACACATCCCTTTGTTCAACAACAGCTTGGATGACAATACCACTTTGCAAACATTTTGCTTGTTTAAAAATTTATCACTAATATCATCACTACAAAAAGTGTAGTAACACATTTGATAGCAAAAAATTCTGAAATAAGAAAGAACCCATAAGTTGACTTACCTAAATTTACCCCTACAGGCCAACCTAAAAATAAATCCCACTAAATTTAAGCATTAGATAACCAACTCTCAATCATCCAAACGGCTTATTTTTTAAAGTTCAAAAAACGAACACAAACACTCAATACACTGATCTTAAAAGAGCAAAAAACAACTAAACAGAAACTCAAAAGACCAAATAGTAATACTTTATACCGATAAGGAATAACCGAATAATTCAACATCTAATTAACAATAACCAACAATTAATAACAAATGACTACATAATATTAAAAACACAACCTTTATGCTCATATTTAAGGCAGTTCACAATTAATAATGTAATTTAATGTAATTTTGGTATATACAGTTAGGGCTTGTTTTAAACTGAACGTAAGATTAATTTAGTTAACTTGGAATGACTAAATTATAATCATTACAGCAATAAGATGGACCTAAAAGTAAAGAATATTTAAAAGCCTAATCGGCTTTTTTTAATAGCTTGTATTTTTACTAAATGGAAGGATTCACATGAATTTTAAATTATCTATCATTACGTTAGCATTATTGCCAGCGCTAGCAACGGCTCAAAATACAGCAAATGCTGTAAAATATGACAGCGATTCAATCATTGTTTTATTTAAAGATGGTACCTCAAAGTTCGAAAAACTAAAGGTTAGACGCTCAATCGGTGCAACGATTAATGATGTCAACAGCGACGGTAAAGATGACTCATTCAAAACACTGCATAATGGCCGCTTGGCTCATTTAAAACTGAACAAAATATCAGTGGACGCAGCCATCAAACAACTCAGTAAAAACCCCAATGTAAAATATGCTGAGCCAAACTTTATCTACACTACCAGTGCCACACCAAACGACCCAAGGTACAGTGATCTCTGGGCCCACAAAAACACCGCAACACCAGGTGCTGATATGAGCTCAGAAGATGCTTGGGATATTACCACTGGTAATTCAGATGTCGTTATCGGTGTTATCGACACTGGTGTTAATTATAACCATGAAGATCTTAGCGATAACATGTGGATCAACCCAAATGAAATAGCTGGTGATGGTATTGATAATGATAACAATGGTTATATCGATGATATTCACGGTATCAATGCGATAAACAATTCTGGCGACCCAATGGACGATGGTAATCATGGTTCTCATGTTTCTGGTACTATCGGCGGTAAGGGGAATAACGGTATTGGCGTTACTGGTGTTAACTGGGATGTTTCAATCGTTGGTTGTAAGTTCCTATCTGGTGAAGGTACCGGTACCACGGCAGACGCCATCAAATGTATTGATTACATGGTTGCCCTTAAGGATAGCGGTATAAATGTTGTTGCCCTAAACAATTCATGGGGCGGTGGTGGCTTTAGCCAAGCATTAGAAGATTCAATTGCTGCTGCCGGTGCCAAAGATATTTTATTCATTGCCGCAGCTGGTAATGCGGGATCGGATAATGATGCTTCTCCGCATTATCCATCGAACTACACCCTCGACAATATTATTTCTGTCGCAAGTACTGACTCCAGTGATAATTTATCAGGCTTCTCTTCTTATGGTGCCACTTCAGTTGATATGGCGGCGCCTGGTAGCGCTATTGTTTCTACGGTGGTTGATGGCTATGCGTCTTACTCTGGTACTTCAATGGCAACACCTCAAGTGGCTGGTGCTGCGGCATTAGTTTACTCGATTAATCCATCATTGACTGGCGCAGAAATCAAAGCACTATTAATGACAAGTGGTGACGAACTCGCGGTTCTAGATGGTAAAATGGTGGAAGGCCGCCGTCTAAACTTACACCAACTGTTATTAGATGCGGATCCACAACCTGGCTTTAAATTAGGTGTTTCACCATCAAGTGTTCACAAAGTGGTTGGCGAAACTGCTGTCTATAACTTCTCAGTTGGCTCAATTGCTGATTGGTCAGGTACTGTTTCGCTAACACTAACCAGTGGTTTAGACGGTGCAACGCTTAGTGCAAGCTCAGTAAGTACTGGAGGAACATTCACTCTGACTGTACCAACAACCGATGATACCGCTTGGGGCAGCTATGAATTTAGTGTTACTGCTGCCGGTGATACTGATGATGATGCATCAACTCCTGATGTCTCAAAGACTAAAACGGTTAGTTTGACTCTTCTTCCACAAGGGCTTGAAGACCATGTTTATGATAACGGTACAACGATTGCAATCCCTGACAACGATGGCGCTGGTATCAACAGCATCATTAACGTACCGGATCCGTTAACCGTATTTGGCACATCAGCGCATGTCAACGTGACTCACACTTGGAGTGGCGATATCATTTTAACCTTAACTTCTCCAACTGGTACGTCGCATACATTACGTAGTCGTTCGGGCGGTAGTGCTGATGATATTGATGAGAGTTATGCAACTGGATCATTTAACGGTGAAGTAGCGACCGGCGATTGGACCCTAAATGTGTCTGATAATGCTGGCGCTGATACTGGGACGTTAGATTCTTGGTCATTAACGCTAACGGCCACTGGTGAAGTTTTACCTGCAGTTCCTGTTGCGATGTTCTCATTTGATAATACGACGGCATTAAGTGTCGCATTTACTGATGGCAGCACCGATTCAAACAACGATATTACGACTTGGGCTTGGGACTTTGGAGACGGTAATACTTCTTCTGCTCAAAATCCAGTACATGCGTTTAGTGCAGCGGGTACCTATGACGTTAAGTTAACAGTAACTGATAGTGGTGAAAGAAGTAACGAAGTTATGCACTCAGTAACGGTTTCTGATGTTGCAGTCGAACTTGATGTTCGTCGTGCTTACCGCTCTCGTTTAGGCACCTTAAAAGTTAGTCTAAGCTGGAACAGTCTTGGTGGTGACGTTAATATCTATCGTGACGGTGTCATAATCAAAACCATGAGTGATAGCGGACGCTTTACCGATAGAATGCGCAACTCAACAGCAGATAGCTATATGTATAAAGTCTGTGGAGCTGGTGATATTTGTTCAAATGAAGTGACTGTAAGTTTTAATTAGTCTTAAGACTGCCAATTAAAGCAAAGGCTCAGTTTACTGAGCCTTTTTTAATGCCTCCAGCGTACTAACTTTACGTTGCCATAATTGATTAAGCCACTGTTGAAATAACTGTTTAAATTGTGGATCATTCTGATAATCCCCCACTAACTCATTGGTAATTGCTTGAGATTGGATATCTATTTTAACGCTAGCAACTTCACCACACATAANCTGCCAATAGGAAGGAATACCTTCTGGGTAACAAATCGTCACATCCAATATCGTATCAATCACCCCATCCATCGCATTAATCGCAAATGATAAGCCACCGGCTTTAGGCAGCAATAGTTGTGAATATGGTGATTGCTGCTGTGCTGATTTGTGGTTAGAAAAACGAGTTCCTTCAACAAAGTTCATAATACTTACCGGTTTGTGCTTAAATTTTTGACACGCTTTGCGAGTTGTCTCAACATCACGACCTCTTAGGTGAGGATGTTTTTCAATAAACGCCTTGCTATAACGTTTCATAAATGGAAAGTCGAGTGCCCACCAAGCCAAGCCAATGATTGGTACATAGATTAGCTGCTGTTTTAAAAAGAACTTAAGGAAAGGAATTTGATCACTAAATACCCGTTGCAACACTAAAATATCAACCCAGGATTGATGGTTAGATACCACGATATACCATTGCTCTTTTGATAATTGAGGAACATTAACAACATCAATTTTTAACGGGCTAAGGATTCGTTGATTAACCGTATTAACCTTAACCCAGCAAGTTGCACAACCATCAATTAAGTAACTCAATACTTTTTGGCTAATCGATAGCGGGATCAATTTAAGCAGCGCTAACAACACTAGCGGTATCGTCCAAAAAATTGTATTCAATAAATAGCCTAAAAAAGCCAAACAACCTATTACCTGTTTCATTATTAACCTCGTCACTGGGGAGCCACATTCTACCCAAGAGTAAAGAGGTCAGACAAGCTTAATTTTTACCAGACATTAAATAACTGCTTTAGACTTTGTGCTTGGCGTCGACTCACCTCAATTTGCAGCCCCGAGTTCATAACCGCCAATAAACTTCCAATTGCCATGCCCTCTTCAATTTTTTCGATACTATCGACCCGAATAATCTCGCCACGACTGGCTTTAAAAAACAAATGAGGATCGAGTCGTCGTTCGATTTTAGTCAATGAGGAATGAATATAAGATTTACCACTCTGGCAATAAACAGCGACATGATTACCAATCGACTCAAACCGCTCAATCTCCGATAAACGGACAATCCGACTGCTATCACCAAACTTTAATAACAAACCATGATTGTCTGGTAAATAATTATTGGTTAAGTTGTTTAGTGATGACGACTGTTCTTGTTGCGCGATTAGATGTTGCTGTGCCCGCTCAATACTCTGCTGTAGCCGCAGGGGGTTAACCGGTTTCATTAAATAATCCGTCGCATTTAGAGAGAAAGCATCCACCGCGTGTTCGTTAAACGCCGTACAAAAAACAAACTGCACTGTTGGGTCAATTTGGTCTGCCAGCTCTAAACCACTCATGCCCGGCATTTGAATATCTAAAAACACTAAATCAATCGAATGATTTTGTAAACAATTTAGGGCATCTTGAGCATTACTGGCCTCAGCAACAATCTCGATATCCGCTATTTTATTTAATAAACGCTTCAGTTCGACCCGCGCTAAACGCTCGTCATCAACAATTAAAATTTTAAGCACGGGGTAACTCCATTTTGACCGTAAATTGATGATCAACTAACTGATGACTAAATTGCTGCAGGACACCGAACATCAGCGTTAATCGCTTGGCGATATTCACTAAACCGGTACCAGTCCCTTGGACATCACCTGATAAATTCCCATCACTATTAACACTATTGGTGATTGTTAACGACCAACGTTTGTCGTTAATCGGCTTGGCAACGATATTAATAAAGCCATTACTGGCACTGGGTGAGATGCCATGTTTCACGGCATTTTCAATCAAGGTTAAAAGGGTTAAGGTCGGTAATTTTTGCATCGTTAACTCAGGGTCAATCTCAACGCTTACGGTTAACCGTTCTTCGAGCCGTATTTGCTCAATCGCTAAATATTGCTGACTGACCTGCCATTCATCGCTCAAGCTAGATTTAGGCTTAAGGTGCGCCTGTAAATGAGTGCGAAATAGCTCAGACAATAACGTCACCGTATCGGCGGCTTTATCTTGATCTTCATAAATCAACGCCCGAATACTGTTAAACGAGTTAAAAAGGAAATGTGGGCTGAGCTGATTAGTGAGTTGCTGAATTTGCGCTTGATGCATTTGTTTTTTTAGGGATTTTCGCGCTAATTGCTGCTGCCAAAATACATAAACAATGCTCCAGCCGAATAATGTCATGGAAGAATTCATTACAATAAGAACGGCCATGCCTTCTTTATCGAGTACTTCACTAATGCTTTTTTTCAATGCCTGTATTTGTTCAATATCTTTATAACTTAAGGCTTCCACCTCTGATATACCATAAGTGGCCGCAGCATAAATAATTGACACAAGAATTAAATAGCCAACAAAAGCTGCCCCTCTCTTCACCGATAGCGCAGTATTAATGATATATAATTTTAAATAACTGCGAACAAATAGATGACAAATTAATAAAAACAATATCCCTTCGATGATAATGCGCAGTACAAAAATTTGATGATTAACGATAATAGAGTTCATCACCATTTGCATGACCGATAAATTATAGGCCGCATACAACAGAAACATGATTGACATCGCAATCTTGTAGCCTTTACTGGCCGTTTTACTAATTTCCAGCCCTTGCTTTAATTGTTGCCACACTAATTGTCCCGTTTTACTCATATCTTAAGGCATCCACTGGGTTTAAGTTTGCCGCTTTAATCGCGGGCGCTAAGCCAAAGACTACACCAATAAAGGTCGTAAAACCAAGGGATAACCAAACTGCCCACAATGGCACAATCACATCGACTGAGCCCGGCATCATCATCGATACAATTTCAGCTAAGCCATAACCAATCACCAGTCCTATCAATCCACCAAACAGTGACAACACTAATGCTTCAATCAAAAACTGCAGCATAATGAATTGCGGGGTTGCGCCTAATGCCTTAGCAATACCAATTTCTTTAGTTCGCTCGGTCACCGACACCAACATAATGTTCATCACGCCGATACCACCGACCAACAAACTAATGCCAACCACGCCCGATGCCACCACGGTAATCGCCGTGGTCATGCTCGAAAAACTCTCCTTCATTTTTTCAGCAGTGTTAAATTCGAAATGGTCGGGATCACCCTTGGCTAACTTATGGCGCTGACGCAATAATTGACTCATATGATCGGTCACAGTGGCTAATTCGACACCCAATTTGGGTCGAAACATAATCTCAATATTTTCTGATACTTGACTACCACTTAAGGAGCGAATAGTACTAAATGGCGTGATAATGTAATTATCTTGATCGAACCCAAACAAGCTACCTTGGGTCTCTGCTACCCCAATCACTCGAAACCAATCACCACTAAGGTTAATGAATTCACCGATGGGATTAACTGGCATATTAAGCTTTTTGACCACCGAACTACCAATAAACGCCACTCGACGACGACGGAGATCATCACTAACCGACAAAAAACGTCCCATTTCAGGGAAGATCCGCACCACATTTTGATAACTACTGTCGGTGCCCATAATTTGAGTCTGGGCGCTATTGCGACCATATTGCACACTTGCACCCATGCTAAAAGCACGCATCACCGCGGTCATGTCATCCACGGTTTTCACTTTAGCTTTGAGCAATATAAAATCATCGTAACTGACTTTATTTTCAAACCCTAACATCTCCTGCTCTGGCGTGGTGTAAGCTCTTAAGGTCACCATGTCGCTACCTAAGTCATCGAGTTTAGCGGTAATACTCGCGCTTAATCCCTCCATCACTGCAACCACAGCAATCACGGCACTAACCCCAATAATTATCCCTAATGTCGTGAGGGCACTTCGCATCGCGTGCGCATAAATAGAATGAAACGCCGCTTTGCCACCTTCAATAACGCCATGTAATGTTTTACCCATGAGCTTGACTCCGTGCTGGATTAACGATATCACTGGCAATTTCACCATCCACTAATCTGATCACACGATGACAATGTTCGGCAATCTCCGCTTCATGGGTCACCAATATAATGGTGTGCCCTTGCTGATGTAATTGATCAAACAATGCCATAATATCGCCAGTGGTTTTACTGTCCAAATTACCGGTCGGTTCATCGCCTAAAATAATCGCAGGCTCAGTCACTAATGCCCGTGCAATAGCGACACGCTGGCGCTGACCGCCCGATAACTGATTGGGTAAACTATTGATTTTGTCACTTAACCCGACACGCTCTAACGCAATCCTCGCTTTTTCTTTACGTGCCGCATTTGGCATGATCCGATAAATCAGCGGTTGCATCACATTCACCAATACCGATGCTCGGGGCAGTAGATTAAAACTTTGAAAAATGAATCCAACCGCTTTATTCCTAACTTCAGCCAAATAGGCTTCATTTTGACTGGCGACATCCTGTTGATCGAGTAAATAGGTACCAGATGATGCAGGATCTAGGCAGCCAATAATATTCATTAAAGTTGACTTACCCGATCCCGAAGGACCAGTGATCGCGACATATTCATTGGCATTAATCGTCAAATTAATATTTTTTAACGCTTCAAATGTTTGACCAGCCATCGGATAACTTTTACCGACAGCGGTTAATTCAATCACCTGTTGACTCATGGTTAACTCTCTTTAATAGTCAGAGGTGTGCCCTCTTTGATAGTGTTCACCAAACGAGCAGGCCCAGTAACGACGACATCATCAGCGGCTAACCCGGTGATAATTGCTTGGTGCGTATCATTCGCCATGCCAACTGTCACTAACTGCTTCTTTGCGCTGCTATCATTGATTAGCCAAACATAAGTGCTATCTTTATCTTGATGTACTGCGGCAATCGGTACCGTTAATTGCTGCTCAGATTGATTAGTAATAATTTCAGCTCGACAACTCATGCCCGGATATAAATGCTGCTTAGAATCGATCACCGCTTTAACCCGATAAAATAACCCTTGGCCCCGTGCAGACCGACGTGCTGAAGTGCCAATACTGACCACTTTGGCGATTAAAGCATGCTTAGGATCAGCTGCCGCAAAGACTTCAACTAACTGCCCAGTTTTCACGCTGCTAATATCTGCCTCATCAATTCTTAACTCCGCTAAAATAGTGCCAGGATCAGCCAAGGTCATTAGCGCTGAACCAATAATATTGGTGGTACCAGCAATCACCGTTTCACCGGTTTTAACATCAACCGCAGCGATTAACCCCGCCATGGATGCTCTAAAGGTGGTTTTCTTTAAACGGTCTTGCGCAAAAGCCAGCGATGCTAGGTGTTGATTAAGCCGCTCATTCGCCGCTTTAATTTCAATGGCTGCAATATTAGTTTGGCTGTGTAATTGCTCAACCCTTTCTTTACCAATTAAATTTTTACGTGACAACTTACGTTGTTGCAGTAAGCGCCTTTGCAAATCACGGCTAATTTCCATCACCCGCTCAATCTCTATTTCCTGGGCATTAACCGCCGCTTGATAATTAGCAACATCAGCAGCAAATGCAGTTTGATCTAACTGCATTAGTATTTGCCCCAACTTCACAAACTGCCCTTCCTCAACGAGCACTTGAGTAACAATGCCAGTAACTTCAGAACGAATTTGAATTTGGGTATTAAAAATGAGATTGCCCGAAGCCAAAATACTGTCGCTTAATACCTGTTGATTGACCAAACTACTATTAACCGTAATATTAGCGTGATCACCTTTCATTTTTTGCCAGGTAATTAAGCCAGCAACACCGGCAATAATTAGGGCCCAAAGTATTATTTTTTTCATCATCTAATCCTTTGTCTTAAAGAACAACAAACCACAAGCCAAAACATCCGACATAAGGCAGCAACGACAACACACTCGCCTTAACCATGGATAGACCACAACAAACACGTAAACCAATCATCGAAATAACGATTGACCATAACGAAAACAGATTAATGCTTTCTGCCCAAGTAAATAGCGCATCACTAGGGTTTAGCCCTAATAACAATTGATTCAGTGACGCATAATTAGCTAATCCAAGCGGTAAATCTGCAGTCGACGCCGTAGCAAACAGTGCCACAAAGCCAAGCATACTGATCAGCATTGGCATTTGAGTCCAAATACTAAAACTGAACCAATCGCCAAATTTAAATGAGTTATCATTGTTACCATAAAATTTAGCCACCAGCATAAAGTAAGCCGCAAAAACGCAGAGAAATAATAGTTGGAAAATCGCGCCAAATACGCCGCCCAATATCCCGGTGTATTGCGCGGTTTGTTCCATCATCTCTGTCGCTGCTTTAAGTTCAGCACCCGATAAATCACCAGCATGTAACAACTGTTGTTCAACTAACCACGAGGTAGACATCCCACCAAAGAAAAAATAATTACTGGCAATCATCACAGCCAACAACAATAGCAAAGCGAGCCAGCTCCATTTTTTAATCTCACTTAAACGCTCAAAAATTGAGGTGGGCGCGACATAAGCATCGAGTATTACTATTGGACTTACGGTAGTAGTAGTCATTTTTTATTCCTTATTACTGGGATTTCGACGATTAACAAGCTAAACAACACCAACACCATCAACAGTTGTTGCCAGTTGATTAACATTGAAAGTTCATACAAGTACAAATACTCAGCCATTAGTCGCTCCTTTTAGTTAGCCTTACCCTAATAAAAAGCAGCGCCAACATGGCGCATTAAATGGTCAACGGTAAATAAAAGTGATTAACGGTTGCTCACAATGAAATTTATGCAATATTAGGCAGCATCATATTGAATTATCCAACGGCCTCAGTTCTTTTCAAATGATGCGGGGATTTAGTTTCTTTAGCCAATGGGTTAACACCAATTAAGAAAAGAAGACTGAGTAAAAACCTAAGTTCTACAGCTAATCTGCATTAAGAATGGGGGATTACCGGACAAACCTTAAAGCACTTATTAGCTTATCGAGGTAACATCAACATAGTCAACCGGAGGTCAAGCAGTTTAATGATAGCCATTGGTGTTTGGTTAATTCTGGGTTAGTCGAGTTGTTTTGGGAATAACAACGTTACCTTGGTGCCCTGACCTAAATGACTTTCAATTGTGATTAAACCGGCGAGTTTTTTTTCAACCAAATCACGACAAATCGACAAACCCAATCCCGAGCCTCCATCATCCGCTTTGGTGGTAAAAAATTTATCAAAGGCTTGTTCTAGTGCTAACTCCGACATTCCCGCCCCATTATCTTCAAATGTCATCATTATCTGATCTTCTTGCTGTTTACCGGTAATAGATATCAGACCTGATTCTACTTCAGAAAAACCATGAAATATTGCATTGTTGATGATGTTAATAATCACCTGCGATAACGCGCCAGAGTAATTATTGATCATAACATTTTGATCAATATCCACTTTAACATTATGATGGTGCTTAAAAAAACGCGGCCTAATCGTGATTAGAATATCATCAACATATTCTGATAAATTAAATTTCAAGATCCGATCACTGCACTGATCTACCGCAACCTGTTTAAAGCTATTCATCAATTGATTCGCCCGTCGGCCATTAGATAAACACAGTGCTAGCGTTTGATTAAGTTTTGCGAAGTAATCAACAAAATCGCTTTTAGTCAGTTTATTTTGCTTAAAGACTTGCTCAAACGCCACCGTTTGATTAGCCATTAAATCTAATGCCAACAGCACATTCCCCATCGGGCTCGCGACTTCATGAGTAATGGTCGCGACCATGCTGCCTAATTCAGCCATTTTATTGGATTCTTTCAGTTGATATTCTAATTCCCGCTGTCTCAAGTGCGATAATTGATTTTCTATTCTGGCCAATAGAATGTCTTTGTGGACAGGTTTAGTAATGTAATCTGCAGCCCCGATAGAAAAACCATAGCTAAGCTCTTCAGGAGAGTTTTTTGCAGTCACAAAAATAATCGGGATATTGCTCAGACCGGTGGTTAGTTTAATCTTGAGACAAGTTTGGTAACCGTCAAGATCTGGCATCATAATATCGAGTAAAATAAGATCTATTTTTACTTTTTTAAGTAATGTTAATGCCTGTTCACCACTGGTTACCGCAAATATTTGGTAATTTTTAATTTCGATATATAAACGTAATACATCGATGTTAATCGGCTTATCATCAACAATTAAGATAGAAAAATTAGCGGTCATTTTGCACCTCGGTTAAAAACGCGATCAAACCATCAAAATCATAATTTTTAATTAGATCGTTTATCCGTTGATAAAAATCATCACCGATTAAGTGTTGATTAAAAAATTCATCTGTTAAACTCTCAATACCTTCGATAAGGTATAATCGGCATGGCTGAAGTAACAATTCAAATTGTGCATCGGTTAATTGATGCGACATTGGCTGCTCAACTAAATTTAAATTATCAGCAATAACTAACGCTGAGGGGACCAGATTTTTTGCCTCCTTCTCTTGCATTACATCAACCAACGTTAACAGAAAACTAAACTCGGTCCCCTGATTTTTTTTCGATTGTAGTATTAACTTAGAATCCATTAAGTTTAAGTATTGCTGTGAAATAGTTAAACCAAGCCCGCTGCCACCAAGTTCAGATGGCGCACTACCTTGATTAAACGCCTGAAGGATATTATCAAACTCATTTTCATCAAGCCCCACGCCACTATCTGTCACTGAAAACAAATAACTTTGTGTTGTTTTTTGAACCACTGATAACTTGACATAGCCCTGTGAAGTAAACTTTAAGGCATTAGCAACCAAGTTTATTAATATTTGTTTTAATTTAACGTTATCACCCAGTACTAAGGTTTTTTTTACTTGAACGTCACTGATGACACTCCATTCAATCCCCTTTTGATTGGCTTTCAACTGAAACATTTGTGCCAATTCATCAAGCAATAACTGCAAGTCAAAGACATTATCTTTAATCAATACTAACCCTGATTCTATTTTGGCTATGTCGAGTAAGTCTTCAATCAACACTAATAAATTCTCTGTTGATTTTTCAATAATAATCAACGCATTTTTATGTTCGCTCTCAAGATTATTCTTCTGTAGCAAAAACTGTGAATAACCGGTGATCGCGTTCATTGGGGTTCTAAATTCATGGGATATATTGGCTAAAAACACCGATTTCGCTTTATTAGCGGCAATGGCATTTTCTTTTGCCACAATAGCATTATTAGTAGCCAACGTTAGATCTAACGCTATTTGTTTTCGTTGAATAATTTTGTGTTGCAATTGTCTAATAATAAATATTAGACCTAAAAAACATACCATCATTAAGCTGGAGATAAGCAATAACATATCGATAAAAACTTGACGATTTTTTAATAGCCCAGTGGTCAACGGTTGAATCACTTCTAATACACCACGGACATCACCGGCTTTCCAATCAACTTTAGGTGACTGAGGATGGCTATTATGACAATTAACACATTGTGGCTGTAATACATCAGCAATGGCATAGCGCAAACTTAATTTACCATCGACCTCTTCTATTCGAGTGAATGGCTCATTAGGAGTTTGGGTTAAGTACTGCCAAGCTGCCCGCTCAAAATCATCTTGCAACCCACCTTTATGCTGGCGCCAGGGGAAAGGATAATCACTATAAAGTCGAAATTTAACATCAAAATTTGCTGCAACCATTCTATCACCGAGCAACAGACTAAAAGTTGCAGGTAGCGGTATCGCATTAACCGACTGATGATAGTCATGACTAACCTCAATACCCATTTTACTCATTGTATTAACAACTTCAGAGGTATAAAGTATTCTAAATTCACTAATAATTTCGGCATATTGACGAGAGCTTTCCTTGATAGTATCGGTCAACAATTGGAAATGTATTTTCTTAATGTGTAAAAAAATAAAAAAGTAGCCGATCAAAAATAGCACAAGTAAAAAAACTACGGGATATTTTTTCCCATAAAACATTAGAGCAGCGAACCTCTTAGTGATAGCCGTTCTTATACTTTGCATTGATCTATACTCTAGATATGACATAACAACAAGAATAGTAGTCAAAAAAATGACACCTTGTGGGTTATTTTTATAATTTTCAACCATTCAACAAAGGAATACCCAATCAATGGCAACTAATCAACAACTCATCAATGTCATTTATCTTACCCTTATTGCTGGACTTGCGATGCCTCTAGGGGCTATTTTGGCACAAATAGAACAGATAAAACCTCGTTGGCTTGACGAAGAATTAAAACACGGCATCATCGCTTTTGGTGGTGGCGCATTATTATCAGCTGTTGCGCTGGTTTTAGTACCGCAAGGCATTGAAGGGCAGTCATTAACCTCAGCCTCGCTCTATTTTTGTGGCGGTGGTTTTGCCTTTATGCTCATTGATATCGTGCTCGACAAACTCAATACACCCGCAAGCCAGCTAGCGGCAATGTTAAGTGATTTTATCCCTGAGGCATTAGCGCTCGGCGCAGCACTCGCGATAGGCAGTTCCAGTGCCTTGCTCTTGGCTGGATTAATGGCTTTACAAAATTTACCCGAGGGCTTTAATGCTTACCGTGAACTAAAGGAGTCATCTTCATATAGCGGTAACCGAATTATTATGCTGTTCACCCTAATGTCTCTTATCGGTCCATTGTCTGGGATCGCAGGTTTCTTATATTTAGCAGATAAACCCGAGGCTGTTGCTTCAATCATGTTATTTGCTTCTGGCGGGATTTTATATTCGGTGTTCCAAGATATCGCGCCACAAGCAAAACTAAACAAACATTGGTTACCCGCCATGGGAGCTATTCTTGGCTTTATGCTGGGATTATTAGGCCATATGTCGATCTAAAATCTGGTGTTTAGTGAACTCAATAAGCGGTCCATTGCCCGATAGCCTAAAGCTTCGGTCAAATGACTGCGGTTTATTTCAGCCACAGCCTGCAAATCAGCCAAGGTGCGAGCTACTTTTAAAATCCGATGATAAGCACGCATCGACAAATGTAACTGCTCAATCGCATGCTCCAAAAATTGATTATCCTCATCTGATAAAGCACAACTGCTAGCAATATCCTTGGTGGTCAACAGCGCGTTCATTTTTCCATCTCTCGCTAGCATCAGTTTTCTAGCGGCCAACACCCGCAGGGCAATCTCCGCACTACTTTCACCTTGGTTAGCGGGCCGAGACAAACTGCCTTTTGGCAATCGGGGGACATCAATCGTTAAATCAAAGCGATCGAGAAAAGGCCCTGATAACTTACTTAAATATTTAAGAATTTGATCCGAAGTACTGCGACTGTTCTCACCAACTTCACCACAAGGGCTAGGATTAAGCGCGGCTATTAATTGAAAATCAGCAGGAAAAACCACTTTGCCAGCGGCTCGTGAAATCACAATTTCGCCAGACTCTAAGGGTTCACGCAATGAATCAAGCACCCGCCTGTCGAACTCAGTTAACTCATCAAGAAACAGCACCCCGTGATGTGCTAATGATATTTCTCCGGGGCGCAAATGATGGCCGCTACCACCCCCGACTAATGCAACAGCAGAACTGGAATGATGAGGACTTCGAAATGGTGGAATTAACCAATTCGACCACGCTAAATCCAGACCAGACGTTGAATAAATAGCGGCGACAGCAAGGCCCTGCTCAATGGTTAAAGGCGGTAAAATAGAAGGCAACCGACTCGCTAACATCGTTTTACCGGTACCGGGCGGACCGATAAAAAGTAAATTATGACCACCAGCAGCCGCAATCTCTAACGCTCGCTTAGCGTAGCGTTGTCCAACAACATCTTGAATATCACAATTTTCAGACTCAGTGACTAGTTTTAAATGTGGACGTGCAAATGGTAAGATTTGTTGACCATGTAAAAAAGCACAGACCTGCAACAAACTGTCAGCCACTTTATTATGATCATTTTCAAGCAAGGCTAATTCATCTTGATTGTCAATTGACACAATAGCTTGGCGTTTCTGCTTAGTGCAGGCGATAGCCGCTGGCAAAATCCCCATTACTGGTCGCAACAAACCAGACAGTGCTAACTCGCCATAAAACTCATAACTCTCGAGCTTAACCATTGGCACTTGCTCTGAGGCAGCCAAAATGCCAATTGCAATGGCTAAATCGAAGCGCCCTCCTTCTTTTGGAAGATCAGCAGGAGCTAGATTCACGATAATTTTCTTGGCAGGGAATTCAAAATTAGAATTGATAATCGCACTACGCACTCGATCACGTGCTTCTCGCACCGACGCCTCGGGCAATCCAACAATCGCAAAACCCGGCAAGCCATTACTCAGATGCACTTCAACCGTCACCAGTGGCGCATCAACCCCAACTTTGGCTCGACTGTAAACGATGGCAAGTGACATAACTAAAACACCTTAGCTCGCTGAATGAGGGTTAAGCATAGATCAAGATGAGGAAATCATCGTGCTAAAGGCGGATATCAATTAGCAATCACTCCACTGATGATCTCAAATTAAACTATTTCACATCTTTTCATGATGCATCCCTAATCGGCTTTATTAATTGAATTTTTGACTAAAACTAATCGATTTATTAGTGATAAATTACCAATAAAAAACACATCACACAAAAAACTTAATATCATAAAGTTACACTAACTCAATTTAGGCCAATACGTTACATCACCAAAGACAGGTAAAGCACCAAGCCCTGATATGTTCTCGCTAACCAGTCGTTCAAATAACCGTTCGCTAATAATGATTTTTCCATTATAAAGAGTAAACAAATCTAATTTACGATCAAATTTCTCCTTAAAACATAATGTTTCGGCATCAAATAGAAGATAATCTTTTTCACATTCCAGCATTTCTTCAGCACTTGAAAATGAAAACTGCTTTCTGTTAAATGTTAGAGTTTCAGCATTAAACCCCTCAACTTGGACACTAAATATCGATTTTGGAAAGTCGATAATGTCATAGGACGATTTGCTCAATTTAAGCAGGTAATAGTGATGTAGTTCCTGACCGCGATAGACCGTAGTAGGGATAAACATATGCTGGCATAGTGTGAACTCCTCGAATATGTGTTTAAGCCGAGCAGATATCATAAACTTACAATTCATTAAAAATGGTGAATAGGAAAGAACGTCGGTTAAAAATGCCTTCTCCCGTAACTTAGCATACTGTACCTTAAATTCCGTTGACCAGTTCTGGTGTTTAAATTCCAAATAATTAGGCCCTAAGCGCTCCACAAGCAAGTCATAATATTTAGGATTATCAAAACCGTGTCTTAAAATTTCAACTTGATCTTCTCCGGTCTTTAATCCGATATCTTCTGGCTCGCATAGATTCTGTAAAATGTAATATTTATGCATGGTTAGCGTTTCCTAAGCCTTTATTTTTTGCCTTTAATCAATTATCTCAAAAATGGAAAAAAATTTAAAGATATATTCTAAGGCGCTGTTTACCAATTACGCTTTAAGATAATGAAAACACATCAATATTTTTCGGTAAAATGTCTAGCAGCTAAAGCAATTCCGCGGGAGCTAGATTGACAATGATTTTCTTAGCAGGGAATTAAAAATTAGAATTGATAATCGCACTACGCACTCGATCACGTGCTTCTCGCACCAACGCCTTAGGCAGCCCAACAATCGCAAAACCGGGTAAGCCATTACTCAGATACACCTCAATCTTGGTTCGACTGAAAACGATGGAAAATTATAAATTATGATGTTTAAAAAAGAGAAATAATCTTTTGTGTTGAAGATCTAGCTATCACTAAAAAGCGAATTAACTTCTCAAAAAAATATAAATACCATCAGATTATTTTCAATATTCTCTCTTATGGATAATCATCATCGATATGATGTAAGCATTTGATTTAAACTCAAGGTGATGGTATTTTATTCATTTGATTAGAACAGTACTCAATTTCGTCCAACAAGCATTTATCTCTCATGCTTTGCAAACAAAAGATTAATGCTTAATAGTTATGAGTAAGGGAAGAATATGAGTGATCCTGATTTATATAATCAGTTCGAGTTATCATCAGGTAATTATTGCCGATTACTAAGAATTCGAAAAGATTTTATTCCAAATTATTACATTCTAGCCTTTCCTAAAACACAAGGGGAACCAAGCCCTCAAGAAGTTTCAGAAATGTTAAAATTGGGCACATTTCATGCTCAAAAGTTAGCAAAAGAAGTAATCGGTGACTCCGAAGCCTTTACAATATTATACAGTGGGTATAGCGCAAGGCGTGAAAAAGGCTGGCATGTTCACATTGTTTTATTAGGTAACCGCTGGAAAAAGGCTTGGCTTTATATGATTCTGTCGGGTAAGAACATCGCTCAAGCATTTGGATTACGTAAAGATGATGCTCCAAGGATTAAATAATGGATGAATCAAATTGGACAGACTTAATGGAAAGATTAGGTTTCGATTCAAATATTGAAACCTATTTAAAACTGAAGTATAGCTATGATGAAAAGCATCGACACTATCATAATTCTAGTCACATAGATGCCACTTTAAAATATCTAGAACAATCGAAGCATCTAGCAAATAATTATAACGCCTTGGAAACAGCGCTTTGGTTCCATGATGCTGTCTACAAAGTTTTCTCATCTAACAATGAGCTATATAGCGCTAACCTGGCATCAGAATTTCTGAGGAAAAATAGTGCAAAACATTGTTTTATAATCGAAGTACATCGATTAATTATGGCAACTCGTCATAGCGCTATACCTTGTGACAATGATGAAAGTCTTTTAGTAGATATCGATTTATCTATTTTAGGATGCACCAGTGAACACTATGACCAGTTTGAAGCATGGGTGAAGGAAGAATATAAGTTAATTCCGAGTTTCATCTATAAGAAAAAGCGCAAAGAAATCTTAGAAGGCTTTCTAGCAAGAGAAAGAATATATTCACATAAATATTTCTTTGATAAGTTTGAACAATCGGCAAGGAAAAACCTAAGAAATGCTATTAATAAATTATGAATAATATAACAGGCGACTTGTGGGAAAAGTTATCACTAAAAACATAGAAGCCCCAGCTATCAACTTTAAAATTAAGATGCTATCAATTGTAGTGCTTCTATGCGGCCTGCTATCTTTTGTCACTGATTCATTTTATTTAGCTAACACATCTGATAATTACGTTGAAAATAGCGGCTACTCTTTACTATTAGATTCATCCGACTCGCCTGCAACTTCACCATCCATTTATTCAGCGAGTATATTTGAGCATCATCGGCAAGCAGCTAAATGGTTGATGACTGAGATTATTGACAACCTGAAACCTACTCCGGATTCTGATCATTATTTATTGCCAGAAACACTCCCTCCCCAGTGGTTTCTTCTGCTATTGACGACAAAACATCGAATTTCTGGCTGGAAAGACGCTAACCTAATATACAAAATAAAAAACGCCTTAATATAAACCTTATTGATTACAGCCCCTTTATTTGGCGTTTCCCGCCATCATTATCAATTTTTAATAAGGTTTACACCATGAAGACTAAAACTAGAGCTTTTATCTCAGTAATTTGTTGTTTGTTTTTCATTATGTTGTCAGGAGCAACAATTCAAGTACACGCTAATGAAAAGACGCTCACTAAAGAAGTAGTAAGAGGGTTAATTGATCAGACTTTTGTTGTGATGCAACAAAATTATATAGAACCAGATGTCGTAAAGGGTCTAAAAGAAATAATACTTAGTCGTTTAGCACTTAACATGTATGCAAATTTAGCATCACTCGACGATTACGCCAGTGTGATAGGTCATGATATCCGTCAGATAACAGGCGATAAACACTTAAGCCTATATACCATTAAGTCATCGCAAAAAATCACCCATATCCAGTCTCATACTGAAGGAAAGCTGACTTATAACTACGCATTTGAGGAGATCAGTTATCTCCATGGCAATATTGGTTATCTTAAATTTAATAAATTCCATCCCGATGAAAATGCAAAAAATGTGGTTGATGCAGCATTTGAATTTCTAAAAAATAGCGATGGTATGATTATCGACTTACGCGACACTATTGGTGGCTCACCTTACTTAGCGCAATACATACTCGGATATTTTTTCCCAGCCCAAACACCATTGTGGGAGCAGTACGATAAGAACAATCAAAAAACAAGCTCAACTATTGTAATCAAGCATACTGGGCACACTAAATTTCATCGGGATTACCCGGTATCGATACTCACAAGTAAGATCTCTGCAAGTGCTACTGAGTTATTCACCGGCGTGATGCAAGCCAACGACAAAGCAATTGTTGTAGGAGCAACGACAGCAGGGGCTGGTTTTTATGTCGGGGTACGACAAATTACACCAGAATTGGTGTTCCGTATCTCATTGTCAAAACCGATCATTACTGCGAACCAACTAAATTGGGAAAAAATAGGGATAATCCCAGATATCGAAGTGCCAGCGATGGATGCACTGTCGTACGCTATCAAAGCAATATCTGAGATACAAATAGACAATAGGTAATTTTCTTAGCAATAAATTCAAAATGAGAATTGATAATCCCATTACGGACCCGATCACGTGCTGATCACACTGGCGCGTCGGGGAATCCATTACTGATATACACTTCAACCTCAATTTGGGCTCGACTGTAAACAATGGTAAGTGACATAACTAGAATATACCTCAACCCACTGAAAGATTGATTAAACATAGAGCAAGACGAGAAAAATCATCATGCCAAAAGAAAATATCAATGATTAAAGACCTAGCTCGCTATCGCGCAAAAGTGAGTTAGATTGAGCCTTAGTGGTCAGTTTGATTTCTTCAGTTCGCCATACTTTATCTAATGCGTC
>JABSRU010000045.1 GCA_013214965.1 Gammaproteobacteria bacterium
AGCGAGGGAAAAAGGATGAGAACAAGGAATTTATTTACGAGTTTAGTCATTCTACATAGAAAATAAATAACGCCGTTATCATTTGTTTTAACCGTTAAGAATGATCAGTTAATTATCGGAATTGGTATTAGTATCCCTCGTCATAAAGTGTTTTCAAATTCAGCTGCACGTGGAAAAGGAACAATGGGCTGGTTCTATGGCTTTAAATTACACCTAATCATCAATGATGAGGGTGGTATTCTCGCCGTAAAAATCACCGCTGGTAATGTTGATGATAGGAACCCTATTGCTGAGATGACCCAAGATTTATGGGGGGATTTGTACGGTGATAAAGGATATATATCAAAAAAATTAACAGAAGAACTTGCTGATAATGATATCAACTTTGTTACTGGTGTCCGGAAAAACATGAAGACTAAGGTAATGAAAGTTTGGGACAAGTTAATGTTACGTAAACGGTTTATCATTGAAACAGTCTTTGATCAGCTCAAGAATATTTCTCAGATTGAACATTCACGGCATAGATGTTGTATTAGTTTCATGGTTAATATGATGGCTGGCCTAATTGCTTACACATTTCAAGATAAACTGCCGAGCATTAAAGTAACTCGATTGGATAAGGAGTCCCTTATCCAGATCTGAGGTTAACTACAAATTAGTTCATCCCAGACACCTGATTTGAACCAAAACATAAGCCCTAAGTTATCTAAGTTTAATAGTTCGCTGCTCTCAGCTTTACCCCAAGTACAATCCTCATAAACAGGTTGTTTACTAGATATCTGTAAAATCAATTTTTTCGTCTGATTAATATCAGTTCCCAAAACAACCTGACCAAGTAAAGTGTGACCTTTGCCTGTTATCGATATATTTCCAAGTCTAAAATCATCTTCAGAATTGAATGACAGTGATATACCTTCATGTGAATAGTAAAGCTCACGGTACCAATCATTTTCTCCTTCTATATGTTCAAGCTCTTCAGTTTCATCAGGAACACCCAATATCTCAATTACTTCATCCTCTTTCATTCCGAATTTGACGCTGCCAATACCTACACCAGGTAATATCTTCATATTCCACCTAACCTCAATTGTTTTGAGTTAATAATTATGCACAAATTTTTGGAATATTCTCTGGTGAACAACCTATATTTCCCCTTACTAATCCCATTCGACACTGCTTTTGATGTAAATTCCAAAGGATAAAGGGAACAAAACCAGGAACTTTCGACTTTTTGGAATTAGAACCTCTACTATACCTTTGATTTATAGCCTTTTAATGACGTTTTAATTTCTGCTTAAGTTCATTCTTTATCTTCTTGTCTAACGTCGAGTCTTTCAATTTTTGCTTAATTTGGTCTACTTGTCCTTGGTCAAGTTTATGGTTTCCTTGAGCAACTAAGCCAAATGGGTCAGTGAAATTAACAGGATTTCCACCAACATACCCATAAGTATTAATACCACCCGCTAAGCCAATAGGGTCACTCTGAATATAGCGCCCTAACTCTGGGTCGTAACCCCTAAAGTAGTTGTAATGTAACCCAGATTCGTGGTCGTAATATTGTCCTTGAAAGCGCATGTTATTAGTAACGTTTTCAACAACAATATCAGCTTGACCAAATGGCGTGCAGTTAGCTTGCCAAACAACAATAGCATCGGCATCAGTCATTACCTGTGGCGTTCCTAAATGGTCATTATGGTAATAGAATGTGCCAGAGGTTTCCAGCCATTAAACTTAGCAACTGCGTGCGGCAAAGGGACTTGAGTTTCAACTTTAATAAAAGCGCTGGTCGTTTGCGTGGCGGATATTTTAGCGCGGTTATTATAAAAACACTTACTGTTGAGATTATTGTCACGACAAAATTGAGCAACGCCATCACCACTTTCTACCTGTTTAGAGATTAGTGCTGGGCAATTATAATTTCGTTTAGTGTTCATGATAAATTCTCCAATTGAAGCAATTTAACTAATGGCGGACACTTACGGTCAACGACAACACTATAGATATTAACGTACAACTGGATATCTTGTTAGTCAGATATTCCCCATAAACTCAAAAAACCCGCACAAGGCGGGTTTTTATCAACTAGCTGTTAAGCATTTACTTAAAAGTAAGCCTTACCAACCAGTCTTTTCTTTTAGAGCTGCGCCGATATCAGCTAGAGAGCGAACAGTCTTTACGCCTGCTGCTTCTAATGCTGCGAATTTCTCTTCAGCAGTACCTTTACCACCAGCGATGATCGCGCCAGCATGCCCCATGCGCTTACCTTCTGGTGCAGTAACACCAGCAATGTAAGATACCACAGGCTTAGTAACGTGTGCTTTGATGTATTCAGCCGCTTCTTCTTCAGCCGTGCCACCGATTTCACCAATCATTACGATTGCTTCAGTCTGTGGATCATTTTGGAACATTTCCAAAATGTCGATGAAGTTAGAACCAGGAATTGGATCGCCACCGATGCCAACACAGGTAGATTGGCCAAAACCAAAATCTGTAGTTTGCTTAACGGCTTCATAAGTAAGCGTACCAGAACGAGATACGATACCAACTTTACCAGGTAAGTGGATGTGACCAGGCATGATACCAATCTTAGTTTCGCCTGGTGTGATAACACCAGGACAGTTAGGACCGATCATACGAACGCCAGTTTGCTCAAGCTTAACTTTAACATCAACCATGTCTAAAGTTGGGATACCTTCAGTGATGGTGATGATTAGCTCAATGCCAGCATCGATAGCTTCTAAGATAGCATCTTTACAAAATGGAGCTGGTACGTAGATAACAGTAGCCGTTGCGCCAGTAGCTGCTACAGCTTCACGAACGGTGTTAAATACAGGTAGACCAAGGTGAGTTTGACCACCCTTGCCTGGGCTTACGCCGCCAACCATTTGCGTGCCGTATTCCATCGCTTGCTCAGAGTGGAATGTACCTTGTCCACCAGTGAAACCTTGACAGATTACTTTGGTATCTTTATTGATTAAAATTGACATTATTTGCCCTCCGCAGCAGCAACAACTTTTTGTGCAGCGTCAGTTAGCGACTCAGCAGCAATGATGTCTAGACCAGAGTTCTTAAGAACTTCACGGCCTAATTCAGCGTTTGTACCTTCAAGACGTACAATAACAGGCACTTTAACGCCTACTTCTTTAACAGCGCCGATGATACCTTCAGCAATCATGTCACAACGAACGATGCCGCCGAAGATGTTTACTAGTACCGCTTTCACGTTTTCGTCAGACAAAATGATCTTGAATGCTTCAGAAACGCGTTCTTTGTTAGCGCCGCCCCCAACATCCAAGAAGTTAGCCGGATTGCCGCCGTGTAGGTTAACGATATCCATAGTACCCATCGCTAGGCCTGCACCGTTCACCATACAACCAACAGTACCGTCAAGAGCTACGTAGTTTAGCTCCCATTGTGCTGCATGCGCTTCACGCTCGTCTTCCTGTGAAGGATCGTGCATTTCACGGATTTTAGGCTGACGATATAACGCGTTGCCATCAATAGTGATTTTACCGTCTAGACAGTGAAGGTTGCCTTCATCAGTCACAACAAGCGGGTTGATTTCTAGTAATGCAAAATCGAAATCGTTGAACATTTTAGCAAGACCCAAGAAGATCTTAACAAATTGCTTCATTTGCGTTGGGTTAAGACCCAATTTGAAGCCTAGTTCACGGCCCTGGTAAGCTTGTGCGCCAACTAATGGATCGATAGTTACGTTGTGGATCAACTCAGGAGTATTTTCCGCAACAGTTTCAATATCAACGCCGCCTTCAGTTGATGCCATGAATACAACTTTACGTGTACCACGGTCAACAACAGCGCCAAGATAAAGTTCGTTAGCGATATCAGTACAGCTTTCAACTAAGATTTTAGCGACTGGCTGACCTTTAGCATCAGTTTGGTAAGTCACCAAGTTTTTGCCTAACCAGTGCTGGGCAAACGCTTTGATTTCTTCTTTAGATTTAACCAGCTTTACACCGCCAGCTTTACCACGGCCACCCGCGTGTACCTGAGTTTTAACAACCCACATAGCACCGCCAATCTTGTCAGCAGCTTCTGCAGCTTCTTGAGGAGTGTCGCATGCGAACCCTTCAGATACTGGCAGACCATACTCTGCGAATAATTGCTTCGCTTGATACTCATGCAAATTCATGATTATTTTCCGTCACGTTAGTTAAACAATGTTGCCAAATTTTGAGGTTTGGCAACCATAGCTCTATACAAGAGCCAATTCTAAATTCTTATACGTCTAGTAATAGACGTGCTGGATCTTCAAGTAACTCTTTAATCGTTACTAAGAAGCCAACTGATTCCTTACCATCAACAATACGATGATCGTAAGATAATGCTAGATACATCATTGGTAAAATTTCAACTTTACCGTCAACCGCCATTGGGCGATCTTGGATTTTGTGCATCCCTAAGATAGCGCTTTGTGGCAAGTTGATAATCGGAGTTGAGATCAATGAACCAAAGACACCACCGTTAGTGATAGTGAAGTTGCCGCCGGTCATTTCCTCAACGGTCATTTTGCCGTCACGACCTTTGATCGCCAATTCGCGAATTTTCTTCTCGATGTCGCTCATGCTCATTTGATCAGTGTCACGAAGTACTGGTGTCACTAAGCCACGAGGGGTTGAAACCGCGATGCTAACATCAAAGAAGTTATGATAAATAATATCATCACCATCAATAGAAGCATTAACATCAGGGAAGCGTTTAAGCGCTTCAGTGACTGCTTTAACATAGAATGACATAAAGCCTAAACGCGTATCATGACGCTTTTCAAAGGCATCTTTGTACTGAGCACGTAGATCCATGATTGGCTTCATGTTAACTTCGTTAAACGTAGTCAACATAGCTGTATCGTTAGTTGCTTGCAACAAACGTTTAGCAATGGTTTTACGTAAACGAGTCATTGGCACACGTTTTTGACTGCGAGCGCCTAAATCAACCACTGGAGCAGCGGCAACCGGTGCAGCAGCTTTAGCTGACTTGATGAATGCTTCAACGTCTTCTTTGGTCAAACGACCGCCAACACCAGAACCTTTAATTTTATCTGCTGATAAATTATGCTCAGATAACAAACGACGAACTGAAGGGCTAAGTGCATCCGACTGTTCACCCGCAGAAGGCTCCACATTAGTTGCTGCTGCGGTAGCAGGAGCATCGTTAGTCACTTCTTGACCAGCAACTGCGCCAGGCTTAAGAATAGCAATCACGTGCTCGCCAAGTACAGTCGCGCCTTCGTCTTCACGAATTTCAATAATAACACCGTTATCTGGTGCTGGCACTTCTAGTACTACTTTATCAGTCTCGATATCAACTAAGTTATCGTCACGTGATACCACATCACCAACTTTAACGTGCCATGTTGCAATAGAGGCATCGGCCACTGATTCTGGTAATACAGGAACTTTAATTTCGATGTTCATCGATTTTCCCTTTCAATTTATTTAATCGTCAACGCTGATGCAATCAACGCTGCTTGTTGTAATTTATGCATTGCAGGATAACCACAAGCAGGTGCAGCTGACGCTTCACGACCGGCATAGGTTAATTGTGCACCCTTTGGAATTGCGTTCCAAAAATGGTGCTGACTACAATACCAAGCACCTTGGTTTTGTGGTTCTTCCTGACACCAAACAAAATCGCTAACGTGGCTATATTGTTCTAGCAGCTTTGTCACATCATCATGTGGGAATGGATAAAGCTGTTCGATACGAATAATCGCAACATCAGTTTGCTTGCTTTCACGACGCTGTTGTAATAGCTCGTAATAGACCTTGCCACTACAAAATACGACGCGCTTAACCTGTTTAGGATCTAAGTCATCGATTTCACCGATCACATTTTGGAATGTACCACTGGCGAGTTCTTCAAGGGTCGAAGTACACAACGGGTGACGTAACAATGATTTCGGCGTCATAACCACTAATGGACGACGCATTGGGCGAACCACTTGGCGACGTAACATGTGATAAATCTGTGCTGGCGTTGATGGTACAACAACTTGCATATTATGATTAGCACAAAGCTGTAAGAAGCGTTCTAATCGTGCCGATGAATGCTCAGGGCCTTGACCTTCATAACCGTGTGGCAATAGCATCGTTAGACCACATAAACGGCCCCACTTTTGCTCACCAGAGGAGATAAACTGATCAAATACGACTTGGGCACAGTTAGCAAAATCACCAAATTGTGCCTCCCAAATATTCAAACCAGCAGGCTCTGCGGTCGTGTAACCGTATTCGAATGCAACGACTGAGTTCTCAGATAATACTGAGTCAAACAGTCTAAATTTACCTTGATTTTCTGAGATATTCTTCAGAGGTGTATAAGTACTAGCATCAGCTTGATTATGCAACACAGCATGACGATGGAAGAACGTACCACGGGCACTGTCCTGACCAATTAGTCGAATATTGGTGCCCTCATCAAGAATAGTGGCATAGGCCAAATTCTCAGCAAAGCCCCAATCAACTGCTTTGTCGCCATTAGCCATAGTGACACGATCGTTATAGATCTTGGCAACTCGTGACTGTAACTTATGTTCTGCTGGGTATTGACACATTTTATGCGCAAGTTCAGTCACTTTTTCAAGTGACAACGTTGCATCATAGGGAATATCCCAGTCATGACCGATATAAGGAGACCAATCCGTTGAATGAAGAGTCATAGGACGCCATTCATCAACCACACAATCACCATGATCTAGGCGGTCACGATATTCATTAATCATGCCAGACAAATCAGCTTGCTCAACCAAGTTCGCCGCCAACAATTTATCAGCATAAATCTTACGTGGCGTTGGATGACGCTTAATTTTTTGGTACATCAATGGTTGTGTTGCACTTGGCTCATCGGCTTCGTTATGGCCATGACGGCGATAACAAACCAGATCAATCACGACATCACGTTTAAACTTGTTCCGATAGTCCACTGCAATACGTGAGACAAAAGCAACCGCTTCTGGGTCATCGCCATTAACATGGAAGATTGGTGCCTGAACCATTTTAGCAATATCGGTACAGTACATTGTTGAACGAATGTCTTCAGGATTACTGGTGGTAAAGCCCACTTGGTTGTTGATCACGATACGAATAGTACCGCCAACCTTAAAGCCACGGGTTTGTGACATATTAAATGTCTCTTGCACCACGCCTTGACCCGCAATGGCACTATCACCATGAATGGTGATTGGCATCACTAAACTACCGTCTTTACATTCCAAACGATCTTGACGAGCGCGTACGCTACCAATAACCACCGGGTTAACAATTTCTAAATGTGATGGGTTAAATGCCATCGCAACATGTAATGCACCGTGTGGTGTTTCGAAATCTGCCGAGAAACCTTGATGATATTTAACATCACCAGAACCATGCACTTCGTCATGATTACCCGCAAATTCATCGAATAACTCCGATGGCTTTTTACCGAGTAAATTAACTAATACGTTCAACCGACCACGGTGAGCCATGCCCAGTACGATTTCTTTAGTACCGTGTTCACCAGCCTTGTAAAGAACTTCACGCAGCATAGGGATTAAAGCACCACCCCCTTCAAGAGAAAAACGTTTGGCACCGGGAAATTTTGCACCAATGTATTTCTCAATACCTTCGGCAGCCGTTAAGCCCGATAACAAACGAAGTTTTTCTTCTTTACTATAATTTGGCGTACTTTGAACTGATTCAAGTTGTTGCTGGATCCAACGCTTTTCATCCGTGTCGTTAATGTGCATATACTCTACACCAACACTGCCACAATAGGTTTTCTCTAATGCGGCATGGAGATCACGTAATTTAAGTGATTCTTTGCCAACCGCAAAAGAACCAACATTAAACTCGGTGTCCATGTCATCTTTATCTAACGTGTGAAATGCTGGATTAAGCTCAGCAACCTTTTCGCGCTCCCACAGACCCAATGGATCTAAGTTTGCGTGTTGATGACCGCGGAAACGGTAGGCGTTGATCATCTGAAGTACTTTTACTTGCTTAGAAGCAGTTTGCGGATCAATTTCGCTCGCCGGGCCCCCACGGACCTCTTTTGCTGCACGACGAAAATAATCGCGGATTTTAGTATGATTAACATCAGGAACATCCGCTTGCTCAGAATCAGTCGCTAACTGCTCAAACACAGCGCGCCATTCATCAGAAACAGCCGTAGGATCTTCCAGATATGATTCATACATACCTTCTATATAGCTTGCATTAGCACCAGCCAGATGAGACGACTCTAACCACGTCTTCATTATGCCTTCATGCATTTTTTGCCCTTTTTTGTAAAAACGCTACTAAATAGTTGTAACTTAAAGTACTTCTGCACCTTAAATTACCCAAACACACTTGAAACTTTTACATACTAGCAACATAACACTATCAAAAATTAAACATAAAGTATTGCTAATACAAAAATAGTCATACCTCTTGCGAGAGCATGACTATTATCAATTTTTATTTTATTAAACGCTGTTGTGGGTCCATGTTACACGGCCCGATTTAACAACATCGATTTAATATGACCAATCGCTTTAGTCGGGTTTAATCCTTTTGGACAAACACTGACGCAGTTCATGATTCCATGACAACGGAACACACTGAAAGCGTCGTCTAATTGACTTAAACGTTCTTCAGTTGCTGTATCACGACTATCGATCAAGAAACGGTAGGCGTGAAGCAAACCAGCAGGTCCGATAAATTTATCAGGATTCCACCAGAATGACGGACAAGACGTTGAACAACAGGCACATAAAATACACTCGTACAAACCATCAAGCTTGTCGCGTTGTTCGACTGTTTGTAAGTGCTCACGGGCCGGTGGATTCTTGCCATCGTTGATTAAATATGGCTTAACTTTTTCATATTGAATGTAAAATTGACTCATGTCAATAATCAAATCACGAATAACGGGTAATCCAGGTAACGGACGTAAAATTATTTTACTACCCTTAAGATCTGACAACGGTGTAATACACGCTAAGCCATTCTTACCATTCATATTAAGGCCATCACTACCACAAACACCTTCACGGCAAGAACGGCGGAATGATAAGCTTGGATCTTGCTCTTTTAGCAGGATTAAGGCATCAAGAACCATCATGTCAGAACCGTCTTCGATTTCTAACGTGTAATCCTTCATGTAAGGCTTGCTATCAACATCAGGATTGTAGCGATAAATTGAGAATATTTTTTTCATCACGTTCTCCTTAGTAAGTACGAGCTTTAGGTGGGAAAGCTTCACGCTTATGCGGCGCAAAGTTTACATCACGCTTACTCATGGTTTCAGTATCAGGGTGATAAACACTGTGACATAGCCAATTAACATCATCACGATCCGGGAAATCTTCACGGGAGTGTGCACCACGACTTTCTTCACGGAAATTAGCCGCGACAGCAGTCGCAAAAGCGGTTTCCATTAAGTTGTCCAACTCTAAACATTCAATACGCTGAGTATTAAATTCTGCTGAGTTGTCAGACAATTTAGCGTTATTTAAACGTTTACGGATTGCTTTTAGTTCTTTCAAACCTTTAGCCATCGATTCGCCTTCGCGGAATACCGAGAAATTAAGCTGCATACATAACTGCATGTCTTTCTTAATTTGCACCGGATCTTCACCGTCTTTATTGTTTTCCCAACGGTTAAGACGTTCAAGTGCAGCATCAACATGTGCCTCAGTCGCATCTTTATGGCTTAATTCATCGGTTAAATACTTACCCAAGAATTGCCCAGCGCTACGGCCAAATACCACTAAATCAAGTAATGAGTTACCACCTAAGCGGTTAGCACCGTGAACAGATACACAAGCGATTTCACCAACGGCAAATAATCCCTCAATCACACTGTCAGTGCCATCATGGTTACGCAGTAATGCTTGACCATGAATATTAGCTAACACACCACCCATCATATAATGACAAGTCGGCAATACTGGAATTGGCGCTTCAACTGGATCGACGTGAGCAAAAGTACGTGATAAATCACAAACACCCGGCAAACGAGACTCAAGGGTTTCTTTACCTAAATGATCAAGTTTTAGCAGTAGATGTGGACCTAATGGACCATCAAGACCACGACCGTCACGAATTTCGCTCATCATTGAACGAGCAACTACATCACGAGATGCTAAATCTTTGGCGTTTGGTGCATAACGTTCCATGAAACGTTCGCCGTCTTTATTGAGTAAGTAACCACCCTCACCACGACAACCTTCAGTCACTAATACGCCCGAACCCGCAATACCTGTTGGGTGGAACTGCCACATTTCCATGTCCTGCATGCTACAACCAGCACGAATCGCCATACCAACACCGTCACCGGTGTTAATATGAGCATTAGTGGTTGAAGCATAAATACGACCTGCGCCGCCAGTAGCTAATACCGTGGCACGACCTTTGAAGTAAACCACTTCGCCAGTTTCAATGTTCATTGCAGTACAACCAACGATAGTACCATCTTCGTTCTTAACGAGATCCAGTGCATACCATTCGCTGAAAATGTTAGTTTCGTTTTTAACATTCTGCTGATAAAGCAAATGTAACAGTGCATGACCAGTACGATCGGCCGCAGCCGCCGTACGAGCTGCTTGCTCGCCACCAAAAGATTTCGATTGGCCGCCAAACGGACGTTGGTAAATTTTGCCATTCTCTAAACGTGAAAATGGTAGTCCCATGGTTTCAAGTTCAATAACAGCTTCCGGACCCGCCTCACACATAAATTCGATCGCGTCCTGATCACCGATAAAATCGGAACCCTTAACGGTATCGTACATATGCCACTGCCAATCATCATCATGGGTGTTGCCTAAGGCAACGGTGATACCGCCTTGAGCAGATACAGTGTGAGAACGAGTTGGGAATACTTTAGAGATCAACGCACAGGTTTTACCTTCTTGCGTGATTTGTAATGCCGCGCGCATACCTGCGCCACCAGCGCCAATAACAACAGCGTCAAATTCTAATACAGGAATAGCCACTTTTAGACCTCCAACAAAATAACAACGCCAGCAATCACATAACTAAACGCAATGACGTTTAAAATGAGCTGGAGCATAAAACGAAGACCAACAGGCTTAATGTAATCTGTTAATACCTGCCATAAACCAATCCAAACATGGGCTAGTAATGACAATAACGTGAGTATCGTAAAGACCTGCATCCCTAAATTAGAAAATAATGATTTCCAAGATAGATAATTAACATCATTGGTCAGGAAGAATCCTAATAAGAACATTGCATATAGCGCCAGATTAATTCCCGCGACACGAATGATTATATAATCATGAACGCCACTGCGCCCAAGTGTTGCCGCGTTGGCTACCATACCCATACTCCTGCTAATACTGATAAAATCACTGATGCACCCATAGTGATTTGTGCTGACTTGGTGGCGGTATCAAACTCTTCGCCGTAGCCCATATCCATCACTATATGTCGTATTCCGATAATTAGGTGGTAGGCTAATGCGGTTAAAATACCCCAGAAGATAAACTTAGCCAGATAACTACCCATTAATTCCTGCACGTGTGCGAAGCCCATTGGCGACGATAACGATTCAGCAAGGAACCACATCAAAATACCGGTAGCGAAGAACATGATAACGCCACTTACTCGGTGTAAGATTGATGCAATTGCGGTTAATGGAAAGCTAATGGTCTGTAAGTCAAGGTTTACAGGTCTTTGCTTTTTCACGATTGTGCTCACTTAGCTCTAAAATTGAAGCCCTTTATTGTTATAAAAGAGATAATCTTCCGGGCCTCGGCAAGAATATGTTGGATAATCACTTATCTTTTAATCTCTTTTTGTTGCGCTATTAGATTGTGACAAATCTGTCGCATCCAATAAACACGACGAAAGTATACTGGGACTAGGTCGCAAATACAATTATTGTAAGAGGCTAAATCATCGAAAAACACATTTGAAACTATCATTTTTGTTGGTCGAAAATATTATCCAAACCACCAATTGTATACAATTTGTGGTTAAATACGGCTAAATGACCAAATTGCCAGCTTAAAACGTACAATTATTCAGCTAAAATAAGTTAAACATTCATTTAAATTGACAAGATAGTCACTTTTTAGGTTAAATACGGGCAATTATTTATCTGCTGTGAATAAAAGCTGAATAAATTACTAAAATAACAGAGGAGCAAATATTATGACACAACGTCACGCCACCCTAACGGTCGACGGTAACGATTTAATTGATTTACCAATTAGTTCAGGCACTGAAGGCCATGATGTAATAGACATCAGTAAACTAGGTGGCACCGGATATTTCACCTTTGACCCAGGCTTTATGGCCACTGCATCTTGTGAGTCAGAAATTACTTACATTGATGGCAATAAAGGTATTTTATTACACCGCGGTTACCCAATCGATCAATTAGCCAAAAATGCTGATTACTTAGAAGTTTGTTATATTCTCCTTTATGGTGATAAACCCACTAAAGCCCAATATGAAGAATTCGTTGCTATCGTGAAAAACCATACTATGGTTCACGATCAGCTAATGCATTTCTTTAAAGGTTTCCGTCGTGATGCTCACCCAATGGCGATCCTATGTGGTGTTGTTGGTGCATTATCATCGTTCTACCATGACTCATTAGATATTAACAATCCACGCCATCGTGAAATTGCGGCATTCCGTTTAATTTCAAAAATGCCAACATTGGCGGCAATGAGCTACAAATACAGCATTGGCCAACCATTCGTTTTTCCTAAAAATGAATTAACATATGCCGAAAACTTCTTACACATGATGTTTTCTGTGCCAACTGAAGAATACGTGGTTAACCCGATTGTCGCTCGTGCGATGGATCGTATCTTTACGCTTCATGCGGATCACGAACAAAATGCGTCAACCTCTACGGTTCGTTTAGCGGGTTCATCGGGTGCTAACCCATTCGCTTGTATCGCTGCCGGTATCGCCTCACTTTGGGGACCGGCTCACGGTGGTGCTAACGAAGCGTGTTTAGCAATGCTTGAAGAAATTGGCAGTGTTGATCGCATCGAAGAGTACGTGGCTAAAGCGAAAGATAAATCAGACCCGTTCCGTTTAATGGGCTTTGGTCATCGTGTTTATAAAAACCACGATCCTCGTGCCACGGTAATGCGCGAAACTTGTCATGAAGTGTTAAAAGAACTTAATGTTAAAGATCCACTGTTAGATGTTGCGATGGAACTTGAGCGTATTGCGCTTGAAGACCCATACTTCATCGAGAAGAAACTTTACCCTAACGTCGATTTCTATTCAGGTATCGTGATGCGTGCTATGGGTATTCCAACGTCAATGTTTACGGTAATCTTTGCATTATCACGTACTGTTGGTTGGGTTTCACATTGGAAAGAAATGTTAAGTCAACCTGGTCACAAAATTGGTCGTCCTCGTCAACTATATACGGGCGAAGCACATCGTGACTTCAAGTCTGATGCAAAATAAGATTTTTCAATAAAATCAATGGAAAAAGCCAGTGACTATTCACTGGCTTTTTGTTTTTAGCCATACCCGTGCTACCTGAAAATTCGTGATTTCAGCGGGAGTTTAAATGCTCAAGAGCAAGGCATTTATTGAAGACAATGGTTTATGCCCTTATCAAAATAAATAACGCGGCAATTGAGCATTTAAAAACCGCCCTACGGGAATTGCTCAGGTAAGTAATCACTGCGTTACATCAGTTTGAAAGGCAATAAGCCTTCCTAAAATGATGTGCCTTATGCTTACTCACCTGAGTCATTCTGAAACCTGAATTTTCAAGTGGCACGGGTATATATAAACCTGATATTAATCAAATTAACCACATCACTTGTTAAATTAACCAATACACAATCAATCTAATAGTTATTACCTTTGTAACGTATTGTTACATATCACTTATCAATTATTGGCATGCCCTGTGCTAACTTAAGAATAATTCAATCATTAAATTTTCTTAATAGAGGCATAACATAATGCTCACGTTCAAAAATAACTTTCTGATTACAGCAATCATTCTTTCTTCATCTTTATTAGTTGCCTGTGGTGGTCCCGATGAAAAGGATCAAGCGAAAGAAAAAGAAGTCTTCGCCATTCCTGTCACCGTCAATGAAATTTCTCGCCAGGCTATCTCATCAAATTTTCACACCACCACCACATTAGAAGCTCGTAACGAAGCTGATATTATTTCTCGCGTCACCGGTATCATTGAACAATTAACGGTCGAAGAAGGTGATTTTGTAAAGAAAGGTCAACTATTAGCAAAAATAGACCCGCGCCGTTATCAATTAGCGTTAAATAAAGCCAATGCCGAACTTGCTGGGATTAAGCAAGAACTGCAACGCTTTAATTCAATGGTTCAAAAGAAGCTAGTGAGTGAACAAAGTGCCGCTAAGCTTAAATTTCAATATCAAGCCGCTATAGCTGCGAGAGATCTCGCGGCATTAGACCTCCAAGATAGTCAAATTATCGCGCCAATCACTGGCTATATTTCACAACGTTTCGTCAAGCCCGGTCATTTTACTCAAGGTTACCAAAAGCTATTTCATGTGGTCGATCAAACGAACTTACAAGCGATTGTCTATTTACCAGAACATCAATTAAGTAATATTAAAATCGCCCAGCAAGCCCAGCTAAAGTTTAGCGCCCGTCAGCACAAAGTCTATCCAGCACAAGTGCGTTCAATATCGCCGGTGATTGACAGTAGAACTGGGACTTTTAAAGTTATTTTATCGCTAGACAATCAACAGCTAGAGCTTAAACCGGGAATGTTTGCCCAACTTGCGTTAACCTTTGAGACTCATCATGATGCCCTCACGGTGCCAAGCGACGCAATTATTACCTTAGATAACAACAGCAAGATATTTGTGATTAAAGAAAACAAAGCGGTTGAAATTAGTATCACCAAAGGATTTATTCAAGAGAGTAACACCGAGATATTTGGTCAGCTTGCAGTCGGTGACAAAATTGTGGTCAGTGGTCAGCATAACTTAAAAGCCGATGCGTTAGTTGATATCTTAAATCAAGATGATACTTCATTAGTTAAAGCCCACTAACAGCCACTTCGGATAGGAAATATTATGAGCTTAATTGATACCGCCATCAAACGTCCAGTCACGGTATGGATGTTCACTTTCGCTGTGATGCTATTTGGTTTAGTTGGATTGTCACGCTTGTCTGTCAATTTGTTGCCGGACTTGTCATATCCAACCCTGACGGTTAGAACCACTTATACTGGCGCAGCTCCCGGTGAAATTGAACAGTTAATTACCAAACCGATTGAAGAAGCTGTCGGGGTTGTTAAAGGGTTACGTAAAATCAGTTCGATTTCTAAAGCAGGACAGTCTGATGTATTGCTCGAATTCGAATGGGATGCTCCAATGGACATCACCAGTCTAGAGGTCCGTGAAAAACTCGATTTAATCAGCCTCCCCCTTGATGTTCAAAAACCACTGATTTTAAAATTTAATCCATCGCTAGATCCAATTATTCGATTGGGGCTGCAAAGCAGTGATAATTCCATTGCCGGACTGACTAAATTACGAACCTTTGCGGAATATGACATTAAGCGCCAACTGGAATCGTTAATTGGGGTGGCATCGGTTAAATTAGGAGGCGGATTAGAGCAAGAATATCAAGTCAGTATCGACCAACATAAACTGGCTCAGCTTAATTTAAGTAGCCAACAAATTGTTGAACGCATAAATGCTGAAAATATCAATGTCTCTGCGGGTAAACTCATTGATGGCAATACCCAATATCTAGTACGTACTCTCAATCAGTTTACCGACATTAGTCAAATTGGTCAGTTGGTGGTTTATCGCCAGGACGACCGAATCATTTACCTTCATGATATTGCTACCATCACCGATGGTTATAAAGAACGAACCGATGTCACTCGTATCAATGCCGCCGAAGCCGTTGAATTAGCCATCTATAAAGAAGGCGATGCTAACACAGTACAAGTAGCGAAACTGATTAATAGAAAACTCGATGCCATTCGTAAATTCTCAGGTGATCGTTATCAATTAACCGTGGTTTATGATCAATCGACTTTTATCAGTAACGCAATCAATGAAGTGAAGTCAGCTGGGATTATTGGCGGCTTATTAGCGATGCTGGTACTCTATTTTTTCTTACGCTCGATTATTCCAACCCTCATTATTTCACTGTCGATTCCGGTATCGGTCATTGCAACATTTAACATGATGTATGCTAACGACATAAGCCTTAACATTATGTCGTTAGGTGGCATTGCTTTAGCGACCGGCTTATTAGTTGATAACGCTATTGTGGTATTAGAGAACATTTCACGCTATAAAAATCAGGGGGTAGGGGCTATTGAAGCCGCGGCTAAAGGGACCAAAGAAGTAAGCGGTGCGATTATCGCCTCAACGTTAACCACCCTCGCCGTTTTCATCCCATTAATTTTTATCGAAGGCGTTGCTGGTCAACTGTTTAGCGATCAAGCGATGACCGTCGCTTTTGCCCTCATTGCTTCATTGATTGTGGCACTGACTCTTATTCCCATGCTGTCATCAAGAGAAAAAAAGCAGGTCATTGAACAACCAACGGTCACCAAGCTACCTTTTGGCCAATTAACCTTAGGGCAAAAAATAACAACGGTGTTATTTTTGCCACTAAAACTGATCTTTGTTTGGTTACCTATGTTGGTTTCTCGCGTATTTTTGGTGATTTTTCATAGCATAAGTAAACTACTTGGCGTGGTCATGCGCCCCTTAACTAAAGGCTTTAATCTTAGTTTCGATCTGTTAGAGAAAGTCTATCAAACCCTGCTTAATCTGGCGCTAAATCATCGCCTAAAGACTTTATTTGCCAGTATATTGTTTGCTTGCTCTACCCTATTAATTTTACCGAAAATTGGCGTGGAATTATTACCACCACTCTCGCAAGGGGAATTCTATTTCGACGTTGAACTCAGACCAGGCACGCCATTAGCCACTACCGACAACACTATTAACACCATTGCCTTACAATTACAGAGCGATAAGCGGGTTAAGAGTACTTATTCGTTGACGGGTCGCGGCAGCTTAATGACTAGCACTGCCAGTAAAGGGGGCGAACATCAAGCAAGGTTGCAAGTTATTTTACATAATAGTGATGATGAAGCGGCCGTCATGCGGGATATCCGTCAACAGGCTAAGCGATTAATGGGGGCAACCACGGCTTTATCTCGACCGGAGTTATTTACCTTTAGTAAACCCATTAGTATTGAGCTTGCAGCTTATGATCTAGAAAAATTAAAGCAATATAGCCAGCAACTGGCACAATTGATGGAACAGGATCAACATTTTGCTGATGTCGCCAATAGCCAGCGCCCTGGTCAGCCAGAATTAGCGATTCATTTTAATCAACAAAAAATAGCCCAACTGGGATTAAGTTCACCCAAAATAGCCCAACTGCTAGCGATAAAAATTGGCGGTACCATCGCCAGTAAATACACTCTATTCGATCGTAAAATTGATATTTTAGTCCGTAATAACCTTGAAGATCGTAACTCACTAAGCGACTTGCAAGAACTGATTGTTAACCCCGGCAGTGATTATCCAATTACCTTGGCTAGCATCAGTGAAATAGTGGAAACCGTTGGTCCGGCTCAAATCAACCGGGTCAATCAACAACGGGTCGCGATTATTAGTGCCAATATTGCCGTTGGCGACCAAAAATCAGCGGTAGAACATGCTCAAGCATTGATCAACCAACTTAAGCTACCGTTATCGGTGGTAGCCACCTTTGGCGGTCAAAGCGAAGAAATGGAACAATCCTTTAACTCGATGCTCATGGCATTAGTGTTAGCGGTCTTTTTAGTCTATTTAGTGATGGCTTCTCAATTTGAATCATTGCTCCACCCACTGCTGATTTTATTCAGTGTACCATTAGCGGCTGTCGGCTCAATTTATGGATTGTTTATTACCGGCACCAACATCAGTGTCATCGTGTTTATCGGTTTAATTATGCTCGCCGGAATAGTGGTCAATAATGCCATTGTGTTAGTCGACCGTATTAATCAACTCAGAACACAGGGACTAGAAAAATTAACAGCCATTAAACAGGCCGCCAGCTCAAGACTACGCCCAATCATTATGACGACACTCACCACAACGCTTGGTTTAATACCAATGGCCGTCGGGCTAGGTGAAGGAAGCGAACTTCGCGCGCCCATGGCAATCACGGTGATCAGTGGCCTACTTTGTTCAACCTTCTTAACATTGATCATTCTACCTTTGCTTTACCACCTATTTGATAATAAATCATTTGTCACCACTACCGATACGTTAAATGATGACGCTCAGGAGGCTAACCATGTCTCATAAGTCGTTTAACCTCACTGCATTGGCGATTAAAAAACCAGTCACCACCCTAATGCTGTGTTTAACCATGCTGTTGATGGGTATTGCAGGTTCACAATTGTTGCCATTGGAGAAATGGCCTGGCATCGATATTCCAGAAATGGTGATCAACGCGCCTTATCAAGGGTCAACACCCGCAGAAGTTGAACGGTTAGTCACCAAACCGCTTGAAGAAGCCTTAGCAACCATGGGTGGTATTAAGCAATTACGATCAAATTCCACTGAACATGGCGCCGAGATTGGGCTGGAACTAGAATGGAGTGACAGCTTAACAGGCAAGGCGATTGAAGCCCGGGAAAAAATTGATGCTATTCGTCATTTACTGCCTGAGGATTTACAACGTATTTTTGTCTATCAGTTTTCCACCGCCGATATGCCGGTGTTAACCTTAAGAATATCCAGTGACCGCGAGCTAAAAAATAGCTACCAGTTACTCAATAATTATCTGAAAAAGCCGCTGGAACGTCTCAGTGGCATCTCAAAAGTAGAGCTTTATGGCGTCGATCCACGTCAAATAACCATCAGACTAGACAGCAATCGTGTCGCAAGTCATGGCATTGATATTAGCCAATTGACAATGATGTTACGTCAGCATAATTTTACCATTAATGCCGGTTCGCTAAAATCAGACCGCCAAAATATCCGAGTAAGCCCGCAAGGTGAGTATCGTTCATTAAATGATATCCGCGCCTTAAAGGTGCAGCCTAATGTTTATCTCGGCGATATAGCCAACATTGAGTTTGAACAACCGGAATTGATCGACGGGCGTCATCTCGATCGTAATTATGCGATTGGGGTTAACGTATTTAAAGAATCAAGCGCCAACTTAGTTGAAGTGGCTGGACGCGTAGTTAAGTTAGTTAATGGCATCAGCGAGAGCCCACAATTTAATGGCGTTAATATCTATATTATGGAAGATCAAGCCAAAGGCGTCACCGACTCACTGGCCGATCTGTTAACTGCTGGCGGCATTGGTGCCCTACTGTCTTTTTCAGTGTTGTATTTATTTATGCGAAACACCACTGCGACCCTGCTCGTTGTTGCATCGGTGCCTTTCTCAATTTGTATTACCTTAGCCGTGATGTTTTTACTGGGCTATTCTCTCAATGTCTTATCAATGATGGGGCTGTTATTGGCGGTTGGAATGTTAGTGGATAATTCCGTGGTGATCACAGAATCAATCGCGGCGCAACATCATAAAACCCCCAAGCAAGACAAGATAAAAAACATTTTACAAGGGGTTGATAAAGTATCATTAGCGGTAATGGCGGGAACCCTAACCACGATGATTGTATTTTTACCCAACATCATTGGTGAAAAAGTCGAATTGACGATATTTTTAGAGCATGTTGCCATCGCCATTTGTATTTCTCTGGCGGCATCGCTATTAATTGCCAAGACGTTATTACCGTTATTACTCAGTCGAATTTCTTTGGACTCGTTACAAGAGAAATCAACCACTGCACAACCGAGTCGCCTTAGTACCGGTTACAAAAAAAGCCTGCGCTGGATTTTAGACCGTCCGAAACGAACTGGCGTCGTTGCCTTACTTATTTTAGGCAGTATTGCGATACCTGCCAGCATTGTGACCTCTGATAATAACAACAACGAAGACGGTACCCGCCTGTTCATGCGCTATCATATCGAGGGGCAATTTCCACTCGCACAAGTTGAGGCAATGGTTAATCGGCTGGAAGAGTATCTGTATCAACACCAAGAAGAATTCCAGTTTGATTCTGTTTACAGTTACTACAGTGGCGAGCGTGCACAAACAACATTACTGCTCAAAGAAAACCGTGATATTTCGATGGATGAGCTCAAAAAACGGATCAAAAAAGACCTCCCTCATTTCGCGGCGGCTAAACCTGACTTTGGTTGGCGCAGTGCTAAAAGTGGCGGCGTTAGCGTGACGTTAACGGGTCCTTCGACCGACAAGTTATTAATGTTGTCTGATCAAATCATCCCGGTGCTTGCCAGTGTCGATGGCTTAACCGACATCCGCAGTGAAATATCCCAACATCAAAAAGAAATGGTCTTAATTATCGATCGCGTTAAAGCCAGTCAAATAGGCCTAGATTCACAACAAGTCGCTCGCATTGTTGGTACCGCATTACGTGGTTTAGAATTAAAAAGCTTCCGTCATGATCCTAATGGCGAAGTGAAAATTATGCTGCTTTATGATGAACGTTTAAAATATTCACTAGCCCAACTCAAAAAGCTGCCACTGACCGAAATTAATGGCCAAGTTATTGCATTAGAAACCATTGCACAATTTAAAGTTCGCCCTCGCCTAACATCGATCTATCGTGAAAACCGTCAAACAGCATTAACTATCGGGGGAAATCTCGATGAAATAACCATGGAAGAAGCCAAAGAGCGTATCACTAAAGCCATGGCGACCTTAAACATCCCTGTCGGTTATCAATGGAAATTAGGCCAAGGGTTTGATCGTCAGCAAGAAGAACAAAATATCATGTTAGTTAACATGCTGCTGGCATTAGCGATGATCTATATTGTGATGGCGGCCCTGTTTGAATCGTTACTATTGCCCGCCGCGATTATCACCTCAATCATTTATTCCATTGTCGGGGTATTTTGGTTTTTCTTGGCCACTGGCACCAATATGTCGGTCATGGGAATGATTGGGATATTAATTTTAATGGGGATTGTGGTGAATAATGGCATTGTACTGATTGATCAAATTAATCAAATGAAGCCCAAAATATCGGAATTAGAAACCGTGATCACTGAGATTTGCTCCACCCGATTACGTCCAGTGCTGATGACCGTATCAACCACTGTGCTAGGCATGATCCCATTAGCGCTGGGTTCAACTCAGCTCGCCGGCGATGGTCCGTCTTACTCACCATTAGCCATCGCGATTATTGGCGGCTTAACATTCTCAACCATTACCAGCTTATATTTAGTGCCTTGGTGTTATTTGATCCTGACTAAATTAGCCCGTAATACCAGTGTTGGTTTTGGCCATGCTAATGGTTTTGCAAACCGAGTGACCAGTAAAAAGTAGCACACTAGTTAACCTGAGTTGCGGATAACGAGTTTGTCTGTATTTTTTAATTTCAATACGTTACAAAACTATTATCCAAACCTCAGGTTAGTTATTATCTACCTCCAAAGCCAACTTAATATTAGTTGGCTTTTTTTGTACTAGATAACCACAAAAATAATAAGGAATACGAATAGATCTCATTTGCATTAAGTTTAATTTGGTCGTATACTGCGCTAAATTCACTTGATTTATGGGAACTAGTAGTATGAAAAAGAAGCATTTATATCTAAGTCTGGCCTTAATTTTTTCTGGCGGTGTCCTAACCGGTTGTGGTGGTAGTTCTGACACCAAAGCACCCGTGGTAAAAAAAGACGCTCCCCCTGCTGATATTGTTGTTAACGGAACACTTTGCCAAGACCAAAACGCTAATCTAAGCTGTGATACGGGTGAGCCAAGTGCTAGTAACTTGACTAATAATGTGCTACCCAAAGAATTACAATCAGCTCAATTTTCTAATGTCTTTCTACCAAAAACTGGTGGCTTTTATGTCGCAGCACCGGGTAGCGAAAGTATTTCGGCCTATAGCACACTTATTTATAACGAAATGCTACTAAACCCGACCGTAAATGGTTCTGCCGCGAAAGCAAAGGCTTACCTTGAACAAGCAGGTATTACCCAAGCATTAGTGAAAACCAATGAAGCATTATTATTAAAGTCACTGACCGAAGCGGTAAAAGTAGCGGAGAACGCTCACCCTTATAAAGCAATTGCTAGTGTTGTTAATCAGTTAATCAGCGATAAATCAAAATTTGATGTGACTGCGACTAGCGATGAGATTAAACAACAGAATTTTGTCAAACACGATATTACGTTAGCGAGTCAGCAGCTAGCATATGAGAAAACGGATCACGATGAAGGGATCAGGGAGATTACGATATTACCCGGTCGTAACATGTCAGTGGCTGGTACTTATTACCATAATGGGCTTATCGTTATTGATACCGCTGGTGAGAAGTCGACCATTAAATCTAAAAATCTGTTCGCAGCCATTGACGCACCGCGCTACACCAAAGACGCAAGCTCTGGTGCCAGTGAACACGCGCTACGCAGTGTCAAATCATCACCAGATGGTCAACATGTCTATGTTGCTGTCGTGCCGAAGGGTGAAATTGGTAATGAACTAGACACTAAATATGGCTTATTCCGCGTTGCAATCAGCGACACTGGCGTTGCCGACGCCCATGATGCACCAAATACCAAGCGTTATATTCATAAAAAAATTGGTGCATTCTTTATTGCGGCCGATGGCAAAGTGTTTGTTGAAGACAGTGAACAAGAAGATTTCATTATTTTAAACGCTGATTTAACCGAAACCGGTAATCGCGTAGCGCTACCCAGCGAGTTAGATATTGCCTCTGTCTATTTTTCGCCCGACGCAACCAGCTACTATGTGTTAAGTACTGGCGATAGCAACGCCGAGCCAGTGGTTAAATCCACCCTCCATAAAGTCGACACAGCTACCGGTAAAGTTGTCGCTAATGTCACATTAAATATTAGTGGCAGTTTAGATGGGTTAGCCTTTTATAATGATGGTAAAAATGCTCTGGCCTTCGAAGAAAATTTTTACGCCCAAGTGATCGATCTGAAAGCAATGACCGCTAAGCAGCAATTACCATTAAGCGAGCAAGCCGATCAAAGCTTACGCAGTGCCGTCGTTACTTCAAATGGTTCACATGCAATTATCAGCGGTCATGATAAAAATCAGTTATGGATCTTCGACCTAAACGCTCCTGAAGTTTCAATGGATAAATTGGTCAACCTCTCTGATAATGCACGAGCAATCGCAGTTTCTGGCGATGGACAACTAATCGTTGGCAATAAAGCGGGCTACATTGGTGTTGAGAAAATGACGGTCGGCGATGTTATTACCCCAGACCAAGCGTTGGCTATGAGTAAAGCTTATATCACCAAAGACAGCATTAATGGGGGGTTACCATTAACCGTCGTTACCTCAGATCTGGCGTTATTCACCACAGTACCAGGTGTGTCAGGACCCAATGTTAATTGGGCAACTGATAATAGTGCAATTAACGTTACCGTTAGTGAAACACAAGCTTTAGGTGCTGTTACTCGCCATGCTGATAAAGATTCAACGGGTCACTTAACGGCTAATCTTAGCTATGACTTCCGTGACATTCACAAAACAGCCAGCGTAAAGTTTGACACCTCGGTACGTCAAGCGCCAGCTGATTTACCAGCACAAGGTACTACATTAGCCAGTGGTTCTTTAGCTCATGGTTATGCCAACTATGTAACAGTTAGCCCCGACGGTTCTCGTTCGGTGATCACTTTCCGTGGTCAAGGAACCTTTAACGTCATCACGCATACCAAAGCAGATCATAGCCCTGAATTTGCCATTGGCACGAGCGATGACACAGCAGTGACAGGTCAGATTTTACCAGTACCTTACGCGTATTTATCTGAAACTGTTGGCGATAAAACTACAGTGATTAATGAAACTCGCTTAACGGGTGCTAGATTTTTAAATAATGATTATGTGGTCGTTGCTGCGCCAAATGCTAAAAATAAAGCCGGTGATAGCTTTGACGGTGCCCTACTGGTTTATAAAGTCGATAACGATGCGATTAGCGATAAAAATGCCGATCTCATTAGCACAGACCAATTTGGTGGCAAGATCTTGAGTATCAGTCATGTCGTTAACAACCATATCGCCATTGTGGTTGAAGTAACGGTCGATGAAACGACATCACGCAAAGCCGTCATTATTGATGTGAGTGACCCAAGTAACATTACCCAATCAGGCAGCGAGATTAAAGTGTCTGATGATGCTTATTTAGTCGAAGTTAATGATGATGCTAGCGCTGTCTTTACTGTAGCTGCCAATGTGGTTGGTAAATACACCGTTGTAGGCGACGGTACTCCTGTCAATACCATCAAAGCCGATATTTCAGGATTTTCAGCCCGTTCATTCGCCATCGGCGGCACCGATAATGACACATTATTTGTTGGTACCAGTAGTGGTCCTGCAATTATTTTCGCCTTTAATACCAGCGACTTAAGCGACAGCGATATTAAGCCATTTTATACCGGTTACTCCGCCCGCTTACAAACCTTAGACGTGATTGGCGACAAAGCTTATGCATCACTTTGGGGTAAAGGCGTGGCAATAATCGATTTAGAAAATGCTAAAGAGTTGCAATTCTTTGCTCATCACCGTCAACGTCGTGCTGGCGTTAGCAGCGATGGTTCATGGGTCTTTGCGGCGCAATATGTTTCGCGTTCAACCAACGAAGTAAGATTACTTAAACCGATTAAGTAATCTGGTCCTGTAGTCAATTAAGCCAAATACTCAAAGGTTGAGTATTTGGCTTACCATGAGGTTTCATCATGAAAAATATCATCATTATCACTCTTACCCTAATCACTCTCATCAACCCATTAACTGTCCATGCGATTGAAATTGGCGATACTATTTCGCCTGAAATTGCCGCCAAGTTAAATTTAACCCCAAATAAAGTCGCCGTGGTTGATTTTTTTGCATCGTGGTGTGCATCGTGCTCAAAAGAAATTCCGGATTTAAACCAGTTTCACGAGCAACAAGATAATCAAAATGCTGAAATGATTGGCATCGGGGTTGATGAAGAATTATCGATTGGCATCGCTTATCAACAAAAATTATCCATTGCTTTCCCTGTTCATAATGACACGAACCAACAAATTATCGAATATTTTAACCCATTAGGAATGCCTGCACTCTATTACATTAAAAACAATAAAGTGATTGGTAAGCGTATTGGCGCTGTCGATCAAATTAAACAGGTCATTAAACAAGATCTGAAATCTTTAGCAGGGCCACAATAATGTTATATCGCATCAAAAAAGCAACGGTGATGGCCGTCGTCCTATCATTTGCATTGAGCAGTTGCACCATTGTGCCAGTCAAACCGTGGCAAAAAGGCACTTTAGCCCAAGACATTGTCAAATTTGGTGGTCCTAATCCGATGATCAAAAAATTTGAGGAACACATTTACACCTCCAAAGAAGGCACTAAAGGTGGTGGCGGTGTTTCTGGTGGTGGCTGCGGTTGTAATTAATAGATTTAAGGCAAAATAATGAATAAAAACAAACCGGTATTAACGTTAATAGCGCTGTCATCAGTCGCCTCTGCCGTTTTACCCTTAACAGCGCTAGCAGAAGATAAAGTTATCATTCAGGCGCAAACCTATAGCGAAAATGAGCAACGAATTAAAATAAAAGATGGCAAAGTCATTTTTGAACACGATTTTGGCGCTGATCATACTTTAAATCTAGAATACAACTGGGACTCTGTGACGGGGGCTTCACCAACTTGGGATTCAACCACTGGCGCGTCAAGCACCGTGGAATCAGATGCCGTATCAGGACCCTCGCAATGTGTCGATGAAGATGGTAAATACTATCAATTATGCCGTGATACTCGAAAAATTGACGGCATTGTTGGTGATGGTCATAAGGATCTCAACGAGTTAGTTTATCGTAATGTGGCTCTTGAAGACTTTAGAAACTCATTATCTGCGCTTTATACCTTTAGAACACCGAACGCCCGAGATGAATTAAATCTAGGCCTAAGCTACTCTAAAGAAGATGACTTTATTAATAGTGGTGTGTCCGCCGAATATTTATGGAACACCGATAGTACCAAAAACCGTTCTATCACCTTTGGTGCCTCTTACATGAAAAATGAGGTCTATGATTATTTAGACAAAAAATGGAATAATTTTGATCTAAGTAATATGCAAATTGGCATCACTCAAGTATTTAATCCAACGCTGGTAGCCAAGTTTAGCCTGTACACAATGCTTGAAAAAGGCCATCTTTCTAATCCATATTTTAATGTCATTAGAAAACTCAATGTCGCCCAAGCAGATCAACCGCTCTATTTTAAATACTATATTGCCCGCGACTCACGGCCCGACACACGAAAAGCAGGTGGCGTGGCAATGCAAGCCTCAAAATCATTTAACCATGACAATGCGGCCCAAGTGTCATATCGCTACTATCAAGACAGTTGGGGTGTTAATTCTCACACCGCGGATATCAAGAGCTATCATCATCTTGGCGACAAATTCCGGATTAATCCAGCGCTGCGCTATTACCATCAAAGTGCCGCCAATTTCTTTAAGGCTCATGACGCCAAAGACTACATTTTTGACCAAACAGGGTTTGCAACAGCCGACCATCGACTCGGCGCTTATCATTCTTGGACCACCCAATTAGGTCTTGAATATTTAGCGAGCCAAGCCACCACATGGAATATTTTGCTTGGGCGTCAAACCCAGTCGAGCGGTTTAACCATGAAATGGCTTCACTTTGGTGTTCAATATAAATATTAATGAGATATATGATGAATATAACAAAAACATTAGCCGCTAACACCACTGCTCTTTGTGTAGCACTGTTGTTGTTTGGCTGTGAAAACGAAGAATATCAGGCAATAAGTTGTCTCGAAAATAACAAAAGTTCGGCGGTTAATTGTGCCACGCCAACACCCGACCCAACACCAACTGATACTTATCAAGAAAAAGACGGTGTTACCGGTCGCGTTTTGGCCGCGCAATATTGGGAACAAGCGCAGGTCTGTTTCGATCTCAATGGCAATGGGCGCTGTGATAAAAAATCAGAACCGGTAACCTCGACTTTTAACGAAGGTAAATTTAGTTTTAGTGCCGCGGCTGTTAAGGCTAGTGTGGCACAAACAGCAAACTTACTGGCGGTAAACATTGCTCCGGATGGTAACGTAAAAGCGCTTTATGCACCCACACCGGCTAGCGCAACTCGTGATCCTGATAACGAGACTAATATCACGCTGTTTACGACCCTAGTGGTCAATGAAATGAGCTATAACCCATATACGTTGGCGAATAAAACGACGGCAATTACTGCGCTATCAACGGGTACAATGATCATCGGCAGCGATACCTTACTACAAGGTCTAAATTACCTTATTGCGCCAAATAATAGTGCCCAAGTCACAAAAATTGCCGCCAGTTTAGCGCAAGCTCAAGGTCTAGCAGAGACCCATTACTTAACCACGGCGGCCATGGTCGATAAAATCTATCAAAGTAGTCAGCTTGATGTCACGATTAACCAAAGTGATATTGCCAAGCAGAATTCACTAACCGCTACTATTTCAGCTAGCCTATCGCAAGAGAGCACCAGCTGGACTAAAAACCACGACGATGAAGAGAATGTGGCTTTAACCAGCAGTGATGGCATCGCAATTATCGGGGCTAAATATCATAATAGCATTACGATTTTAGATACGAACACGGTACAACCAAGTTGGTTATCCTCAAAGGTGTTTGCCCAAGTCAACGGTAAACGGGACCAAGTTGATGCGGTCACAGGAGCAACCGAGCAAACATTAACTGAGATTAGAATAACCCCTGATAATCTCAGTTTAATTGTTGCCGTTGAAAAATATGCCAAGGAAAGTGACAATTTAGGAGTCGGCATTTATCGCGCTAACCTCAGTGATTATCACAATATCCCCTCACTAGCATTTGCCAGCGCCGATAATAATAGTCAGTATTACTCGGCTGCCAAACTCAAAGATATTGCTATTTCAGCCGATGGATTAGTGACGGCATTAGTCGGTGATGATCGTAAACTAACCTTGCTTAACACCAGTGATTTAAGCCTTAAAAAAGTCATTAACGTCACCGATAAAGCCCGTGCTATTGCCCTTGATAACAGTGCAAACATTGGTTTCGTTGGGGTGTTTGGCAGTAAAAAAGGTGTCGCGATATTTGACTTAGCCACCGATCAAAAACTGGCATTTATTGACACGACTCTTTATCCCGATCATCTGGAGTTATTTAGCCAAGACAGCAAGCTCATCGTGCAACGCTCAAGCTCTAATCTATTATCAATTTATGATGTTAGCACCACCGCTGAGCCAAGCTTAATAACCACCATTACCGCCAGTGATAACATCAAAGCCTTTAGTGTTTCCCCCGATGGCAGCAAGGTACTGATTGCCCTGACATTAGGCCGCTTAGAGTTATATTCATTGGCATCACCGGCAACTTTATTACAATCACTAACCACCAATAAAGACAGCGATGGTAATAGTCAGGTGATTAAAACGGTTAAATTTAATGGCGCAGATCGCGCATTAATCGCTCTTAAAAATGCCATTCAAACCTTAACGGTCGTCACCCGTGAAGTCTCAAACTGGAGTGACGAAGACAAACTCAATTGGTTTAACAGCCACCGAAAATAGAGTTAATTTTACCAATGCTCCATTTTCGCTAATGGAGCATATCCGCCATCAAACCAAGAAGTAGTTTATGTTAAAACCTTTATTGACCCTGATTTATACACTCACCTTGCTATTCAGCAGCTATAGCCACGCACTTGATATTGAAGATTTATTAAAGCCTGAGCAGGCTTTTAAATTTAGCCTAAGTCGTGATGAAAGTAACACTCTTTATCTTAATTGGGATATCGCCGATGGTTATTATCTTTATCAAAAAAAAATAAAAGCGAGCTTAATTGATTCTAACAAGCTCAAAATTTCTGATATCTCATTTCCGAATAGCGAGACATTAACCGACCAAAGTTTTGGTACAATGCAGGTATTTCGGGGCAATATTCAAGTCGCTATCACCTTAACGGATAACATTGATCAGCACCCAAAAACAATGCTTAAATTAAGGTATCAAGGCTGTGCCGATGCTGGGCTTTGTTATATGCCGATCAAAAAGAAGTTAAGCCTTAATAACCTCGCTATTATTAGTACACCGACTCAAACCATTGTGGCAACGCCAGTAATTTCGCAACAAGATAGCATCGCCGCAAGCCTTGACGGTGATAATATGTTGATGACCCTGATATCATTTTTTGGTTTTGGTCTGTTATTATCATTCACCCCCTGTGTGTTTCCGATGATTCCGATTTTGTCAGGGATTATTATTGGTCAGGGCAGCGCGATTTCGACTAAGAAAGCCTTAAGCTTATCGATTGTTTATGTGTTAGCCATGGCATCTGCCTATACTGGCGTCGGGATTTTAGCGGGTTTATTTGGCACTAACTTACAAGTTTGGTTTCAAAACCCGTGGATCCTGAGTAGTTTTGCCGCCATTTTTGTATTGCTTTCATTCTCGATGTTTGGTTTTTATGAGCTGCAAATGCCCGCTGCTATCCAACAGAAACTCAATAATGTCAGTAACAATCAACAAAGCGGTTCAATGATTAGTGCCGCGATAATGGGATTTTTATCTGCGCTAATAGTCGGCCCTTGTGTCACTGCACCCTTGATTGGCGCACTCATTTATATTGGTCAAACGGGTGATGCCCTACTCGGTGGCAGCGCATTATTTGCCATGAGTTTAGGCATGGGCGTCCCTCTGGTTATCATTGGCGCTTCAGCGGGCAAATTATTGCCGAAATCGGGTCAATGGATGGTTGGCATCAAATCATTATTTGGGGTGTTAATGCTCGCGGTAGCCATTTGGTTATTGAGTCGAATTATCAGTGACGTCGCCACTCAACTACTGTGCGCTATCCTCATTATTGGCAGTGCGATATATTTAGGCGCTTTAAAGCAACAGGATAATAACACGACACCATGGCAAACCTTTTTTAAGGCGATGGGAATTTTATTATTAATCTATGGCACATTACTAATGATTGGCGCTGCCACCGGGCGCGCTAATTTACTTAGCCCGTTAGCCAACATCAGTAGCGGCAAGCTCCAAAATGGTCACAATCAAGAAATCAGTTTCAAGCGAATAAAGTCCCTCGCTGATCTTGAGCAGGAACTGGCCAAGGCGAGCGATAATGATCAATATGTAATGCTCGATTTCTATGCCGATTGGTGTATTTCATGCAAAGAGATGGGCGCATTGACCTTTAGCGATCAACAGGTCAAACAACACTTGAGTAACGTCGTGGTATTGCAAGCCGATGTCACCAACAATGACGACTTAGATCAGGTACTGTTAAAACAGTTTGATTTGTTAGGGCCGCCAGCGGTATTATTCTTTGCACCTTCTAAAGGGGAACAAAAAGGCTATCGGGTGGTTGGTTTTATGGCTGCAGATGCCTTCATTGACCATCTAAATAAACTGTTTTTGTAAACATTAACCTTAATTGAGATAACACTGTGGCAATACCAAAAAAATTTACCTTTAACTTTGTTTGTATGACCACACCTTGTGAGATTATTTTGTATGCAAAAACAAAGTCTCAGGCTGGCCATATTGCCGCCAAAATAGAACAAAATACTCGGCGTTTAGAGACAAAATATAATTTTTTCTGTGCCGACTCTTTTTTATCACACCTCAATAACCGCTCGCCACAAGGACCGAGCGATTTTATGATTGATAATGAGACCAAAGAGGTGTTACTCAATATTAAACAGTTATCACTTGATACCAATGGCCAATTTGATATTAGTGTTGGCACCTTAAAACAATGTTCAAATTTAAGCAGTGCCACCGACATTGAAGCCTGTCGTAGTGACTTAAGCCAATTTATTGGTCCTGATAGCTGGTCAATTAGTGGTAATCGACTGTGCTTTGCTAACGATAAGGTTAAGCTCGATCTCGGTGGCGTGATTAAAGAATATGCGGTAGATCAAGCAGCTATCATTGCCCGTAATGCCAACATGCCTGCGTTGATTAATTTTGGTGGTGATATTTACGTTAATGGCATTAAGCCAGATAACAGCCCTTTCACGGTCGCAATTAAAAACCCTAAGAATCCGACTGAAAATATCGCCTTAATCCAACTGACGGATCAAGGGTTAACGACTTCTGCTCATTATGAGCGCAGTGATATGGTCGATGGTCAGCAATATTCCCATATCATCGGGCAACCTACTGAGATGGGACAAACCATATTGTCGGCCACAGTGATCACCGACTCTGTCATGACCAGCGGAGTTTATTCAACCGCGCTAATGCTCGATCCCAGTTTAGAGATCATCTCGAATATTGGCGTGGTATTAATCGATCAACAATTACGATTACATCAAAATGTTTTTGCTCAATAAACGTTTAAGCGGTGCTCTAATCAGCAACAAAATAACAGCAATGGCAATATAAATACTCGGTTCAATAATTTCTGATTTGACTGACCAATAAAAATGAATTGGGATTAACGCCGTTGCTAAATACACTAACCGATGAAGAGTTTGCCATTGCCGGCCCATTTTATGTCTCAGCGCAGGAATAGATGTAATCGCCAAGGCGAATAAAATAATATAACTGAACATCCCGATTAAAATATAAGGTCGTTTAATGGTTTCTTGCCATAACAGGCTCCATTCAAACAACAAATCAAGACTGATAAATGCCATTAAATGCAGACTGGCATAAGCAAACACGTACAAGCCAACTAAGCGCCGAGTTTGCACTATTGGTCCCAGTTTGAACCGTCGTGCGATCGGTGAAATCAACAACATCATCACTAAGGTATTTAGCGCGCCGATACCAGTGTAATGAATAATATATTGCACAGGATCGCCACCGGCACTTTCCGATAACACCAGTAACACCAAATAGATAATTGGTGTCAGCGCCACTAAATGCATCGCTACTTTTAACCAAAAAATATTTCTTCTTGTTATCTTCATCAACGCTCCTAAAAGTATTTAGTTAAATCTAACCCTTGATACAAATTTGCTACCTGATCGCCATAACCATTAAATGGTTGCGTCGCTATTCGTTTAGCCGAAAACAAACCGCCTTCTCCAATTCTACGCTCGCTGGCTTGTGACCATCTTAGATGATCGACCATCGGATTAACATTGGCATAGAAACCATACTCATTTGGGGCTAAAATATTCCAACTGGTTGGCGGTTGCTGTTTAACCACGGTGATCCGAACAATAGATTTAATACTTTTAAAACCATACTTCCATGGCACCACCAAACGGATAGGCGCACCATTTTGCGGTGGCAACGTTTTGCCATATAAGCCAACCGCCATAAATGACAAATCATTCATTGCCTCAGCGATGGTTAGTCCTTCAACATAAGGAAAGTGAACACCGCCCCCTACTCGTCGACTGCGCTGACCTGGCATTTGCTTGGGATCATATAATGTTTCAAACGCAACATGAGTGCCCTGCGCTTTAACACCGGCTTTGTTCAGTAAGGTCGCCAAAGAAAAACCAACCCATGGGATCACCATCGACCAAGCTTCAACACAGCGTAAACGGTAGGTTCGCTCTTCCAATGCCATCATCTTAGTCAGGTCATCGAGATCGAGGGTTACAGGTCGTTCGACTTCGCCGTCAATCACCAATTGCCACGGTTTGACATTAAAATCTTGGGCATTATCAACAGGATCTTGCTTGGAGGTGCCAAATTCATAAAAATTATTATGACTGGTCACCTTGTTAATTGGGGTCTTGTGCTCATTAATTTCAAAATCTGGGTTAGGATTAAAATTTAGTGGCGCGGTGACAAATTGGGATGTCGACTTTTTGTCACTAAACAAATCAAAAATTCCGGCACTCGCCGACGTTGGTAAGCTAGCCCCTAGCGCGCCCAGCCCTAAGGCTTTAATGATGTTACGGCGATCGTTAAATACCGACTCAGGGGTCACTTCGGAGTCTTTGAGATCCCAACTCGATTTTTGGGTGATGCCTTTAATAAATTTCATTACATTCTCGATTAATATGAATACCTCATAAGACAGGCAATGATGATAAAAAATTTCATCAACCAAAAAAAAAGCCCCCACTAATTTTCATTAGTGAGGGCTTTACTCTGTAACTAAAACAGCTTATTTAAAAAGAATTACTTCTTTTTAGCGTTAGCTGCTTTAACGTCAGCGATAACTTTTTCAGCAACGTTGTTTGGACACGGTAGGTAGTGTGCAAATTCCATTGAGAACTGACCACGGCCAGAAGTCATTGTACGTAGCGTACCGATGTAACCAAACATTTCTGATAGTGGAACGTCAGCTTTGATACGAACACCAGTAACACCAGCCAACTGATCTTTGATCATGCCACGACGACGGTTTAAGTCACCAATAACATCACCAACATGGTCGTCTGGCGTGAATACGTCAACGTGCATGATAGGTTCAATTAGCTGTGGGTTAGCTTTAGGAATCGACTGACGGAATGCGCCTTTTGCTGCGATTTCAAATGCTACAGCCGATGAATCTACTGCGTGCGAAGCACCATCGGTTAAAGTAACTTCGATGTCTAATACTGGGAAACCAGCTAGAACACCTTGGTCCATCATGCTCTTAAAGCCTTTCTCAACTGCTGGGAAGAATTCCTTAGGAACGTTACCACCAACAACTTTAGAGGCAAATACAAAACCAGTACCCGGCTCGCCAGGCTTGATAGTGTAATCGATCTTACCGAACTGACCAGAACCACCAGATTGCTTCTTGTGCGTGTAGCTATCTTCGATTTCAGTAGTGATAGTTTCACGGTAAGCAACCTGTGGTTGACCTACTTCAAGATCTACGCCGTAAGTACGCTTAAGGATATCAACTTTGATATCTAAGTGAAGCTCACCCATTCCAGAAAGGATTGTTTCGCCAGAATCTTGGTCAGTTTCAACTT
>JABSRU010000046.1 GCA_013214965.1 Gammaproteobacteria bacterium
AAATTCGCCGAATTAATCACAAGTCGATACGAAGTCCTTTTTATGAGGGTTTTCTTCTTTATGGGGTTTGATAATTTTAAAATCGTACCTACTTTTAGTGGAATCCTTAAATGCGACTCAGCAGACATTTAATTACAATGAAACTCATACTGTAAAACATCAGCTACAACACACATCTGTCTCTCAGATTTTATTGCCTAATGCGCCTAAAAAAATAGATGTTTCAACGTTGGTTTTCTGATTAGGTTTTGTATGGGTAATATCGAATTACTTAACAGGCTATTGCTGTGGAAACGAGTTGATCAGAAATAACCAAACCAACAACAGCGATATAACCATTTACAAGTTCTTCAGAGCCTGATTAGGCTCCATTTGATTCAGTTTAATTTCAAATAATTATTTAAGACTAAATAGCGCAGCCATAATAAGTGAAGACGAGGTATTTCATATCCGTTGCTAATAATCCTTTACCCGACACATTGTGTACGTTCATTGTTAAATCAAAAGATACGACATATTTAGTTCCTTCAATTAAAGGGTAAAAATCGCCCAAATTTATTAGCATATCCTTCGTTGCATTAGCATCTACATAAGCTAAATCAGGCAAGTCATATAGAAAGCGTCCCTTACGTTTTAGACCTATAACGTTTGATAAACGTTTATCAGTGCCGATTATTTTTAGGCGTAGGAATGCACCTTGATATACCGATGGAACAACCGCCCTTTGAGGTAAAAGAATACGTTCTGCTAACTTATTTATATAACTGACAGTTAACATTTGCTCTCCATTAACGCAACTGAGGTTTAGTGCTAACCCCAATGGACTATTTTCAAGCTCTTGCCTAACAGTTTCAACACTCGCAATCGTAGATAAAGGGAGTGTGAAATACAATATAAAGAGTATTATTAAGCGCATGGTTCATCTCCTGCTAGTTCAAGCATATGCTCAAAGAAATATGGGTTGTCTATCATATCTCGAAAAGTAACGTCTGCTGACATTTTATCATCTTTACGAACAATAAAAAGATTCACTATACGTTGATTATATTCATCTGAATCTTCATATCCTACTTTTTGTTCTCCTTCATGTACCATTTTTATTACCGCATGTGCAAATTCATGTCCTAGATCTAACGAAGCATCATTACTCCATTCAACATTACTTAAACGACTTTGGTCAAGTTCTATTCTGTAATCCTTTGTTCCGGTTTTAATGGCACAAGTTTGAGCATCGGCTCCCCCAATACCTTTAGAAGCCATGATAAAGCTACTATCTTCAAGACTATCGTTAATATCTTTTATTATTTCTGAAGCCACACTCAAATATTTCCCCTTAAGAAGATCAAACCATTCTGATTCAATAGTATTATTTACCTCGTTATAAATACCGAACTTCTTAGCAACTAATTCAATATATCTAGCAGCACAAGGAGAAGAGGATGAACTTAAATATTCACTCATATTATTGACTCTCTGTTTTAACTGGTTTGCAGCCAGTTGATATTGAACCTTTTGATGAGCTAGTAATGGATAGGCATTTTTTACTTTTTTTATAACGTCAGTTTGATTTAATGTATCACAACTTTCTTCGTATACTGGGACAGTTTTAGGGGCCATGGCGTTTGCAATGTCAGCGGGGTTAAATCATGGCTAAAACAATAGCCGAGTCGCTTAGTCGTATTAGGTGCCCAATTTTCATCAGCAAACAATAAAAACTCACTAATTAGATCACCCATTGATGCAAGTGCCTGTTCTTTTTTTCGCTCAGCTGCCGCTTGGTCTTTTTCCGCGGTAGAGTTGCCGCCCTGCTCTACCATTGCGCTATACTCAAAAAACTTTTTACGGGCATCAGCTAATGACCAAAGGGGATATTTTCCGATTTCTAAACGACGCTTTTTTAATTCAAAATAATATTGATTTTGAAAGGAAGTAACTCCCGATGGATATACTTTAATTTGGAAACGCCCGACTCCACGACCATCGTTCTCTTCGGTGATAACATAGGGTTGAGGCTTGGGGTTTAAAGATGAAAACAGATTAATTACAAAAAGAAAAAACAGAGCGTCTACTCATCCAAAGTAATTCACACATTCAACAAAATCCACGATCAAAAGATCTAATCTCATCATTGGTTAAACAGCGCCTCTTTACGCATCATTAGAGAGAAGAAATGACCTGACTATTATCCTTGCTGAACCGTAATTAGCAACACCAACCATTCCTTGAATTTGTGTCTGATATCTTAATATAGTTGAAGATTAACTAACTCTCGTTTAATCGCTTTTTTTTCATGCTCAACTAAGCGCTCAAATTCAACATCAGTCACCAGCGTTGTAGCCGTAGCATATTCGAAATTGATTTCAGGTAATATATGGCTAAACACCAATTCAGCTCGTTTTATATGAAAGTCAGAAGTCACTAATACAACATCTGTGATAGCATTTTTCTGTAAGATTGGTTTAGCTAATGTCGCATCTTCTAAGGTGAAAGCGCTTAAGGCTATTTCTAGAAAAGCAGTTGACGCTATACCTTTTCGCTCTAAATACTGCTGCACATAACGACCATGTGGATTATTTGTGACATTAAAATACTGACCAAAACCGCCAGTGCATAGGATCTTACAATCACCAATTCGATGGTATTCTTGCAACGCCTTTTCACATCTTGAAATAGCGATGGGTAATAAATTACCCAGCGGATCGTTAGGAGAACCTAACACAATAATGGCACAAGTCATGCTATTACCCTTTAATTTAATCGTTGAAAAACTATGCTATCAGCCTACCATAACGGAGCATATTTGAATGACATCATTAGCCTAATTTTAAATAAAAAAGCAGCCCCCCATCGGAGTGCTGCTTTTACTTATTATTATTTAGTCGCTAATGTTAGCTTTTGCGGTTAACTCTCACCAACGCAAAGCCAGCAACTAGCATCATTAGCGCTATACTCGGCTCTGGGACTGACACAGCAGCGTTAACTTGAGTTAAAGAAGTTCCCACATAACTCGCGCTATAATCAACGGCATAATCTGACCCTGTCGCGCCAAAATCACTAACGCCAACAGCCATTGCGATTAAATCAAAACTCGCCAACACGAAATCACCAGTAACGGGGGTGAAGAGATCGGTCAAAAAATTAAATGAAATACCATCACTTTGAGATTCAAATTCTAAACCATAAAATGGATCTACCCCATCAAATAAAGTTAAATCAGTGGTTAATGAAGCGCTGTCAAACGAGAATACGCTGGTATCGAATGCAAAATCGACCCAAAATATATCTGTATCGACAAAATTTTGAGCGTTAATGGTAACGGTTAAACTGTCACCGACATTCACTTCATTTGACTGAACATCAATAGTTAACAAACTTGCATTGGCACTAAAACCAAGTATTAGTGCCATAATTGCGATAAATTTTTTCATTATTATTTCCTTTTTAAACATCCATTATTGAACAGGACGACAGCCAGCAGTGTCATAATCAACCACAATGGTTGCCCCTGCTGAAGCGCCTTGTAACTGGATATAACTCCAGTAATTTAATGTCGAGTCGAGCTCAATATAGATGCAAGCCTGATTATTTGATTCAACCGCACTATGGTCATAATCGCCATTGGCAATATTTGGCCACGTACCATTTCGGTAGTAAAGCGACAAATCACCAGCGCCATGAGCAACGGTAATAGCCATCGTTTGATGGTTTTTCACGTCTGGAATCGCAAAGCTTCGACCTAATGCATCGCCTAAACAAGCAACACTACCCGCTTCTAACGTGCCTTCCTCAAACACTGACTCTATGGCACAGCTATTAACTAGAGCACCGTAATTAATGTTAATCGTTAAGCTATTAGTCGCAGTCATGCCATCATTATCGGTAACGGTTAATACCACGTTGAATTGACCGGTGGTGTGAAATACATGGCTAGGATTTGGTTGAATGCTGCTTTCACCATCACCAAAATTCCACGCGTAACTGACAATACGTCCGTACTGATCAGATGAACCATCACTGCTAAAACTAACCGCTTCAAATTGAGTCGCACTCCCTTCACCAGAAGCGACTGCAACAGGTGCTTGCGGTGGCGGTGCAACATTAGAACAACGATCATACGAACAAAGTCCACGCATTAATCGGACATCTCTGGTGTTAACCACGCCATCTTGATTAAGATCGAATGAATCATCGAGAGTTTGACCAGCACGGATGGCACGCATAAATGCTCGAATGTCATCACGGTCGACATCACCATCGCCATCCATATCACCGACAGGGATAACGGTTACTTGACTGGTTGACGTTGCTGTAGCCCCTTCATTATCGGTCACGGTTAACCCAATGTTATATTGGCCCACTTCGTTATAAACATGAATTGGATGCTCAAGTTCACTGGTACTCCCATCACCAAAGCGCCATAAATAACTAACAATTTCACCGTCAGCATCCGTAGAACCTTCGCTTGAGAAGGTCAATTCATTACCGCTAATTACCTGATAGTTACCATTGGTGTTAGCAATCGGCAATTCATTAGGTAACGAATGATCTGCATCATCTCGAATATCGTAATAGGCTTTAAGTGTCACTGCACTATAAGCTTTAAAGGGATCAATCATGACATTAAAAATGCCACCAGCGGTAAACTTACACTGTTCCATCGCGCCTGGACCTTCCCAAGGTCGACAGCTATAGACTTCTTTCGATACAGCAACATTATGTCCAACGTGTAAATCAGGATCGCCATTAGAACCCGCTACAATTTCAATCACTACTAATGACGCAGCATTAGGGACACTGAAATGATAAGTACGAGGTGTGGCTCCTTCTGGTGATGACAAATCAACATCTTGTGCTAAATAAACCCGACGACAACCGTCACAAAGTGGCTCATCATTTGGATTATACAAAGTAATATTAACTGGTGAAGTCGTTGATGACGTAGCGCCATCATTATCAGTCACCGTTAGTGTCACTGAGTATTCACCAAGATCTTGATACTGATGAACAGCATTAGTCTCGTCGCTGGTATAACCATCGCCAAAGTCCCAATGATATTGCGTTATCTCACCATCAACATCGACCGCAGCGCCGCTATTAAAATGAAGTTGATGATTAATAATCCCTTGATAGCTTGCGGCAATATTTGCAAACGGCGGCTGGTTATTTTGATCGCGCGTTTCATAATAAACATGTAGCTCAGCATCCCAATATTCGGCAAAGGGATCAATCATGATATTAAATACACCACCTTGATTAAATTGACAATATTCTGCCAATTTAGCGGCGCTAAAAGGTTTACAGTCGGCGGTCGTCGTATCCACCGGCTTATTACGGCTCACGTACATGTCGGGATCGCCACCATAGGCACCGGCAAGTACCACCACCACTTTTTCTGCATTATCAGGGATCGAAAATTGATACCTTTTAGGAGCATCATCTTTAGGCGACCATAACCCAGCTTGCTTAATCACGTGAAAACGACGCTGACCAGCTTCAAGCAGCGGATCATCAACCGCTAAGACTTGTAATGTTGCATTATCATAGGCAGTGAACGCGTGAACAGCAGCATGATACGACTTATCAGTTTTAGGCCCTAATATAGCAACAAATTCAGGTTGTCCAGCGGACAAAAATGAAATGAAGTCAGCTTGCCATTTACCATCAGCTTGTAGAGCTGGCACTTGCCCAGCTGAAACATACATATCAGGATCTTGAGTATAGCCGTCTAAATAGAATGCCAATGCTTGCGTACCTTGCGGTGCATCAATAACAAAGGTATCAACATCACCTTTATTCGCTGACATATTGTTAAATGTGGCAATCTCCTCCCCTTGAGGGCCAAAATCCAGTCCCGAACGACCATCCCACTGATGTGGTGCATCAGTGGTTAAATCGCTTAAGCCCACAGCCACTAAATTCTCATTAGTCCATAACGCGTTACGAGCATTACCGTGTAAAGCAGCGGTCATTCTCGCGACTTGATCTTGGGTAAACATCGCGTAATTACTGGTGTAATGCATGAAGTTTTCAGTATTAGTCGCCTGGCCCAAACAATTTTGTGAATTTTCATACATATCAGTCGACAGTGACATTTGTGGTGTATCACAACTTCTGTCACCCGTTAAGCTACAAAATGTTTCATTAGCCAGCGAACAAGTGTCACCAGAAAACGTATGCGGTAGGTTGAGCCAATGGCCGAACTCATGAGTTAACACCGAGCGAAAATTCTCATCAGTGTTATCGCCAACGTACCAACCGTTATAAACAACTCGCGCCGTGTTTGCTGCGGTCATTGCACTATCTGGGTACCAGGCAACCCCAGAATTATTAGTTGAACCGTCATCATATAAATCGTTCATGATATAAACGTTCATATATTTGTTGTTGTCCCAAGCATCAGCGGCGATCAGTTGATCTGATCCCGTGCCATTACCATAACCGGCTTGATCACGGTTATAACGTACAATACCAGTACTTTGTTGGCCAACCGGATCTTTTTTAGCCAGTACAAATTCAATATTTAGATTTTCTCTAATCGCCTGAAATTGTGCAGCAATCGGACTATCGTGGGTATTTGTTCCTTGAAAATCCTCATTGAGTCGCAGTAAAGCATTGACGATTTTATCATCGGTTAAACAACTTTCTTCACTATCACTACAGGTGAATTGCTCACCATAAACGTGAAAAACTACCGGAATATAATATCGCCCAGCAATGCCATCCCCAAATGATAACGCATTAGTTGTCGCAGCACGTAAACGACTTAGCAACGATTTAGGTTGTTGCTGCTCGATAGCAGAGTATCGTAATTCTTGGCTTATTTTTTTTTGTAATTTTGCCCAGTCTTGACCATTTCCATCAATGGCACATACCTTACCGGCAGAAGTGTTTGAATAATTTGTTAATGGAATGTGTTGCCCAGCAATGGATGAAAATGATGCCGACAACAGCATAATCATAGACAGTGCTTTTCTCTGTTGATGTATACGAAGCATAGGTGTTCCTTAGTTTTCATATTAATACATAAGGTTATGTAAGCTAACAGCTAAAACAAGTAGTCACTGTTATTTACAAGCAAACACCATACAGTAAGATTATATTGTATACAATATAACAATCTGACAACAATTATTTAACTAGAGAAATTATTTTGTTGCTTAGTGGCAATCAATAAAATTAACCCTCTCCATCGAACGATCAATTAGTAACCAATATCTGTGCTAATTACAAATCATTAGTCGCCATATAGTCTTATTCCATTAAATATGACAGCACTAAAGTTGTATTTGTTATAAATGATAAATACTATTAACAAATGTAAAATCCCTTAAAAATTAACAGATTAGGCTTCTAATCAAACAAAACAACAGATAGAATACTGCATACAACATTCAATTAAGGAAATATAATGTTTAATAAATTTGTTGCTTCAACTTTGCTATGCAGTGCTGCGTTAGCTGGGATGGCAAATGCCACATTAGTGGATTTAGAACTTCAACTGTTAACGGATGTATCGACTAGTATTTCAGATGCTCCTTGGGGCAACGAGTACGGACTACAATTACAAGGATATTCAGCAGCATTTAGAAATGAATCGATTATTGACGCAATCCTAGCTGGAAAAGAAGGTAGCATAGCGGTTCAATACATTGAATGGTCTGATTTTAATAAACAAGCCGTTCAGTTAGACTGGATATTAATTGACAGTAAAGAGTCTGCTTTAGCTTTTGCTGATTCACTTGATGCACTAACTCGTCAATATCATGGTAATACAGCGATTGGTTCAGCGATCAATTATGGTGTTTCTAAATTCTTTAACAACGGTTTTACCAGCAACAGACAGGTTATTGACATTTCTGGTGACGGTGAGATTAACGATGGTGCGCCTATTTCAGAAGCTCGTGATGCAGCATTTTTAGCTGGTATAGATACCATTAATGGTATCACTATTGGTGATGAGTCTGGTCTTAGTGAATTTTATATCAATAATGTTATTGGCGGTTCAAATGCCTTTCATTTACACGCTACAGATTTTTCTACCTTCAATGCTGGCATTCAACAGAAGCTATTAAGAGAAATTTCAACTCAAGTGCCAGAGCCAACATCCATTGCTTTGTTTGGTCTAGGTCTACTTGGTATGTCACGGTTAAATCGTAGTAAAAAATAGTAAATAAAAGTAGGAATGGGCTATCCCATTCCTACTTTATAACCCTAGCGCAAACCATGATATAATGTCGAAAATTTATCGAACATAGTCCCCTCATGCACGCTATTCAACGTTTACACCAATATCGAGAAAGCATCAGTACCAGACCATTTAAAGGTCGTGGCTATAAAATAGATCGCTGTCAAAACTGCCGAATTAATCATAAATATTGTATCTGTCAGCATAAACCTAGCTGTCAATCTAATGCCGCCTTCCTATTGATAATGTGGGACGATGAAGTATTAAAACCCAGTAATACCGGCCGTTTAATAGCAGACTTAATTGACGATACCCATGCGTTTATTTGGCAACGCACCGAAATAGATCCACAACTTATCGCATTAATTAACGATCCCCAGTACCAACCTTTTGTGGTTTTTCCGCAGGAATTTGCGCAAGAAGCAACCCAAGTACATAACGAGGTACCACCGATAGCTCAAGGCAAGCGTCCATTGTTTATCTTGCTAGATGGCACATGGCGCGAAGCTAAAAAAATATACCGTAAAAGTCTCTATCTTCAAGCGTTACCCATTTTATCAATCCAACTTAACGACGATAGTCCCGACCAACGTTATCGTGTCCGTAAAGCGATTGCCGATGGTCAATTAGCCACTGCTGAAGTGGCTGCACAAGTGCTGCACAGTTTTGGCGAACATCACAATGGTCAGCTGTTAGATTTATGGTTTGATGTCTTTAGCTATCATTATCAGCACGGCGCATCACACCGCTATCAAGGTAATGACCAAGCATTAGCACAACTAAAATCCTTAACGAGTTGATAAAAGCGATGACAAAAGAAAAGTTTATTCCTTTTTCTCAACAAGATGTAATCACGATGTGTTTAGCCCATCATAGACAACATGTTGAAAATGATGGGTTAAATGAAATAGCTCAGTTACTATCTGCGTTATTACATCACCAATATCATGGTATTTTGGAAAAATTGACTCAAAGTTATGCCCCCTTTGATCCCTCACCTGATGTTCAAAGTTTGGTCCAATATAGCCCGCAAGATTTAATTCAATGCCGTCAGGAATTTAGCAAAAATTTAATCAAAGTATTACAAGGTGCTAATTTCTCTGAAGTAACTCAAGATGATTTAACCGCAGCGCTGACCGAAGAGTCTTTATTCAAAGTAAGGCTAGCCGTTGATTTTAACGATTTTTCTCAAATTATTTTTTATCATCGTGGCGAGTCTATTCGGCAAGAAACGCTGAATTATTTGTGGGGATTAAAAAAGAAAACTATCGAGTTTACTCACTATGATCGCGTCGCAATATTAATCAGTTTTAAAGACGCCAGTTATTTTGAGGGTAAAAAATCAAAACTGCCTGCAGGTTGTCAACCCGGTTCAACCGTTATTAAACTGTTTCAAAATATACCAAAAGCCGACTTAGAAATGTTATTTCCCAATAGTAAAATCAAAATGCGACCGTTAGATAAATTAATTATTGGCGGCTCAGCGTTAATTGGTGGCACAGTCGTATTAGTGACCAAGCTAAGCGCCTCTATTTTATTGCTAATAACGTTATTCTCTTTTTGGCTAGGATTAAGTGATGAAAGGGTCGAAATATCTGAAAAACAACTGATCGCACTTGCGCTTGGTATGGGGGTGTTTGGTGGTTTTATTTTTAAAGAATGGAGTAAGTTTAAAAATAGAAAAATAAAATTTATGAAAGCTCTAACCGATAGTTTATATTATAAAAATATGGATAATAATGCGGGAGTATTCCATACCTTAGTCAATGCAGCAGAAACTGAGGATGTTAAAGAGAGTGTTTTAGCCTACTGTTTTCTTTTACAACATCCTGAAGGTTTATTGGCGAAAGCGCTCGACCAACAGATTGAAACATGGTTTTTACAACAACATCAGTGCAAATTAGACTTTGATATCAGTGATGCGTTGCAAACACTCACTAAGTTTAATTTAGTCACAATGAAAAATGACGTTTACCGGGCTATTAATATCACTAAAGGAAAAAAAGCACTGGATAATCATTGGGACAATTTATACCGTTATAATTAGCCATCTATTTATCTAGCGATCCGAAACGTTAACTCGCTACACTAAACTCAGCCTTTTTTAACTAGTTGATCGCTTGGTGTAATCTATCCATCAAGTAATCAATGATTTGCTCACCGTCGGCATCATTGGTTAAGGTCAAAATATAACTAAATAGCTCATCAAAAATAGTGCGAACGGCGGCATTTTCACGGGACAGAAAAGTATTAATTTGTCGTTGCCAATAACTGATATCACTCATAAACAATCCACCTGAAAGCTTGAGTAATTCATTTGGCAGAGTTAATGACAGAACGTCAATAGCCAATGAGCTATCAATATTAATTAACTTTTCGATGGTTAAATATTGCGCTACTGGCTTTTCAAGAATGTTGTCAGCTCCGGCCAAGATACAAAAATCGAGCAGTGAATATACAGAGCTCGCCGTGTATGCGTAGATAACCGTCTGTTTATTTCGACCAAATAACCGGCATCGGGTGATAAAATCATAACCTAACTCACCGTCAAATAACTTGAGATCAACCAAAATCAAGCTAAAAGAATTTGCATTACTCGCAAGCTGTGCGTCATGAATATTATCAGCAACCCAAATAGTATAATCATTACCTGCCATCTGTCTGATCGGTAAAATATTGCTAGGAGTATCATCTAATAACAAGATGTTGCCACGATAGTGATGCTCAGATGTTATATCACCAATTAACTCGTTGATAATAGTAGGTGTTAAACGACTGCTATTGGAATGATTATCGTTAAGTAAGTGGCCAAAAACATCAGGACTGGACAATTCAATAACTTTACTTGTTTGATTGTTGATATTAGCCGTTATCTCACGGGTCAAGTGACTCGTCGTTTCGTGGCAAACAATCAGATCATAACTTGGTTGCTCTAAGCTAAGGTGTTCCAAGAAACTATGCTCATTAACAAAAGAATCAATCAACACTTTATCACCGCAAGCTTGAGATAGTGCCAGGCATACCGGACTCTTATTACCAACAAAAGCGATGCACGCACCTTGATTTTTCGGTGACTGCTCGCTTAAATCTTTAACCTCACACTTGAGCCTAACTTCAAAGATAGATCCTTGAGGAATAGCATCATAGACCTTGATGGTTGCATCAAGTGAATGACAAATATTACAAATAATATGCAAGCCAAGCCCGATACCTTGATATTGATGATTGTCATCAATATTACCTCGCTCAAACGCATGGAATATTTTTTCTTTGGTGTCATTAGGAATACCCCTGCCGTAATCTCGTACGGTCAATAACAAATTATCGGTTCTGGCGGGATCGAGTGAGATATCTAAATGAACGAAGTTACCACCATATTTCATCGCGTTGGTTAGTAAATTAATACAAATTTGTTTAATACGTAAGGCATCGATTAAACATTCTACTTGAGTAAGACTGTGGGTAAAGACAATATCTCGAGTGTTTGCGTTATGAGAGGCGGCAATATCAATCGCTTCTTCAACAATCACATTTAAATAACACCATATTTTGTTGACGCTAAATTTACCATTATCTTTTTTAGCCAATTCGATAAAGTCATCCAAAAAGGAGCTTAATAGTAATTGGTTTTTTTCAATGATCTTACCATGTTGTTGCCATTTATCCTTATCGGCCACTTTCTTGATCATCGCATAAAGCGATGTTAACGGGGTTTTAATCTCGTGACACAGATCAGCCACAAACAAGCTCTTACCAATGCGTTGTTGTTTAACAATTTCACTCAACAAATCTTTGTCGTCATGAAGAGATAATATGGTCTCCGTTAACATAATCTTTTGTTGTTGCAGCTGATTATGCCGATCATTTAAATCACTTTTACTAACGAGCAGTGCATTAATCGAATGAGTTTGGCTGTCACATTGTTGATTGACGTATTGAAGCTTACGTTGATAGAGGTTTTCTTGTGATCGACGACTGAATAGAAAAAGAACGATGTAACCCATTAAAAGTACAAACCCCGATAAAAAGGTCACATTGAGTAATTTAACGGTTTTAAAAATCACTTTAATCGTTAAATTTTCTTTTTTTACTTCACCAAGCGCCCACATATCACTATCTTGCTGGATCACAATGGGAAAAGATGTCTGCGGTTGACTGCTCGTTTGATCAGAAGTTTCAGTCATCGGTTGATTAAACATCAGCACAGTGCCAAAACTGTCAGTAACTTGCCATAATTCGATAGTTTGAGTGCTGTGCAACTCAAGTACATCTCTTAAAGCATCAAGATTTTGATAAGTGGCGGCAGATAGCGTTTTAACCACAATTTTTTTATTGATGGCTAATAAAGATTCTTGATGGTGGCACCATTGTACATTAGCAGCGACAATCAAAGTAATGCTAATCAAAGATATAAAAAATAGAACACTATAATATTTAAAACTTTTCAACTTAACCTCTAATAACGGCATCAAAGCCATCAATATCTAATTGACTTTTATCGCTGCTAAACTAAAATGCAGTTTTTATTGCAAAGTCGTTTGAATGTATTTTATTTCTTTTATCTATATGATTTTTTACTAATCCACTTAAATTTTCATATATCGGCTTAATGGCTTTATTATTACATACAGTAAATGGATTTAACAATGTTCTGGTGATTGATAGCCTTGGATTTTGCTGAGCGAACTCAACACTTCATTAACGTTTTTTAGCTTTAAAATTTTTAACTTATCCGATGTAGAGAACACATGAATAAATTGATGGCCATCATCATGGCTATGCTTATAACCCCTAATGCGCTCGCGCAAGATTTATGGCAAAAACTAGAGCAAGACGACTCTTTGCTAGAGTTTGAAAAAAGCATGCTTGATACACCATTACCAATGTCAGTGATCACCGCAGAAGATATTGCCGCTTTCGGTATTGAGTCGATAGCTGACGCTATTACACTATTGCCAGGCATATCAATGGCTCGTAATGAATATTCTGACATTGCATTAGGCTATCACGAGCTATCTCCGGTATCGCCACGACGGATGTTAGTAATGATCGACGATACCACTATTTTACAATCGGGACTGCAAAATGTGTCATGGTGGAATTTGCCCATTTCTATTGATGATATCGACCGAATTGAACTGACCAGAGCGCCTGATGCAACGAATTATGGCTCTAATTCATTCAATGGCACTATTCATATCAAAACGAAACGCAAAACCCATCGCCGTATTTCTTCGGCTAAATATTACGCAGATGGCCGTTCAAAGCGATTAACAGCGCGCTATCAAGACCGATTTGACCATTCATTGTTCGCGGCTACCGTAAGCAAAGTCAAATCAGATGGTTTTAATGACTTGAATGATAATAGTGGCCATAATGCCATTTCATTGTCCTATGATTATTCAAACCAAGACCTTGCGTTGGGCATGACTTTTAAACGATCTATCGGCACCAAACAGGCTGGTTTAGAAAAAAATGGAATAACGCTTACTAATGTTGATCAAGCCATGACCCTGTACGGTCTATCGGCACAATATGTGTTTAATTCACACCACAAGATTGAATGGTCGCTAAATGTGAGTAAATGGCATCAATTCCAACAGCTTTATGCAAAATCTCCACTGGTCGTATTATCAAAATCCTTGAGAACCTTACATCGTTTAGACAGCAAAGTGGCACGGGCTATCGTTTACCAGGGCTTTACACCAAACTCCGATTATCGCCACTATGATTTATATCTAAAGGTAATACAAGAAGGGATATCAACAGGCTTATTAACCGGTGAAACCTATCAAATGAGCGCACCAATTGAGGTGGATGAAAACAAACGTTCATTACAGGTTGCCTATGGATTTGACAATAATATTTGGGCACTGTCATTGGGTTATAGCTTAATTAAAGATGCTGTATTTTCACCAGTGTATTTACTGGATTACGCTAAGCACCGTCAAACAACTGAACAACTATTTGTTAGTGCCTCCTATTCCCTTGGTGATACGACATTGTCGAGCAATTTTATGCATGAAACATCATCTCTGATAAAGCAAGGAGATGAGCATCAGCATGTCCATAATAATCAAGCTCGGATATCGGGTTTACACCGACTAGATGATTCATCATCAGTTCGCGCCAACGTCTCATATTCTTACCGCTTACCAAGTATTTGGGAACAGCAAGGAGGCTTTCGCTATTTCCTTGAGGTCGAAGATAATGACTATGACATTACGTCGGGTATTTGGTTTCAAGATCAAGTTTCTGCTGGCAATCTATCTTCAGAGGAAAACACTTATGGTGAAGTGGGCTATCACTATGCCAATTTATTAGCACGTACCGAATTCGACTTTAGTGTCTTTTATTCCCATTATCAACGCTTAATTGTTGAGCAAACAACCCTTGAAATTTTTAACCCAACCAATAAACATTTCGTCGATTTATATGGCATTGAAACAGAACTAACGACTAAAATTGGGGGTCATAATCTTAAGATATTTGGCAGTATTGCCGATAGTCGAGTTAAACAGGGCCAACCTATTATTGACACTAATCGTGGGTATTCCTTAAATAATGCGGGATTTACTGCTCAATTTAAACTTAATGTTCTACATTCATATCAGATCAACGATTTGTTGAGCCTAAACTCTACTGTGGGTATTACTCGCGGTAGCTCACAGCTTAACAGTCATTTTATTAAGCTCGGATTTTCTAAGGTAATCAAAGTGTTTGGCCACAGCCAAATAAAGACCACTGGATTTGTCCGCTATACAGACCAATTATTAATTGCATCGCCATTTATCCGAGAGCAAACACGCTCATCAAATAATGTCGTGCTAGGTGGTTCAATTAAAGTTAGCTTCTAAGGATAGAAAGCACGATGAAAATCATATTTTTAGTTTTATTGTTTTTTAGTAGTCACAGTTTAGCTAATCCTGAAATATTCCATATTAATGATGGCAATAAAATACAACAAATCATTATTGGTTTTCTTAAGGAAAATTCTAAGTTAATGATGCAACGCAGTGGCATTAAAGATCTTATTATTGTGCCTTGCAGTTATCAAGGCAGCAGTAAAGCGATACGAGTTTGCACTGAACATCGATTCATTAAACCTCAAAACGGCATATTGACCTACAGTGTACAACAACAAAGCTACGCTTATTTGATCCGAAACGTATTACCGGCGATCAAACGGGTGTTGGTTATTGATCCGCCGAGCAGCCAGTTGGCCACCCTATTGAATGATTTAGGTATTATGACGACCTCAATTCATTATAGTAATATGCGAGAGCTAGTTAAGGCGATGGATTTACCCGGTCAATTTGATGCGGTAGTCTTTGGGGTTAATCACGGCATGGGTACGGATACTCTTAAAGAAAATCTAAGCTTTTTGGCTAAACAACGATTAATCGTCTTTACCGCCGATCCAACCGAGTTATCACTCGGCGCTACCATCGCGATTGCACCATCGCAAGATGAAATATTAGGGTTATTTACCAACATACTCCAGTTTTACAAAGTAACGGGGATTCTTAAGAGTAGCCCAGCCGTGTGTGTTGGCTCTGTTCGAGTGAATAAACGGGCTGCGCGTGCTTTAAATTTGGATTTATCCCCAGCAAGATTAGCCACATTGAAAAATAATTTACGTACCGCCTGCTTATAGCTTCAAAATTTAGCGAGTAACATCATCAAAAAGCTGATTCGCTAACTCATTTAACACCTCAATTTGAGGATCGGTTTGTGCGTAGGTCCGTAATCCATAAATTCCCATCACCAAACTTTGAACTCGTTGTTTTGGGGTCCGGCTATTGTTTATCTCACCATTAAGTAAAGCTTGTTCAAAAATAGCCACAAAGCGCTCTTGCCACTGCTTCATATTTTGAGCAATCACTTGCTCAACCAATGGCTCTTGTTCAGCTAACTCATTTAACGCTTTTTGCGACAAACAGTTTTTTTGTGGCCCATCTTGGGAACATGCACTAACAGTACAATTTAAATAGCTTTTTACGCCAGTTAGTACCTGTGTATTACCTGAAAAATAATGAGTAAACTCGTTGGCTTTATCTTCGTTGTATTGTTCTAACGCCGCAAGTAACAACCCTTGCTTATTTTTAAACGCGCAATAAATAGAACCTGGATGTAGACCGGTGACTTTTTTGAGATCTTGCATACTGGTTTTACTATAGCCCTTGGTCATAAAGGCCGTGATAGCAGCTCTTAATACTTGTTCTCTATCAAACTCTGCACTTCGCATGGATTATTCTCAAAACATAGGTTGCAAGCATTATAAATTAATTTGAGTGGTTGTTCAAAAAAGTTCTTGAATGATCGTTCAAGATTGTTTATCTTGAATGAACATTCAAGTAAGAGAAACAAACGATGATCGACAACTTATTTCAATCCTATGCATTAAACGAAGCCATTGAATTGCAAAACCGTATTGTGATGGCGCCGTTAACACGCTGCATGGCCGATCAAGACCTAGTACCAACACCGCAAATGGTTGACTATTATGCCCGTCGCGCCGACAGCGGTTTGATTATTTCTGAAGCGACCATTATTCGCCCCGATGGTCAAGGCTACCCAAATACTCCAGGGTTATTTAACGACAAACAAATTAGCGGATGGCGTAAAGTAACTGATGCAGTACACCAAAAAGGTGGAAAGATATTCGCCCAACTTTGGCACACCGGTCGCGTTGCACATCCGCACTTTTTTAATGGTGAATATGTATTAGCACCATCGGCTGAAAAAGTAACGGGATCAGTGCCCCGGATGCGAGAATTAGAGTATACCCTGCCAAAAGCGGCATCAATAGATGAAATTACCCTACTGATTACAGATTATGCTCAAGCCGCGGCTAATGCCATCGAAGCAGGATTTGATGGTGTTGAGATTCATGGTGCTAACGGCTACTTAATAGACCAATTTTTACACTTTGATGCCAATAAACGTGATGATGACTTTGGCGGTAGCCCACAAAATATGACACGTTTCCCGCTAGCGGTGATTGACGCGATTATTGAGCGTATTGGCAGCAATAAAACCGCATTAAGAGTATCACCCGGTGCCTATTTCAATATGGCTGGCGATCCGCGAGATCGTGAGGTATTTGAATATTTACTCGCACAATTAGAGCCTAAAAACTTAGCTTATTTACACTTAGGATTGTTCGATGACACCATGGAATTTGATTATTTGGGCGGTAGTGCAACGGATTTCGTTCGTGCCAATTACAGTAAAACATTAATGGGGGTTGGTGGCTATACAGCACAAACTGGCAGTGCCGCTATCAGTAATAATCGCTTCGATTTACTAGCCATTGGTCGCCCTTTTATCGCAAATCCAGATTATGTTGCTAAGGTCAAAAGTGGTGTAACGCTTACTGAATACAATGACGACATGCTTGCCGAACTAGTTTAATCCAAACAAACAGCCCGTTAAATTAAACGGGCTGTTTGTACTTTGTACATCATAATCCGTTAAGCAAGATTTATGCACTGGCATTGAAATACCACCAGTAATTGCTATTATCAGCGGGAAAATAAAGTTAAACCAATCATTTTAATCCGTTAATCATCGAGTATTATGAAATATTTAAGTGCAGTCACCCTGTTGTGGGCCTTTTCATTTAGTTTAATTGGCGTTTATCTCGCTGGGCAAGTGGACCCCTGGTTTTCGGCAGCAACCCGAATTGCCCTAGCAGGATTGGTTTTCTTACCCTTTTTACGCCTTAAAAATGTCAGTTTAAAATTTGCGCTGCAAATAGCCGGTGTTGGCGCCTTTCAGCTGGGGCTGATGTACTGCTTTTACTACCAATCATTTCTCTATTTAAGCGTGCCTGAAGTGTTACTGTTCACAGTCTTAACCCCCATTTATGTCACGTTACTTTATGATTTTGGTCAGCGCCGTTTTACCTCAAAATCACTACTGTGTGCCAGCATTGCGGTGCTCGGCGCAATATGCATTAAATATCAAGGGATCAACAGTGGTTTTATCACGGGTTTCTTGATTGTTCAAGGCGCTAATTTAAGCTTTGCAATTGGTCAGGTTGCCTACAAACAGATTATCGAACAACAACCAAACGCGATTAACCAGCTCAGTATTTTTGGCTTATTTTATTTAGGCGCACTGGCAGTAGCATTGCCAATGTATGGATTATTTGGTGATAGTAGTCAACTTCCAACCAATAATACCCAGTGGGGAATATTAGTCTATTTAGGCATTATTGCCTCGGGTATAGGCTATTTCGCCTGGAACAAAGGCGCGACCCTCGTTAGCTCTGGCACCCTAGCAGTAATGAACAATGCATTAGTCCCGGCGGGCTTAATCGTTAATATCGTGATTTGGAATCGCGATGCCGACATTATTCGCCTAGGCATTGGCGGTGCAATTATTCTATTCGCACTGTGGTTAAATCAACGTTGGAGCGAGGATAAAGCTTAAGCCATAAAGCGGTTCACTTTATCTAGTTCGATCAAGTAGTACCGCTTGAAATCTTTATTGTTAGTCAGGTTATCTAAATCATCAATTAACGTCGCTAATTTTTGGCTTTATTATGCCCTCAACGATCCGTTCGTTTTTATTCATTCGCTCACTATTCTCATTGGTCTCAAGCCAAATATCGTCAATCAGTCGAATACTACTATCATGGGTTACCTGCTCACCGTCACTTCTCGACATCATTAAATTAAACTGATATAGATTCTCGCCTGACCGATATGTTTTTGATCAATATTTACTTGATGGTGCTGACCCAGTCCGATTAATTGTTTATTTTTGACCGCTGTGCCAATGGTGTAATTTTCTGTTTTCTCATAATAATCAGAACGCAAAGACTGATACTTAAAGCCATTACTAACGCTTTTACTCTGGGTTACGCCAGAAAATTCACCCGACTTTTTCTGCTCGGTCACTTGACTCATCTCGACACTGATTTTAGGGCGAACTTGTCCCCATTCCTCATGTGAAAATGAAAACTGACCATCGAAGTCCGCTAATTTTGAAATCCCAGCGCCCAGAGTATTGTTTGCTCCACTGCCAAGGCCTTGATACCGAGGATCATGAGTGATCATGAGTGATCATGTTATCAACTAACTCAGCGACCATTGCTCGACCATCAGTAAACTGTTGCGCTGCTACTGACTCTAGATTGCTATAACGCTGTACGACCGATGACATGTTAGCCATCGCCCCTTTAAATAAGGCTAAACCCTGTCGCATCGTTGAATCATTTTTGCGATCAAATGCTGATAAATTATTGTGATCTTTGCTGTTGTCGCGACTATCTTCGAGGTTTGTATCCAGCGTGGCTAAGTATTGCGCCATCTGCTGAACATCGGTGCCACCAAAAATAGACATGTCTAAATTAAACGCTATTTGCTTTACCCCCTCTTTCCATTCGAATTCAAGAGCTTGTTGTTGAGAGTCTTGGTCGAATTGGTTCAAGTGTTCAAGTGTTCAATCAACTCATCGCTATTCTCATTATTAAGCAAGCCTTCTTGTTGGCTCATTACCACTGTGAGTAGAGCCAATGCTTCGTCTGACTGTGGATAACTGGTTACTTTTTCCTAGCTCGATACAACAATGAGTGACACGAGTTGCTGCTGCAGAATTTGTTCTACTTCCTCATCTCCGTGTTGACTCAAGTGTTCAGGAGTAGTTTGTGACACAACATTTTTAAGCTCGGTAGTTAAGCTGTTATTTGAACCCGTTACCGGCTGAGCAGACAATAAGTTCAAGTCAGCACCATGGGTTAATAAATTGATCATTATTACCCTTAATATTTAACCCACATCTTAAAAAATTATGCTTCAGAACTCAGGTTATATATCGTCAAAATGACTAAATACTTTAGCGGACTTGTGCATAAATTAACGAGGGCAGCATTTATAAAGACTAAAACAGCCAATCGAAGTGAGAGAATCGCCAGCTAGATAACACTATTAGATCAAGGTCAACAACTTCACCTTCGGAGTGAAAATGAAAAGTGTAAATGATTCAGTCACCACTAACAGTAAAACACAGCGCCGTCCCGTTACTTCGCTACTGTTAGTGATAGCATCAGCAACAGCTGGTCAATGGCGACTATTTTCGCCTTACCACCGAAGCTAGTAGTGAGTTTAATCACGCCTTAGAACGATTTTACAGTTTTAATGAGTACGGTAGTTTAGCGTCCAAACACTTTTCCTATCAAGATTTACGCGATGGTAACTGCCCCGACAATTCAAAAAAAACTTACAAAATAAACAACAATCAACTTATAAGCTACACCAACAAGTATTTTGTTCACAGTTGCTTCGCGGTCGCACTAGACTCACTATTACCAGATCCTAATAATACCTTTAGTCAGTTTTTCATCGCGAGCCACGCAGGCAAGATTTTAGCCCAGCGCGGCAATAACAAGTCATTATCATTAGCGACCATGACATCACTAAATCAAGCGATTAGGCGTCGTGACCAGCAATCTGTATTTAGTTTTACTAAAAAGAGCACGTCAATCGACACGGCTTCTCACATGCCGGCCCATCAAGAATATATCGATAAAAAAATGGGAAACACCAATATGCGGGTATTCATTCTGCCATTTAAATGAATTCGAAACATCAAGAGTATCTCTATATCGTGGCTATTCTGCCGAAACAAAAAGTGATGGATAAACAATCAGAATATTACAGTGTGCCATTAGTATTGGCCGCGACCGCATTATTAGTCGCTATCTGGTTTCTCGCTAACCTATTTTTCTTGCCGCTCAATAAAGTACTCAACAAGTATATCCAATGGCTTACGATCTCTACTTGCTTCACGTTACTGATCAATGGATTTTCGGTCATTGTCGCCAATATCCAATTAAAACAACTGAATAATCAACGAATACAGCAAACACAACGTTTAATGGCCAACACCAATAACTCATTGACAGCAGACATTGATAAGGCATTACAACAGTTACAATCGTTTGGGCTCTTTTTCAATAAAAATCAAGCCACAACTTACAAAATACCACTAAAAACAACGACCTAGCTAGGATTAATAGTGACGTCTATGTGACAAGTTCTCCTGACTGTAAATCATTAGCTGAGTGTATCAACAATGCGAAATTTACTGCCATGGTTAGCTCTGAATTAAGTGCTAGTAAATATCGTTTGCCGGACAAAAAAGATAATACTCATAGTATTGCTATCGCCTTTATCTTGCTAAGCATTATTGCACTATTCTCGGTCTCATGTTGGAGCGCGTGGTGCGCTATTTGTCGTCACAGAGAAAAAATGAGCCAGGACATTATGACTTCTATTACTATCAAATATCGCTAATCTCCTGCTGCTTCACGCTACTATTGATACAGATATTTATTGGCAGTTACGCGACAACTCTCTCATTACTGGCACTGGCATAGTGTCGAAAAAATAGCAAAAAAACGTCCAATATTACATTATGGCGACACGATCACTGGCGGCCGCTCACTGGTATCACAGCTCAAACATGCCACAACAAGCACGACCTCATTAGACGTGTCCAAGGTCATGGACCATTTACGCCAAGAACTCTATCCCGACAGTAATGCTCGCTGTAAAGAAGATGATTTCCCAAACATAAAATTAGCAGTAAACTACGCTCATAATAAAATAGAAGTTGTGCTGTGGGATATCGAACTCGCATTAAGCCAACAACAGTCACGCAGGAATTTATTCGTGCTGTTAGTGACATTAAAAGACCTTCATCAAGAAAAAATCATCAACGCATTGGAGATAAAGTGTGGCTACAACACCTTTCAACGCTTAAGTTGGCATGACGATTTCATTTTAATCGATGGCAGCGAGTTTGAACGACATGAATTACTGTCATGGGCCGAGTATTTAATTGATTTTGAGGTATCCGTCGACGACAAATTTAAAGAACACATCAATAGCACCTTACTGGCACAAGAAATACCACAACATTAGATCATTGCACCCTCAACTTCGCTGTCCTGCACTTCGAGTCGCTATATCGTTTTAAATGGGAGCTTTGCAACGCCGTAGAAAAACTCGCCTTGTTTCATCTGGCCAAAGGTCACTATTAACCCACGTAACGAGAGCATGATTAGTCACCTGGCAATCAAAGGACTGTGGCAACAGTACAAACTACCGTTCACGGTGCTTATCGTGATGGCAATATTCGCATTAGCGTTCTTCTCCGGACAATCATTCTTGGTTGTGTTGGGTGCAATTACCGGGGTATTTTCGTCATTTGTTGGCTTATCGAATAATTTAGGCATGCTGCGCATTGGTAATGGCTAATTGGCTTAAGTTGTGTTGATTGTATCCGTTAGGTGCTGGGCAGGCTTAACTTTTTTCTGGCGATATATAGCCGTAATCAATGAAGTTTCAGGTCTTATGGTGCTTAAAACCCTATTTACTGCATTTACAATGGTCACGGGAGAAACCTGTACTTCGAGCTTAGTATCCTTACCAGATGCTAAGATTTTCATAGTTAACCTATTATTATATTATTGCTTTGAATAGAGTTGTTACGTAATTATCGGAAAGAGTGACAATTACTTAAGTCTTTAATTCGATAAACGAATAGATTGTAAGGTGCAGATGTTTTTTTGCTGGGTCGATCACATAACCAAACCACTGCCTGTATATTTTATAAGCAACTGTTGACTTTCATTCTAAATTCTATAAAGTACTCCCCAGCAAGAAAGAAAGCCTTTTGTTTACATTCTCCATTTCGTTGTTTTATTAATAATACCACGCTCTGTAGTTTTTAAGTTCCAGTCTGTTTTTACGCTATTCAAGCCTCTTGAAGGCAATTTTATATTAAAATTACAGGATATTATTATGTCAAATAAAGTACAAGGAACCGTTAAGTGGTTCAACGAATCTAAAGGTTTTGGTTTTCTAGAGCAAGCTTCTGGTCCAGACGTTTTCGCTCACTTCAGCGCTATTTCTGGTGACGGATTCAAGACGCTTATTGAAGGTCAAAAAGTTGAATTTACTGTTAGCGATGGTCAAAAAGGCCCGCAAGCAGACAATATCGTAGCTCTTTAATTAGCAGCGACTTTTAGCGCCAACTCGGCGCTAAAATCGATATTAAAAATGGTAAACCTTTACGGGTTTGCCATTTTTTTTGATCTTAATTTGTACCATAAAATGATAGGTTGTAACTACACCACTTGCTGGCGTCAATGCTGCTACCTCGCCCGCCTGCTGCGGTTGAACGAACGACCGCCCTTTAACAATGCACCACCACGAATAAAGTCCATTTTCTCACCAGATCTAAACAGTTTAGGAACATCCGACAAGAAAATAAGCACGTAATCCGCGTCACCACGATTAACCAGCGGCCGAGTTAAATCAGAGACAAAATAACAACGATATTTTAAGTGACATTAGTCAGCGATAACGCATGTTGCGCCAGCGCATCTAGCAACACCCTCGGCGTTGCGGCCAGACATATTCCCTTTTCTAAGATATTTATTCCCTGATACTTTAAATACCTACCTTAGAGCAGTGATGATTTATGGTTTTTTTCATTGAATAAAATAACACTAAAACCAATCAAGGCAATATTAGTGGTAACGGGATTAAATGCTTCAATGAGTAAATGAGGCTGTAATAAAGCAACAAACCCCAAAAGGCCTGCAAGTCCAATAATATTTAACAACACAACGACGTTACTACGATATAAAACAAAGAAGAGTAGCCCGAAAATAACTTCAGCCACGCCGGCAGACTTAGTCACCAAATAAGACAATTCATTAGATAAACCTAAACTAGCAGTCATTACTTTTTCTAATGGTGCGATATGAATAAGTTTTGGAAAAATCCCATGATATAACCAACTAAAGGAGATGATGAATCTTGCAATTTGTATTGATGACAAAGTTAGCCTCATGACTGATTTGATCTTGATTGAATATGATTAATGTTACTAACATAAACATAACCAATCAAAGCAATGATTGGAATATTCTTGGTAAGCGGCCCAAAAGGATGTAACCAAAAACTGGCATCAATAAACGTTAATAACACGGTATAAGTGGTAATGACTGAAATTTGTACCATGCAACACAACTTGGTTTTAAACGACGTGATAAACCAAAGACCAAGTATTATGTCCAATATTCCACCGAAATAAATAGCAACATCGGCAACCAAACCGGTGATATTGGCGTTCGATAATATGTCATAGCCAATTTCAGGAGAGAAATATATCGACGTTAACCCGGTAAATATCCATAAAAAGGATAATGAGTATTTTGCTAATTTGTGTATTATTTGTTGGTTTAAATTATTCACTAAGCTTTCCTTTACGCCAATGGAAACGGTTTAAAAACCATTAACCAAAAGATCCCTAAAATAGCTAAAAATGCGGGAATACCTAGCAGAGTCCATGTTTTCATCAATGACTTAAACTCAGGCGTTACTTCATTCGAGTCTAGTGATATTTTGGCTAGCTCCCGTAACTTATATTGAATTTTCAACACAGGTAACCAACAGACCCCAATGAAAACAAACAACCCAATAACCCAATAAAACCAAGGTGATGAAAATGAATATCCCTGTATGTTCATCAAAAATATTCCGGTAACTATCTGGATAATAACCGCAGGTGTTGTAAAGATCCAATCAGCGACAATAACGTGTTTAGCCGTAATATATATGACTTGAGGGTTATTAGAGCGATTCGCCATAAACATAAAAAATGCAATTCCCGCCCCCGTTCCTGTGACAACAACCGCGGCTAGAATATGAATTAATTTAAGCATTAAATAATACTCCATTATATTTGCTGCACTAGTGCTTCAAGCGAGGTGCTTTGTTCAAAGTAAATATCTAAAGCTGCAAAAGAAGTACTAAAGTCACTCAGCTGCAATAAGCCAACACAGGGTTTAGCTCCGCTTACTAAGTTGGTGTCCTCGCTTTGAGTGCTTAGGAGCTTTCTTGCTAAAATGATCGTTGAAAGCGTTGGAATATAAGGGCCATTACCTTTAGGGGCATACAGGGTCCATTTTATTTTTTTGATATTTCCATCGCTGTCTTTGCCACGAATAAGCACTTCCATCGCCCCATTATCGCTACCAAAAGGGAGGAATATATTACTGGCGCTAACGATTATTTTTGATAATAGCGCCCAGTTTCTTACTAAACCGATTTTAGAAAGATATGCCATACCAACCATCGTTAGATGCAGTAATGGCAGCTCTAAACCTGCCTGAAAGCTAACTTGCTGTGTTACCCGGTAACGATTAGGGAATAATTCCAAATCAGGCGCATCGACATTAGCCAAATGACGTTTACCAACATAACCACCAAAGTCATTTATTTTGGGATCCATCCAACCATAGATGTCTTGCCAACGGCCTTGTTTAAAAACATTTAAGGGATGACCAGTATAAGAAAGAATGGCGGCAACGGTTGCTAAGCCTCGCTCTGCTTTATTACCTGGCGCAATAGCCAAATCTATCGAATCGATAGTACTAAACTGATGTTGAAAATGATCGACAACGGCACAAGATAAACCAGGAACAGAGCTGGCCCCGCTAACAAGTAACACCCCTCTTTCTTTAGCTTGCTTATCTAACTGCACAATATCACAAACAAACCTTCGGTCATCGGCTAAATCAATATAATGCGCGCCACATTCAATACATGCTTTAGGAACACGGTAATCTTGACCTTGAAAAGGTCCCCCCGTGTGAATAACAAGGTATGGTGACTGGCTAGATAATTGTTCGTTGAAATCATCAGCTAATATATCTATCACCAAAGGTGACAAGCTCGAAAGTGCAACCTGCTTTAAGCTTTTGACCAAGGCTGATGACTTACTTAAGTTTCTACCAGCAATCAGTAGGTTTATGCCTTCTATACTGGCCAGATTTTCGACAATTCTTTTACCAAAATTACCATATCCACCTAGGATGACGACATTTTTCACTTTTGAGTGCATGTAGGTTCTCCTGCCTGCCGCACAATAATGCGGTATGCAACAAATTATCACCAGAAATTGGTGTACAACGTCATTAGACCACAATAGATAACTTTGACGTAGCGTTAGGCACAAATTTCACTAACTTAACGAGCCATAAATACGCTAAAATAGTCGGCTATTATTTTAGCTTTGAGCCCTTTATATTAATGAGCACCATCACAACACCAATCAACTTCACCGAACTTGGCCTTATTTCACCTTTGTTAGCTCGATTAACTGAGCTGAAATACCAACAGCCAACGCCTATTCAAGCGCAAGCTATCCCAAGTGTTTTAGATGGACACGACTTAATTGCAGGGGCTAATACCGGTTCGGGTAAAACTGCGACTTTTGCACTGCCACTATTACAGCAGATTTTTGTACAACAGCAGGCTGACAAAACGCTAAGCAGTAGTCGTGGTAAAGGCAATTACGTGACTGGGCTAATTTTGGTGCCGACCCGTGAACTAGCCAAGCAAGTTGCCGATAGCATTAAATCTTATGCGGTACATTTTAACGGCGCAATTAAAACCGTTGCTGTTTTTGGTGGGGTATCATCCAATACTCAAATGCTCGCATTACGCGGCGGCACTGACATTTTAGTGGCAACGCCAGGTCGATTACTCGATTTAATTACAAACAATGCCATTAAACTCGATAAGGTTAAAACCTTAGTGCTTGATGAAGCCGATCGCATGTTAAGCCTAGGCTTTACTGAGGAGCTCGCTGCACTATTAGCATTACTGCCAAAGAAAAAACAAACCCTATTGTTTTCAGCGACCTTTCCTGAGCAAGTACAAACGTTAACGCAAGAATTGCTCAATAATCCGGTTGAGATACAATTGCAAAGTGCCGATGCTAGTACCTTAGTGCAACGTGTTTTTACCGTTAATAAGGGTCAAAAAACAGCATTATTAGCGCACTTAATTAAGCAACATCAATGGCGACAAGCGCTTATTTTTGTTAATGCCAAAAATAACTGTAATCACTTAGCTGACAAACTATCTAAACGTGGTATTACCGCAGAAGTGTTTCATGGCGATAAAGGTCAAGGCGCTCGTAGTCGTGTGCTTGAAGCATTTAAAGCCGGCGAGATTGACGTATTGATTGCAACAGATATTGCTGCCCGAGGTTTAGATATCGAGAAACTTCCTGTGGTGATCAATTTTGACTTACCAAGAAGTCCATCTGACTACATGCATCGTATTGGTCGAAGTGGCCGTGCCGGTGAAGTGGGTTTAGCATTATCACTTATTGATCATGAAGATTATCATCATTTTAAAATCATCGAAAAGAAAAACAAAATCAGGCTTGAACGAGAACAAGTAGCAGGATTTGAAGTGGCCGAAGATGATTTATTGATTGCCGCCGACAAACCGATGGCAAAGCCTGAAGGCAGTGGTAAGAAAAAGCGCAAAAACAAAGCGCCAACCAATGCCGATATTTGGTTGAAAAATTCTTAACCTCAAAAAATAATCTAACTTTTTGCGATATACACTCAGTACCATAAGTTTGCTGGGTGTTTTTCGTTTTAAGGCACAGAGATAGGAATTTGAACCTAATTCCGAAGTTGTGCTATAAAATGATGCATAATCGCTCAAGCTCAACGCAAAAAATCCGTTTATCATGACTAATTGGGCTCTTTAAAATAAACGATATTGGTGAAAAACCTTTAATCAAAACTAACACCTGTAGTTTGGATTGAGTGACTTTAATTCTATCCCCATGACCAATAATTGATCGTCAGGGTTGCAACAACGTGAAGATGCAAATAATATGTCGGTTAAGAGTGACAATAGATAATGAGTTACAATGCAATTAAACCGCTATACCGATTATGGCCTGAGGCTGTTAACCTATTTGGCCTTGTTACCACCTGGCCAAAGAGCCAGTATTGACGAAATCAGTAAGGTCTATGATTTGTCCAGAAATCATATCAATAAAATAGTCCACCAGCTGGGCAAGGAAGGAGTTATAGAAACCAAGCGCGGTAAAGGCGGTGGCTTCTCTTTAGCTCGCCCCCCTGAGCAGGTCAATATTGCAGATATGGTGATATTACTTGAAAAATCGATGCTAATTATTAATTGCCAGACTCCCACCTGTCGGATATCTCCGGTATGTAAACTCAACGGGATATTGTTAGAAGCTGGCTCTGCCTTTATCGATAGTCTGAGAAAATATAGCCTAGCAGACCTCGTTAAAGATAACCGCCAGCCTCTGATTCAGATCTTAGATCTAAAATAAGCCAGCATCGGTCCACCTCAGTTGACTCTGTTACTTAGACGTAACGAACATCCATTCGCTTTACCCGCTTCTCATGACCTTAATAATCACCGAGTACAGGCTTTAAAATTATTTAAAGTCAATTTCCTCCCTTAATTAAACTGACAACAACTATTTAATACTTAACATATTCATTATTTAGTTAACCACACCCTTAAAGATGCATTTGACATGTACCTTTAAGGGTGTATATTTAAATGTATCTTATAGGGGAGATCTATTATGCAAGCAATGCAAACTGATGTAGTAATTATTGGCGCCGGACCAGTGGGCCTGTTTCAAGTATTTGAGCTAGGACTTCAAGGGCTTAAAGCGGTTGTAATTGATAGCCTAGATCAAATAGGGGGTCAGTGTAGTGAGCTATATCCTGATAAACCTATTTATGACATTCCTGCTATACCTCACGCTAGCGCCCGCGAAATTATTCAAAGTTTAGAGCGCCAAGCGGCTCCTTTTGATCCTATTTATCTGTTAGGACAGCGAGTCGAAAACATTGCTAAGGTCGCAGAACAAAGCTTTATTGTCAACACAGATCAAAATCTGCAACTGCATTGCAAAGCAGTGGTAATTGCTGGCGGCAGTGGTTCTTTTGAGCCAGTAAGACTTAAGGTAGCCGATATTGAACAATTTGAAAACGACCAATTACATTATCGGATCCCCGACATCGAAAAGTTCAAGGATCAATCAGTCGTAATTCTAGGGGGCGGTGATTCGGCGGTAGACTGGGCTCTGTCGCTACAAAAAGTCGCCAGTAGCGTATTACTGATCCACCGGAGCCTTAATTTCAGGGCAAGTCAGAGTAATATTGACAAAGTATTTTCGTTATGTGACCAGCTCGAAATGCAATTTTTATGTGGTCAAATCACTGGTTTCAAACAGCAGCAGGGGCGATTAACATCTCTAACTGTCAGCTCAAAAGATGGCGTGAACCGTCATGTTGAAGTAGAGCAGTTGGTCGTGTTTTTCGGCTTATCCCCCAAGCCGGGTCCGATAGCTAGCTGGGGTCTTAAGATGCAGCATCATCAAATCTGTGTCGATACTGAGAAATATCAAAGTTCAGTTGCCGGAATTTACGCCGTAGGTGATGTAAATTATTACCCGGGTAAGAGAAAACTTATTTTAAGTGGTTTTCATGAGGCAGCGCTGGCAGCTTTTGCTATCGCCGGGCAGCTAGCACCGAATAAACGAATTACCACTCTTTATACCACCACTAGCCCGATAGTTCATCGGCGCATGGGAATTTTAGATAATAACCAACAATTGGAGAATGTATAATGCATGGTTATCCTAAACACGTTTATATTAAATTGATAAAATACGCCAATTGGATCCTCAGTCTAGCAGCGCTCATTTTCTTGGGATCAATATTAATCGCCTATCCCTATGCTGAACATTTTCACTTGCCAGTTCAAATAACAGCGCACATTCTAGTTATGGTGTTAGCTGGTGTTATTAAAGTTGCTTTAGTCGTACGAATGGTCGCGCAAAAAGGCATTAACGAAAGTTGCGCTGGCTAATTAAAATATTTATTGAGGAGAAAATTACTAATGTCTAACATTCCAAAAAATTATATTAACTACAAATCGAGCCCAGTGTTTGACCCGAGCAATGTTCCCAAAATGTTTCTCCACCTGCACAATACCCGCGCCGGTGTCTATGGCAAGATCTGCGTTTTATCTGGCAGTCTCAAGTTCTATGGTTTTGCTGATCGCAAAGCTGAAGTAGAGCAAGAGATTGTTATTCAGGCCGACAACTCCGCTATTTCACCTCCCGAGTACTGGCATAAAGTAGAGTTTCTTAGTGCTGAAACCACATTTAGAGTAGATTTTTATGCTGATAAAGACTCGCCGATAGCTCAGCAAAGTCTGAGTGAACGCAACTAATTTCAAAACGAAAGAGCCAAAAAAACGGTAAAAACTAGGATATTGATAATGTCTGGGCGGTAAGAATAACGGTGTTTTAACTCACTTCGATTAACATTCACTAGTAATATTAATCGAAGTTTATCACAATTAAATCAACCGTTATTTAAGACCTAAGCGCTTGCCTAGCCGGTGAATATTACTTTTGTCAACATTGAGTAATTGTGCCGTTTTATTCCAATTTCTTTGACTGAGTTTAAACGCACTCATTATCAAATTACGTTTATAATCATCGACCATTTCTGAAAAATCTTTTGTTATTTCGGAGACTTCAGCCGACAACTTATTGTTGTTTAGATTAAGAGAGACCTTCATATCATCGCTAATACTATCAATATCGCTTGGCATTAGGGTCGTAATTCGTCCAGGTCTGGTACCTGCCCTAAGCATTGCCCGACTAATGATATGTTCAAGTTCCCTGACATTGCCAGGCCAAGAGTATTTCAGCAATATCGGCATCAACCTTGGATCAAGTCTGACGCTTTGCAAACCGAGTTTAATCCGGTTATTTTCAATGAAATAGCCAACCAATAGTTCGATATCACCGCTTCTTTCACGTAACGGCGGTACATTCACTGGATATACGCTTAACCGATGATATAGATCTTCCCTAAATTTACCTTGTTGTACTTCAGCTTGTAGGTCTCTATTGGTGGCGGCAACCAACCGCACATCAACCTGAATATGTTTGTCACTACCAACACGTTGAATATCACCATTTTGAATGGCCCGTAACAGCTTCGCTTGAATTGATAAAGGTAGCTCACCTATTTCATCTAAAAATAAGGTGCCACCATCAGCTAACTCAAATTTACCACTACGATTGCTGCTCGCCCCGGTAAATGCTCCTTTAACATGACCAAATAATTCAGACTCGGCGATCGACTCCGGCAACGCGGCACAGTTAACATAAATGAGTGGTTTGTTGAAAACTTTCGATGACGAATGAATGGTACGCACGACGACTTCTTTACCGACCCCAGTTTCTCCGGTGACCAACACAGATAAAGAGGAAGGCGCGACAATTTCAATTTCTTGCTTTAAATGTTGCATCGGTGCTGACTGGCCAATTATTTCATGGCTGCTACGCAACGAATTTTCTATTAACGTCTGATTTAAAAGTGTTTTGTTTGATAACTGTTCATTGAGGTTGTGATTTTTTAATGCCTGTAAAACTATTTTTGCAACAATAAAAGCGGCGGCGTTAAAATTGTCCTTAGGGAATTTTTTAAATACACCCAAATTAAGCGAATCCAAGGTGATAACACCATGTAGCTTACCATGTGATTTAATCGGGATGCCGCAACAAGAGTGTACATGTAAACGTTCTTGCTTATCCTGAATCAGACCATCGAAGGGATCAGGTAATCCAACATCATCATTAAATATTGTCGCTTGATCGCCATAAACTATCGCAGATAACCTTGGGTTATCTGCGATATCTAAACGACGCCCAAAGGTCTCTTTTGAAAGACCAAATAATGCCACTGGCTGTAATTTGGGGGCTTTATATTCTAAAATTGATACGGCATCAGCATCAAAATATTGCGCAATTATTTCGGTAAAGGCAGATAAACAATCATCCTCACCTATTGCTTCCAACAGCTTTAGACATAATTCCTCGGTGTCTATTGCATAAGTTTTTGTCATGAAAATATAACCTCAAATTTATGGTGTAAATAATATAACCAATAGCATACAACTATTTATTCTTCACCACCACAGCCACCACAACACACACCGTTGGTGCCATGTACTGGTTGTTTTTTAGTTTCTTCCAATGGTTCATTGTTTGCACGTTCACTTAACTCACCATTGTTCCTAGGTGTCTCTTTGGTATTTTTATCTTTATTACTTTTGAATATATTAAACATGTTAGTATCCTTGTCACAGTTATAAAGATCGGAGCTGGCTATCCTTTACCAACTCCGATGTCATTCACTCGTTAAAACGCTTTTTGCCAACCCAATGTAAAGGCGGTACCTGAATTCATGCCTATACCATCATAACGTTCGTCAATATCACGACCCAATTCAAAAGCCAATCGATGACCTTTAAGCGTGCCACTCGTAAACAGATAGTTTGCACCAACCAACAGTGATGTTTTACGCATTGCATAATTATCAGGCTCAAGCGTAGGTGATACCTTCATCATCAGTCGCGGTAGCCGACTATCGATACCATTAATGCTATCGCGATCGATGTGATTTAGCCTGATTGAAACGGACAACTGCGGGGTTAACAAGTACGCCAGCCAAGCATTGGCCGTTAATTTATCGCCTGGCTTATAATGTTGGTCATTATTTTCAAGCGCCGATTGCCAAAGTAATTGGCCGCCCCAAGACAAATCGCCATCAATTTGGTGACCGGTATAAGTAAATCCACCTTCTAACTGCCAAGTTTTAAAACCAGTTTGCATCATGTAAGGTAAAAGCATATTTTTCATCATCGGTCCGTCATCACGGGCTGATAGGGATGCCGTCGGTAAGGTCAGCGTGATATTGGCATGCAGCTTATGGGTCTTGTTACTTAAAGCGGGTACGCGTACTAGCGCCCCAAGTTTAGCGTCTCCCCACCCGCTAGATTCAGTGCTAAACGATGCGCCAGTACGTGATATGTCCATGGTCATATCATTGCTGATATAAGGCATGCCAAGCATCAAGGTCACGTCATCGCTTGGCGCATACATCATGCCTAACATG
>JABSRU010000047.1:0-16090 GCA_013214965.1 Gammaproteobacteria bacterium
CAACAATTAAAAACAGCCAAGTCCGACACCACACCACCACATTTCGAACAAGGTGTATTAAACGTGATGGCCAAAGCAGAAGTCACTGGGGCACAAATTGATATTATGGCCCATGGTACGACGGTGGTTATCAATGCGTTGACCGAAAGGAAAGGTGCGAAAACCGCACTCATTACGACTAAGGGCTTTCGTGACGTGTTAGAAATTGGTCGTGGTAACCGCCCTGATTTCTTTAATCTTGCCTATCAAAAACCCGAACCTTTTGTGCCACGGTATTTACGCTATGAAGTAAATGAACGGATTGATTACCATGGTGAGATCACAACATCGTTAAACCTAAGTGATTTACTAGGTATATTGACCAACATGGCTGATGAAAGCGTTGAAGCAATTGCCATCTGCACCCTTAATTCCTACAAAAACCCAATTCATGAACAACAGATAGCTGATGAAATTCGCCGTCTTACAGGTGACCAGTTTGATATCATTTGTTCACATCAAATATCCAGAGAGTGGCGAGAGTTTGAACGCACTTCCACCACGGTGTTGTCGGCCTATGTCCAACCTATCGCCTCTCGCTACCTTGAAAATTTATCTCAGGGGCTAAAAAAACAAGACTTTAAAGGTCAACTTTATGTGATGCAGTCAAACTGCGGCGTCGACACGTTAGAAAGCGCTAAGCAGGTACCAATCACCATGGTTGAGTCAGGTCCAGCCAGTGGTTTTTGGGGCGCAGCAGAGTTGGGACGCGTGATCGGAGAGCCCAATATTATCGCCCTAGACATTGGTGGAACCACCGCAAAATGTACCTTGATTAACGAGGGAAAAGTCCCTATTTCTTCCGATTATTACATTGAACGGACTCAGCTCAAGGCCGGGTACCCGATTATGATCCCCGTGGTAGATTTAGTCGAAATCGGCAACGGTGGTGGTTCAATCGCCTGGGCTGATGAATTCGATAAATTACATGTCGGGCCTAAAAGTGCGGGGGCAAAACCCGGTCCCGTCGCTTATGGCCGTGGCGGCACCCAACCTACTACGACCGATGCTAATTTGGTGTTAGGTCGGATAAATCCAGATTATTTTTGTGGCGGCGAAGTCAAAGCTGATATGCCGAAGGTCAATCTGGCCTTAGAGACACTCGCCAACCAACTTAATATGTCAAAAAACCAGGTAGCTCAAGGGATTGTGCGCATTGCCAACAACAATATGGTCAATGCCCTAAAATTGGTGTCGGTCAATCGTGGTCACGATCCTCGTGACTTTACCATGATCGCTTTTGGGGGCGGTGGTGCAATGCACGCCTGCGCATTGGCGGCAGAACTAGGGATTAAAAAGGTCGTGATCCCCGCTACGGCATCGGTGTTTTCAGCCTGGGGCATGCTGATGTCAGATATTAGGCGCGACCGCATGATGACCTATTTAAGTCCGTGGGTAAGCGAGAAAATAACTGATATCAACCAACAAATGAACACACTCTATCAAGAACTAAAACAAGCATTCGAGCAAGAAGATTTACCTCAGGATAAAACCAGCTTTGAGTTCTTTGCCCGGTTCAGATACCAAAATCAAGAACACTCGATCGAAGTGGAATTGCCACAGGTATTAACAGCCGATTCGATTGAGAAAATCAAACAAAAATTTCAAGATAAATACGAGCAAGAATATACCTATCGCCTTAACACCGAGGTTGAAATTGTTGGGCTGCATTTAGTCGGAAAATGCGATATCGGCAAGATAAAACTGGCCAAGCAAAATCAAAGTGGACGGTTGTTAAATGAAACGATTAAGGGAGAACGCATGGTCGATTATGCAATCGAAGGCACGCATAACGCGACTATTTATAATGGCGATTTACTCGAACCACAAATGAGCTTCCCCGGCCCTGCGATTATTGAGCAAACAGGTACTACCGTCGTCGTTCATCCAAATCAGCTAGTGACAGTCGATGAATATGGCAATTTAATTATTAGTCTCACCAACTCGGAGTCTTAACATGATAAAACATGATCCCATTACCCTAGAGATTATTCAAAATTCACTGCGCGCTATTAGTGATGAAATGTTTTACACCATCGCTAAAACCGCCATGAGCCCGATTATTTATGAAGTATTAGATATGGCGACCGCTATTTGCGACGACAAAGGCGAATTGGCCAGTGCTGGTTCAGGTATGCCGGCCTTCGTGGGCGCGCTAGACAAAGCCGTTGATACGGTGATCGAAAAATTTGGCCTCAACGATATTAATGATGGCGACATTTTCATCACCAACGATCCTTATTTTGGCGGCGTCACCCACCTTAATGACGTTATCCTGATTAAGCCGATATTTTTTGAGCAACATTTAATCGCCTGGACCCTAAATATTGCCCATTGGAACGATATTGGCGGTAAATCGCCTGGCTCAATGTCGGTCGATGCCACCGAAATATTCCAAGAAGGTATTAGACTGCCTGCGGTACGATTATTTATCGATGATCAACCGATTGATGGCTTGATGGATGTGATCATTATCAACTCGAGAATGCCTGATTATCTTAAAGGCGATTTATGGGCACAGGTTGCGGCGCTGCGAGTCGGCGGACGTCGCATTGTTGAACTGGCCAAAAAATACGGTGTTGATACCTATTTAAGCGCGGTGAGTGGTTATCTCGATTTTGGCGAAAAAATGGCGCGCAAGGTTATATCAGAGCTCCCTGACGGTGAATATCACATCGAAGATTTACAAGATGATGGCACCATCCGCGATGTTTCAATTGTGGTGGCTGGCTCCGATTTAATTATCGATTTGACCCGAGCGCCAGAGCAAAGCAGTGGACCCACCAACCTCTCGCGTGATGGCACGTTACTCGGCTGTGAAATGGCATTAATGGGCCTAATCAAAGATAAAAATGTGGCTAATGGCGGCTGCTTTAGACCGATGACGGTACTCACAAAACCAGGCACCATTTACCACGCACAGGCACCTGGCGCCTGTGGGATTTATTTTGAAACCATGATAAGACTTAACGATCTGTTGTGGCGCTGTCTCGCCGAGCAAATAGCCGATAATATGCCAGCGGGTAATTTCTCATCCATTTGCGCCACGATCATGGGCGGGATCCACCCTGACACCAACCGATATTATTCAATTGTCGAGCCCGAGGTCGGCGGCTGGGGCGCAGGCCCGGGGTTTGATGGGGCCAGCGCAATGTTTTCGGCCATGCACGGCGATACCTTTAATTGCCCCGCTGAAATATCTGAACCCCGTTATGGCGTCACGGTTGGCCAATTTGCATTGAACGATGAAGATGGTGGCGCAGGACAATATCGCGGCGGTAAAGGGGTCAAAGTGGATTATGTTATTCGCAGTGACGATAGCTTTTTAAGCTGTGCTTATACCCGATCCGAAGTACCTCCCTGGAGCCTCAAAGATGGACTACCTGGTACCTTTAATCGAATCGAAGTTATCCGTACTAGTGGCACAACTGAGCGCCATGCAATGCTCTCTGAACTCAAAGTCAATAATGGCGACATCGTGCGAGTCATAACCGCCAATGGCGCTGGATATGGCGACCCGACCAAGCGCCACCCCGATGCCATCGCCAGTGATGTTAAAAACGGCTACGTTAGTCTCGATTATGCGAAAAAGGTGTACGGTTATGAGTGAATCTCCTAACAACGACTATTGCCAGGTTCCGGTACCGCCGGGACAGGGGCAATCATCTCCCCGTATTGCACTAATTATCATTGGTGGCACCATCGGGATCCCGATCTTTATCTTAGGAGCACAGATGGGCGGCAGCCTCGGGTTTGTCGACGCGGTTAAAGCCTTTTTTTTCGGCGCGGTTATTTTAGGTGCCATGATGTTCTGCACCAGTTGGGTTGGCGGTCATAGCCGAGTGTCAACCTACAAGCTCGTGGAGGCGGCATTTGGTTTTAGCGGTGCTAAACTTTCCAATGCAGTTATCGCCCTAACGCTGGCCGGATGGTATGGCATCAATTGCAAAATGTTTGGTATGGCGACCGACAAAGTGATGCTTAGTCTGGGCGTGGAGCTGCCCGTTAATCTCTATATGGTGATCGGTAGTCTATTAATGCTGTTTGTGTCACTCAAAGGGTTTAAAGGAATCGACAAACTGGCACTCTATCTGGTGCCACTGATGGTGCTATTTATTATTTACGCGGTAAAATTATCGCTCGATTCCCCAGATATCGACCGATTATGGGTGAAAAATAATGATTTATCATTGCTAGAGGCTATCTCGGCCGTGGTTGGTGCTTACATTGTTGGTGCCGTGATCCAACCCGATTATTCTCGCTTTGCCGCTCAACCAAAGAGCGCCTCAATTGGCGCATTTGTAGCCTTGGGCATCACGTTTCCTATCGTGTTACTTTTGGTGTGCATTCCAGCGGTAATAACTAACCAAAGCGATATTATTTTAGTGATGCTTAATATCGGCATCGGCATTCCCGCTTTTTTGTTGTTATTGTTGTCGTCTTGGTCATCCAATGTGCTGTGCTTATACTCCGCCAGTTTATCAATCAATACTATCGTACCAGCGGTTTCCATGACCCGAATAAACATTGCCATAGCTACCATCGGGACATTAATCGCGTTTGCAGATGTTCAACAATACTTTATAAGCTTTCTGATTATATTGGGTATTTGTATTCCACCGATTGGCGCAATTTATTGCCTGCAATGGTTTTATCGCCGCCATGAACAGCCCCACAAAACCATCAATTGGATATCAATGACCGCTTGGTTTGCAGGCTGTACGAGCGGTTTTATCAATTATTTTCAGTGGGGAACAATCAGTGGTATCGCCACGCTTGACGCGATCATTTGCTCGATAATGACCTTTGTCGTCATCCAGTTCGGTCGTCGCTTGTTAGCCACTGAAAAATTAAGAGAAAATAATGAATAGTCTGTTGAAGACATCAGAACAATGGTCGCCCCTGTTCACACAACATATTCGTGAACTTAACGTCCGTGCACGCTGCATTATGCAGCGTGAAAACATCACGGCATTGCTCATTGATTCAGGACAGCCAATAACGCAGTTTTTAGATGATTTTGATTACCCATTTAAGGTTATCCACAGTTTAAGGCGTTAGCAAACCCAAATTAATATTTTATCGTCCTGTTGATTATTGGCATAAAGTACCCGATAAACCGAGCTGCTTTAGGACTGAACAATTTGATATTAGCTATCTGGAAAAATCACAATAAGTGGCCGAATTTCTGCCCTAGGCGCTAGCGCGCCGCCTATTTAGGGGGAAATACTGATATTGCAGCAATGCTCAATATTGGTCTGGTTAATCCACAAGCGGTGGTTAGTTCTTTTGATTATCATCGTGCTTATAAAACCGATTATGAAATGCACTGTTTACGCACCGCTAATCGCATTGCTGTTACTGGACATCAAGTGGCGAAACAAGCATTTTTAGATAAACAATCGGAATACGATATTCACTTTTTCTATTTAAAGGCAATTAAACACACCGAAAATGAAAGTCCATACTCTAATATCATCGCTCTAAATAATAATGGTTCAATATTGCATTACAGCCAATTTGATCAGGAGCCGCCATCGCAGTTTCATTCTTTTTTAATTGATGCAGGGGCTAATTGTAACGGCTATGCATCTGACATTACCCGCACTTATTCAATGCTTAACGATCCATTTTCATCATTAATTGCGGCATTAAATGAAAAATAATTGGCGATTATTAAACCGATTAAGCCTAGTATAAGTTACATTGAATTGCACATTAAAAGGCACCAGATGATTGCTGAAAATTTAGTAGAGTTTGATTTTGTTAGGTTGCCAATTAGCGACATTATGGCAAAAAATATCACTAGTACTTTCTTTCCTCATGGATTAGGCCATTTAATCGGCCTTCAGGTTCATGATGTTGGAGGCTTGATGAGCGATGAATTCGGTAACTTGATATCGCGACCTGACCAACATCCTTTTTTACGCTGTGTTCGAACCATTGAAGCGCGTTAGGTGTTAACCATTAATCCGAGGTTATATTTCATCGATAGTCTATTAGATGAATTGAAAACAAGTGACGATGCTCAATACATCAACTGGGAATTGGTCAACGAATTTAAAAAATATGGTGGGATCAAAATTGAAGATAACATTATCGTGCATTACGATTACGTTGAAAATATGACACGAGACTTTGGTCTTAACTAATTAGAGTTAATTTATAAATTTAGGAGGCTATGTCAGTTTACGATTCACTTTTGTGTGGGAGGCGGTAGTAAATGGTATAAAGCTATGATTTATTGGCTCCTTCAGGAAGTAGGAGCCCGCCGAATTAGCCAATACTATCGCAGGACGTAGACGACACGGCTAGTACATAAGCATAGCGCTGGTACAACTATTGAACTATGCTGAAGCTATTAAAAAATATCGAGTAAAACCCTAGATAAAAATGTGATCTTGTCCTATATTTTGGGTTATAATAATTTTAAATGAACATATCGCTACACAGATGTTAGGTTAAGCGGTATACTATGCGCCTTTTAAAAACGTCGGTACCCAAATAATATGTCAGAAACATCCATTTCCTTTAGCGATCTTGAGCTCGCTGAGCCTCTTCATAAAGCACTAGCTGATTTAGGCTATGAGAGTCCTTCGCCAGTGCAGGCGGCAGCTATTCCACATATGCTTAAAGGCAAGGATGTCATGGCGTTAGCACAAACCGGTACCGGTAAAACTGCAGCGTTCGCTTTGCCGTTATTAAGCAAAATTGATGTTAACTTGTGCAAACCACAAATCTTGGTGATGGCGCCGACTCGCGAATTAGCGATTCAGGTAGCTGAAGCATTCCAAGCATATGCACGTTACATCAAAGGTTTCCATGTGTTACCTATCTACGGCGGTCAACCTTACCCAATCCAGATTAAAGCGCTTAAGCGTGGCCCACATGTTATTGTTGGTACTCCTGGTCGTTTACTTGATCACTTGAATCGCGGTACGTTGAAGCTTGATAGCGTGATGGCAATGGTTCTTGATGAAGCTGATGAAATGTTGCGTATGGGTTTCATCGACGATGTTGAAACCATGATGAAAGCAACCCCTGCTAGCAAGCAGACTGCTTTATTCTCAGCAACGATGCCTGATGCAATCAAACGCATTGGTAACAGCTACATGAAGCAACCTGAGTTTGTTAAGATTGAATCAAAAACAGCAACGGTTGAGAACATCGATCAGCGTTACTGGTTCGTTCGTGGTAATACTAAAATGGAAGCATTAACCCGTATTCTTGAAACAGAGACTTACGATGGTGTGATCATTTTCTCTCGTACTAAAACCATGACGGTTGAAATTGCTGAAAAATTAGAAGCTCGTGGTTACAGTGCTTCTGCTATCAACGGTGATATGACTCAGCAATTACGTGAGCGTACTATCAACCGTTTGAAAAGTGGCGGACTTGATATTTTAGTGGCAACTGATGTTGCGGCTCGTGGTCTTGATGTTCCTCGTCTTACTCTAGTTATCAACTACGATATTCCATATGATGCTGAATCATATGTTCACCGTATCGGTCGTACTGGCCGTGCTGGTCGTAGTGGTAGTGCTATTATGTTCGTTGCACCACGCGAAAAACGCATGTTGTTTACGATTGAAAAATTAACCCGTCAGAAAATTACTGAAATGGGTCTGCCAAGCCGTGATGATATTACTGCTAAGCGTATTCTTTCATTCCGTGAAACATTAGATAACGTGATTAAAAACGAAGATCTAGAGTTTTATCGTGATCTGAGCAAAACTATTGCTGCTGAAGATGACGCAACGGTTGAAGAACTTGCTGCTGCATTATTATTTATGGCGCAAAAAGATAAGCCATTAGTTTTACCACCAGAGCCAATTCGTCCACCTCGCCGTGAACGTGAAGAACGTGAAGATCGCGGTGGCCGTGATGAACGCGGTGGCCGTGGTCGTCAAGACCGTGGTGATCGTCCAGATCGTGGTGAGCGTAGTCAACGTCCAGATCGTGGTGATCGTCCTGAACGTAGTCGTCAGCCTCGTTCAAACGTCAACATGGATACTTTCCGCATGGAAGTTGGTCGTGATGATGGAATTCAAGTTAAAAACGTTGTTGGCGCTATCGCTAACGAAGGTAACTTAGACAGCCAATTCATCGGTGGCATTCGTTTACACGATAGCTACACAACGGTTGAGTTGCCTTCTGATATGCCAAAAGAAACATTAGATCACTTATACAAGTCGTTCGTATGTTCTAAGCCAATGAAGCTAACTAAAATGGCTTCTGGTACATTACCTGATAGCCGCCCACCACGTCGCAGCGCACCTCGTGACGATAGCCGTGGCGGTTCTCGTGATGACAGCCGTGGACATCGTGGTCAACGCGATAGCCGTGGTCCACGTAGTGACCGTAGCTAATTAATTAAACTTTAACTTTAGTTAACGTTAAATTAAAAGAAAGGCCCGTACTAGCAATAGTACGGGCCTTTTTGTGTTTAACGTCTAAACTCGACAGTTTGTTCCGATGAACACGGGCCATCAACTTCACAGACTTTATAAACAAAAGTGCTTTGTTGTTGGCGACGGGCGCGATCAATAAAGCGACCATCGTTAGCCGTGACCGCAATCAGACTATCGTTACGATAAATTTCAACACGTTCATTGCTGCTGCCTTGCCAACTTAAATAGACTTTAAGTGTCCCTAAACGAGATTTATAGGCGCGGTCTATGCTGAGAGCCAGATCGGTGGTATCAATCACAATAGTTACTTGTTGACTGACACTAGCCGTTGCATTAGCGTTATCTGTCACGGTTAATGTCACCGTATAAACGCCGCTTTCACCATATAAATGGCTAGCATTAGCGCCTGTTGCCGTGGTGCCATCACCAAAGTCCCACAGCCAACTAACAATAGAGCCATCGGGATCGCTACTGGTGCTCGTGACATTGAGTTGACCTTGCTCACTGGTCAAGTCAAAACTGGCGTTAGGGGCGATATTAGTTGGTTCAAGTTGAATGCTAATCACCACCGGATCATGATCTGACGAACGATAAGCGTCATCACGATACCAAGTGATCAGCTGATCGGCAGTTTTGAACTCTTCGTTATAGTCCAAGGCACGAGGTTCATCGGTATTAATATGCCATGTGGTGATATCAACCACCGCAGCTAACATGTCACTATTCGCTAGCGCATGGTCAAGTTGGCCTGCACCACCGCGATAAACATAACTGTAAACATCAGTTTTCCCCAACGCGGCAGACAGTTCACTAAAGCCAGCGTTAGCGAAGGCTGTTAGTGGATCTTCTTTGGCATAGGCATTCAGATCACCAATCACAATCAGTTTGTTACTTGGATATTTATCACTTAGCCATTGACTAATACCTTGTGCCGCACGGGTACGGGTAAGGTTACAGTTCCCTTGGCCATCATTATTGTCCGGATCGCCAATTGACGCACAGCTACTGCCCTTTGATTTTAAATGATTAACTGCAATCGCAAAGGTTTCGCCATTACTGAGGCTAAACTGTTGACTGATCATCACCCGATTTTTGCTGCTGTTAAATAGCGGTTCACCCGATGAATCTAGTGGGGAGTTATTCGAACTTAATAATTGAGGTTCGCCAATAGGGTTAAGTTTGTCCTGACGATAAATTAATCCCACGGCAATTTGATCATTGCCAATGCCGTTACCGCTGCTGATAAATTGATAGTGATTACTGCCAAGGCTAGTATTGAGTTTGTTAACCAACTCAGCTATCGCCGACTGTGGACCAAAACCATCATTTTCAATTTCCATCAAACCAATCACGTCAGCATTAAGCGCGGCTAATGCTGGAATGATTTTATCGCTCTGACGAATCAGTTCCGATGCACTGTCAGCACCACGGGTCGTTGGAAAACCACCACCGTTACCATCACCATTAAAGTAATTTAAGACATTAAAACTGGCGATGGTTAAATTACCGGGACTAATGGTTGGCTCACTAGTTCGAGCATTCGTCATGGTGTGATTAATATCACCAAGCGGTAATATTTGATATTTGCCAAAGCTGTAATGGATAACCCCATTTAAGGCACTAACGGTATCGCCATTACGTAAGGTATTACTAGCACTCAGTTCAGGAGCGGGGAAAATCACCGATGCGGGGTTTTGCGCCGTTAAACCATCATCAACTAATAGCGAATCCAAGTTGTTTTGGTTGGCAATGATAGCCGCATCATCGCCAGGGTTAGCGACTTGTGTTGGGACGAAATGACGTTGACTGCCTAAATAAAACTGACCATACCGGGCTAAATTATGCACTTCATTGACCATTAAATTTTGCTCGAAATGCACCGTCATCCCTTCAACCGTTTCCCAGTTATCGATAGCGGTAACGGGTAATGAAACTAGCGTTGAGTCTGGCAGTGTTATACCCGTGGCACAAATCTGTGATGCGGTTATATTGCCTAATTGGGTGGTGTCATAATATTCTGCCACTTTAGCGCTGACACGAATATGGTCGCCAATATTGACCGATAATGGTGAACTCGCGGTATATAAGAATATGCCCTCGGATGTTGCTGGATTATTGTCATCATCGCTGTTAAGCGATTGAATAAATATCCCCTTAAGACCCGCTTGATGATCGGCGGTAACGACAGCTTCTACGGTGACTTGTTGATTGACGAGGGGGCTGACAAGTCCACTGCCTTGTACTGCACTTATTTTAAGATAAGCATCGCCACAAGCATCTGACGGCGGAGGAGGGGGAGGCGTGGTACCACCGCCATCATGAGCGCCTAGGCCATCGAAAGTATCAATGGCAAAACCAAGCCATTGATCAGAGGGTTCAAAGCTGCTGCTCGGATCCGTTTCCCCTTCGCTGATTGATGTTTTACGGCGCAACGTATGATTTTTAGTACTGGTATCTCCAGAGCCCCAGCTACTGCCAGGATCGGTGCCCAGTTGACCGATACGATCGACTACTACAGCACCTTTTATAAGGGTAATCGCATCATCGCCGTTAAACCAACCGCCACCGACTAATTGATCGGCTCGTGAGGTTAAATCACTATGACCGTCGCTAGAGGCCACCACATAGGTTGTTTGTGGCGCCAATGAACCATTTAATGAGATAGTTTTACCCACTGATGTTCTGCCATTGAAATATATTTTTAATTGATAGTTTGATAAATCAATCGATTCACTGGTCGGGTTATAAAGTTCTAATGCTTTATTAAGACTTGATCCTTCGACATATTCTGAGATAAATAACTCACTAGAATAAACTGAAGTAGAGGTCATCCCTAAACTTGCCCCAATAGACAGGGCTAATATCATGTTAGATTTTTTCATTTAAAATTTCCTGAATTAGAAAAATAATAGATAGATCTGCTATAACCGTGTTCAACAAATGAACAGGGTTGTTTTCTAGTTTAGTCGAGAATTATTACGTGGCTTAAAATTTAATCATGAGTTGATTAGATGTGAATTTCGTCACCTTTTTAGGGGGCAATTAATTGTTTGTTGCAATTAATTGAATAGGGTAGAATAAGCGCCCACTTGAATAGCTTCTACGTATGAAGCTATGGGTGAAATTTTAAAACTCCCATAAAACACAAGTGATCTTGCGTATAGGTCACCACTGTTAAGGACAAATAATAACGATGAGTAATTCAGTAACTATCACTTTGCCAGACGGCAGTCAGCGCACTTTTGACCAAGCGGTTTCTATCATGGACATTGCCAATGATATCGGCCCTGGTTTAGCTAAAGCCTGTGTTGCAGGAAAAATTAACGGTGAGCGTGTTGACGCTTGTGAAATGATCACCGAAGACGCAACGATTGCGATCATTACCGCTAAAGATGATGATGGCTTAGAAATTATTCGTCACTCTTGTGCTCACCTTATTGGTCATGCGGTTAAGCAATTGTGGCCCGATGCTAAAATGGCGATTGGCCCAACGATTGATAATGGATTTTACTATGACATCGATATGGAGCACACCTTAACAGAAGACGATTTAGTTAAACTTGAAAAGCACATGTTAAAATTAGCCAAGACTAATTATGACGTGGTGCGCAAGAAAGTCAGTGTCAGCGAAGCACGTGCAGTATTTGAAGAACGTGGTGAAAATTACAAAGTTGAAATTATTGACGGTATTGACCAAGATGCAACACCTGGTCTATATTATCATGAAGAATATATTGATATGTGTCGTGGTCCTCATGTCGCTAATATGCGTCATTGTCATCACTTTAAAATCATGAAAGTGGCTGGTGCTTACTGGCGTGGTGATGCTAAAAATAAAATGCTGCAACGGGTATACGGTACCGCTTGGGCTGATAAAAAAGCACTTAAAGCTTATTTAAAACGTTTAGAAGAAGCCGAAAAGCGCGATCACCGTCGCATTGGTAAGCAACTAGACTTATATCACATGCAAGAAGAAGCACCGGGTATGGTGTTCTGGCATAACGACGGTTGGACTATCTTCCGCGAACTTGAAACCTTTATTCGTGAAAAATTAACCGAATATGATTACCAAGAAGTGAAAGGTCCACAAATTATGGATCGTTCTTTGTGGGAAAAATCAGGTCACTGGGATAAATACAGTGATGGTATGTTTACCACTAGCAGTGAAAATCGTGATTACGCGATTAAACCAATGAACTGTCCTGGTCATGTTCAAATATTCAACCAAGGACTAAAGTCATACCGTGATTTACCACTGCGGATGGCCGAGTTTGGTTCTTGTCATCGTAATGAGCCATCGGGTGCTTTACATGGCCTAATGCGAGTTCGTGCATTTACCCAAGATGACGCCCATATTTTCTGTACTCAAGAGCAAGTACTTGAAGAAGTTACATCATGTATTAAAATGGTGTTTGATTGTTACGCAACATTCGGTTTTCAAGATATCGAAATTAAGCTCTCAACCCGCCCTGAACAACGGGTTGGTAGTGATGAAGTATGGGATAGCGCCGAAGCATCTTTAAAAGAAGCACTTGAACTAAATGAGCTGGATTATGAGATTTTACCCGGCGAAGGAGCCTTCTACGGACCTAAAATTGAATTTACTTTGCATGATTGTTTGGGTCGAGCGTGGCAATGTGGTACAGTGCAACTCGATTTTTCGATGCCTGAGCGTTTAGAAGCAACTTTTGTTGCCGAAGACAACGACCGTCATACGCCAGTCATGATTCACCGAGCTATATTAGGCTCGTTAGAGCGATTCATCGGTATTTTAATCGAAGAATATGCTGGTTTGTTTCCTACATGGTTGTCACCAACTCAAGTCGTGGTGATGAACATTACGGACAAACAGAGTGAATATGTCACAGAAATCGTAAATAAATTGAAAAAATTTGGAATTAGAGCCAAAGCAGACTTGAGAAATGAGAAAATAGGCTTTAAAATCCGTGAACATACTTTAAAACGTGTACCTTATCAAATCGTCGTTGGCGATAAAGAGGTAGACGCAAAAGAAATCGCTGTTCGAACTCGTAAAGGTGTCGATTTAGGAAAAATGACAATTGAGTCATTCCTAGAGACCTTAACACAAGAGATTAACAGCCGTAGTCTTAAACAACTGGAGGAATAACCGATTAAAGGCGCAAGAAGAGGACAAGTGCAAAAAAAGAATTTGCACCAAATAAACGGTGAAATCACCGCAAGTGAAGTTCGTTTAACTGATGCATCAGGTACGCCTGTTGGGATTGTGACACTTCGTGAAGCTATGGCATCTGCTGAAGAAGCCAACTTGGATTTAGTAGAAATCAGTCCAAATGCTGAGCCTCCTGTCTGTCGTGTTATGGACTATGGTAAATACATTTTCGAGAAAACGAAAAAAGACAAAGAACAACGTCAAAAAAATAAACAGGTCCAGTTAAAGGAAATAAAATTCCGTCCTGGAACTGACGAAGGCGATTATCAGGTAAAACTACGCAACCTGAATCGCTTTATCGAAGACGGCAACAAAGTGAAAGTTACACTGCGTTTCCGTGGTCGTGAGATGGCACACCAAGGTTTGGGCACTAAGCTATTAAATCGTATTAAAGCCGATTTAGCTGAACTGACCAACGTGGAGTCTTTCCCGTCAATGGAAGGTCGCCAAATGGTGATGGTACTTGCACCGAAAAAGAAATAGTTAAGGCAATTCAAGTTGCAAATTAGTGGCCTAGCTTACTAAGTCACTAAATTTGTACGCCTTGCTATCTAATATTAACCCAATGCGAAGTAGAAGATTACAATGCCTAAGATGAAAAGCAATAAAGGCGCTGCAAAACGTTTCAAGAAAACGGGTTCTGGCGGCTTCAAGTTTAAACATAACCACCTTCGTCATATTTTGACCAAGAAAAGCACTAAGCGTAAGCGTAAATTGCGTACTAAGGGCATGATCCATAAAGTGGACGTTCCTTCTATCAACCGCATGTTACCTTTCGCATAGTCGAAGTTATTGGAGAATTTGAAAAATGCCTAGAGTAAAACGTGGTGTACAGGCTCGCGCGAGTCACAAGAAAATATTAAAGCAAGCTAAAGGTTATTACGGAGCACGTTCACGTGTTTATCGTGTAGCTTTCCAGGCTGTTACTAAAGCTGGTCAATATGCTTACCGTGACCGTCGTCAGCGTAAACGTCAATTCCGTCAATTATGGATTGCACGTATTAATGCTGCCGCTCGTCAAAATGGTCTATCTTACAGCCGTTTAATCAACGGACTTAAGAAAGCATCTATTGAAATCGATCGTAAGATCTTAGCTGATATCGCTGTATTCGATAAGTATGCGTTTAGCGTATTAGTTGAAAAAGCAAAATCTGCTCTTTAATTCAAGCTTCTTGATTTAAAATGAAAAAGGAACCTTCGGGTTCCTTTTTTTGTGTTATATTTAAGCAATACTCTTAAATAATAAAATGGACTTTATGATTAAGAATTTTCGTCTCGTATTTCTCTTATTTTTGTTGCTAAATTATGCAATCACGCCAATAGTTCTTGCAACGACACAACTGAGATATCCTCCCGCTCAAGACAAAAATAATATCACACACGATTATATTGTTGGTTTATTAGCACTCATACTCGATAAGACAAGTAAAGAATACGGCGGCATGGAAGTGATTGATAGCACCTTTATGACACAGGGGCGTGCTGAAATTGAATTGCAACGCGGGACCAACGTTGATGTCGTCTCTTTTGGCTCATCGATTGAACGTGAAAATAAATTTTTGGCGATTAAGATCCCTATTCTTCGTGGAATTTTGGGTTTTAGAATGTCAATAATTCGCAAAGATTTTGAGTCAGAATTTAGTCAAATAAAAACGATTGATGATCTCAAGAAATACTCGGCTTGCCAAGGCATGCATTGGCCCGACTCTGATATTTTAGAAGCTGCAGAACTAAAGGTGATTCGAAACGCAAGCCACGAAAGCTTATTTAGGCAAGTTGTTGCGAAGCGGTGCGATTATTTTCCACGTAGTGTTCAGGAAGGTCCGCTTGAAATAGCATTAAAAACCAAGAAATATCCAGAATTAATGTTTTATCGCCATTTGATCATTCATTATCCTTACCCAGCATATTTCTTTGTTAGTAAAAATAATAATGCTTTGCATCAACGCTTATTCAAAGGTTTTAACTTAGCGATTGAAGATGGTTCCTTTCAACGATATTTACATTCTCATATTGGTACTAAAGATGTTTTCCCTGCCAGTAAATGGCTTAATAATACGATAGTTGAAATAACTAACCCATTATTGAGCGAAGGTACAGATATTGATAACTCATTATACTGGATAAGATCTAAGGACTAAAATATTCGTCGCTGTGCAGCCAAGTTTTAATTGTTTGTTAAGGTTGGTATAACATCATGTCATTCAATTAACTGTATTTAATTAACCAGTTAAAAAATAAACTACAGACTTTATTTTTGTGTTATGTTGTTTGTATTAAAGTGATGAAATGAGATTTATGACTAAAATTTTCGTTATCGGCTTATTGTTTTTGTATGCTGATTAACTCATTTTCCTCGATAGCTGTTGTGACGCAGCAGCTTAGATATCCGTCTTCCCATAAGGAGAAAGATGGAATAGTTCATGAGTATATGGTTGGCTTACTAGAA
>JABSRU010000047.1:16190-32685 GCA_013214965.1 Gammaproteobacteria bacterium
AATTCTTTATTATCCTTATCCTGCGTATTTTTTTGTTAATAAAAACAATACCTCTCTTCATCAGCGGCTATCTAAGGGTTTTGATTTAGCGATCAAAGATGGTAGTTTCGAACGTCATATTCGAACTCACGTCAATACCAAAGATCTATTTCCTGTCAGTCAGTGGATAAATTACCCGACTATTGAGTTAAATAATCCATTATTGAGTCCAAGTACCGATATTAATAATCCATTATATTGGCTAAAAGCAAAACAATAGCAGATGAGTCGCAAGAGATTGTCTTGCGACTCAAGTGAGATCTACAGCCCTAACACTTTCTTCCCTTGATTAAATACAATATCCACTGGAATTTTAGCCGCTTCTAACTTGGCTAAATCCTGTGCTAATTGAGGTTTTATCATCCCTTGTTGATTTAATAATTGGCTAACAGCTTGGTAGTCACCATCACCTTGAATAGTTAGAATAAGCTTAGATAAGCTAGTCATTGCTTGATTCATCTTTTCTAAATCAACTCGGTATAGCCCTTGGACATCGCGGCTAAACGCACCGTGTTGTTGAAAATAATTAAAGCGAACCATGTTGGCCTTGCCATGGGCACTGGTGGCACCAAATCGAACGGAACGGAATATTCCCGCCATAAAGGTGACATAATTATCCATTAATTCGCCGTCATTAAGCTCACCTTGCTTGAATAGTTCGGTAATCATATACAGACCTAAAATATCCGCTTTGCCTTCTTCTAGTGCCGATGCGTGCTCTTTAAGGGCTTGGCGAACGGTGCCTTTACCGTTTAAGGTGTTTTTAATCCCTAAGCCATGGGCAACTTCATGAAACATTGTGTTGGCAAAGAAAGCATTAAAGGTGACATGCTTTAGCTGTTCTGGTGCAATTAACACTTGAGCGATTGGATCTAAAATATGTTCAAACTTTGCCTGCATCGCATTTTTTAATTGCAAGCGACGAGTCCCTTTGGTTAATTGTACTTCTTCGTCATTGGGTAAGTTTATCGCAATGGTTTTACCGCCAGCATTTGAATGACCCGCGTAATAGATAACATCGTAGGCATTAAGATCGGCATCGGTGCCCGGCACTTCTTTCTTGTAGGCCGGGTCAACGGGTAATCCACGTTGTAAGGCAGGTAAAAAGCTTGCAAATTTTGCTAATTGGGCCGACCATTTTTGATCTTTCACTAATACATAAGCTTCATAAGACGCTCGGTAACCAAATAGTTGGTCTTCGTAGGTCTCAATCGGGCCAATCACGATATCTATCTGATTATTTTTCATTGCCATCCAAGCAAAATCAGATGGCTGAAATTGATCGTTTAACAAGGCTTTGCTGCGCATCACTAAGTAATTAGCAAACTCAGAGTCGTCGGCAAGTTTTGATGCGGCCACGAGTAAATCACTGGCGATGGTCAATTCTTTGTTAAACACTTGCGAGAAAGGGCGACTGATTAATTTGCCATCGGCATCTCGGATAATCATTGAATAAAGCCCTGTGGCATCAACACTTGCATTGGCTTGATTTATTTCTGCCTTGGTGATGTCTTGCGGATAAAACTGAGCCCCTAGTGCTTTATCTTGATAGCCCGATAAAAAAGGTTTATCGGCATTTAATCTATCCCACGGGCCATAATTTATCTCAGCGAAATTGCGGGTTTTCGGATCGTTAATCTTGGCTAAAAAATTTGCTTTATTTTCGCCAAAGGCTTGTTGCCAGTATAAATCATCCATTATTTTTGCGGCATCAATCAGCTTTGCGAGCATTAGCTTTTGATTACTTGATAAATGACTTAAATCGGTGGTTAATGTCACTTCTTGGTAAATGTCTAAACGCTTTGTAAATTGAGGCAATAGTTCAACGGTGTTTGTTGTCGTCGCTGGCGTTGATGTAATCTGTTGAGTGTCATTGCAAGCACTAAGCATACTTAGCGCGGCTAACGCCAAGGCAATAGGAGTTTTTTTCATTATATTTCTCTTTTATTTTAGTTTTTTTCGTCATCATTGGTTGATGAATCATCATCTTTTTTCGGTGGTAATTGAAATTTGTTGCTATAGCGGATCAACGCAATGTTTGATGCAATGATGCCCAACACAAAGATAATAATTAAGATAATTGCAATGTTATTCATGGATGACGCCAGTGATAATGGAATGGCTATTTTAGCACAAAAATGATCAGAAACGCATGGCTCAACAGCTGTCAACATTGCTGATATATTGGATGAATATATTAGCAAGTTTTGCCTGAATCTGCGCTGATAGGCAAATGTCAGTATTAATTAATGCATCGGCTAGCATTGATACATTCAGTCGTGACGAGGCTTGTTGACTTAGCTTAACGTGGCTAATGTGCCACGGCTCAATTGCCACACCACCACGATCAGTGTGATAGGGCAGATAAAAACCATATTGTGTTAAGTTATCGCTCAACCATTGACCCAATGGTGCCATGGGGCCACCAGTTTGATATTCCCAAGGTTCTAACTGTAGTGATAGTGCGCCGAGCATATCTGGATCGTAAAGATCTAAATCACAGCCCCAATGGTGGCGGCTAGCACCTGGCAGAGCCGACCACGTTAAAATAGCATCCAGCAGCTGGTTGGGAGTTAAAGCCGAAAAATCCAGTGGTTGATTAAGACGATCGTTGAGTTGACGCTGTCCACTCGCTTTAGCATTCCAAATCGCCAGTTGTCGCTCAAAAGAACGAAAACTACTGGCTATTTGGAGGTTAATGCCATCATGGAGTGCCGCTTGTTGCAAGCGTTGCCAATCGGTAATCACCTCAACATGGAGCAGATGTCCCGTTTCAATAGTCGTTAAATGTGACTCAGTTAACCCTAATAATTGCTCAACGCTAAATTCACTCTTCATCATTAATTCAACAACAGCTTCTCAAGTAAACGCTGATAAACATCGGTTAATTGTTCGAGATCTTGATATTTAACGCATTCGTTAACCTGATGAATTGTGGCATTGACTGGGCCTAATTCCACTAACTGAGCACCCGTTGGCGCAATAAAACGACCATCGGAGGTGCCGCCGGTGGTTTGTGGATCGGTTTCAAGCCCGGTGATTTCTTTGATTGACTGTTGAACCGCCGTTAATAATTCGCCATGTTCGGTTAAAAAAGGCAAGCCATTGAAAGTCCAGTCAAGTTCATAGCGTAGCTGATGTGAGGTTAAAATTTCATTGACTCGCTCAATCAGTTTATCGGCGGTTTGCTCGGTCGAATAGCGAAAATTAAATTGCACCATCAATTCACCCGGAATAACATTACCCGCGCCAGTGCCGCCATTAATATTAGATATTTGAAAACTGGTCGGCGGGAAAAACTCATTACCCTGATCCCACACCGTTTGGCTTAACTCAGTTAATGCTGCCGTCGCGTTGTGAATTGGATTGTCGGCTAAATGAGGGTAGGCGACATGCCCCTGCTTACCAATCACGTTCAGATGACCGGTTAATGAACCACGGCGGCCATTTTTAACGATATCACCGAGTTTGCTGGTTGAGCTTGGCTCACCAACAATACAATATTGAATCTTTTCATCACGAGCTTCTAGTGTATCAATCACCCGAGTGGTGCCATTAATAAAAGGGCCTTCTTCGTCGCTGGTGATTAAAAATGCAATCGATCCCTGATGATCTGGGTATTGGGTGACAAAACGCTCGGTCGCAATCACCATCGCGGCTAAACTGCCTTTCATGTCCGCAGCACCACGACCATGTAACATGCCGTCGATTAATATCGGTGAAAAAGGAGGATTATCCCATAAACTTTCATTACCCACCGGTACGACATCGGTATGGCCAGCGAAGCAAAATAGCGGTGCTTTGGTCCCTTTTCGTGCCCACATATTCGTGGTGTCTTCAAAGTTCATTGGCTCAATATTAAAACCTAACGGCGATAAATGAGCGGCCATCAACTCCTGACACCCGCCATCGTGCGGGGTGATTGAATGTCGGCTGAGTAAATCACAGGCTAGTTCAAAGACGTTAGGATCCGTTACTTGATTATTCACACTAATGTCCTATTCGTTAAAAAACGCTTGGTATTGATCGGCTTTAAAACCTAACAGGTGATTACTGTCAGTGATTAACAAAGGACGTTTAATGAGAGTAGGTGTCTCTAAAAACAGTTGTGAGAGAGTCTCATTAGTTAAATTTTCTTTTTGCTCAGCGCTTAGGGCACGAAAACTGGTGCTACGTTTGTTAAGCATTAGCTGTGGATCTGCCGTTGTCATCAGTTGAGTCAATAATTGCGATGACAGGCCATCTTTACGGTAGTCATGAAAGGTGTATGTTATCTCGTTGGTGTCTAACCACTTCAGTGCTTTTTTGATCGTGTCACAATTTTTAATGCCATATACAACGGTTGTCATGTTATTCCTTAATTTGTGTTTTTTTGATAATAACTTTTAAAAGTAAATCTTCACCGGCACGCTTACTACCCCATTGTGGTAATAATTTTAGTGCGCCCTTAGTGACGAGTACAGCGACAGTCATCGATTTTAGCTGTTTTTTTAACTTTAAAGTGTCTAATTCTATTAATGTTTGACCAGTGGTTACCTTGCTACCAACCTCGACTTTCTTGTGATACCCGACACCGTGAGTGGCGAGCCCGTCGTGGCCAATAATGATTCTAATACTGACGCCATGTTTACTGATAATGGTCAATTGATGTCCTGTCGCTGCAATCGTATCAATAATACCATTGCAAGGGGCAACAATGCGATTGCCAATGGGCTCAATAGCGACTCCGCTGCCCATTAATCCTTGATTGATTAACGGATCGAGTGTTTGGGCTAAATCAATTGCCTGACCATTAATCGGCGCCATCAGTTCGACGCTAAGTGTTGCTTGAGTCATTAATTAGCCTATTTCTTTTATCTGGTAGTCACTGCGCTCTAACGCCGTAATTGCAACATCTAGCTTATTTTGTTTAACCAAAATATAATCGGTATCGAAGGTCGACAAGGTGAAAATACTAACATTAGACTCTGATAATACTGTGGCGATGCCAGCAATAATGCCCGTTAAAGAAAAGGCGAGAGGGCCAAGTACTTCAAGACAACGCCAGTCACTTTCGCTGTCGAGGCTGTTTAAATTGACATCCGTTGGCACCACGACAGATAGTTCATCGAACGTGCGGCTAATAAAGTAGATTTCTTGCTCAAAAATAATGGGCGCAGGGAGTGTGTCTGGGGTAAAGCTATGAATCGTAAAATAGTGGGGCAAAATAGCTAATGTCTGCTTTGGCATTGAACATACTCCTATAATACAAACTTGATTAAATTTGTATAATCAAAAAACGATTGTCAAATAATCTGTTAGGATTAAGCACTTATCATAGTCTAAGCTAGCGATTAGCTAAAGAAATTAAATAAAACGAAGGAAACAAACTTGTTATCACAAATTATTAGTCACACACCCACTTGGGTATTTGGCCTATTTTTCGGCTTGTTACTGTTAGGGCTTGTACAAACAAAGCAGCGAACCGTGAAACGTTATACCATTTATATTTTACCATTGGCGATGTTCATTTTTTCTGGGATTGGTATTGCTAGCGCCTTTGGCTTTAGTGGTGTGACTATTGTTTCATGGCTACTCGGAATTACATTATTACTTGTGGTGGGGCTGAAAGTAAAATGGGGTCAAACCGTGATTCGAGAAGCTGATCGGCTAACTATCGCTGGAAGTTGGCAGCCGCTGATCCTCATGATGGCGATTTTTTTCACTAAATATTGCGTCACGGTAATGATAGCTAGAGAGGTGAATTTTATTGGTGATATTGCATTTGTGGCAACCGTGAGTTTGCTCTATGGCTGCTTTAATGGCGTATTCATTGCTCGTTGCGTGGTCATGCGACAAGTCAAAGCCTAAAATAATAGGCTGCTATTGCGAAAATAGCAGCCTATTTTTGTGATGAAAAAGCTTATTTAACGCCTTCTTGCTCGCCAAAAACACCGTCGAATAATGCGGTCGACAAGTAACGCTCACCAGAGCTAGCTAAAATAACCACAATCATTTTGTCTTTATACTCAGGTAACGCCGCAATACGGTTAGCAGCAACAACCGCTGCGCCAGAAGAAATACCCGCTAAAATACCTTCTTCGTCCATTAAACGACGGGCCATTTCAATGGCTTCATCGTTATCAACTTGCTCGACCAAATCGACCAAATCAAGATCAAGGTTACCAGGAATGAAACCTGCTCCAATGCCTTGAATTTTATGTGGCCCTGGGGTTAGCTCTAGACCTGATTTCGCCTGAGTGATCACCGGTGAATTCACTGGCTCAACCGCTACCGAAGTAATCGCTTTACCAGCGATTTCTTTAATGTAGCGACTGACACCCGTAATCGTACCGCCGGTACCAACACCAGCAACGAAAACATCAATTTCTCCGTCGGTGTCATTCCAAATTTCAGGACCTGTCGTTTTAAAGTGAATTTCAGGGTTTGCTGGGTTATCGAACTGACCTAATAATACATAATGATCTGGATTAGAGTCTTTTATCTCTTGCGCTTTAGCAATTGAACCGCCCATGCCTTTGGCACCGTCGGTCAACACAAGATTAGCGCCTAGGGCTTTTAGTAACTGTCGGCGTTCAATACTCATGGTTTCAGGCATCGTCAGCGTTAACTTGTAACCTTTTGATGCCGCAACAAACGCTAATGCAATACCGGTGTTACCACTGGTTGGCTCAACGAGTTCTTTACCAGCGGTTAAAATACCTTTCTTTTCAGCGTCCCAAATCATATTAGCGCCAATGCGACACTTAATGCTAAAACTAGGATTACGGCTTTCTATTTTAGCAATAACATTGCCGTTTGATACCTTATTTAAACGGACCAGAGGCGTATTGCCGATGGTCAACGAGTTGTCTGATGCGATGTTAGCCATGATATTTCCTTGGTTTAATTATTTGAGAAGACTTTATCTTAATATTAGTCATATATCATTAGCATAAAGAAAAAGAGCAAGAAGTGAAATGACATTTTGTTATATCGATATGTAATAAAAACCTAGCTTTTTATTACTTTTATTGTATAAGCGCCTGCTATCGGCGTCTAGCGCTTTGCTGGTAGAATAATCGCTGCCTTTATTAACCTGGGTCTATTTAGTGATGCCTAAAATAATTCATACCATGATCCGCGTCTTAGATTTAGATAAATCTCAACAGTTTTATCAACAACTCTTTGAACTGGAAGAAACAAATCGACTCGTTTTCCCTGAATTCACCTTGTTATACCTTAAGGGGAAGCATAATGACATGGAACTAGAATTGACCGCTAATCACTCTCGAACCACTCCTTACGATTTGGGCGATGGTTATGGGCATCTTGCCTTTTGCGTGGATGATTTGGCTAAATTTCACGTTAAAGCGCAAAACTTGGGACTCGATGTTGGTGATATCGTTAAATTTAAACCTGCTGATACGGTCATTGCGACCTTCTTTTTTATTCACGATCCTGACGGTTACCAAATCGAAGTCTTAGAACGCCATGGTCATTATCAGTAATTGCAAAAAGGTTGGCAGAATTTTTAATTGTGTTAGAGTTTAAACATCCGTTTGAAGTGAAAAAGAACCTAGCCATGACAACTCATAAACAATCATTTAATAGCAGCGAAACCTACGTTGTTAGTCAAGAATTACAACTAGCCGTTGAAGCCGCTATTACCTTAGAGCGCCCTTTATTAATCAAAGGCGAGCCAGGCACAGGTAAAACAATGTTGGCAGAAGAGTTAGCGGCGGCACTGGGTGCACCTTTAATTCAATGGCACATCAAATCTACCACCAAAGCGCAACAAGGCTTATATGAATACGATGCAGTGTCACGGCTACGAGATTCACAGCTAGGTGATTCACGGGTCAATGACATTGGTAATTATATTATCAAAGGTAAAATGTGGCAGGCATTCACTAGCGATGTTCGTCCAATTTTATTGATTGACGAAATAGATAAAGCAGACATCGAATTTCCTAACGATCTGTTACTTGAGCTCGATAAAATGGAATTTTATGTTTATGAAACACAAGAAACCATCAAAGCCACGCAACGTCCAATCGTCATTATTACCTCGAACAACGAAAAAGATTTGCCAGATGCCTTTTTACGTCGTTGTTTTTTCCATTACATTAAATTTCCAGACGCCGCTGAAATGGCTAAAATTGTCGATGTGCATTTTCCAAATATCAAGCCTAAGTTATTGGAACAAGCCTTGGTGCGATTTTTTGAATTGCGTAATGTCGCTGGTCTTAAAAAGAAACCGTCAACCTCAGAATTGCTCGATTGGTTAAAATTGCTGGTGGCCGAAGATATTACGCCACAAGTGTTGCGTGATTCTAATCATGATGACGCGATAGTACCGCTTTATGGTGCCTTGTTGAAAAATGAACAAGACATGCATTTGTTTGAAAAACTCGCTTTTATGGCTCGTAGACGATAATTCACTATGTTAATAGATTTCTTTTTTACCTTACGAAAATATGAATTAAAAGTTAGCATTAGCGAATTGCTAGATTTAATTAGTGCCCTCGAAAAACAAGTGGTGTTTGCCGATGTTGATAAGTTTTATCAACTCAGCCGAATTATTATGGTTAAGGACGAATCGCAATTCGACAAATTTGATCGCGCCTTTAGTGATTACTTCAAAGGGGTGAGTTCAATCGATTTATTCGGCAAAGACATTCCCAATGACTGGCTGCGTAAAGAGCTAGAAAAAATGTTGACCGCCGAAGAAAAAGAACAGCTTAAAGCGCTAGGGTCACTCGACGAACTGCTCGACACCTTGCAAGAGCGACTCAAAGAACAGCAAAAACGTCATCAAGGTGGTAATAAATGGGTTGGAACGGGTGGTACATCGCCTTTTGGCGCTTATGGTTTTAACCCTAGTGGTGTGCGGATTGGCCAAGCAGAAAGTCGTCATAATCGCGCGGCCAAAGTGTGGGACAAACGTGAGTATGCTAACTTAAGTGATCAACAACTGCTGGGCAGTCGCAACTTGCAAGTCGCCTTGCGTCGTTTGCGTAAATTTGCCCGTACTGGCGCAGCCGAAACGCTCGACTTAGATCATACCATTAGAGCCACCGCAAATAACGCCGGTTATCTTGATATTAAAATGATCCCCGAACGCCATAATGCGGTTAAAGTGTTGATGTTTTTTGATGTTGGTGGCTCGATGGACCCTTACATCGAACAAGTCGAACAGTTGTTTTCTGCCGCCAGTGGTGAATTTAAACATCTTGAATATTTTTATTTTCATAACTGTGTTTACGAAAGCGTGTGGCGAGACAACCATCGTCGTCATCAAGATTTGAAAGACGTGTGGGAAATTATTCGTACCTACCCTAAAGATTATAAAGTGATATTTATTGGTGATGCCTCAATGGGTCCTTACGAAATTAGTTATCCGGGCGGTAGTGTTGAACACATGAATGAAGAATCAGGGGAAGTCTGGCTAAGACGGTTAACCAAACACTTTGACAACATTATTTGGTTAAACCCTATTCCAGAGCAACATTGGCGTTACACCATGAGTATTGACTATATAAATGAGATAATTGAACAGAAAATGTTTCCGATGACTGTGGCCGGGCTTGAAAAAGCGATAAAAACATTAAGTTAATTAAATTGATAGATATTATCAATCGCACAATTGAGATAAAATAGCTAAAATAGTTAATTTATCTCAGCAATTAAGCTGATGGAGCATCGCCATGTCAATAGTAATCAGTGGTACTGGTTTATATATTCCCCCTTATAAAGTCTCAAACGATGAATTGGTCGCCGCTTTTAATCAATATGTTGAGCAATTTAATATTGAAAATGAAGCAGCGATTACCGCCGGCGAAATTGACGCGCTAAAGCCATCGAGCAGTGAATTTATTGAAAAAGCATCTGGTATTAAAAGTCGCTATGTCATGGTTAAAGAAGGTATTTTAGATACTAACACTATGATGCCATTAATTGCCGATCGTGATAATGACCAAGTGTCTATTCAAGCTGAAATGGCGATTGCAGCAGCAAAAGAAGCGATGAAAGCGGCTAATAAAACAGCCGAAGACATTGATCTCATTATTGTTGCTTGTTCATATACTCAACGTTCGTATCCTGCGATTGCGATTGAAGTTCAAAAGCAATTAGGTTGTCAAGGTTGGGCTTACGACATGTTAGTAGCCTGTTCATCGGCGACATTCGGCATCATGAATGCGTCTAATGCATTATTAGGTGGCACCGCCAAAACTGTATTAGTGATCAGCCCTGAAATAGCTTCACCACAAGTTAACTATCGCGATCGTGATAGTCATTTTATTTTTGGTGATGTCGCGACCGCGGTAGTGGTTGAACAGCAAGCAACGGCGACGGCTAAACATTGCTTTAAGATTTTATCTCAGCAACCGATGACCACATTCTCAAATAATATTCGTAGTAACTTCGGTCATATCAATCGTTGTAACCCTGACACGATGTTTGACACGGATAAAATGTTTGTCCAACAAGGACGTAAAGTATTTAAAGAAGTGTTGCCAATGGTTTATTCGATGATTGAGCAACAACTTGAGAAAACAGGATTGCAAGCGTCAGATTTAAAACGTTTGTTCCTTCATCAAGCCAATATCAACATGAACACATTTATTGCTCGCAAGGTATTAGGTCGTGATCCAGTGGGTGATGAAGCACCGATTATCTTGCACGAATTTGCCAACACGGCATCAGCAGGATCGATTATTGCTTTTCATCGTCATCATGACGATATGGTTGCTGGTGATAAAGCAATTATTTGCTCATTTGGGGCTGGTTATTCAGCGGGTTGTTTAGTAATAGAACATATTTAATTGGTTGTAAATTATGAGATTGGATAGATTTTTAAGTGAAAACGCGAACATGTCGCGCAAAGAAGCAAAGCGTGCATTACATCGTGAAGATATCACGGTTGATGGCGTAGTCGTCAAAAAAGGCGATGGTAAAATTATTGGCCAGCAAGTTCATGTTAATGGTGTATTAGTAACCATACGACAGCCTGTTTACATCATGCTGCACAAGCCCGTAGATTATGTGTGTTCAACGGTTAGTGATGATGGCGAGTCAGTTTTAGAATTATTACCTGAGGAAATCCGTAAAGGACTACATATCGCCGGACGCTTAGACAAAGACACCACTGGATTAGTGTTAATCACCGAAGATGGTCAATGGTCACATCGTGTCACCTCGCCTAACAGTGTCTGCCAGAAAAGCTATTTAGTGACTGTTGATGAGACATTGAGCACTGATTTAATTGAACAATTTAACTCAGGTATTCAACTTAATTCAGAGCATGGATTAACCAAACCTGCTAAGCTGGAGATTGTTAGTGATAAAATAGCTCGTTTAACCATTAGCGAAGGTAAATATCATCAAGTTAAGCGGATGTTTGCGGCTGTTGGTAATCATGTGGTATCGCTCCATCGTGAGCAAATTGGGCAATTAGTACTTGATAGCTCAATCGAAAGTGGTCAATGGCGCTATTTGACTAGTGAAGAAATAGCCTCATTCCTTTGATATTAAAATAAGGTCAATAAAAGTTAATGTCCAAATTACTCATCATTGAAGATAGTATGTTAATTCAAAAAGTGATTAAACATATTGCGAGTATCGAGTTGCATTGTGAATTTGATTTTGCAGCAACGATGAAAGAAGCCGTTGACCTTATTAAAAATAATGATTATTTCTTAGCACTCGCCGATTTGAATTTACCCGATGCTCCCCATGGTGAAGTCGTTGATGTGTTGCTCTATGCCAACATATCAACTATCGTGCTCACCGGTAGCATGAATGATAAGCGACGTGATGAAATGCTGACCATGGGCGTGCTTGATTATATTTACAAAGAGAATCGAGATTCCTATAGCACCGCAATCAAATTAGCCAATCAGTTATATATTAATCAAACGCTTAAAGTTGTCGTTGCGGATGACTCTACCATGCTAAGAAACTACATCAGTAATCAACTTCGAAAGCTACTCTATCAAGTGATTGAAGTGTCAGATGGTAAACAGGCGCTTGAGGTCATTACTCGTGTCGATGATATCGCGTTATTAATTACCGATTATAATATGCCTAATATGAATGGTATTGAACTTATTCGTGCGATAAGACAAACTAAAACCAGAGACGAATTTCCGATCATTGGTTTATCTTCTTCAAGCGACATGACCTTATCGGCTCGGTTTATTAAGCATGGCGCTAATGATTTTTTAGTGACACCTTTTCTCCAAGAAGAATTCCAATGGCGAATTCTTAAGGCGATGGAGCAGATTTCACTGATCAAAAAAATAAAAGAAGCGGCCAATCGAGATTACTTAACCAAGTTGTATAATCGGCGTTACTTTTTTCATACGGCCGAAAAATTACTGACTCAGGCACAACGAGAACATAGCGAATTAGTGATCGCTTTACTCGACATCGACTACTTTAAAAAAATTAATGACAACTACGGTCATGATGCTGGTGACGCTGTATTGGTTAAGCTATCGACGATGTTAAACGATACATTTAGCAAGTTTACTGTTGCGCGTTATGGTGGCGAAGAGTTTATTGTGATAATGGCTGGCATGACACCAGCTTTTTGTCTTAAATTTATCGAGCGGTTTAAAGCGATGGTCGAAGAAAGTGTTTTTGAGATAGCTGGTCAAACGATTAAAATAACCGTTAGTGTTGGTGTTACGAATAATACCGAGTTAAAACTAATCGAGATAATTAATGAAGCCGATGTTGCTTTATATAAAGCAAAGCAGCAAGGTCGTAATCGGGTGGTCTGTTCTTAAAATCAGTCGTTAGCCCAGAAAAAGCCAACATCATGTTGGCTTTTTTATTATCCATTAAACTAACTCATTGAACTGTGAGATTAAAGCACACCACGGCGCTCTTGGTCACGTTCAATCGATTCAAACAAGGCTTGGAAGTTACCTTCACCAAAACCATCATTTTCTTTACGTTGAATGATTTCAATAAAGATTGGGCCAAATAAATTTTTGGTGAAAATCTGCAACAAATAACCAGACTCATCGCCATCAACCAAAATTTGGTGATGCCTAATGCGCTCACGATCTTCAGTGACTTGTGGGACACGGTCATAGATATCATCATAATATTCTTCAATAATATCGAGTGTTTTAATGGAAGTGTTCTCCATCGCATCTAATGAGGCGATAATATCTCGAGACTCAAAAGCTAAATGTTGAACACCAGGACCATTGTATTCATTAAGGTATTCATCAATCTGATTTTTATCATTACCCTTACCTTCATTAATCGGAATACAGAAACTGCCATCTGGTGAACGTAATGCGTAAGATATTAGTCCCGTTTTCGCACCTTTAATGTCGAAATAACGTACTTCAGTAAAGCTAAAAATATCTTTATAAAAATTAGCCCATTTTTCCATGGTGCCTTTATAAACATTGTTGGTTAAATGATCGACTCTTAAAAACCCTTTCTCTGCCACCAACTGTGGTTCGCTTAACGGTTCGAAGTCATCCTGATAAATATTGTTAACCGCACTAAACGCATCGATAAAGTAAATTAAGCTATCACCAATGCCGTAAATGGCAGGGTAGTTCATTACTTTGTCCGCATCAGCCACTGGCTTTGCGCCACGCTTGACTGCTTCTTGGTGGGCAAATGGAGCATCCTTGACTCGCCAGCCCATCGAACAAATAGCAGGGCCATGAGATTTAGAAAATTCAGTCGAAAAACCAGATTTTTCACGATTAATTAGGAAGTTGATATCATTTTGCTTATAATGCAAAATATCTTTTTCCTTGTGTTTATTGATTTTTGAAAATCCGAAGTCAATAAAGACTTGATGCATGAAATCATTGTCAGGTGTGGCGAATTCAGTAAATTCGATGCCACATAAGCCGATTGGATTGTCTTGACTAGTCATTTTATTATACTCTCATGTTTATTATTGAGGTTGTAGGGCAATTCCATGTCCTTCAATAGAATGACTTTACCCCTAATCTTGTTCTAAAAATAGAATTATGTTTTAATGAAGACAATAAAAAAAATAGATGGATTAATATGAAGTTAGATATAGAAACACTTAAAATCCTAGATTTGATCGTACAATTAGGCAGTTTTGCAAAGGCGGCAGACAAATTGGGTCGTGCCCAATCTGCAGTCAGTTATCAAGTAAAAAAACTAGAACAACATTTAAAAATAGACCTGTTTGATCGCAGTAAATATCGAGCAGAATTAACCGCCGAAGGCAGTGCAATACTGGCCGAAGGGCGAAGGCTATTGCAACAGGTTCATAACCTAGAAGTACTTGCAGAACGTTTCAGTCAAGGCTGGGAAGCGCGCCTCGATATTATCATCGATGGGGCCTTGCCGATGCGACCGTTAATGCGGGCGCTAAAACGCTTATCAGAAATGGATGTACCAACCCGCATTAAGGTAAGAACGGAGTTTTTGAGTGGAGTACAGCATTGTTTTGACCGCAATAACTCAGACTTAATGCTGGTTAAAAATTATCAATCTACGCCTTACCTTATTGCACGTCCATTGGCTGAAATGACCAACGTTTTAGTCGTGGCCGCTGAGCACGTGTTAGCACAACAAGACCATGTTGAATTGAAGCATCTTCATGAACATATCGAATTAACCATTGCTGACTCTGGCGATCAAGATCTTCACTTTCAAGACGAATTAGAGTTTGGTAGTGACCGTGTTTTTTATGTCAGTGACTTTATTTCGAAAAAAGAAGCGATTGTTATGGGACTAGGTTTTGGCTGGGTGCCTGATTATTTAATTGGTGAAGAGATCAAAGCCAAAGAATTAGTTCAGCTAGACTATATTAGCGGCGCACGTCATTCGTTCATTCCTAAACTAGTGCATTCATCCGAAAGACCGCTCGGACGAGCAGGGTGCTTGTTAAGTGATTTAATTCTAGAAGAGTACGGTAAATAATAAAAACCGCCATTGTTTAAATAACAATGGCGGGCTTAATAAAGGATCTATATTATTTTAACGTCTTTTTTTGCTTGATAACTTTGGCATTAAGCTGCTTACCTTGCTTAACTTTGCCTTCGACTAATGCTTGTCCTTTTAGCGTTAAGTTTGCTTGGTTCTTTTTAAGCATCTTTTTGCCAAAGCCTTTTACGTTTAATAAATCTTTGGTTGACTTAAATGCGCCATTTTTTTTACGATAATCAATAATCGCCTGCGCTTTCTTCTCACCAACACCATTTAACGCACTCATTAACTGCTGTTTGTTCGCCTTGTTAATGTTGACCTTAGCGTTCTTCATTTTATGAACTTTTTTGCTTTTAAGTTGCTTTGTGCTCTTACTAATTTTTTTGTTCGATTTTGCTTTAAGCTTATCTTTATTGATTGAAGCCTTGTGTTTTGATTTCGCTTTTAACTTTTTTTGCGTCACTGACGCTTTTTGTTTTGATTTTGCTTTCAATTGTTGGGATTTTTTAAGCTGCTGCTTTTTCTTAGTGCTAGATTTTTCTTTGATGCTTTGAACCGATTTTTTAGTGGTATCGGTATTTTTTGCTAAAACAACAGGACTTAGTGTCAATCCAAGACTGACAAGTGATGCAATGGCTATTTTTGATAAATTAATTAACTTCATAATAAAACTCTCGTTTGTATCTATATTTTGTTAATTAACAAAAATAGAGAATATAAAAAATAAGTAAATGTTGATTAAAACGACTGCGACAATATATCGATGTCGACTTAATAGTAGCTGAATTTGAAATTTTGTTCGATAAACCGACAGTTGAACTGAAAATTGCTTAAAATTTTAAAAATGACTTGCCAGTAGGGCTCAAATCATTAGATAATGCGCCCCGTTAATGGTGACCTACCGGTCCCCTCGCAATGATACTTAGTGAACTCGGCCAGGCCTGGAAGGGAGCAACCGCAGCTAAGGACTCATGTGCCGAGGTGTGGCTGGTAGGCCGCCACCAATTCCTTTTTTAGATTTGTCGCTTGCATCATAAGTCTTCCAAATTGCCTTCTAACTCTTCAAATTTGCATAATTAGCTTTCATAGACTACCGTTTGTAGTAATAATACTACAAGTAGGAGTATTGCTATGTATCGTCGCAATTTGAGATACTCAAGAGTTAAGAACCTTTATAAGTTTGCCAGCTCTAAAATGAACACCGTTTATACCGTTGAATCATCCCTTGAATTTGACACCTGTTTTCACCTCGAATATTCCCCCAAAATAATCCAATTTGAAGCTCAGCCTCTAGGCTATAAATATCAATTTGAAGGTAAAGTTCTACCTTATACACCAGATTTTAAAATGATTGATGTTGCTAATGTCGAAACTTTTATTGAGGTTAAGCCGCTATGCAAGATATCCGATATTGACTTTAAAGCACGCTTCAAAGAAAAACAGGCCGCAGCACTTGAATTGGGTACATCCTTAATACTGATCACTGAACAGCAAATCAGAGTGAATCCAATCCTTAGTAACCTCAAAC
>JABSRU010000048.1 GCA_013214965.1 Gammaproteobacteria bacterium
AGTGTGCCTGAAATTTCGAGAAAGGTTGAGGGGAATTAATCTCCGCGAAGCGGTTTAGTTCAACAGCTCTATTAGGCTGAAACATTCCGTATTTCTGGTAGAAATATTTACAGCTAATTTTAATAATATGTGAATAAAATACTATCATCGCTAACTAAAATCAAATAGTTAGATAAATATTGATAATTATTATTCTGTAGAAAGGCGGAAAGTTTCCGTATTAGCGGTAGAAATACGGAAACTTGATACTCCTGTCAGTCAAGTGAGTGGTTTCAGAGCTTAGGTTGAATGCGAATACAGACATGATTTTTAATGAATGGTTATTCTCGCAATATGCTCAATGCATTGCCCCAATACCTCACATCTATGTGAGAGCCTCATGATGAATCATAATGCGGTAATCGCTTTCTCCCCACACTCTGAAATCACGCATTTTCAGGTAGCACGGGTATATAACTATTATTAGGAAGGATAATTTCAGATTAAGTTGAACCTGACCCTACTTTGAAGGGTCAGGTTCAATCTAACAATCTCGAAATAATACGGATAGTTAAGACTTAAGCATCAAGTAATAAAATTGACTCAAGCGTTAGTTCAATCATGTCGTTAAACGTTAATTGACGTTCTTCAGCTGTAGTAACTTCACCAGTACGAATATGATCAGAGATCGTCACAACACACAGTGCATTAGCGCCAAATTCAGCCGCAACGCCATAGAGACCAGCCGCTTCCATTTCTACCGCTAATACATTCATGTTTTCAACAGTGTCAAACATCGTGCTGTTTGGTGAGTAAAATAAATCAGCGGTAAAAACGTTACCCACTTGCGCTTTAATGCCTTTGGCTTTAGCAGCGGTTACCGCATTAGCCAATAACTCGTAGTTTGCAATCGCAGCAAAATCTTGACCTTGAAAACGGGCGCGGTTAACGCCAGAGTCGGTACAAGCACCCATTGCAATAATAACGTCACGCACTTTAACATCAAGTGACACAGCACCGGCACTGCCAACACGAATTAGGTTTTTAACCCCGTATTCTGTAATAAGTTCTTTGGCATAAATCGAGATAGACGGTACGCCCATGCCGGTGCCCATGACTGAAATTTTAGTGCCTTTGTAAAAACCAGTGTAACCAAACATGTTACGAACATCGTTTACTAGAACAACATCAGTTAAAAATGTTTCAGCGATATATTTAGCGCGTAGTGGATCACCTGGCAGTAAAATTGTTTCAGCAAATGCGCCATCTTCGGCATTAATATGTGGAGTAGCCATAATTGTAGAACCTTATTATTAATATTATAAAAACGATTTGCCATAAGACAAAGGTTTGAGTTGTAAGTAGCTTGCGATGCTTTGGCCAATATCAGCAAAAGTCTCGCGTAAACCAAGTTGGCCACCAGCCATGCCCGGACTATAAAAAATCACTGGAATATGTTCACGAGTATGATCGCTACCAGGCCAACTTGGATCACAGCCATGATCAGCAGTCAGTACCAGTAAATCATCTTCGGCCATTTGTTCGATAAACTCAGGCAAGCGTGAATCAAAATATTCTAATGCTGCGGCATAACCAGGAATATCACGACGATGGCCATAAGCAGAGTCAAAATCGACAAAGTTAGTAAATACGATGCTGTGATCGGGGGCAGTTTTTTGCGCCGTTAAGGTCGCATCAAACAAATCGGCTAAGCCAGTGGCCTTAATTTTCTGAGTGATCCCTTGCTGGGCATAAATATCGGCAATTTTTCCGATACTTATTACTTCTTTGCCGGACTCTTTAGCAAAATCGAGCAACGTTGGCGCCGGTGGCAGCACCGAGAAATCACGACGATTCCCCGTGCGGGCAAAGTCGTCGGCACAACTGCCCACGAAAGGACGGGCAATAACTCGACCAATATTATAGTCAGCCAGCACTTCACGTACGACAACACATAAATCCATCAGTTGTTCTAGACCATAGCTTTCTTCATGACAAGCAATTTGGAACACACTATCGGCCGAGGTATAAAAAATCGGTTTACCCGTCGCCATGTGCTCTGCGCCAAGTTGTTGCAAGATGGTGGTACCCGACGCATGACAATTGCCTAAAATACCCGGTAAATTGCAACGTTCAATAATAATATCGAGTAATTCACTCGGAAATGAATTCTCTTTGTCACTGAAATAGCCCCAGTCAAATAACACGGGCACACCAGCGATTTCCCAGTGTCCACTTGGGGTATCTTTACCTGAGCTAATTTCTTGAGCAAAACCATATTTTGCAATCGGTTCAATGTTTTGATCGAGTCCTTGCGGAAAATAACCCGAGCTATCAAAACAAGCATGACCTAACCCTAATTTATTAAGGTTTGGCAGGGTTAATAACCCGCTGCGGTTAACATCTGCGGTGCCATTGGCACAGGCTTTAGCGATGCTACCAAACGTATTGGCCCCAACGTCGCCAAAATCAATGGCGTCTTTACTTGCACCAATGCCCAGCGAATCCAGCATCATTATCGTTACACGTTTCATGGTTATTCCTTTTCTCGAATAGTATCAAGTACTGTCGATTGTACATTGGGGATGTCTGAGCCAATCACTACCGCGGCATTTATCATGGCGCGTGCGCGATTAAAATCGTCTTCGGTGGCAGCATGCACTATCGCCAATGGCGTGTGCTGATCTAAGGCTTGCCCTAATGTGGCGACTTGCGATAGCCCGACCGAATAATCTATTTTATCATCGGCACGGCGACGCCCGCCGCCAAGTTCAACCACTGACATCCCAATTTGACGGGTATCAATGTGTTGTAAATAGCCACGACTATCGGCAAAGATCGGGCGCACAATATTAGCTTGAGGCAAATAAGTTTGGTAATTATCCACAAAATCAACCGGGCCACCGAGTTTTGCCACCATTTTGCCAAAAATTTCAGCCGCCTGGCCGTTGCTAATCACTTGATTCACTTTAATCCGTGCTATTTCATCATTAGCAGCCAAGCCACTAATCGTTAGCATTTCAGCAGCCAAAGCAACGGTCACCTGATGCAGGCGTGGATTATCGAGTTCGTTACGTAAATATTTAACCGCATCAACCATTTCTACTGCATTACCGGCACTGGCTGCCAATAGTTGATTCATGTCGGTGATTATCGCACTGGTTTTAACACCAGCACCATTAGCAACATCAACAATGCTATGAGCCAGTTCTTGCGCTTGGCTTAGCTCACTCATAAACGCACCATTACCGGTTTTAACATCCATCACTAAAGCATCGAGACCGGCAGCGAGTTTTTTGGCCAGAATGGAGGCGGTAATGAGCGGCACTGATTCGACGGTTGAGGTGACATCGCGAATACCATACAGCCGTTTGTCTGCTGGCGCTAAGTCGCCAGTTTGACCAATAATCGCCACACCAACGTCTTTAACCGTGTCACGAAACAGTTGATTGCTAGGGACGGTCGTGTAACCCGGGATCGCATCAAACTTATCGAGCGTTCCACCAGTATGACCCAAACCACGACCGGTGATCATCGGCACAAAGCCACCACAAGCCGCAACAATTGGCCCAAGCATTAAGCTAACTAAGTCGCCAACCCCGCCCGTTGAATGTTTATCAACTATTGGCCCGGGCAAATGCAGTGATTGCCAATTAAGGACTTCACCGGAATCGCGCATCCCTTTGGTTAACGCGATACGTTCGTTCATGGTCATGTTTTGAAAATAGGTCGCCATTGCAAAGGCGCCAATTTGTCCTTCGCTAATACTGTTATCCGTTATCCCTTTAACAAAAAAACTAATTTCATCCGCAGACAGCTCTTGGCCATTGCGTTTACGACGAATAATTTCTTGCGGTAAAAAGTCCATTTTAATATCCTTGTGTGTTACCTGCCTGCTGTGTTTTACCCAGTTCAACAAGTAAGTTATCGAGTAAGCTACTCGCACCAAAACGGAAGTTTTCAGGGCAAATCCATTCGCTAGACAATGCTTTTTGTGCCACGTTTAAATAATCAGCGACATCGCTGGCACTTTTCACGCCACCAGCGGCTTTAAACCCGCAATGACCACCTGTTTCGGTAATCGCTTCAAACATCATTGTGGCGGCTTCTAGCGTCGCGTTTACGGCGACTTTACCGGTTGAGGTTTTAATAAAATCGGCACCGGCGGCAATGGCGATTAAGCTTGCTTCTTTGATCAGTTGTGGATCTTTTATTTCCCCTGTTTCGAGAATTACCTTAAGGATCGCACGATCACCACAGGCGGCTTTACATGCCTTGACCAGCTGCGCACCAATTTCTCGGTCACCGGCTAAAAAAGCACGATAGGGAAATACAACATCAACCTCATCTGCACCAAGAGCAACGGCTTTTTCGGTTTCGCTAACAGCCGCTTCAACATCACTATTACCGTGTGGGAAGTTGGTTACTGTTGCGATTAGAATATCCGTTGACTTTAAATCTTTCAGTGCTTGTTTTGCGACTGGAATAAATTGCGGAAAAATACATATTGCCGCTGTTTTACCAGCCGGAGATACGGCTTTATGACAAAGATCTATGACCTTTTGTTCGGTATCGTTATCATTTAGGGTGGTTAAATCCATCAGTTGAATACCATAACAAGCGGCACGTTCTAGATCGGTCATTAGACTCTCCAATTAGTTAACCTGAATAGGGATAAGATACTTTGCCCAATAACGCTATTTAAATGGTTACCTGCGTTACACGAGCTGATATTTTGTCTTTAATTAAATACTTTAAAGTTAAAACATCCTATATCTCATATTGGTACGAAGCTCTTTACCCCGAGTTCAGATTAGTTAAAAATAAATGTTAAATTGCAATGTAGCTGCTTTTGACTGTCAGTACCTTTGCCATGATCACATTTGTGGTAAAAAGCTAAAACAAACATCACTGTTTTTGATCTAAACGAAAAATCTGCTGACAATTTAAGGTGGTTTGATTGGCGACATCACTTAATGAGGTATTAAATATCTCTGCGATGACTTGAGCGATGAGGGCAACATTAGCAGGGGTATTTATCATGCCTTGTTGTTGATGTAACGGCATATCGGGCGCATCGGTTTCAAGTAGAATATCCGATAGCGATAATTGACTAAGGGTCGTTTTGATTTTAGTCGCCCGAGGATAAGTAACACCACCACCAATTCCCAATTTAAAGCCCAATTTAATAAACTCACGTGCTTGAACCAAACTGCCACTAAAACCGTGGATCACCCCACCGCGCACTAGCTGATATATCCGTAGCTGTTTAAGTAGTGGATCGTAGGCTTTATGTGCATGACAAATAACTGGTAAATCAAATTTTTTGGCTAATTTTAATTGATATTTAAGTACGGTTAATTGCTCGGTCAAAGGCGTATGAATGGCACCATCGAGTCCAATTTCACCAATCGCTACCAGCGACGCGTGATGTTGCTGTGCCAGCTCGCTCAATTGCGCTAATTGATTGTCGGTACTTAAAAAATAAGGATGAACGCCCAAAGCGAAAAATATGGCCTGATGACGCTTTGCTAAGTTTAAAACCGCTTGCCAATTATGATGATCAACACTAGGGACTATGAATTGTGTCACGCCATGGCACTTCGCTGTTGCGATCACCGAGTCGACATCAGAAAATCGTGAAAAATCAAGATGACAATGGCTATCAATAAAAGTGATTGGAGTATTTTTGGGGTTCATTCGCTGATTATATCTTGAATTAACCTAAACTAGCGATAAATTTAGCGACCGCGGTGGCCGATACTGATGTAAGCAGCGAGCCGCCTAACTTTGCTTTAGCTAGCCCTAAGGTTTGTTCAATAAACGGGAGGTCTTGCGCCAAAGACTGCAACGCGCTTTTAACCGATAGCGCTCTAAGATGCGGGGTAATATCAAAGGCACTATAGCAAACAAAAGATTGGCCACTCGCAATGTATTGTACCGCTATCGCGTAACAGTGACCTTGAACTCTCGGTGCTAAAAAGTTTGGCGCCGCGCCAATAATAAAGCGGGCAACCATTGCCAATTCATGTTCGGCAACCGCGACGCGATTAACGCTTAAAAAATGATGATTATCGAACACCGCCACCATTGGGCTACGGCCACTAGATAGTTGCTGTTCTGCGAGTATAAATAATTGGCCAAACAATTTAGGTAACGGACGCTCAGTATAATCACTCGACGACATATCAAACTGCTCAAGTTGTTGTATGACGGTATTTGGAGTGTAGTCAAGTGCTTTAGGTTGATTGGTTAATGCTTGGGTTACTATCAATGGTTCGATTTTTTCAACCCTAAGCTCTTGCTTAGTTCCCCCGACCAACCCTTGATAATATGCTATCAAGTGACCAATCTGTGATGAAAATTTGCCGTGAACTGATGAAGAATTAAAGTCCCGTGGCGGGTTTGTCGTTACCGATCGTGACCAGGGTAATGATTGAGTATTATTGGTCACTAACACCATGTTATCAGCTCGATAATATCGTTGGTGATAATGTCTTAAATCCGCCATGGTTAGCTGGGAAATCAATGCAGCCGTGCCACCATACTGATAACCTTGCGCAATGCTAGGTTGAGTCAATAACTCACGATAAATCACGCCATACCCGCCTTCGGCATAAATCTCTTGGCGAAAGTCGGGTGTTAAAAATTGTGGCTGGGTTAAACCGCACCACAAATAATGCAAACCCAATAAGAAGGTTTGTTGGCACGAACTATGGCAATGATAATAAGTGAGATCATGCTGAGTGGAAGCATTAATGGTTAAATCCGTTAACGCCGTTAATTGAAATAATGATTCTGGTTGCGGGAATTGAGCACTGCAACGAAACACAAAATGCTCAACCCCGTGACTCACACCGCTGTCATCAAGCGCTGGAGTTTTCACTACAAATAAACCACTGTACTCTTTTTTACTAACCCATTTAGTTCCGGTATCATCAAATAACTGATGATGCTCAATCTTCACAATTTTATCCGTGCGATATCAGCCTCTACAATTTTACGTTGATTAACCCGTTGCACGATTTTCCCTTGAGGGTTAAGCGCTTGCGCTATCGCCTTGGTGATTAAATGATGATCAGGTGACTTACTGCACACCGGATCGGTTTTATCCATATCGCCGGTCATCATAAAAGCTTGGCAGCGACAACCACCAAAGTCTTTCTCCTTTTCATCGCAACTCTGGCAAGGCTGTGGCATCCAGCTATCACCACGAAAACGGTTAAACGAAAAATCTTGCAACCAAATATCATTAACCGATTTATCTTTAACGTTAGGGAATTTAAGTGGCAGCATTTTCGCGCTATGACATGGCAGCGCACTACCATCGGGCGCAATGGTTAAAAAGGTACTCGCCCAGCCATTCATGCAGGCTTTAGGGCGGGTCTCATAATAATCAGGAGTCACAAAAATAAATTGAGGACCTTTGCCCTGTTGTCGGTCTCGGAATTGATTAACCTGTCTTTCGGCCTCAACCAGCTGTTCCTGCGACGGCAAAAGATGATCACGATTTGTGTAAGCCCAGCCGTAATATTGAGCAGTGGCCAGTTCAACATAATCAGCTTTTAACTGACAACTCAGCTCCATCACTGCTTCAATTTGATCAATATTTTGCTTCGATAACACAAAGTTTAACACCATCGGATATCCCTGAGCTTTGACCGATTTTGCCATTTTAAACTTTTGCTCAAAGGCTTTACCACGACCAGCAATAGCATCATTAATTTCCGGATCGGCGCCTTGAAAGCTAATTTGAATATGATCCAGTCCAGCTTGCTTTAACTTAGCAATGCGTTTCTCGGTTAATCCGATGCCCGAGGTAATTAAATTAGTATAAAAACCTAAATCTCGGCCATGCTTAACCAATTGATCCAGATCTTTACGCAGCAATGGCTCACCACCAGAGAAACCAAGTTGCACCGCGCCCATAGCACGAGCCTCAGTCAATACTTTGCACCATTGCTCGGTGGTTAATTCATCACTGAAATCGCCAAGATCCGTTGGATTTGAGCAATAAGGGCAATGTAATGGGCAGTCATAAGTCAGCTCAGCCAATAACCACAAGGGTGGCCCCAATTTTTTATCATTATCACTGTTCATAATAGAGCCATTTTTTTTCAGCGGCAACGATCAAAAACTCATTAACATCGTCATTAATCCCCTGCCCATCCGGGAATTGTTTCAGTAATAACTCGGTAATTTTTTCAATGCTATTTTTACCATTCACCAGCTTCATAATTTCGCCAGCGGCGCCATTCAGCTTGACCATACCTTCTGGGAATAACAAGACATAGCAGTCTTGAGCTTGTTCCCATTGCAAACGAAACATTGGGTTAAAATGCGGTATATCGGTTTGATTGCTCATTTAAAAATCCCCCGATGGTAAATTGGGTTATCCGTTAAGTCCTGATAAGGCGCACGACCCTGCTCATAAGCTAAGCTCATTGCATCAAGCATACTCCATAAGATGTCTAACTTAAATTGTAATATATTTAAGGCATCTTCTTGCGCTTGTCGGGTGGTGAAATGTTCAAGGGTAATTTGCAGGCCATGGTTAACATCACGCCGAGCTTGCGATAAACGCTGTTGAAAATAGGTTAAACCTTCGGCGTTAATCCAAGGATAATTTTTCGGCCAACTGTCGAGTCGACTTTGGTGGATCTGCGGCGCAAACATTTCAGTTAATGATGAACAAGCCGCTTGCTGCCAACTCGCCCGGCGGGCAAAATTAACATAGGCATCAACGGCAAATCTTACCCCGGGTAACACAAATTTTTCATCGAGTAAGTCTTGGCGATCCAAACCAACTGCCTGCCCCAATTGTAACCATGCCTCGATCCCTCCTAAGCTTTGATCGCCAACACTGCCGTCGTGATCAATAATCCGTTGAATCCACAGACGTCGAGTAGCCATATCCTGACAATTGGCTAAAATGGCGGCATCTTTAATCGGAATGTTTACTTGATAATAGAAACGATTGGCAACCCAACCTTGAATTTGTTCAACACTACATTGCCCTTGATGCATCGCAACATGAAATGGATGATGAATATGATAAAGCTGACCTTTCGCTTTTAGTTTTTGTTCAAATTGCTCTTTAGTCCACGGCTGTTGCATAAATGAAATGCCTCTTTTTTTATATTTTTTATATCGTAATTTCCATCCCATCAACGGCTATTTCAACGCCGTTATCTAATACAAACTGATGCTGGGGAGATTGTTCATTGAGAATTGGATTGGTGTTATTAATGTGAATAAGAATTTTTCGGTCAATATCAAATTGATTAAGCAAAGCAACGGTGCCAAAATCACCATTAACGGGCATGTGTCCCATTTCGGAACCGAGCTTAGTGCCAACCCCCTGCGCGATCATTTCATCATCAAGCCATAATGTGCCATCAATCAACACACAAGTGGCATCCGCTAATATCTGCTCAACTTCGGGAGTACTTTCGACAATACCCGGTAAATAGAACAGATACTTACCACTGGTTTTATCAACAATTTTTAATCCAATATTGTTACCAGCAACGACTTTATCGCGGTATTTAGAGTAAGGCGGCGCATTTGATTCAATCGTTACCGGAACAAATTCAATATCACTGACCCCATCCACGCCAAAACCGTTAAATTCCTGCTCACCAATGGCTTTGAAATTTAAACCACCGTGCCAATGCTCCAGTAAATTAAACAATGGATATACCGTTGATAAATCCTCATACACCACTTCGGTGCAATAAATATCAAGGGGTAAGCCTTCCCTTAAGGTTAATAGCCCAGTGGTATGATCGATTTGGCTGTCAGTTAAGATGGCACCGCGAATATTGGTACCTCGCGAACCTTGCTCAGGCCACAACTGTGGTGATTGATTGATTTGCTGACGTATATCAGGCGATGCGTTAATCAGTGCCCAATTCTTGCCGTCGGGACTCACTGCGATTGAAGATTGCGTACGTGGAGTTGCTTTAATGCTGCCATCTCGCAGCCCTTTACAATTAGCACAATGACAATTCCATTGTGGAAAACCGCCGCCGGCCGCTGAACCAAGAATTAATATTTGCATAAGCACCTTTTGGGAAAATAGAAGAAAACACTCCCGAGGCAAGGATGCTACCGAGAGTGACTTGTACTACCACATGACATTAACGATTGCTGATGTATAGTGTTACTTCAAAACCTAAACGCATTTCTTCATATTTTGGCTTAGTCCACATAATATTTTCCTTATTAATTTTAGTTGCTCATTATACCCATAATCAATGAATACTCAGGTGTTGTAACGCTCTAAAACCCAATCTACTTCGTTGCGCTCAATCCAAATAGCCAGCTATTGCTCAATCGCGCGCCTTGTATATAGAGTTTTATATCATTTACAAATTCCCGCATTTCCAATGGTCATGGGTATAAATATAGATAGTTGCTACCACAAATAAAATCATACTTTAGATGGAAAAATATTAGTTATTGTAATTACTGAGCTTTACTAAAATTAATCGTCGCAGAAATCAAGGCATTCATGATCAACGGATCGCTCGCCAAATGGCCCGCCTTATCAACTATATTTAAGTTCACTTGCGACCATTGCTGTGACAGCTGCCTAGCTTGCGCTAGCGGGCAAACTAAATCATCACGGCCCTGAATAATCTCGGTCGGAATATGACGGATAACATCAATTTGATCTAAAATAGGTTGCGCATCAATAAAACAATGATTGAGCGAGTAATACAATTGAATAATCGCCGGATTAGCGTTAATTTCGCTTGAGCGCTGATACTCTATATTTAGCAATGCAGCTTCCCATTGCTGGAGCTTATGATAGATGTTGTGTTTTTTTTGTAAATCATTGCCGATTAGCCATTGGTAAATCGTAATCAACGGCATCGCTCGTTGTGATGACGGCAACTCTGCCACTAACTCATTCCACAACTGCGGAAACATTTTGGCGGCACCATTATCGCGATAGACCCAGTCAATGTCTTGCTGTCGTCCTAAGAATATGCCACGTAAAATCATTCCAGACACTTGCTTGGGATGTTGCTGCGCATAAACAACCCCTAAAGTTGCCCCCCAAGAGCCACCGAATATAAGCCATTGTTTAACACCCAACTCAAGACGGATCATTTCCATATCGGACACTAAATCGAAAGTGGTATTATTAGCGGTTTCCCCCTGAGGACGTGAGCGCCCGCAGCCGCGTTGATCAAACAAAATAATATGGTAAATATAGGGATCAAAAAATCGACGATGTCGTTCATTGCAACCGGACCCCGGACCACCATGTAAAAACAGCACTGGGATCCCTTGAGGATTCCCGCATTGCTCAACATAAACTTGATGAACTGAGCTAACCCTCAAATGTTGTTGCGAAAAAGGTTCAAGTGCTGGATAGAGTGAGTGCATAAAATGAAGTTCTCTCATAGTAGACTCTTCATCATACAGTCAGCCATAAAAACAAAAAAGCCCAAAGCATGATACTTTGGGCTGGTTTTTAATCGGCTATGACCAATTAGTTTTCGCGAGTTTCTCTAAACGCAATATCAGGATGACGCTCTAGCGCCAAGCTTAGATTAACGCGGGTCGGTGCGATATACGTTAGGTTATCACCACCATCAAGAGCTAAGTTGTCAAACGCTTTTTTCTTAAACTTATCGAACACAATCGGATCATCACACGAAACCCAACGCGCTGTAGACACGCCAACGGCTTCATAGATTGCTTCGACTTTATACTCTGACTTTAAACGCCCTACAACCACTTCAAACTGCAATACCCCGACGGCACCAAGGATTAATTCGTTAGAACGTAGTGGTCTAAAGACTTGGACTGCGCCTTCTTCTGATAATTGAGTTAAACCTTTTTGCAGTTGCTTCATTTTCAGTGGATCTTTTAACAAAATCCGACGGAACAGCTCTGGCGCAAAGTTTGGAATACCAGTGTATTTAAGCTTTTCACCTTGGGTGAATGTATCGCCAATTTGAATCGTGCCGTGATTGTGTAAACCGATAATATCGCCAGCGACAGCTTCCTCAGTGAGAATTCGGTCGCCCGCCATAAAGGTTAACGCATCGTTAACATTAATATCTTTCTTAATCCGGACATGATGCATTTTCATCCCTTTGGTATATTTGCCAGAACAAATACGCATAAAGGCGATGCGATCTCGATGCTTAGGATCCATGTTAGCTTGAATTTTAAACACAAAACCGGTAAATTTTTCTTCAGTGGTTTCAACTTCACGTTGCTCAGCAATACGATTAATTGGCGCTGGCGCCCATTCAACCATGCCATCCAACATGTGATCAACACCAAAGTTACCCATCGCGGTACCAAAGAATACTGGTGTTAATTCACCGGCTAAATACATTTCTAGATCAAACGGATTTGAAGCCCCTTGAATTAGCTCCATCGACTCTCTCAACTCTTCGGCATAATCACCAAGCACAACATCAAGCTCAGGATTATCTAACCCTTTAATGATCCGGACTTCTTGAATAGTATGACCTTGACCCGATTGATACAAAATCACTTCATCACGTAATAAATGATAAACACCTTTAAATGCTTTACCCATGCCAATCGGCCAAGTAATTGGTGCGCACATAATGTCTAATACGGTTTCAACTTCATCCATCACTTCTAGCGGATCAAGCACATCACGATCGAGTTTATTCATGAAGGTAATGATCGGCGTAGTACGCAGACGTGTCACTTCCATCAATTTAATCGTACGAGCTTCAACACCCTTTGCGGTATCGATCACCATCAAACAAGAATCAACTGCGGTTAACGTACGATAAGTATCTTCCGAGAAATCAGCGTGTCCAGGAGTATCGAGTAAGTTCACTAACTCATCACGATAAGGAAATTGCATCACCGATGTCGTAATCGAGATCCCACGCTCCTTTTCCATCTCCATCCAGTCAGACTTAGCGTGTTGACCAGATTTTTTCCCTTTAACCGTGCCCGCTCTTTGCAGGGCGTTTCCGAACAACAATACTTTTTCAGTGATGGTCGTTTTACCGGCATCGGGGTGAGATATGATGGCAAACGTGCGGCGACGTTTAACAGCATCAATAAATTTAGGATCTGACATATTTAGCGATTTCCAAATGTGTACACAGTCTTGTACATATCCAGCAAGATACCAAGACAAAAGGTTATTAATTTTTAAGCGCGAGATTATAGCAAAAATCCAATCAAGATTGGCATAAATTTGTTAGCCTCGCAGTAAAAACACCGAGACGGCAGTTATCTTGCAATCAAACGAGCGTTCGAAATTTATTGACATCAACCGATCCCATTGCTATTTTCGTGGTCAGACCTCATTAAATAACTCAACTCTAGGATCTATTATGTCTACCGTAAATGAATATAAAGAAATTTTAGCCAGCAAATTTAATACGGCCGCAGCTGCTGGCGTAGATGAAATTTTTCAATTTGATCTAGAAGGTGAATTATTTCATCTGATTGTTGCTGACAGCGCTTATGAAATTCATGAAGGTGAACATGATGATCCATCTGTAACGCTTTCTTTAAAGAGCGCCACCCTAAAAGGCTTATTAGACGGTAGTGTTAATGGCATGACTGCATTTATGATGGGTAAAGTGAAGGCAACGGGTAATATGATGTTAGCAACCAAACTAACTCAATTGTTCCCTGCTTAATTTTTAAGTTTCTATCAAAAAAGCCGATAAAGACATTTTATCGGCTTTGTTGTTCTGTTTTTCTAGTTAGCGACTTTATTATAAATAAACAGCAATAAGAACGCACCAGCAGTAGCCGTTGCGATGCTAACTAAATTAAAACCATCAGCACCACCTATACCAAATAAGCTACCGATATACCCACCAACGAATGCGCCTGCAATACCCAATACTGTGGTCATAATAAAACCACCGCCATCTTTACCAGGCATTAACCATTTTGCTAACATACCAGCAACTAAACCTAAAATAATCCAAGTGATATAACCCATAATAGAACCCTATATAATTTAATAATTGTAATGCTCAAATAACTTATACCGCTTAAAGCGTGAACAGCAGCTGAATTAACATAAGTTATTGACCTTAATAAGCATAGCCGAAATCACTAACTATCCAATATTAGTTACATTTTTTTACATATTTTTTTTAATAAAATTTATAAAAAATGTTAACTTAACAAGTTATATCCCCCTTAATCGCAAGACTTACTAAAATGATAATAAGAATACTTGGCGCTACCATATCTTGTAGTGTTATTTGCGCAACGGCATTTGCAGATCAAACCTCGCCGGTAATAGGTCTTCACCATAAAACGCCACAATTAATTGCCTTTACTAATGCCACGGTGCATACCAAACCAGGTAGCACTTTATTAAATGCCACGCTAGTGATTCAGAATGGCCGGATAAAAAGTATTTCCCAGAGTGGAAAAACGCCAACTGGGGCCACAGTGGTTAATTTATCTGGTTATGATGTCTATCCGGGGTTTATTGATGCTTATACCGATTATGGTATCGATTTCAACTATCCTAAAAACGATAATAAAGGATCGGTTTATCGGATTGATCGCATTGGTGGCAATGCGGCTAATGGTGCTATTCATGCCCAACATAATTGGGTCAATAGCTTTGCCCCTGACAGCGAGAAAGCCAAAGACTTTATTAGTAATGGCTTTACCGCTGTACAAAGTGCAAAGTTAGACGGCCTACTGCAAGGTCGTGCCACCACGGTATCTTTAGCCGATGGTATCGCCAACGACTTAATCTTAAAGGCCCAGTCTCAGCATTTTGGCTCATTTGACAAAGGGAGTTCAGAGCAAGATTATCCATCATCATTAATGGGCAGTATTGCCCTATTGCGCCAAACCTTTTCCGATGCTAATTGGTATCAAGATGCCGCGAATAAAATTAATCTCCAAGATGGTCAAAAAGTAGAATTTAATGCCGCATTAAAATCATTGGCTAACATCGAACAGCAAGGCCTAGTCTTTAGCACCGATAATGAACATTCTTTAATGCGAGCTGCAACATTAATTAGCGAATTTAATATAAATTCAACACTGCTGGGCTCAGGCTTTGAATACGCCAGAATTAATCAAATAGCCAAACTAAAAACGCGCTTAATCATGCCATTAGCTTTTGCTGCTAAACCTGAACTGGGCGAAGCTCAAGGGCGAGATATTAGTTTAGCCGATTTAAGACACTGGGAACGCAACCCTGATAATCTGGCGACACTAGAAGATCACAACATTGAATTTGCGATCACCAGTCATGGCGTTAAAAATAAAGATTTTTTGAAAAACTTAAGGCTGGCAATTAAACACGGTTTAAGTGAACAAAAGGCCTTAGCAGCACTGACCACTATCCCAGCTAAAATAGCAGGTATCGCCAACAAAGCTGGTCAAATCAAACCAGGATTTAGTGCTGATTTAGTGATCACTAAGGGCAATATATTCGATCAAGGTAAAATAGTCTCGGTTTGGACTCAGGGTCAAAAGCATCAACTAATCAACCCCAAGCATTTGGCCATGTCAGGTAACTACACCTTAAAGAGCCTACAAACTGGGCAAGATATCAGCCTAACCATAAACTTAACCAATAAAGCCAGCATAACAGCTAAACAAGGTGATACCTCACTAACGACGTTAAATGTTACCACCACCGATGACAGCGTTAGTTTCGTGATAAACGAATTAGTCGATGAGCAACCACAACCAATTCGCTACCGTTTATGGCAAGACAAAGAAAACGCAGGACTGATGGGCCAGCAAATCGATGTTAACCAATATCATCAATCGATTATCGCGACTGTACAGCCAGCAACGATTAAAGAAGTTAAAACAAAAAAACAACCGCAGCTTATTAGCCAATTAACATGGCCTAATAGAGCTTATGGTCAAAAAACACAACCAACAGCGCAAAAAGTTCATTTTAAAAATGCAACGGTTTGGACATCTGAGGCCACTGGGGTACTTGAAAATACAGATGTTTTGGTCGCTAATGGTAAAATAAACAAGATTGGTAAAAATCTAATAACGCCTGCAGGCTATATTAGCATCGATGCAACCGACAAACATTTAACCGCTGGCATTATTGACGAACATTCCCACATTGCCATTTCACGGGGTGTTAATGAAGGCAGTGAAGCTATCACCGCTGAAGTCCGTATTGGTGATGTCGTTAATCCTGATGATATTCATATTTATCGCTCGTTAGCGGGCGGTACGACCACCGCGCAATTACTCCATGGCAGCGCCAACCCGATTGGCGGGCAAGCGCAGATTATTCAGCTTAAATGGGGTGAGTCAGCCACCAAGATGAAGTTTGCGAACGCGCCCGGTTCAATCAAGTTCGCATTAGGCGAAAATGTCAAACAAAGTAATTGGGGCAGCGATTATCGTAGTCGTTATCCACAAACACGAATGGGCGTTGAAGCATTAATGAAAGATGCCTTTGAACACGCGAAAGATTATCAACAAAGCCAACAAGATTGGAAGAAGCTATCTCGTTCAGCTAAAAAGGACACCGCACCGGTTCGTCGGGATTTCCGTTTGGAAACACTCAATGAAATATTAGCTTCGCAACGTCATGTTCATATTCATTCTTATGTCCAATCAGAAATATTAATGTTTATGCGCTTAGCAGAGTCTTTTGACTTTAAAGTAGCGACCTTTACCCATATTTTAGAAGGCTACAAACTGGCTGATGAAATGAAAAAACATGGCGCAGGCGGTTCAACCTTTGCGGATTGGTGGGGCTATAAATTTGAAGTCTACGATGCTATTCCTCAAAATGCCTGTCTAATGGCGCAACGTGGCGTGTTAACCAGTATTAACTCCGACAGTAATGACTTACAACGTCGCCTCAATCAAGAAGCAGCAAAATCGGTTACCTATTGTGACATGTCACCAACCGAGGCCTGGAAAATGATCACCATCAATCCAGCCAAACAATTAAAAATCGATCAATATGTCGGTAGTATTAAAGTCGGAAAACGCGCAGATTTAGTGTTATGGGATCATCAACCGTTGTCGGTTTATGCCCGTGCAGAACAGACATGGATTGGCGGCGTTAAATATTTTGATCTCGTCAGCGACCAACAAGCCCGAGCTGCTCAACAAACAGAGAAAGCGCAATTATTAACAAAATTAATGGCGGATAAATCTAAAAAATCAACGTCTATTGCCCTTAGCGCCAGTGAAAAAATGGCCCAGCCATCTTGGCACTGTGAAGACAACCATGACACTTGGCAACAACACTACAAGCAGCTAAGCAGCGCTACGCAAGGACAACTATAATGCACATCATCAAGAAATTACTGACCACCGCTTGTGCTATCGCGCTAACTAGTACGGTAACGGCTCATGATATGATCCCAGGTGCCGCACAAAGTAACCCCATTTTAATTAAAGGCGCTACTTTACACACCGTCAGCCATGGAGTTTTAACTGGTCACGATTTATTATTACAACAAGGAAAAATTAGCGCCATTGGCCCGGATTTAGTTGCACCAAAGCACACAAAAGTGATTGAGGCGCTAGGTCGTCATGTTTACCCCGGTTTAATCTTAACGGCCACTCAGCTCGGCTTACGTGAAATAAGTTCAGTGCGAGCGACGGTCGATGACCGTGAAGTGGGCGATGATAACCCGCACCTACTGACACATGTTGCCTATAGCCCTGACTCTGAAATTATTCCAACGGTTCGCGCTAATGGTATTACCCATGCCCAAATAACCCCCGTAGGCCGCTTGATTACCGGTCAATCATCACTGATTAACCTTGACGCTTGGAATGCCGATGATGCATTAACGAAAGGCGCTTTGGGCACTCATGTTAGTTGGCCATCACAACCCAGTTATTGGATTAGCAAAAAAAATCGCCCTAAAGCGTTAACACGTTATCGTCAGCAATTAGAGCTGCTCAGTCAATATTTTGAGCAGTCAAAACGCTACTTTACGGCCTACCAGCAAGACAACAGTATTGCCAAAGATATTCGATGGCATGCTATGCTAGGGCTATGGCAAGGTGACAAACCGTTATTTGTTCATGCCGAAGCGATTGAGCAAATAGAGCAAGCGATGCGATTTAGTCAGCGCTTTGATTTAAAAATGGTTCTGATCGGCGCTAGCGATGCTTGGATGGTCAAAGAGCAATTAGCCAAATTAAATATTGCCGTCATCTATACTAATGCGTTTGGCTTGCCACAACGTGATGATGAAGACATTGCTCAGGCGTTTAAAACCCCAAGTCAATTAACTGCAGCGGGTGTCACGACCGCGATTGGTTATGAAAGTGCCTGGGACAGTCGTAGTCTAGCATTTGCCGCAGGTATGGCTGCTAAATATGGTTTAGGTAAGGAACAAGCGTTAAAAGCAATTACCTTAATCCCCGCACAAATCCTTGGCGTGGCCGATAAGTTGGGTTCATTAGAAGTCGGAAAATCCGCTTCAATCGTAATCAGTAAAGGTGATATCCTGGATTATCAAGGTCACAAAGTGCTCCAAATGTTTATTGATGGCCGCGAAGTCGATTTAAACAATCGCCATCGCCAGCTTTACCAAAAATATCTCCAAAAAACGGTTAACCGTTAGTATTTATCCAAGAGAAAGCACCTCGAAATAAACTCGATAATGCCAGAAGTATCGGTGCATATGGAGTAAACCTTATCGTGATATGCATTGATATCAATACTGTCATGCTCTTTTCGTTATAATTTCCACCCCCAATCATTGATTGGGGGAATTCTATTGCAAAAAATCCTCTCATCTCTACACTGCTTGGTATTCGTAATCAATCAAGAGTCATGATGTCATTAAGTACCGAACAATCTTTTTCAGTCACGCCGATTGGCTTTATTGAATCCCCCTTTAAAGAAAAATTTGCGATCCCACGGCAACCGCGATTAGCCAGTGCCGCATTGGGTACGATCACTTTAGTGGCTCCTTTTAACCACCCTGATACGGTGCGAGATCTCGAACAATTCTCTCATATCTGGATTATTTTCCGCTTCGACCAAACTGCCGACTTAGGCTGGAAGCCCCTAGTGCGCCCGCCTCGTTTGGGCGGTAACAGAAAAACCGGTGTTTTTTCGACGCGATCAACCTTTCGCCCCAACAGTATTGGGATGTCGGCGGTAAAGCTCGAACGAGTAGTTATTAGTGGCAATCAAGCGACAATAGAAGTCAGTGGCCTCGATTTACTCGACGGCACACCAGTGCTAGATATTAAACCTTATATTCCCTACTCCGATGCCATTGAGGCCAATGGCGGTTTTGCTGAGGCAGCCCCCGAAATTACCATGACCATTGAATTTAGCGAACAAGCATTAATATTCATTCAACAGCAGCAGCAATATCCAGCGCTGCAACAACTGGTTGAACAAGTGCTAGCACAGGATCCCCGCCCCGCTTATAAGCGGCAATCGGATCAAATTCAACACTATGGCGTACGTTTGTATGATTTTGATGTCCAATGGCAAGTAATCAACAATATCACCTTGGTAACAGGCATAAACACCTTGGTGTCAAAGAGTAACACCTGATACAATTCAGCGATATTTTTTCCATTAAACCTTACAAGGTGTTCACTTATGCGTACCACCAGCTATTTATTAGCCACCCAGAAAGAAACCCCAAACGATGCTGAGATAATCTCTCATCAGTTAATGATCCGTGCCGGCATGGTTCGTCGCTTAGCATCAGGTCTTTACTCATGGTTACCTTCTGGTTTACGCGTGTTACAAAAAGTAACGGCTATCGTTCGTCAAGAAATGGAACGTGCTAATTCGGTTGAAGTGTTAATGCCAATGGTTCAGCCAGCTGATTTATGGAAAGAAACGGGTCGTATCGATCAATTTGGTCCTGAATTATTACGGATTAAAGATCGTCATAATCGTCCATTCGTTTTAGGTCCAACCCACGAAGAAGTGATCACCGATATCGTTCGTAAAGAACTAAAAAGTTACAAGCAATTACCGCTAAACTTGTTTCAAATTCAAACTAAATTCCGTGATGAAGTCAGGCCTCGTTTTGGTGTGATGCGCTCACGTGAATTTGTAATGAAAGATGCATACTCATTCCATTTAAGTGATGAGTGTATGGAAAAAACTTACCAAACGATGTTTAAAGCCTATTGTCGTATTTTCGATCGTTTAGGCTTAGATTACCGCCCAGTATTAGCGGACAGTGGTAGTATTGGTGGTGCTTTATCTCATGAATTCCATGTGTTAGCTGAATCTGGTGAAGATGCTATTGTGTTTAGTGACGGTTCTGATTATGCCGCTAACATTGAAAAAGCCGAAGCCCTTGCGCCAACCGGTGAGCGTGCTACAGCTAGCCAAGCCTTAACAGAAGTGGCAACACCAAATACTAAAACCATTGACGACGTTGCAACCTTCTTAAACGTTGCCGCAACTACAACAGTTAAAACTCTTTTAGTGAAGGGCGTTGACGGCGATAAAGACATTATCGTTGCAGTGGTATTACGTGGCGATCATGAACTCAATGAAGTGAAAGCTGAAAAGCACCCACTAATTGCTGTGCCATTTGAGTTTGCGACCGAAGCAGAAATATTAGCAGCCACAGGTACTAAGCCTGGCTCTATCGGCCCTGTTAAGCTCGACATTCCGGTGATTGTTGATCGCAGCGCAGCGCATTTAGCTGATTTCGTTTGTGGCGCTAACAAAGACGATGTTCACTTTACGGGAACTAACTGGGATCGTGACATTAGCGATTATCAAGTAGCTGATTTACGCAGTGTTGTTGCTGGTGACCCTAGCCCTTGTGGTCAAGGTAAACTAGAAATTAAACGTGGCATTGAAGTCGGTCATATCTTCCAACTGGGCAACAAGTATGCGCAGTCAATGAATGCTGGCGTATTGAACGAGCAAGGTAAGCATCAGATTCTAAACATGGGTTGCTATGGTGTTGGGGTTTCTCGGATTGTTGCTGCTGCCATTGAGCAAAATCACGATAAAAACGGCATTGTTTGGCCAACAGAAATTGCGCCGTTTAAAGTAGTTATTGTACCAATGAATATGCATAAATCCGAAACTATTGCTGCCGCTGCTAATGATCTGTATGAAAAATTACAGGACGCTGGTATTGAAGTATTGTTTGATGACCGTAAAGAACGTGCTGGTGTGATGTTTGCTGACATGGAACTGATTGGTATTCCACATACTGTGGTTATCGGTCAACGTAGCCTTGATAATGGCGTGTTAGAATATAAATCACGTAAAACTGGTGACAAAGAAGAAGTTGCCATTGACCAAATGGTTGAGTTTTTAAAAGCTAAATTAGTTTAAACCTCTTTAAATATCACATCCGATAAAAACCACTGCTAATACAGTGGTTTTTTTTTGGATATAGGTTATCTTTAATCGCTTAAGGGATCATTATCTAAGAACACGGTGACTAAAATTAATCAAAAAAAAATAGCATTGTTATTAACTGGCGGCGGCGCGCGTGGGGCTTACCAAGTAGGCGTGCTAAAGGCAATTGCTAGTTTTTATCCGCGTAACCAAGGGATCCCATTTCCTATTCTCTGTGGGACATCGGCTGGCGCAATGAATACCACAGCACTTGGCTGCTATGCTTCCTGTTTTCATTTAGGGGTCAAAAAACTCGATTGGATTTGGCGTAACATGCACACCAATCAAATTTATCGCTCTGACATGCTCCATGTCAGCCGTTATATGTTTAATAATCTCACCAAATGGATGCGCAGCGATCTCAACAGTAATCGCCCAACCTCATTATTAGATAATCAGCCATTACGGCAGTTACTCAACAAAATGATCCCTTATCCGCGTTTAGAACGTAACATTGCAGCAGGTTACCTTCATGCGTTATCCGTCACTGCGTCCAGTTATCAAAACGGTGACTCTATTTCTTTTTTTCAGGGCCATCCCGATATAGAAGACTGGAATAGATCGAAACGCAGTAGTTTACGAGGGCTGTTACATTGTGAACATTTAATGGCGTCAGCGGCCATTCCTTTATTGTTTCCTGCCATTGAAGTGCGCCAAGACTATTATGGCGATGGTTCAATTCATCAATTAGCGCCATTGAGCACACCCATTCATTTAGGGGCAGAAAAAGTCTTATGTATTGGACTAGAGTCGCTCCACGACAAACAAAGCCACCCGCAATTACGTCACCCTAATGCTTCAACGATTGCCGGACATTTACTCGATAGTATCTTTAGCGACACGCTCACTTCTGATATAGAACGAACCACCAGAATTAACGACACATTAGACTTAATTCCTGCTGATGCTCGGGCAACATTACAACTCAAAAAAATTGAAACCCTACTTATTAACCCGACTATCGATATCGACCATTTAGCCATTAAGCACTATCATAAAATGCCAGCAGCCATTCGTTTGCTACTTAAATCCATTGGGATCAGCAAAAATACTGACTCCAGTTTAGTGAGCTACCTATTGTTTGAAAAAGAATTCTGCACTGATCTCATTGATGCCGGTTATCAAGATGGTTTGGCAAAAAAATCTCAATTATTAGATTTTTTAGAACTACCATCAGCCGTTAAGTAAATAGCTTTCAGCACGTTCGACCCGACGAGGCTTGCCGCACAACACTAACACATCGTTAGCTGCAATCACCAAGTTAACATCGGGATCGGATAACTCTTGATTATCTCGGCGAATGCCTCGTAATTCGACTCTGAGTCTTGTCATCGGTAATTCATCAATTCGTAGCCCAACCACAAAGGCATGACTAGGCAATGCCACCGCATGAAGCTGTTCCAACTCGACATCCATCGCATGGGATGACTCGTCACCATGAAAGAATCCATGCATAAATTGATAATGATTTTTACGCTCTATCTGAATCCGCTTTAATACTCGACTCATCGGTACTCCAGACATAAACAACACCTGTGATACCAACATTAGGCTGCCCTCTAATATTTCAGGCACCACCGCCGCCGCACCAGCCTTTTGTAGGGTTGACATTTCACTATCATCACGGGTTCTAATCAATACTTTTACGTCGGGAGCCAGTGCTAAACAGCTATCTAATACCTGCATCGTGGCATGAAAATCGTTAAAGGTAATAATCACTAATTTTGCTTTATCGATGGCTAAGTTCTTTAAAATATCTCGGTTACGGCCATCACCAAACAGTACGTTTTCACCACCTGTCATCGCTTCTTGCAGTCGTACAGGATCTCTTTCGATCGCAATACATGGGATGGCTTCAGTTTTAAGAAACCGTGCCACGGTTTGTCCAACACGGCCAAAACCGCAAATGACTACATGCTCAGAACTATCGGCGTAGGCATCAATCTTAGGCACAGTAACAGTCAGTAATTCTTTATTCGATATCAAGTATTTTGCGACTTTATCAGCGTAATGCATCAGTAATGGAGTTAACCCCATACTTAAAACCCCCAAGGCAATGATTAGGGAAACGATTGTACTCTCCAATACCATATTTTGCTGTGCTAACGATAAAACTACAAAACCAAATTCACCAATTTGCGCTAAGTAAATCCCACTTTTAAGCGCACTACGTCGCCGCACTTTACGGTGAAAATAAATCATCGCAATCACTAGCGCCTTAATTAAGACAATAAGCGGTAATAACACCAGTAAAATAACCCAATTATCGCCAATGACGATTAAATCTAGCATCATGCCGATAGACACGAAGAATACTCCCATCAAAATATCACGAAAGGGCCTAATATCCGCTTCAAGCTGATGACGATATTTACTTTCACCAAGCATCATCCCCGATAAAAAAGCGCCAAGAGCTGCTGATAATCCCAACGAGTATGTTAATGCCCCGGTTAACACAACAATCAATAAAGTGGTTAATACAAATAATTCATCGGATCTTGCCCGTGCTATTTCATCGAACAATTTAGGCAGTAACCATTTTCCCGCAAAAAATAGTACGATAAACGCGCCAACCCCTTTGAATAACGCAAATAACAAAGATAACCCTAAGTCATTGTCAGAACCTAACATCGGCACGACAATTAGCACGGGTACCACCGCTAAATCCTGAAAAAGCAGCACCGCAATGGCCATTTGACCGCTCATGCTATTCGTTTGATGTTGCTCTGAAAGTTGCCTAATCACAATCGCAGTCGACGATAACGCAATCGCCACCCCAATAATTAATGCTTGCTCAATACTGGCACCAAAGAATACCGCACCACAGGCAATAATTAATGTCGTCACGGTCACTTGCGCCGTGCCGAGTCCAAAAACTAGCCCTTTCATTGCCATCATTTTGGGTAAAGAGAATTCTAGCCCTAAAGAGAATAATAAAAATACTACCCCTAATTCAGCCAAAAAATGCATTTGTTCCGTACTTGCTAATAACCCGGTCAAACCCGGCCCGACAATAATACCAGTGATTAAATAACCTAAAATTGGCGGTATTTTAAGACGTCGACAAGCTAATAATACAAAAATAACCAGTATCAGAGATATTAATACATCAGTAATCAGACCCTTATCCATTGTTTATTTATTCTCCTATAAAAAATAAAATATTGACTATACTGTAGCGTACAAATGATCGAACACAAGTGGCATGTTATTTGCTTTTATTCTCTGTAATCGAGAGTTAGTCAATAATATGTCAGCGGTAAAATACTAGCTCAAGCTAAATCAAATCAATTAACAACCGAGTTGTTATTATATTAAGATTGAGACCAGCATATGCCACAGATAAATTTTAAATCAACTAAAATCAAAGATTTTAAAACATCTTCTTTAAGTCATAAAGAAAATGAAACTGATGTTGAACCTCTGCGCCGTAGTGAAGATCGACTTGCTTTGCTTGAGAAACTAAACATGACCATTGAGTTAGAGCCATTGCTAGCAACCTTTACTAACGAGTTGTGTCGTATTGTACCCATTACCGGTTTAGACTTTGAATATCATCATAACAAATTTCAGCTAAAGTACTCTAAAGCAAGTACCTGCTCTTTTGATAGTGAACTTTTGTTTAAGGATGACAGAATTGGTAAGTTAAGCTACTTTAGTGCATCACCTCTAAATTCTCGTCAGCGGCAATTTATTGCCTGTGTCGAGCAACAATTGTTGCAGCCTCTACACAATGTTATCCGGTTTGAGCAAAGTAAATTACTTAACATGAAAGATTTTCTCACCAATTTAGGCAGCCGAAATTACTTTGAAGCAACGATGCGTCATATGCTCGCAACCTCCGAACGTGAACGGCGACCATTTACGTTATTATTGATTGATTTAGATAACTTTAAGGCAGTCAATGATACGCATGGACACCTTGATGGAGATAAGGTTTTAATCGAGTTTTCTGGTCTACTTAACCACGCGGTTCGTAATAACGATCACGTCTTTCGGTTTGGCGGCGACGAATTTGCCATTATTTTAGCTCACAGTGATAATTTACACCCTGAGTTTGTCGCACAACGCATTGTTAAGTCGATCAGAGATAGTCATTTGTTTTCATCAATGGCGGTCACGGCCAGTATCGGTTGCTCTAATTGGCAACCAGAAGATTCTAATATTACTTTGGTTAATCGAGCTGATAAGGCCCTCTACCAAGTGAAGCGTCAAGGAAAAAACGGCTACAACATTACTGATTAATAGTATTTTTTGACCAACCAATCCTTAGGCTATCGAGATCAGATTCTTGAGCTAGATAGCCTTGCTCGATCCAAACTCCTAATACAGCAACCAACTGCTGATCGAAAAAAACTAACGGCGTTCGCTGGCGTAGCCAAGGAGGCACCGCAAATTCTTGCCATAATTTCTTAACACTTCGTCGCTGTTCTCGCCCAACCGGCCAAGCTTTGTAACTACCTGCTACATTAAACCTAATTTCAACTTTTTGGCCTTTCGGTGCAATCAAAAAAATCGTCATGAGAGATTCATTGGCCCCATAACCTTGGCCCAAAGTTAGTTGCCCTAAGCTATCGGGGAGTTGAATCTGTGATTGCCCTAGCCAAGGAATAACCTGTGCCGAAATATCCTGATGACGCTGAACAACTATTATCGCATCTTGGTAACGCCGTAGTTGATAATCACTAATGCACACGTTCGGTGAACTGTCCTGCGCCGCATTCATCATTTGTTGTTCAACCTGTTGCAACTGCGCCATCGAAGGTAAACACAGTTGCTGACAACGTAACCAGAAACGAATCACATTGCTGCGCCGTGCCAATGACAACGACTTAAGATAGCTAATCGATAAACCATGATTACTAGCCTTTGCTTTGCTAAGATCGATTTGCGCTAATTCATCGAGCAATTCATTCGCTTGACCAAGTAACTGAGCACTACGAGCGACACTTTGCCCAAAGCCTGACCAACGTTGATTGAGCAACGGGATAATCTCGTTACGCAAGAAGTTACGATCGAAACGACTGTCCTGATTACTTTCATCTTCAATCCAGCTTAGCTGCTGTTGTTGAGCGTATAGCTCAATCGCTTGGCGTGAAACATTCAATAACGGCCGACAGTGCATTCCTAAGCCAAAGGGCAAACTAGCTGGCATTCCTGCCAAACCTAAACTGCCAGAACCACGTTTGAGTGCTAATAGTAGTGTTTCAGTTTGATCATCGCTATGTTGTGCAGTGACTAGAACGGTATGATGATTTACATGTTTTTTAAGGGCTAAATACCTTGCCTCACGGGCCATGGCTTCAATGTTACGGCGATTATCAGCTAACATTACATACTCAATACTAAATGTAACCTGATAGCCCTGACAAAGCAGTTGACAAAATTCACCCCATTGCTGCGAATTTGAACTCAAACCATGATTGACATAAATAACTTTCAGCTGCTGAGCTGGCAATGAAGAGTTAACCAGCAGGTCGAGTAAAACGACAGAATCCACCCCGCCGCTCAGGGCAACCAAGACTTCAGTCGACTCAGAACAACGCTCGTTAATAAAATGTTCGATATTTAGGGATAAATTCATTAATTTGTTAGTTCGCTCGCACAAAGAGAGACGATATTACCATCTTTATCAATTCACTCAATAGTCAGCCAGCTGTCGCTCAGTTATAATGAGGGTATATATTTGAAAAACTATTATTTAGGACAATTATGAGCATTCAAGAAATTACGTTATCAAACAACCAAAAGAAAAAGTTACAAAAAGGCATCACACAGGAATCAGTTTTATTTCAAGATGATAATGGCGACTTAGTTGTTAATGTCGAGGCTTACCAAGAATTTAAGCTAACGGTTAAGAAGAATGAAAGACATTTATTGATTGAAGCTGTGGTAGGTGATGAAGTTGAATTAGACTTTAGCGTAGAGTATTTCATCTTTAGCTAGAAAAAAACAGAGGGCTAGCAATAGCCCTCTGACAAATTATTTAACAGTAACCGAATGACATCAGACGGTCATAGCGATTATTAAGCAGTGTATCGACATCAAGCTGTTTTAGTTCTTCTAATTGCTCAGTTAAACGTTGCTTAACATTTTGTGCAATCAGATCATAATCACGATGTGCGCCACCCAAAGGTTCTTCAATAATAGTATCAATCAAATCTAATTCCTTTAGACGGTCAGAGGTAATACCCATTGCTTCAGCGGCTAATGACGCTTTATCTGCACTTTTCCATAGGATTGACGCACAACCTTCTGGTGAAATAACAGAATAAGTGCTGTATTGCAGCATGTTCACACGATCGCCAACCCCAATAGCCAATGCACCACCAGATCCGCCTTCACCAATCACGGTACAAATGACCGGAACCTTTAAACCCGCCATTACCTTAAGATTGCGGGCTATCGCTTCCGATTGACCACGTTCTTCAGCGCCGACACCAGGATAAGCACCAGGAGTATCAATAAAGGTTAATATAGGCATTTTAAAACGCTCAGCCATTTCCATTAAGCGTAATGCTTTACGATAACCTTCAGGACGTGGCATCCCAAAGTTACGTTTCACTTTTTCTGGCGTGGTACGGCCTTTCTGATGGCCAATCACCATCACCGACTGACCATTTAAACGGGCAATTCCACCAATAATGGCTTTATCATCAGCAAAAGCACGATCACCATGTAACTGATCGAATTCATCAAATATACGATCAATATAATCGAACGAATAAGGGCGCTCAGGGTGTCGAGCAAGTTGACTGACTTGCCACGGACCTAATGAAGAAAAAATCTTCTGTGCCATGGTGACACTTTTTGCTTCTAAATTTTCAATCTCTTCCGCCAAGTCGATATTTAATGAACTGTTATTGCTCACATTACGCAATTCATCAATTTGAGCATGGAGCTCAGCAATTGGCTTTTCAAACTCTAAAAAATTCTGACTCATCAGTGATTCTCTTTAATGTAAATAGCTAGCTTATATATCACCCTATTGTAGCTGAATATAAGCTTAAAATTAGTTAAATTTTAATCGAACTTGTTTATTTCCAAGTAAAATTTTTAAATTATCTAGCAGCTCGTCGTCTGGTGTTACTCGCCATTGCGTCCCCAATTGCAGCTGCGCGGTAGCTTCAGCCCGAGAATAATATATATTAACGGGTAGCGCACCATACTGAAACGGTTCTAATGCCTGAGTAAAACGATTAAAAAAGTCTTTATTAATTTGATTATCCGATACCTTAATGTCAAGTGCGGTAGCGAATCTTTCACGAGCTGTTGCAATATCATAAACTTCCTTGGCGGTCATTCTATTACCCCCGGAAAAATCATCAAAGCTGACCTCTCCCTCTAACACCAATATTTTGTCTTTTTGCAGTAAATCCTGATACTTTTCGAGCGCTTCGCTATACATCATCACTTCTAAACGACCACTTTTGTCATCAATGGTTAAAATTCCCATTTTTGAACCACGCTTAGTAATCATCACTCGTGCTGCAATCACTAAGCCTGCCGCCTTGGTCATTTGACCTCGTCCGGTTGGCACCACGTCTTTTAAGCGACATTTAGTGTAATGTTTTAATTCCGCTAAATATTGATTAATCGGGTGACCGGTTAAATATAAACCAAGGGTTTCACGTTCCCCTTCAAGCCAAATTTTATCGGGCCAGTGTGCGACCTCAACAAAATCATGAGTAACATCATCGTCGTGGCTGGCCAGTAAACCAAACAAATCATGTTGACCCACAGCACGATCTTTAGCATGTTGCTCTGAGGCTTTTATAGCCTCAGGTAATGAAGCCATTAATGAAGCACGATGAGGCCCTAGTTTATCCAATGCACCAGCTTTAATCAGTTTTTCAAAGATCCGTTTATTAATTTTTTTGGTGTTAACGCGACCACAAAAATCAAATAAATCTTTAAAGGGACCACCTTCAGCACGAGCTTCTAATATCGCAGAAACGGGTCCTTCACCAACGCCTTTTATTGCCCCGATACCATAAACGATTTCAAGTGCTTCATTAACACTAAATTTATATTGTCCAGAGTTGACATCTGGTGGATGTAGCACAATTTTCATCCGCTCACATTCATCAACTAAGGTCACAATTTTTTCGGTATTGTCCATATCGGCAGACATAACAGCTGCCATAAAATAAGCACCGTGATGGCATTTCATCCATAACGTTTGGTAAGAAACTAAGGCATATGCCGCCGAGTGAGATTTGTTAAAGCCATAACCAGCGAATTTTTCCACCAAATCGAAGATTTTCATCGCCAATTCGCCATCGATACCGTTGTTTACTGCGCCCTCTTCAAAGCTAGATCGCTGCTTAGCCATTTCCTCAGGCTTTTTCTTACCCATGGCACGACGTAGCATATCGGCGCCACCGAGGGTATAGCCAGACAATACCTGAGCTATCTGCATTACCTGTTCTTGATACAAGATAATGCCATAGGTTGGCTCTAGGGTTTCTTTAAGCGATGGATGCTGCCATTCAACATCGGGATAAGAGACTTCTTCACGACCGTGCTTACGATTAATGAAGTTATCTACCATGCCTGACTGCAAAGGACCCGGTCGGAACAGGGCCACTAAGGCGATAATATCTTCGAATGAATCCGGCAGTAATCGACTGATTAGTTCCTTCATACCACGGGATTCAAGCTGGAATACCGCGGTGGTTTCACTACGTTTAAGCATCGCAAAACATTGAGGATCTTCCAAGGGAATCGATTCGATTCGAACCGGCTCTAATCCTTCTTTGGCCCGCCTTTCATTAAGTGGGTCTAGTGCCCACTTAATAATGGTTAATGTCCGCAGCCCCAAGAAATCAAATTTAACCAGTCCCGCCGATTCAACATCATTTTTGTCAAATTGAGTGACCGGGTTTTTACCTTCTTCATCACAATATAGTGGCGCAAAATCAGTAATAGTGGTCGGTGAAATAACTACGCCACCGGCATGTTTACCGGCATTACGCGTGGTACCTTCAAGTCGACGGGCCATGTCGATCAATTCTCGGACATCATCATCGATTTGATACAGCTGATCCAGTTGCGGCTCAACTTCCCAAGCTTTGGTTAGGGTCATACCGGGTTCTGCGGGGATCAGTTTGGTGATCCGCTCGACAAAACCATAGGGATGGCCCATCACACGGCCAACATCTCGCACCACGGCTTTTGCTGCCATGGTACCAAAGGTAATAATTTGTGACACCGCATCGCGGCCATACAATTCGGCCACATGATCGATGACCCGATCACGCCCTTCCATACAGAAATCGACGTCGAAATCGGGCATTGAGACACGTTCAGGGTTTAGGAATCGTTCGAACAGTAAGTCATATTCTAAGGGATCAAGATCGGTGATCTTGAGTGCATAAGCAACCAAAGAACCGGCACCGGAGCCACGACCTGGCCCAACTGGCACATCGTTATCTTTACTCCACTGGATAAACTCCATCACGATTAAGAAATAACCGGGGAACCCCATGGTGTTGATCACGCCTAATTCAATATGGAGTCGTTCTTCGTAAGCAGGGCGCTGTTTTTCCCGCTCAACAGGATCGGGAAATAAAAACTCTAAACGTTCTTCTAAGCCATCGATCGATACTTTAACTAAAAAGTCACCAATTTCTAGATCGCCAGTAGGGTAATCTGGCAGCACAATTTTATCGAGTTGGACCGTGGCATTACAACGTTTAGCTATCTCGACGCTGTTTTTCAGAGCCGATGGTATATCGCTAAAGAGCTGACACATTTCGGCTTCACTACGGAGATATTGTTGCTCAGAATAACGCTTAGGACGACGCGGGTCCGATAAACCAAAGCCATCATGAATCGCAACCCGTACTTCATGGGCGTCAAAATCTTCGGTCTTTAAAAATACCACTTCATTGGTGGCAACCACGGGAATATCAGCTGCACTCGCCAGGGCAACCGCCAAATGAATATAGCGTTCTTCGTCTTCTCGTCCGGTGCGTAACAGTTCTAAAAAGAAACGCTGGTCAAAATGCTGTTGATAAAAGGCTAAACACTCTTGGGCTAAACTTTGATTGCCCTTAAGCAATGCCAGTCCAATATCGCCCTCACGGCCGCCAGAAAGAATAATTAAGCCAGGGGCATATTCAATCAACCAGTCTTTATCAATCACCGCCTTATCAAAAAGTCGACCGCGTAAAAAGGCTTTTGAGATAAGTAACGTTAGGTTTTTATAACCAACGTTATCCATACAGAGAATGGTGATCCGCCACGGTTGTTCATTAAACTCATCACTAACCACCCACATGTCGGCACCAATAATTGGTTTTAACCCGCTACCGTGAGCACTACGATAATATTTAACTAAGCCACAAAAATTGACTAAATCAGTGATCGCTAACGCTGGCATTCCTTGTTCTGCGACCTTGGCAACAATTTTACCGACTTTGGCCACACCATCGGCCATTGAATAATCAGAATGGACGCGCAGATGAACAAACTTTGGATCGGTCATGACTTAGGCTAACCCTAATGCTTTTTTAACTGGCTTGAAGCTCTTACGGTGCAGCGGCGTTACACCATGCAATGCTAACATTTCGAAATGCAGCTTAGTCGGGTAACCTTTATGCTTAGCAAAACC
>JABSRU010000049.1 GCA_013214965.1 Gammaproteobacteria bacterium
ATTCGAACCCTCGATGGGATTTAAAGCCCATACTCCCTTAGCAGGGGAGCGCCTTCGGCCACTCGGCCACCTCTCCGGATGCCGCGTATAATACGGATTGGGAAAAATAAGTCAAACAGTTTTATCATCATTTCTTCCAACTGGAGTGTTTTCACACAAATCGTATAATTAAATTGCAAAATGGACTTAATACGGCAAGGAATGGGTTAAAAAAACAGAATAAAGGTATTGGTGGGAGTATTGTTGATTTAAATAAAGTGGAGATCAAAAAAAAGCACTTATTAAAAGTGCTTTTTCTTTCAATCTTTAAACGTTACCGCTCTCAGATGATTTTTCTTGCTGAATGCGCATATAAATCTCTTCACGATGCACAGCAACTTCCTTTGGTGCATTAACACCAATGCGTACTTGATTGCCTTTAACGCCTAATACAGTGACAGTTACTTCATCACCGACCATTAAAGTTTCACCAACACGACGTGTTAAAATTAACATATTAAACTCCTGTTACTAAATGTCCGATTGACCCCGGAATGTAAAACGCACGGATTATACTCATTCCGCAATCTAAATTATATATCTAACCGCAAGATTCGGGATGATTTTTTTAATTTTTTTTAACTTTAAGCCCATTGATTAAGCCAATGTTAATGAACTTATCTTTATTTCACATCTTAAACAGTAACTTAGATTGAAACTATAAACTTTATAATATAGTGACAAAAAAACCTCAATCAAAAATTGAGGTTTTTTCATTACAATAACGATTACAGCTTTGCAGCTAGCCAATCACTGACACTATCAAGAGCCGCAGGTAATGCCGCAACATCAGATCCTCCCGCCATCGCCATATCTGGACGCCCACCGCCCTTACCGCCAACCTGCTGTGCCACCATGTTAACCAACTCACCAGCTTTAACCTTACCGATCAAATCTTTGGTTACACCAGCGATTAGACTGATTTTACCTTCATCGGCTAAGGCAATCATCACAATACCGCTACCAAGCTTATTCTTAAGCTCATCAACCGAACCACGCAAGGTTTTACTATCAACGCCTTCGAGTTGAGCAATCAGTACTTTAATACCGTTAATTTCAACAACACTATCAAGTAGTCCCGCGCCTTTTTGGCTGGCTAATTTGGCTTTAAGCTCGTTAAGCTCTTTCTCAAGTAGTCGTGCCTTATCAACTAAGGTACGAGACTTTTCAACCACTGAATTAGGGTCTGTCTTTAACACAGCGGCTGTCGACACTAATTTAGCTTCCAATTGCTGAACATAGTCAAACGCATAGGAACCAGAAACCGCCTCAATTCGACGTACACCGGCTGCAATTCCCGCCTCAGAGGTTATTTTGAACAAACCAATGTCACCAGTATTAATGACATGAGTACCACCACACAGCTCAACGGAACCGGTACCCATAGTCACGACTCGTACTTCATCACCATATTTTTCACCAAATAAGGCCATAGCACCGGCTGATTTAGCCGCTTCAATATCCGTTACTTTAGTTTGTACTGGCACGTTAGAACGAATATAGTCATTCACAAGGCGCTCTACTTGTTGTATTTGGGCTGTCGTCACCCCCTCAAAATGAGAGAAGTCAAAACGCATTTTTTCAGCTTCAACTAATGAGCCTTTCTGCGTGACATGATCGCCAAGTACTTGACGTAATATCGAATGTAAAATATGAGTGACCGAATGGTTTAAGCTAATACTCGTACGACGCTGCACATCAATACTTGCGGTCGCGATATCTTTAACCTTTAGCTCACCTGAGACCACAACGCCACGGTGGGCAAACACATTGCCTATTTTAGTGGTGTCTTCTACTTTAAATATTCCGGCATCAGTGGTGATTATTCCAGTATCCCCGACTTGACCACCTGATTCGGCATAGAATGAAGATTCCGCTAATATAAGTACCGCAGAATCACCAGAACCCGCTAATTCAGCGGCTTCACCTGCCACCACAATATCGGTAATATTAGATTGGTTCTCAAATTCAGAATAACCAACAAACGTCGTTTGACCATCAAAGGTTAACTGTTCATTATAATCGACCGCAAAGTTACTGGCTTTTTTAGCGCGTTGACGCTGTTCATTCATCGCTTTGTCAAAACCGGCCTGATCTATTTCAAAGCCACGTTCACGAGCAATATCTGCGGTTAAATCAGCAGGGAAACCATAGGTGTCATACAGTTTAAATACCACTTCACCGTTAATCACTTTCCCTTCAATCTCTGCTAGTGCTTGATCAAGGATTAATAAACCACGGTCGAGGGTACGAGCAAATTGTTCTTCTTCTGCTTTTAGTAGCTTAACAATAATAGCTTTGTTCTTCGCTAATTCAGGATAAGCCTCGCCCATCTGAACAATTAATTCATCGAGTAAACGATAGAAGAATAATCCTTTGGCTCCTAAACTATTACCATGGCGTACTGCACGGCGGATAATTCGGCGTAATACATAGCCACGGCCTTCATTTGATGGCATGACACCATCGCTTATTAAGAATGAACAAGCACGTATATGATCGGCAATAACTCGCAGTGATTTACTTGATAAATCATCAGTACCAATAATATCGGCAGCTGCACCAATTAAGTTTTTGAAAATATCGATTTCATAGTTACTGTGAACACCTTGCATAATCGCGGCAATACGTTCAAGTCCCATACCTGTATCCACTGATGGTTTCGGTAAGTTTTCCATCGTGCCATCGGCCTGACGATTAAACTGCATGAACACTAAATTCCAAATTTCGATATAACGGTCACCGTCTTCTTCAGGGGTACCAGGAGGACCACCAGGTACATCTTCGCCATGATCGAAAAATATTTCAGTACAAGGTCCACAAGGTCCTGTGTCACCCATCGACCAAAAATTATCTTTAGCACCAATGCGAGATAAACAGGCTGGATCAATACCAATTTCATTAATCCAAATATCTTCAGCTTCTTGATCTTCATTAAAGACCGTGACCCAAAGTTTCTCTTTAGGTAGCTCTAACACTTCAGTTAAAAATTTCCATGCAAACCCAATCGCTTCACGCTTGAAGTAATCACCAAAGCTAAAGTTACCCAACATTTCAAAAAACGTATGATGACGTGCAGTGTAACCAACATTTTCCAAATCATTGTGTTTACCACCAGCACGAACACAGCGTTGCGATGAAGTTGCTCGGTTATATGAGCGTTGATCACTGCCAATGAAAACATCTTTAAATGGCACCATGCCGGCATTAGTAAATAATAGAGTGGCATCATTACCTGGAATAAGTGAGCTACTATCAACTATCTGATGTTGCTGGTTTTGATAATACTCTAAAAATGTTTTTCTGATCTCAGCAGTCGACATGTGCATGTGGCTTTTCCTAAAAATCGTGATAACAGCTAATCAATATAACTAGCGCAGAATTCTAAGTATTATAAGCGGTACATGAGGGTTTGAGCTAGTACAACCTGAAAAATATCAAATTAATTTACTAAAGTATAGAAGGCATAATTTATCTGCTCAGTACTAAACTCTTTACTTTATATCAATTTGATTAAGTTTGTGATCTTGTTGTGCGCAGGAAAAATGAATGAAAGCAACGCAGTATTCGTTGATTTTAACCAGCACAAGTGGGCAATCATTGAATCAGATTGGTATTACATAAAGCGATAGCATTTACTACGTTGTTTGTAGTCTGATAAAACTTTGTTATGAGTATATTTATCGAACCAATCAATGGGTCCATCAGTGATGAGCTTGCTCCATCAATGCAGCACTAATACCTTGAGTCTTTAGTTCGACCGCTGTAGGAGTGAGTTGACGACGTAGTATCAGTTTGCGGAGAGTTCTAGTTGGCATGTTCTCGACGAGCCAGCAGCCCAATGGCTGCTGGCTCAATCAGTTTAACTTCGGATATCACTTAAGGATCCAATGTCAGAATTAATCACTGCTCTCTGAGATTATTCTTTTTCTTTGGCTGGTGCGATCGGATCTGGCTCATCCGTTGGTTTAATCAATAACGCATCACGTAATAACGATTCAATTTCATTCGAAATTTCAGGATTCTCTTTTAAGAACTTAATGCTATTCGCTTTACCTTGACCGATCTTACTACCTTTGTAGCTGTACCAAGCACCGGCTTTTTCAACTAGTTTTTCCTTAACACCCCAATCAATTAGCTCGCCATGTTTAGACGTACCTTCACCGTATAAGATTTGGAATTCAGCTTGCTTGAACGGAGGAGAAACTTTGTTTTTAACCACTTTAACTCGTGTTTCGTTTCCAACAATTTCATCACCCGACTTAACCGCACCGATACGACGAATATCTAATCGAACAGACGCGTAGAATTTTAATGCATTACCACCAGTCGTTGTTTCTGGGTTACCGAACATCACACCAATTTTCATCCGAATTTGGTTGATGAAAATAACTAAAGTGTTTGAACGCTTAATATTACCGGTTAATTTACGTAATGCTTGTGACATTAAACGGGCTTGTAGCCCCATGTGTGAATCACCCATGTCGCCTTCAATTTCAGCTCTTGGTGTCAAGGCTGCTACCGAGTCAACAACAATAACACCGACTGCGCCAGAACGAGTTAACATATCAACAATTTCAAGGGCTTGCTCGCCAGTATCAGGCTGTGATACTAGTAGCTCATTAATGTTAACACCTAGTTTAACGGCATAAATTGGATCAAGGGCATGCTCAGCATCAACAAAAGCACAAACCAAACCTTTTTTTTGTGCTTCGGCAATAACTTGTAACGCCATGGTGGTTTTACCTGACGATTCTGGACCGTAGATTTCAACAACACGCCCCCTTGGTAAGCCACCTATGCCTAAAGCAATATCAAGCCCAAGTGATCCGGTAGAAACGGATTCAATATTTAACGCTTTTGCTTCACCAAGGCGCATAATTGAACCTTTGCCAAATTGCTTTTCGATTTGGCCTAATGCCGCTTCTAATGCCTTGCTCTTATTGTTGTCCATTGATGACTCCATTTCAGAATACGATTAAATAGTTTATGACCAGTAGTATACTGTACAATCATACAGTATCAAGTATTTAATAATAAATTTTTTCACTTTTAAGTTTAACCATCAAAGCAAGAGCATTATAATCTTGCACAGTATTTTACGATTCAACAAAAGCGAATAAAGCATGAAAATAGCGCCATTATCTCCAGCATCATTAGTTAACCACACGCCAATGATGAAACAGTACTTAACTATTAAGCATCAACATCCTGATACCTTATTGTTTTATCGGATGGGTGATTTTTATGAAGTGTTTTTTGATGATGCAAAACGCGCCTCTAAATTACTTGATATCTCGCTAACTGCTCGGGGAAAAGCTGGCGGAAACCCTATTCCAATGGCAGGAGTCCCCTATCATGCCGTAGAAAATTATTTAGCTAAGTTGGTTAATTTAGGCGTTTCGGTCGCATTGTGTGAACAAATTGGCGATCCCGCTACCAGTAAAGGACCCGTTGAACGTAAAGTCGTTAGAATAATTACCCCTGGCACCTTAACCGATGAAGCGTTAATGAGCGATCGTAAAGATAATATTGCCGCTTGTGTCTTTGAACACCATAATGTCTTCGGCTATGCCTCGCTAGATATAGCCAGTGGTGAATTCTTAATTTCCCAGCTCAATAACATTGAGCAATTTGAATCAGAGCTACACCGGAGTAACCCGGCTGAGCTGCTCCATCCAGAACATTGGAATAACTTTCAATTAGTGGAGAAACGTCAAGGCTTACGTGCTTGTCCCCCTTGGGAATTTGACTTAGCCACCGCCACTAAACTGTTAAATCGCCAATTTAAAACCGACAATTTAACCGGTTTTGGGGTCGACAACGCCAAAGTCGCCTTAGTGGCTGCTGGTTGCTTGATGCAGTACATCAATGACACGCAGCTTGTCGACTTACCACAAATAAATAGTATTAAGCTAGTTAGCCAAGATGACTGTATCATTTTAGATGCCGCGACTCGGCGTAATTTAGAACTAACACAGAACATTGGTGGCGGCTATGAACATACTTTAATCTCAGTATTAGATAACACTTGTTGTCCAATGGGCAGTCGTTTATTACAACGCTGGATCCATCAACCTTCAAGACAGCATTCACTAATATCAGCTCGTTATAATGCAATCGGATGTTTTATTGAGCAACAAAATATCGACCCTTTACGTGACTTACTAAGACAAATGGGCGACTTAGAACGGATCCTCGGACGTATTGCATTACGCTCGGCGCGACCTCGAGATTTTTCAAAACTGCGCAATGCATTAGCAATGCTACCTCAATTCCATACCTTACTCGATGAAAATAGTAGCCCTCGCATTAAACAATTACAGCAGGAGCTTAATTTATTCCCTCAATTATTAGCCGTTTTACAACAGGCTATCGTTGAACTACCACCAACGCTTATTCGCGATGGTGGCGTGATAAAACCCGGTTATGACCAAGAGCTCGATCATTGGCGCGATTTAAGTCAAGGGGCAACCGACTTTTTAAACCAACTGGAACTGAGAGAACGAGAAAGCACGGGCTTAAGCTCATTGAAGGTAGGCTATAACCGAGTTCATGGCTTCTTTATTGAGATAAGTAAAGCACAGGCAGTCAATGCTCCTGAGCATTATGTCCGCCGTCAAACCCTTAAAAACAACGAACGTTTTATTGTCGCTGAATTAAAAGAGCATGAAGATAAAGTCCTTAATAGCAAGAGCAAAGCGTTAGCACTAGAAAAAGCACTTTATGAAAAACTATTTGATTTAGTGCTACCAGCATTAAAACCGTTACAGCTAGCTTCTGCCGCTATTTCTCAAATTGATGTCTTAACCAATTTAGCCGAGCGTTCACTCGCTCTTAACTTCCATTGCCCAACCCTACATGATGGTATTGGTATTAGCTTGCAAGAGAGTCGTCATCCCGTGGTCGAGCAAGTAATGTCAGACCCTTTTATTGCCAATCCAGTAGAACTTAACGTTGATCGTCAAATGCTAGTGATTACAGGCCCGAACATGGGCGGTAAATCAACTTATATGAGACAAACAGCATTAATCTGTTTAATGGCACATATTGGTAGTTACGTACCAGCAACCAATGCAAAAATAGGTAAGATTGATCGTATATTTACCCGTATTGGCGCGTCAGATGATTTGGCTAGCGGCCGTTCAACTTTTATGGTTGAAATGACCGAAACGGCAAATATCCTCCATAATGCGACAGCCCACAGCTTAGTGTTAATGGATGAAATAGGTCGTGGCACTAGCACCTTCGATGGCTTATCCCTCGCTTGGGCCAGTGCGCAACATTTAGCCACCACATCAAAAGCACTGACACTGTTTGCCACCCATTACTTTGAATTGACTCAACTATCAGACCAGCTATCGAATGTTAAAAACGTCCATTTAGATGCAATAGAACATGATGACACCATTGCATTTTTACATCATGTTGCCGATGGTGCAGCAAACCAAAGCTATGGTATTCAAGTTGCTCAACTCGCCGGCATTCCTAAAGTGGTCACCCAGGCCGCAAAAATAAAATTAGCCGAACTAGAGCAACAAAATATACAGTCAGTAAGCAGCACGACTAAGACAGTCAAACAAGCTGTATTAGCCCCTCTTCATCAAGATGTTATCGATAAAATACAACAACTAAACCCTGATGATTTAACCCCTAAGCAAGCCTTAGAAGCACTATATCAATTAACATTGATGATTGATTAAACGCAAAAAACCAGCCTTCTGGCTGGTTTTTTACTGCTGGATGCTGTTATTTTTAGTCGTTATGATTCCGCTGGGAATAAAGTTTCAACCGATAATCCTTGGCTTTTTAAAATATCTTGCATCCGCTTTAATGCTTCCACTTGAATTTGGCGAACTCGCTCACGGGTTAAGCCAATTTCACGACCAACCACTTCTAACGTAGACGGTTCATAACCTAACAACCCAAAACGGCGCGCTAACACTTCACGTTGTTTAGTGTTTAATTCATTAAGCCAGCGCACTAAACTCTCATTAATATCATCCTTCATCGACGTTGCTTCTGGTGCATAATGCTCACCGGCAGCGATAACATCGAGTAATCCTTTATCACCCGAACTACTAATCAGGGTATCCACTGACGCGACTTTTTGATTTAACTTAAGCAATTTACTGACATCAGCGACTGGCTTATCAAGCTTATGTGCAATGTCCTCAGCAGTCGGTTCATGATCTAATTCTTGAGCTAATTCACGAGCTGTACGCAGGTAGATATTTAACTCTTTCACGATATGAATAGGTAAACGGATGGTACGGGTTTGATTCATGATAGCCCGTTCAACAGTTTGACGGATCCACCAAGTCGCATAAGTAGAGAAACGAAAGCCACGCTCTGGATCAAATTTCTCAACGGCGCGAATAAGACCTAAGTTACCTTCTTCAATCAGGTCGAGTAAAGCAAGACCACGATTTAGATAGCGACGAGAGATTTTAACCACTAAACGCAAATTACTTTCAATCATTCGACGTCGAGCACCGGCGTCACCACGTAAAGCAAGGCGCGAATAATAAACTTCTTCTTCGGCAGTTAATAATGGCGAAAATCCAATTTCACTTAAGTAAATTTGGGTTGCATCTAAGCTTGACGTTGATTCTTTGACAATCTTCTGTTTTTGTTCACTGTTAGCAGTAGTATGATTGCGTCCCATAGTCTTTCTCCCTATAAAGCTTATTGTCATTGAAAGCTTTAAATCCGTTGATATTGGTTATCGTGTAGGAAGATAATTAGATGGGTTGACTGACTTGCCGCGAAATCTGATTTCAAAATGAAGTAGGACTTTATTCGCGTCGGTTTTACCCATAGTCGCAATAACTTGCCCTAGCTTTATTTTTTGCTTTTCCTTGACAAAAACTTTGTCATTGTGAGCATAAGCACTTAGGTAATCATCATTATGTTTAATAATAATTAATTTACCATAACCCCTTAACGCTGCTCCAGCATAAACCACTTTTCCTGCAGCGGTAGCAACTATGTTACTACCTTTCAACCCAGCTATATCTATCCCTTTGTTACCCTGTTTCAATGCAGAGTACGCCGATACTACACGCCCTTTCGCTGGCCAAATCCATTTGGAAATCTTTTTGGCTTTGCTACTTAGCTTAGAAACCGCATATTTTGGTTTCTTGGTTGAGCGTTTTGGCTTAGCTACGACTTTAGAATACCTGCCTTTTTTTTGACTATCAACCTTTTTATGCCATTTTTTTGACGTATTGGTTTTTTTTACTATAATTATAGTTTTTTTGTTTGCTTTCAACGATAGCCAGCGACCGGGATAAATAACATAAGGGGGTTTTAATTTATTTATATTTGCTAGTAACTTAGGAGCAATTCTTGCAGCAAAAGAAATTGAATATAACGTATCTCCTTTTCTGACTTTATAACGAGTACCATTTATTTGACTGTTGCCAAGATTTTGATTTAACGAAGAAATTGATGAAACTGGCGCTGGGCCAGTATTTTTTGCGCAACCGCCAAGAAAGCTTAATAAAAAACTGATAAAAACGACCTTGATAAGCTGCGACAATCTCATTTCAACCTTTAATCGAACTGTAAATAAGGGCAGCAACAATAAGCAACACGACAGTCCAACCAATGGTATCAATCCATTTTCGTAAATTTTTCTCCATGGTCGCTCCACCCCATTTCATTAATGAAGCCACTAGAAAAAAACGCAAACCTCTACCGATTAGTGACACCACCATAAATGGCAAAAATGCCATATGTAAGACACCGGCGGTGATTGTCGCGACTTTATAAGGAATCGGGGTAAAGCTCGCAATAAACATCACCCAAATACCTTTCTCACTAAACCATTGCTTAGTGACTTCGAACTTTTCTTGATAACCCATTGCTTCAATAGCAGGAATAATCATAGAGTCATAGGCTAGCAAACCTAAAAAATAACCAACCGCCCCGCCCATTACCGAAAAGACGGTTGCTAAAAAAGCATAGTGCCACGCTTTATGTGGCCGAGCTAATGCCATTGGCGCTAACATGACATCGACTGGCACCGGGAAAAACACGGATTCGGCAAAACTCATGGTACTTAGATAATACGCTGACCGCTGATGGCGTGCTGCCTTCATCGCCCAATCATAAAGAGGGGTAAAAATTTTCAACTCAGTTCTCCTGCTAATAACGGTACAAATTTAACGGCTTCTATTCGTTGTTGGCTAAAACGATCCCCTTCGCGGGTGATCAACATTAAGACTTGGGTCGCTTCGCCAACAGGAATAATCATTTGTCCGCCATCGTTTAATTGTGCTAACAACTCCGTCGGCACATGCGCCGCAGCAGCTGTTACCATAATGGCATCAAATGGTCCTTTGGTTGCCCATCCTTGCCAACCATCCCCATGTTTCATCGCGACATTATGTAGGTCAATCAACCTTAACCTACGCTTAGCCTGCCGTTGCAGCGCTTTAATTCGCTCGACAGTGAACACTTTCCCGACTAGTTGCGCTAAAATTGCACATTGATAACCTGAACCCGTACCAATCTCAAGGACTGTCCCTAAAGGGCCTTTTGCCAATAATATTTGAGTCATTCGTGCCACAATATAAGGCTGTGAAATGGTCTGGCCGTGCCCAATTGGTAGCGCGGTATTTTCGTAAGCTTTGTATTCTAATGCTTGATCAAGGAAAAGTTGCCGTGGTGTCGCTGCAATCGCGGCTAACACCTGCTCATTAGTGATCCCTTCACTTTTTAATCTGGTCGCTAATCTCGCTCCATGCATACTACTTGGCGCAATACTCATAGTTCTTTAGCCCATTTCGTTAGTTTTTCAATCCGATGATGGGCAGTTAAATCAACCGTAATTGGGGTTATCGAAACATAACCATTAGCAATGGCGTAAAAATCAGTCCCCGGACCGGCATCATCTTCCTTGGCTAACGGGCCAACCCAGTAGATAGTTCGACCGCCTGGATCTGCCATTTTGACCATACTAGTTGCACGGTGTCTTGCCCCTAAACGAGTCACTTTTATCCCTTTAATTTGGTCAAGAGGTAAATCAGGAACATTAACATTTAAGATTTGATTGGCAGGTAATGGGCACGCCTTTAATTGGCTGACAATTTTGGCGGCATAATAGCCTGCGCTATCATAATGGGCTAACTCTTTCCCCGCTAATGACACCGCTACAGCAGGTAACCCCATATAACGCCCTTCCATCGCAGCCGCTACAGTCCCTGAATAAATAACATCATCACCAAGATTACCACCCGCATTAATGCCACTAACCACCAAGTTCGGATCCTGTGGCAATAACATGTTTAATGCCAAATGCACACAATCTGTAGGCGTACCATTAACCGCAATAAAACCATTGGCTCGCGTGGTTGTTCTTAAAGGGTTAGTTAAGGTTAAAGAGCTACTGGCAGCACTACAATTACGGTCTGGCGCAACCACGGTTACAGAAAAATTCTCTGCTAACGCCCGATGTAATGCGCTAAGACCCGGTGCATCGACGCCATCATCATTACTGACTAATATATTCATGTTAACTCTCTGTTTTAGTGCCATAAGAACCATCGACTACCTGGCAGATCTCTCGTAACACACTGGTTGCATAGGATCCTGCGGGTAATTCAAATGATAACTCAATGGCATTATCTAATTCTTGCCACTGCATATTAAGTGGATATAGCATCAATGAGCGTCGCTCTTGCTTCAAACCAGCAGCTTCAAGCCCAATGGTCAACTCAGGATGTTTAAGCGCTATCGCTTGCTCAAAGACTAAGCCTGCGCCATGACTAGTCAACTGACCCTTACCCCACATTGGCGCACTCAGGGTAATATCTCGCTCATTAAAGCGCTGGCTAATGACACTATCGTTTGTTTCTGGGGTAAAAGAGGCTTTACTACCTGCGAGCATCACGGTGTCGCCATCAAGCAATTGATGTTGTAATCCCTGTTCGATACGTTGACTGACCATATCATTAAAAATAAAGGAGCGAGCTGCTGATAAATAGATCGAACGTTTGTCGCGATTTTTAACTTTTCGACCGCCAAACATCAATAATGCGGCATCAACATTAGCACCATTGAAACCAAATCGTTGACTTCCAAAATAATTAGGCACGCCATCTTGGGCAATGGCAGACAAGCGTTCCACTAATGCTGGAGTCAAAGACAAACCCCGTAACACTAATTTAAATCGATTGCCTTTAAGGGCACCACGACGTAATTTTTTACTGTTACGACGACTTGAAAGGACTTTAAGACCATCACGTTCTAACAATGCTAAATCTGGTGATTCCAGCCCAGGTAATTGAATGCTAAAACACTGCTGAGTCACTGCATTACGATCTTTTAAGCCAGCATAACCAATCACTTTTGGATTAACATTGGCCCAATGTGCTAGCTCGCGAACAACAGCGGTGGTATTCAAATTAGTTTTTTCAATCTCAAGCATTAAATGCTCACCTTGATCATCGAATTGATAGCCGAGGTTTTCACTGACAAAAAAATCACTGGGTTGTGTTCGAATAGTGGCTGTTTGTTCCGGTTTATTTAGCAAGTAGTGCCATGATGGAATTATCATTAAACCGCCTCTTTACGGGTTAATAGTACCACGGCATGGGAAGATATCCCTTCCTTTCTTCCGACATAACCTAACTGCTCGGTGGTGGTTGCTTTCACATTCACTTGATTAATATCGACTGCCAAATCCTCAGCGATCACTTGGCGCATTAACTCAATATGAGGGGCCATTCTTGGTACTTGCGCAACAATGGTCAGATCTAAATTTGCTAACTGATAACCTTTTTTGATAATCAGCTGCCACACATGACGTAATAAAATGCGGGAATCAACGCCTTTGTACTCATCATCGGTATCGGGAAAGTGATGCCCAATATCTCCCATTGCACAAGCACCTAACAGCGCATCTGCTAATGCATGCAGTGCAACATCACCGTCAGAGTGAGCAATGAGACCTTGAGCATGTTCAATCGCAACACCGGCAATAATAACTGGACCTGGGCCACCAAATTTATGGACATCAAAGCCATGACCTATTCTTATCATTTTACTTCCTACTTAATACGTTGCTGTTGGGTTAAAAACAGTTGGGCTAAATTTAAATCTTCAGGACGTGTCACTTTTATATTGTCACTACGCCCAATCGCTAACTTGACGGGAAAGCCTGCCCATTCCATCGCAGAGGCTTCATCAGTAATGGTCACTTGCTGCGATAACGCTTGAGCTAAGGTGGTGCGCAATGCTTTTAAATCAAATAATTGTGGCGTTAAGGCATGAAACAACAAATCACGATCAACGGTATGCTCTATGGTGCCATTTGTGGTGCCACGTTTCATGGTATCTCGAACAATGTTAGCAAGTATCACGCCTTTACCGGCCTGTTGACTATTAATTAACAGATCAAGATCCTCAACCGTCAAACAAGGCCTAGCAGCATCATGCACTAACACCCGCCCTTGTGGCGGCAGTTCATTTAAGCCGGCTAACACCGAATCGGCCCTTTCACCACCACCAATCACAGTGATAATTTTAGGATGAGAAGCAATCGCGAGTTGTTCAAACCATTGGTCGTGTTTATTAATTGCCACCACAATCTTGTCTATCTCGTCATGACTGATTAATGGCTCTAAGCTCAATTCAATAATGGTTTTTCCAGCAATGGTTAAATATTGCTTAGGTATCGTCGCGGCCATACGAGAGCCGATACCTGCAGCAGGTACCACGCCATATAAAGGTAATTTTTGGGTCATTGTTGTGTTTATTTCTATTATTCTATTATTCGGAAAAAGACTTCGTTATCTTTAATCAATCCAAGTTGATTGCGAGCCCGTTCTTCGATGGCCTCTAGACCATTCTTTAAATCAGCTATTTCACGATACTGTAATTGATTATTCGCCTTTAATTGATCATTGGCTTTGGTCTGGCTAAGTATTTCATGTTTTAGGATTTGATAATCCGGCCAGCTATTTTTACCAAACCACAGGCGCTGCTGTAGTAATACCAACAAAATGATGAGTGTTATCGTAAAAAATTTCATGATCCACTTAATCCATTAAAAATAATCTAATTAACCTTGATACTCTGATTAAATAGATGCAATGAGTGATCCTTACCTAAAGTTGCTAAAAAGGCAAGTGTTGGTGTGACAACGACTGACTAAATTACTGTTCTAATAATCAAGCTCTGATAAACTATTACGATAATCAATCAAGAAACTGAATCTTAGGATAACAAAATGATCAATGATGATGCTGTTTTGGTCTTTTCAACCGATAGTGGTCGAATTAGCCCGAATAAACCACAAGAATCACAGCCAACAGGCGATGGCATCGTACGGATCCGCCGCGAAACCAAGGGTCGCAAGGGTAAAGGGGTTATTACCATCTCCGGTTTACTGCTTGATGCTAAAGCGTTGAAGGGACTCGCCAAAGATTTAAAGAAGTTTTGTGGTTGCGGAGGTTCAGTAAAAGATGGCATTATTGAAATTCAGGGAGATAATCGAGAAGTTATTAAGAGTTTCCTTGAGAAAAAGAAGTTCACCGTAAAATTAGCCGGCGGTTAGCGCTAACTGAGAATATTTTAATATATGCAGAGCTTACAAAATCATTTTTTAATTGCCATGCCGAGTCTTAATGACTCATATTTTCATCGTGCTGTTATTTATATTTGTGAACATGATGAAAACGGTGCAATGGGCCTAGCTGTTAATCAGCCGATTAGTCAACTAACGGTAAAGCAACTACTCGAGAAAATTGAAGTCGCCAGTGATTGCGTTAATCCTGACAACCTCAACAATCATGTATTCAATGGCGGTCCGGTCAGCCCAGATCGAGGCTTCGTCCTTCATAGTCCACAAATTCCTTGGACTAGCAGTGTGCAGCTGTCACAGGAGTTAATGGTCACCACTTCAAAAGATATTCTAGCAGTGATGGGCAGCGATGCCGCGCCTGAAAAATATTTGTTAGCTCTAGGCTATTCAGGCTGGTCGGCAGGACAATTAGAACAAGAAATTGTCGAGAATTCATGGCTAACCATTAGTGCGGACCCAAATATTATCTTTAATATCAAGCCAGAGGAGCGTTGGGAGCATGCCACCAAGCAACTAGGCTTTGCTCCTTGGCAATTAAATTCACAAATAGGTCACGGTTAATCCCAATACCGAATCACGAGAAATAAAAATCATGACAACCTTGTTAGCATTTGACTATGGCACTAAGAGCATTGGTGTTGCTATTGGTCAACAGATTACTGGTACTGCCAGCCCCCTTGGCGCATTAAAAGCACAAGATGGCATTCCAAACTGGGATCAAATAGAAAAGATTCTTAAAGAATGGCAACCAAGTCAAATAGTGGTCGGATTACCCACTAACATGGATGGTACGGATCAAGAAATAACCGTCCGTGCTCGTAAGTTCTCGAAACGCTTATTTGGTCGGTTCAAAATTCCGGTGATCACCCATGATGAACGATTAACCACTGTTGAAGCTAAGGAGCGATTATTTGAGCTGGGGGGTTATAAAAAATTAACCAAAGGCAAGGTAGATAGCGTCTCAGCGGTGCTTATTTTAGAAAGTTGGTTTGAAAATCAGTGCTGAATCTCAAACCAACTTAACTATTAAAGTGTTATTCTAAATCAATGGTTACACCATCCAACACACTGTTGGTGGTTGGATTATCATCTTGTAATTTTATCATCAAACGCAAATCATTTGGCGAATCAGCGTGATGCAAAGCATCGGCATAGCTGATTTCATCGCTCTTATATAACTTAAACAACGCTTGGTCGAATGTTTGCATCCCGAGCTCGTTCGACTTAGCCATGGTTTCTTTTAATTGATGAAGTTCACCTTTAGCAATAAGGTCAGACACTCGCGATGAGTTTAATAACACTTCAATTGCTGCTCTTCGCCCCCGTCCATCGCGGGTTGGCACCAACTGCTGAGCAACAATACCCCGTAGATTTAATGATAGATCAAACAACAATTGAGCATGCTTTTCTTTAGGAACCAAATGCATAATTCGCTCTAACGCTTGGTTGGCATTGTTAGCATGTAGGGTAGCAACACACAAATGTCCTGTTTCAGCAAAGGTCAGTGCGAACTCCATGGTTTCTTGAGTACGAATTTCACCAATTAAAACAACATCCGGAGCTTGGCGTAATGCCGATTTAATTGCCGCATCAAATGATTCAGTATCAATACCAACTTCCCGTTGAGTAACAATACTTTTTCGATGCTCATGGATAAATTCAATCGGATCTTCGATGGTTAGAATATGGCCCTTTGAGTGACGATTACGATAGCCAATCATCGCCGCTAATGAAGTTGACTTACCTGTGCCTGTCGCCCCAACCATAATTAACAAACCGCGTTTAGACATCACTACATCTTTAAGGATTTGCGGTAATTTTAACGCGTCCATTTCAGGAATTTCGGTTTCGATCCGTCGCGCCACAAAACCAGCCATATTACGTTGCCAGAATGCACTAATCCTAAATCGTCCTAAACCATCAATCGCTAACGCATAGTTACATTCTCGGGTTTTCTCGAACTCTTGACGTTGTTTTTCATTCATCGCGCTATAAACCATGGCCAATGATTCTTCTTCACTTAATGGTTCGTCAGCGATAGGAACAATATCACCATTGAGTTTAATACTAGGTTTAGCATCGGCTGAAATAAATAAATCAGACCCTTGGCGGTCCGTCAAAATTTGCAGCAGTTGATTAACTTGTAGTGGCATAACTATAGAGTTCCTTTACCTGAACTTTTCGCTTCGGCATCACTACGAGATATCAGTCCCTGATTAACCAATTTCGATAATGATTGATCTAAGGTTTGCATCCCAAATGACATCCCGGTCTGAATGGCTGAGTACATTTGCGCCACTTTAGCTTCGCGAATTAAATTACGAATAGCTGGGGTACCTAACATAATTTCATGGGCTGCAATTCGACCACCGCCAACCTTCTTAATCAATGTTTGCGAAATAACGGCTTGTAATGACTCAGACAGCATCGTACGGATCATATCCTTCTCCGCAGACGGGAAAACATCGACGATACGGTCAATAGTTTTTGCTGCTGAGGTGGTGTGTAACGTCCCAAACACCAAGTGACCCGTTTCCGCAGCCGTTAGTGCAAGTCGGATGGTTTCGAGATCACGCATTTCGCCGACTAAAATAATATCAGGATCTTCACGTAATGAGCTACGCAGGGCATTATCAAAACTGTGAGTGTCACGATGAACTTCACGTTGATTAATAAGACACTGTTTGTTTTTATGTACAAATTCAATGGGATCTTCAATGGTCAATATATGCTCGCGCCGCGTTTCATTGATATAATCAATCATCGCCGCCAAGGTGGTACTTTTACCTGAACCGGTCGGTCCAGTCACTAACACCAAACCACGCGGAAAGTTAGATATCTTAGTGAAAATCTCTGGCGCACCAATTTGGTCAAGGGTGAGTACTTCACTAGGGATAGTACGAAATACGGCACTAGGTCCACGGTTTTGCACAAAGGCATTAACCCTGAAGCGCGCTAAATCGGGTACTTCAAACGAAAAATCAGATTCTAGGTGTTTTTCGTAATCATTTCGTTGTTTATCATTCATAATGTCATAGATTAAACTATGAACGTCCTTGTGACTTAGCGGCGGTACATTGAGCTTTCTAACTTCACCATCAACACGAATCATTGGTGGTACACCGGCAGAAAGGTGTAAATCTGAGGCATTGTGCTTTACACTAAATGCTAGTAATTCCGTAATATCCATAAAATGATTAACCTAAAATAAATAATGATATGACTACAATAACAGAACGATTAAATTCAGCAATAAACTCAATAGCTTCAATTCAAAAAAAATACAGTATTGCTAAAGACACGGTTGGGCTATTAGCCGTGAGTAAAACAAAGCCAATCGCTGATATTGAACAGGCGATAGCGCAAGGCCAACGTTGTTTTGGTGAAAACTACGTGCAAGAAGGCGTTGAAAAAATTCAACATTTCGATAATTTAGAATTAAATTGGCACTTTATTGGTCCACTGCAATCCAATAAAAGTAGAGCGGTAGCTGAGCACTTCGATTGGGTTCATACCATCGACCGCCTAAAAATTGCAAACCGTTTAAATAGTCAACGCCCAACACATATGAAGCCATTAAATGTTTGTATTCAAATTAACATTAGTGATGAAAGTTCCAAATCAGGCATTGCACCCGGCGAACTCATGTCCTTAGCTCAGCAAATATCAACCATGCCGATGTTAACACTACGTGGCATCATGACTATTGGTGGTAAAGGAAATGATATTGAAAAAATAACCAACGAATTTAGTCAAATGAATCAACTTTTTGAACACTTAAAACAAGAATTTGCTACAGTAGATACCCTCTCAATGGGAATGAGCAATGACCTTGAACTGGCGATTAAACATGGTTCAACCTTGGTTCGAATTGGCAGTGCCATTTTTGGACAACGTCAAACAAAATAAGTGAAGCAAAATATGGAACAGAAAAAAATTGCCTTTATTGGTGCTGGCAACATGGCACGCAGTATTATTAGTGGCCTATGCGCGCAACATTACCCAGCCTCATTAATTATGGCGTCAAACCCTAGCCAAGATAAATTAGACCAATTGCGGCAGGATTTTGGGATAGAGACGACCAATGATAACAACCATGCACTTGCTTGGGCTGATGTTATTATTTTAGGCGTTAAGCCCCATATGATAGCCCAGGTAGCCAGTGAAATGGCCACGCCTAAACTTGCGGATAAACTATTTATCTCGATTATCGCCGGTGTACTAAGTCAACGCTACAATGACTATTTTAAACAACCAATTCGTTTAATCAGATCAATGCCAAATACCCCTTCATTGCTAGGTAAAGGAATGACCGGCATTTATGCCCCTGATAATATTGAAATCAATGACCGATTAATTGCCGAGCAAATACTGCAATCCGTTGGTGAAATATTATGGGTAGAACAAGAGTCAGACATTGACACTGTCACCGCTTGCTCAGGTAGTTCTCCTGCTTATTTTTTCTTGATGATGGAATATATGCAACAAAGTGCGATGAAAATGGGCATGAGCGCTGAAGATTCTCGTAAACTCATTCAACAAGCGGCACTAGGCGCTGCCGAAATGGTCCGCCATAATAACCATTTAGAACTGTCACAATTACGCCAACAGGTTACTTCAAAAGGCGGCACCACTCATGCCGCAATTGAGACTTTTAAACAGCATAATTTTGAACAGATTGTCGATGATGCAATGTCGAGTGCGGTTACACGCGCCCAAGAAATGGCTAAACAATTTTAATTATAGGAAATAATCCACTAATGAATGCACTGAGTTACTTAATTGATCTTGTTTTTGATCTCTATCTAATGATTATTATTTTACGTGTTTGGTTACAATTATCTAAAGCTGATTTTTATAATCAACTGAGCCAATTTGTCGTCAAAGCAACAAATCCTATTTTAGTACCTATGCGCCGAGTCATTCCAGGCGTGTTGGGTATTGATATGGCGGGAGTTGTATTAGCTATTCTCGTTGCTGGTGCTAAGTTTGGCGTCCTATCGCTGATTGCGGGCGCAGCGATTCAATTACCGGTATTACCCTTATTAGCCTTGGTGCTAGTCGCTAAAAAAATTGGATTCATGATCTTCTTTATCATGATTATCCGCGCAATTTTGAGCTGGGTTAGCCAAGGGCGCCACCCGATAGAATTCTTAATGGCGCAATTAACCGATCCTTTATTAGCACCAATTCGCCGAATTATTCCAAGCATTGGCGGCATTGATTTATCGATGATCATTATGTTTGTCGGTCTTAATTTTATTAATATTTTATTTAGCCAATACATCCCTTACTGGTCAGTTTTATAAACAGAGGAAGTCATCATGAAGTATTTAACGCAATTTATTACCGCTATTTTACTGTTAACTTCGAGCGCTAGTTTTGCTGAAGAAGGAGGACAGTTTCAGCAATCAGGCCGTTATCAAATTCACTACATGGCATTAAGTACGACTTTTATCACTCCGGAAATATCAAAAAATTACGGCATCAAACGTTCACGTTACAATGCCTTTGTTAATATTTCGGTACTTGATACACTAGTGACTGGTAATCCAGCCGTCCGAGGAAAATTAACGGGCAAGGCGGTTAACTTAACGGGAAACACTAAGGTACTAGAGTTTAAAGAAATAATAGAAGGCAAAGCCATTTATTATATTGCTGAATTGCCATTTCGTAATGAAGAACGTTTTACCATTTCAATTAATGCTGTTAACCGTGATGGCCTTAATAGTAAAATACGCTTTAAGCAGCAGTTTTACGCCGATTAATACCAATCACCCGTCGCCGTCGCCCCTTTAATTAGGGTGCGATGGTGACTATTCAATGTAGGTTTTCCATCCATGATCCAATTTGTTTTAGCCACCGGTAACATCGGTAAAGTCAAAGAACTTGCTAGTATGTTAGCCCCTCTTAATATCGACATCGTGCCACAAAGTGAATTTAAGGTGCCTGAAGTGCCTGAGACTGGCACGACATTTATTGAAAATGCGATTATCAAAGCCCGTCATGCCGCCCAATTAACCGGATTACCAGCGATCGCCGACGACTCTGGACTCGAAGTGATGGCATTAGGTGGTGCTCCGGGCATTTATTCGGCCCGTTACAGTGGCGATAATGCGACGGATCAATCCAATATCGACAAACTACTGGTTACCTTAAAAGATGTGCCACTGGCACAACGCCAAGCCCGATTTGTTTGTGTTTTGGTCTACATGGCCAGTGCAGATGATCCAACACCAATCATCTGCCAAGGTTTTTGGAATGGTCATATTACTCAAGATCAGCAGGGCTTATCGGGCTTTGGTTATGATCCGATTTTTTACGTCGATGACCAAAAATGTACCAGTGCCCAATTAAGCAAAGCCGTTAAAAATACCATTAGTCATCGTGCTCAGGCGTTGCTGCAATTGCTGCCACAGCTAACGGCCCAGCTGAATCAATCAGAGCAGAGCAACGGTTAATGTTAAAATTACCACCGCTTAGCCTATATATTCACATTCCTTGGTGCGTCGAGAAATGTCCCTATTGTGACTTTAACTCCCATGCACTAAAAGACGAACTGCCCCATCGCCAATATGTCGATGCCTTACTTGAAGATTTAAGCCAAGACTTATCGCAAGTCCAAGGACGCCAATTAAGCTCTATTTTTATAGGTGGTGGCACCCCAAGTTTACTTGAGCCGAGCCAAATGAAACGCTTACTCGACGGGGTTAAAGCAATGATCCCGAGCCCTGTTGATCTTGAAATCACGATGGAAGCAAATCCGGGGACGGTTGAAAGTGGTCGCTTTAAGCAATTTCAAGCAGCGGGGATCACCCGAATATCCATTGGTGTTCAAAGTTTTCAAGCGGATAAGTTAATTATTTTAGGCCGGATCCATGATGGTAATGAAGCCATCAATGCCGCAAAACAAGCAGCAGAGCTTAAGTTGCAATCCTTTAATATTGATTTAATGCACTCGTTACCAAAACAACAGGTCGGCGATGCGTTGGCTGATTTGAAACAAGCAATTGAACTTGCGCCACCGCACCTCTCTTGGTATCAATTAACCATTGAACCCAATACTAAATTTCATTCAAAACCGCCAACGTTGCCCGATGATGATATTTTGGCTGATATTTACGATGCCGGGCGTGAAATATTAGCGGCCGCGGGTTATTCTCAATATGAAATTTCGGCTTTTTCGAAAGCAGGCTACCAATGTCAACATAACCTCAACTATTGGCGCTTTGGTGACTACTTAGGCATTGGTTGTGGTGCGCACTCTAAAATTACTGAGCCAGATAAAGGGCAAATCCTTCGCGGCTCTAAAGTTAAACACCCCAAAGGCTATTTAGATCCTAAGCAACAATATTTGTCTCAAAGCTGGTATATTGAACAACAAGATTTAGCATTAGAATTTTTTATGAATCGCTTTCGGTTAGTTGAAGCTTGTCCACGACAAGATTTCATTGATTTTACCGGCCTAAGCGACCAAACCGTTAGATCGCAGCTAGACGTTGCAATCAATAAAGGTTTACTAACAGAAACACCAACCCATTGGCAAGTTACCGTGCTTGGGCAACGTTTTTTAAATAGCTTGCTCGATTTATTTATGGATTAAATTAGGTTTAAAATATGACTTTTAAAAGAAATATTATTGCGCTGACAATCGGCGCAGTGATGCTAGCAGGATGTAGTAATACGATTACTACCACGGATCCCATCAATAATCAGTTAACATCAACTGATAAAAAGACCATTGCGTCAATCAAAAAAACAGTATCACAACAACAAATAACGCAAGAATCGGCCAAGGCTAATCAATTATTTGAACTGGTCTTTGAAGAAAATCTAATGGCATCACCAATGGCTCAAACCTATATGGGGATAAAAAAAGATTATGGCAAATGGGACCAACTCACTGAGCAACAAGATCAACTTGATCATGCAACAACTAAGGCCAATCTGCTACGTTTAAAAGCAATCAATCCGCAATTACTTGATCAACAAACCTTACTCAGCTACACCCTGTTTAAAAAGAAATTAACCGATGATATCGCTGGTTTTAAATGGCGCTATCACAACTACCCAGTCAATCAAATGCACGGCTTTCACGCCGGCGCTGTTAGTTTTTTAATTAACGCTCACCGCATTACCGATATTACCGATGCTCATGCTTATATTAGTCGTTTAAATGGCATGAAAACACTGATGCTACAATTAACTGACTCATTAAAGATACGAGAAGATAAAGGGGTAATGGCGCCCTACTTTGTCTATGATCATGTTATTTCAGACTCCATTAATATCATCAGCGGTGCACCCTTTGATAAAAAGGCTGATAGTCCATTACTCAGCGATTTTAAAACAAAAATCGCGAAGCTAGATATTACTTCACCGGAAAAATCGGAATTAATCAGCCAAGCTGAAGTGGCTTTACTGACTAATGTTCGTTCTGGTTATTCCACCTTGATTAGCTACTTACGTGAACAACAATCACGAGCAAGCCATGATGATGGTGCGTGGAAGTTTCCTCAGGGTGATGAATTTTATCAAGTCGCCTTACAGAAAACCACTACCACTGACCTAACCGCTGAGCAAATCCATCAGTTAGGTTTGGACGAAGTCACACGAATTCATGGCGAAATGCGTCAAATCATGAGTCAGGTAAACTTTAAAGGTGACTTATCTGAATTTTTCGACTTTATGCGCGATGATCCACGTTTTTATTATCCCAGCAACGAAGAAGGTAAGCAGCAATATTTAGCTCAAGCGACCAAAATCATCAATACCATGAAAGGTCGTCTTGATGAGCTATTTATTGTCAAGCCTAAAGCTGACTTAGTGGTAAAACAAGTGGAAGCCTTCCGCGAAAAATCAGCGGGTAAAGCCTTTTACAATCGTCCGGCTCCCGATGGTTCTCGCCCCGGTTATTATTATGCCAATCTTTATGATATGAAAGACATGCCAAAATATCAGATGGAAGCATTGGCCTTTCACGAAGGCATTCCCGGTCATCATATGCAAATCGCCATCGCAATGGAATTAGAGAATGTGCCAAAATTCCGTAAATATGGTCATTACACGGCTTACTCGGAAGGTTGGGGTTTATATTCGGAGTTTTTACCAAAAGAGATTGGGTTTTATCAAGATCCCTATTCAGATTTTGGTCGTTTAGCGATGGAGTTATGGCGTGCTTGTCGCTTAGTTGTCGATACTGGACTACACGATAAACGCTGGACCCGTGAGCAAGCGATTAGCTACCTCTCAAAAAACACACCCAATCCAATTGGTGATGTTACCAAGGCGATTGAGCGTTACATTGTGATGCCATCACAAGCGACGGCTTACAAAATTGGGATGTTAAAGATTTTAGAATTACGTCAATTAGCTAAAGATAAGCTCGGGGCTAAATTCTCAATCAAAGAATTCCATGATGTGATCTTGAAAAATGGCCCTGTACCATTAAATATTTTACAACAACAAGTTGAAAAATATATCGCTAAGACTCTTTAATTTATAGCTCAATGGTCAATTGAGTCACCGCATTAATTTGTGGTGGCTCATCATCCAGTAACACTTGATGTTTTTGCAAGGTAATATGAGGACTTACCGCCCGATAATAGACCCGCCAGTGCAAGGTTTTGTCACAAGTGACCGCCTCGTTTTTTTTTGTCTTTTTAACCTCAACACATTTGGGTTTGACTAACTTATAAACATGCTGAACCTTTACCACACGATATAGCGCCGTTATTGACTGCGACTGCACCAACATAGGAACAAACAATAATAGTGAGAGCATAAATTTAGTCATAAAAAAATCCGACGAACCATTAAAGTGATATCATCGGATAGCTGGTTAGATTATTCAAGAAAATCTTAAGATTAAATTTTTTCCACCTTGACTAAGTCATAACCTGAAAACTCGGGAATACTTTGTTGCAGCTGGGTTTCAATTAACTCTAAACGTTCCATTTGTGAACACATTTGATTAGCCTCACGCTCAAGAGCTTTACCTCTAATCTCCATGTCTCGACCAAATTTTTCCATTTTTTGCTCAAAGCTATTAAGATCTCCTTCACCGCTCATCATCATTTTACCAATAAACATTAGCATTTGACCGGCAGACTCTTTAACCAGCCCTTTAATCTCTTGCTCTAACTCTTGACCTAAGTCATCACCAGCAGCATCGACATGTTCTTTCGATAAAAAATATTCGCCGTCATCATTATTCATTAATGGCCCAAAGCGCTGTTCAAATTTATCGGATATCCGTTGCAGCTTTTGTTGCATCTGGGCATCGTCACCAAACATTTCTCCAAATAAGGTGGTGACCGCTTCATTGGCTAACGCTAGCCCTTGAGTCACAAGCTCTGCAACTTGCGGCGCTAACTCTTGCATTAAAGCGTGATACTGCTTCACTAGCGCTTGTTGCTGATCATTAAGTCCGACTTTATCGCCTTCGATAAATAACTGTGCGTCATCGGTGATACGATAAAGTGTTTTTTCACCGTCTAATACTTGGATAAACTGTGGAGTAACTTTCACGCTATGCTCTAAGCTAACATTGCAGCTGGCGTCAATATTGTGATGTGACTGGCTATTATGAGCCATTGCAGAGGTAGATAATAAGGCGGCTAAGGTTATTGCTAATTTAGTTTTCATGTTGTCATCCTGATTTTAATAATAATTATAGCTACTTATAGCAATATTAAGACCAAATTTAAAAAACAATGAAATAACAAAAAGATAGAGAAAGAAAGAACCATGAGTAACGAAATAATTTAGTCAATATCACCATGGATTGATGATATTGACTGACGTAACTAATCGATGATTAGCCCCACCAAAGGTCGAACAATGGTGTTACTTCGATATCGGTTGCGCCATTAGCTTCTAAGAATGCTTGAACAGCACTGCGGTGCTCATCGGTACATTGACCAAGTTGCTGAGTACAAACTAAACCTTCCCATACCAAATCGCCACCGCCAGCAAAACCTAACTTGTTAACTTCGATAACGTCATTAATTAGCTTATCGACCATCTGATCAATTTGCTGATCGTTGGTACCCTTCGCAAAGGCCCAAGTTACTTCAAAACCTAACTCTTGGAATTCGTCAACCCGTAATTTTTTACGAAGACGTGTATTACGCTTAGCGTTCTCTTTCATGGTATTTCCTTAATAATCATAATATTTTGCTAATTGCTTAGCATTGTAGTCTACTGTGCATGATTTAGCATCATGCTAATTTATTTAGTTCGTTGGTACATCATGTCCCAAACGCCATGACCAAGGCGATGACCTCGGGCTTCAAATTTGGTTAATGGGCGATGTTCTGGACGCTCAATATAATCGCCTTTAGTAGCTATGTTTTGATAGCCTTCTTGTGCATTCATCACCTCAACCATATGTTCTGCATAATTCTCCCAGTCGGTGGCCATATGGAATATCCCCTCAAGCTTAAGACTGCTACGAATGTTTTGGGAAAATTCACTTTGCACGATCCGGCGTTTGTGATGACGCGCCTTATGCCAAGGATCAGGGAAAAACAACTGCATACAAGACAAACTATCCTTAGGAATACAGTCAGCAAGCACCGCAATAGCATCATGGCAATAAACCCGTAAATTAGTCACTTCTAATTCGGCAGCATAAGCCAAACAAGCACCAACACCGGGAGTGTGCACTTCAATGCCAATAAAATTTGTTTCAGGTGCCGCTTTAGCCATCTCAACCAATGACTTGCCCATACCAAAGCCAATTTCAGCAATCACAGGGTTGTCGTTACCAAATATCTGGTTAAAATCAATTAACCCATTCTCATGATCTAAGCCCATCAGATCCCAATGCTGATCTAATGCATTTTGTTGGCCCTTGGTTAAACGACCTTCGCGTTTAACAAAACTACGAATAGTGCGAATATAGACACCCTCTTTAATCTTTTGCTCGAGGTTGTCGTTGTTACGTTGCTCAGTCATGGTGATGAGTTCTACCTATATTTGTAATTCGATGGCAATAGCTAATCGGCAGCGGTACACTCGTCGCCGTGAGTTATTATCAATAATAAAAAAGAATTATAAACAATGTCGAGCCAAAATACATTTTCTAAAAAAATTATCTCTTGGTATCAAGAGCACGGTCGCAAAACACTACCGTGGCAACTAGATAAAACCCCCTATCGGGTCTGGATATCCGAAGTAATGCTGCAGCAAACACAAGTAGCGACTGTGATCCCTTATTATCAACGTTTTATGGAGCAGTTCCCCACAATTACTGACCTCGCTAATGCACCGACAGATCAAGTATTGCACCTGTGGACCGGCCTAGGTTATTACGCTCGAGCGCGTAACTTACATAAAACAGCCCAAATAGTTCGCGATCAATACCATGGTGAGTTCCCGACCCATTTTGATCAAGTATTAGATTTACCCGGTATTGGCCGCTCTACCGCTGGTGCGGTACTGTCATTATCGCTCAATCAACCCCATGCTATTTTAGATGGTAACGTCAAACGAGTCTTAACTCGCCATTATGCGATTGAAGGTTGGTATGGCGTATCAAAAGTAGAAAAGAAACTATGGCAAGTCAGCACCGAACTAACACCACTCACTAATACCAGTGAATACAATCAAGCGATGATGGATCTTGGTGCGTCTTTATGCAGTCGTAGCAAACCACAATGCCCAGTGTGCCCAGTGATGGAAACCTGTGTCGCATTCAAAGAAGAGCGCACTAAAGAATTTCCAAACTCGAAACCGAAAAAAGTCACTCCTGTTAAAAGCACCATCATGCTAATTATTGAAGCGGAAGGTAAAGTTCACTTAATTAAACGTCCACCAACGGGTATTTGGGGATCGTTACATTGTTTTCCTGAATTTGAATCCCTTGAAATCATGGAAAACAGTGTTGAGCACCTCATCGCACAGGGTGAACTCAAGGCGCTGACGCCATTACGTCACACATTTAGCCATTATCATTTAGATATCACGCCTTACCACTTAAAATTACCACGGATAATTGATAACATTGTGATGGAGTCACAACAGGCACTCTGGTATAACTTAGCCGCAGGCCAACAAGTTGGCCTGGCTAGCGTGACTCAATCATTATTACAGCAAATTAATCATTCATAGGGGAAGCTTGTGGCTCGCACTATATTTTGTACTCATCTTAATCAAGAGGCCGATGGCCTAGATTTTCAATCATTACCAGGTGAGTTAGGTAAAAAAGTTTTTAACAATATATCAAAAGAAGCTTGGGGCCGTTGGATGTCAAAACAAACCATGCTAATTAATGAAAAGAAGCTCAATTTAATGAGCCCCGACGACCGAAAATTTCTAGAGCAGCAAATGGTCGATTTTTTGTTTGAAGGCAAAGAAGTACAAATTGATGGCTACACACCACCAGACAAATAGCTTTTGAGCGGTATTTTAAACAATACGAGCACAATTCAAGCAACCGCAACAATTACTTGGCTATTTATCAAATAAACGTTGACTTAAACCCTCAAAATCTATTTAATAGCCGCCGTTGCCTCGATAGCTCAGTCGGTAGAGCAGAGGATTGAAAATCCTCGTGTCCCTGGTTCGATTCCGGGTCGAGGCACCATCATTCTAGAGAAAAGCCAATCTTAACCATAGATTGGCTTTTCTCGTTTCTAAGATATAGCTATTCCCACACAACAGCAAAACCAACATAAATAAAATCCCTCACCGCCTTTTTATTACGTGCTAGCAAGTCAACAGGCATTAATATTGAAGGATCTCCGTCGCCATCAACCATCGTGTGCGCCCACTCAACGTTAGGTTCATTTCTTGTTGCTGAGCGTGCCAGTGCTCAATAATTACTCTATCATCAATACGAAATAAATCTTCAGCAACAATAGAGGGGAAAGTATTATCAGTTAACGTTGAGTAAACTCGATCCGGATTGAAGACACCGTAGAACAAGTGATCTAAAATGAGAAAACAGGTTTTATCGAACAACTGATTTTAAAAATGGCCAAACTGTCGAGGGGGATTTATTTATTAATTGATTGCACCGGCATGGTAGCATTACTGATTGAAAAAACTTAAACAGCGGCTTTGTAGATTGGTCTCATTGGTTGCCCTGTGAAAGTGCCAAACCACTACAACCCTACATTAAATCCATTGCCCACGACACAGGTTGGCGCTGGCGTATTCCTCTGCAACATAGAACCGGTAACGGCGTCGTTTATTGCAGTAAATTCACCACCGACCAACAAGCCATCGCTCTGCTGGCACAAAGTTTAGATGCCCCTGCCCTTGATGAACCACGAGTGATTCGCTTTAGAACAGGACGCAGAAGACAGCAATGGCATAAGAAGTCATTGCGATTGGCTTATCCAGTGGTTTTATTGAGCCGCTAGAGTCCACCAGCATTCATTTAATTCAAACCGCCACGATTCGGTTATTAAAAATGTTTTATCACCAAGGGATCAAGGCTTCTGAAATCGCCACCTATAATCAGCAATATAAAGAGGAATTTGAAAACATTCGTGATTTCATCATTCTTCACTACAAATTAAATAACCGCAGTGACAGTGCTTTTGAGCGGATGTGTCGTGACATCGAAATCCCTGACTCCTTAGCCTACAAAATTGCACTATTTAAAGAAAGTGGTAAGATTTTTTCCTGGCAACAAGTAATGATAGGACAAGGGAGCATCCCACAAGATTATTACCCAATGGCTTATTGACCAGCCTAAAAACATTAATCGATAAAACTGTGGCGGAATTACCAAGCTATAAGGAGTTTCTTCAGCTCAAAGTTTGATTATTCAAAACTGATAACCATATGTAAAGCCGAATACTATTCGGCTTTTTTAGACCAACACTACGACACTATTTACAATTAATACATTTTCACAGTCAGTAACTTAGACGCTGAGAATCGTTGACTTTCTTGAATAAGGCCCTGCTTAGAGTCGAGATAACGCATGGCTATATAGTCGCTTGCATCTCCATACAGCTGTTGCTTTTGGGAATCAACTACTTGCCATTTTCCATCAAGTAGAACTTCAACCCAATTATGGTAATCAGCCGCATTAGCCAACTGGTTGCTATCATAAACATAACCAGCAACTAACCTTGTTGCAATGCCATTACTTCTTAGCAATGAAGCCAGTAGATACATATACTCGGTACAATCTCCTTTACCCATTCGTAACGCGTATAGAGCACCATGGTCATTGGGTACATAACCAGCGTAATTCATGTGTCCTATCACCCATTGATATGAATTTGATACAGTCTCTAGATCTGATTTACCGCGCACTTTAGCAGCGACAATCATCAACTCAGGATGAGAATGAGGAACAAATTTATTTTCGGACAAAAACAACTGTAAATTAGCTTCTTTTTTGAGGTGTTTTTTCAAACGAGAGATTCGAGCTCTCACTGTCACTATCTTGGTCAGCAGAGGCGCAAACTTATCAAATGAAATCACGATAGTTTGATTACCTAAAGAATCCTTACTCAAGGTATGCTTGACGTTAACATCCAATGTAACAATAGCATGTCTTGGAGATTGAGTTACCGGCGCGGCTAACTGTACCACGGCATTATTAAGTAACGTTGTTGTTTTATTGGTAATTTCATATCTAAAAACCAGTATTTGATCAGCAACGCCATGATGAGTGATCTTATTATCCACTGTATTCGCTACATTATCACTAGACAAAACTGTAGGGCTATTGTCAGTACATGCAAAAAAGCAAAGAAAGAAAGGAATTACAAAAATATTACGAATTTTCATGATAAGTTTTACATTGCTCTTTTAGTCTTCGGTTTCGACTTGCTGATAATATTCGACTATGATTTAAATTAAAAATCTCTATCGCTTTCTCCCCTCCTTCCAATTGATAAAGTCTACTCTTAAACTCATCTGGAATACTTATATTTTTTAAAATTTCTTCTTTCATAACAACAAATCTATCAAGAAATTTAAATTTATTGGTACCATTTGATAGATTTTTAAAAATTGTTAATAAATCTTCACGATGATAAATATAAGACCAACGTCCTAACTGAGATTCTGAGATTAATTCTGCGGGGGTTAATTTCATAACCTTCCAATCATTAGCTTCAGATGTTTCCCCTAACCATAAATTAAGGTTTCCATGAAAAATTTTGACATCTTCAGCAAAGTATTTTTTTAATTTTAAAGCATGCTTTTCCAATAACGAATAGTTTTTGCCATCACCTAACAGCAGTAACCGTTTTTTTTTCAAATAAATTTTATGTATTATTGTGTGTATGGGTAACTTGAAAGTATCCGATATTTGACGTTCGTTAGCCGTTGTATCAATTACAACCCACTCTCCAGATAATAAGCTAGAATTAACCACATAAAGTGAAGATTCTCTGGACGGACCCTTTATATCCGACACATTAAATACAAATTCAATTTTTTGATCATCTTTCTTTAAAACTTCACATTGCTGTACAAAAGCCTTTTTCGCGTAATGATTCTGCGTATCGACTTTACCGATAACACAAAATGATGACAATACTAAAAATAACAAAAGAATAATGTTCATTTTTCATCCTTAATTTAATAAAGAGGCCGCAGTTCGCCCCCCTCCATCATAAAATTCAATATTTTCAATTCTTATATAGTTAAAAGTAATGACATGGCCATTCTCCAATGTAATGAGCATATCACTTCCTACTGCCGTAACACTGATATTATCAACGTCAATACCAACCCCAAACCGCAACGTATCTGTACCACCGGAATCATTAATGGTGTCGTTGCCGTCACCTAATTCATAGATGTATAGGTCATCGCCTTTACCACCGTGGACACTATCATCTCCTTTACCCGTCTGATAAGTCGTGCCTAATTTTAAGTACTGGTTAACGATGACATCATCGCCGTCTGTCCCCGTTACCGTTAACAACCTCATTATATCGGCGATTTCCCAAGTCGTGCCATCACTAAACTCGATTCGCTCTATCCGTGGATCATAAACATAAATAACATACCAGTTTGTAATCGTAATGGTGTGACCATCTGCCAAGGTGATAACCATGTCCTTCTCGGTTGCCGTAACACTAACATCGTCAGCGTAAATACCAGCGCCAAACCGCAACGTATCCGTACCACCAGAATCATTAAGAGTGTCGTTACCATCACCTAGCTGGTAGATATACAGGTCATCGCCACTACCACCATGCACACTGTCGTCTCCTTTAC